>NZ_JANUEB010000001.1:0-868935 GCF_024810095.1 Sphingobacterium sp. BIGb0165 | reverse complement strand
TGAAAAAATAATCTTATAATTGTTGGCCCGTAATCACCGATACGGGTGGCCCATATTCAAGCGATAGGCTTGGCCCGGAATAACCGATATACACATAGGGAAAAAACACAATTCTTTTTTCTTTCTTATAAACTTCTTTTGTTAAAAATACGGGCTTCCCAAATTCATCACAATAATGATAAACTTCAAACTCTAAAGTTTCTTCAGTCAAATTCTCTTGATTTGGTGTGTATGTAGTTTTTGAATTTTCCATCAATAATATTTTTTATTGGAATCAATTATATATAATTTCCTATAATTTAGAAATCACTAATAAATAAGCTATATAAAACTCTTCCTAACAGATTATGCATTTTTCACTTCTTTAAAGTATTATAATAATAGCTGTAAGGTTTCCCATAGTGTTTAATTTGAAAGCTTCTTTCTTCATCTTTGTCGGTTGTATCGTCTACTTTGGTAGTTTGGTCTTCTCTATATTTTTTCTCTATAAATTTCATTAGTTTATGAATTTTCAAGCTTCGACTGCGGTCTAAACTTTTCAATTGCCTTCGAGAATGAATATTATCATTCAATATTTTAAAACCTTTAGCCCATGACATTTCATTTGGATAGGACTTGTAGTTCCAGAGATCTACCCTTCCTACTGACATAGATACCATTCTTTTCTGAAGTGAACCTAAAATAGAAGAAGGAGAGCTCTTTCTCTTAACATTTTTAAGAATTCTTTTCATCTCTAACATCAAATCAGCCTGTTTTTTAAGCTCTTTTTTTAAAGTAGATCTGCGAATTCGAATATCTCCGAAATAGTTAATCTCTAGTCCTACAAAACCAACCCAAAATGTGTTTTTCGTGTCATCAGAAGTCCATTTATAGCATAGTTTTGATTTACTAGACCAAAATTCAACAAGATTCTTGAAGTCTGGCCCTACATGAGGGTGAACTACTAGCTTGTATTTTGTTAATGAATTAATATATGCACCATAACTTTTCTCGCAAATGTTTCTATCAGTACTCAAGATAATCATGTCATCGCAAAAACGTAGATATAATGAATTTTCATCTAGATGTTTAATTACCTTACAGTCCGCATCATGAAGTAATATATTTGCAATAAAACCTGACAAAGCTCCTCCTTGTGGAATCCCTATTCTTGTCTTATTTAGATCTTTATAAAAATCATTTTCTAGAAATTCCTTTTCAACCCAATCAAATCTCCCATTTTCAATCTTAAAATCTCTGAAATACTCCTGATTACTACTCAGAGAACGAACATCCTTATTAAAATTATATGATTTTAAATACTCTTTCAAAATATGCCTCAAAAGACGCAAGTCTTCTATTCCAAATTTTCTAAAGTACTTCTGTTTTACAAACTGATCGAATCTTTTGATCACAAAAGAATGATTAACAGTGTCAAAGAATTTACACATGTCACATTCTGCACCCCAAATTACTTTATCTGAGTGTTTTGTTCTAAAATCAATAATCTTCTTAAATGCATCAATATGATTTGGCGACCTATCTCCTTCTGGAAATTCCCTAACTGCTCTAAAAGCATATCCACAATCCTTAAATATCTCGTCAAAAATTTTAACTGCATATTTGTTCGCAATTGATAAAATAATTTTATCTGTTAAACTATAAATAGACAACGGTCGACATATTTTAAATCCATCATCCTCCTTTTTTAAAACGGGTATAACATTTGGCTTATTTAACAATATATCACCACTTTGAAAATGTTCGCAAATACTTGCTATATAAACATCTAATTTTTTCAAAAATTCTGATGAAGGTTCTCGCTTCTTATAATATTCAACAGTTAACTTCAAACTGATCAGGTTTCTTTCCGTTGATGTTTTTGGTAATCTATTTTTGTTATTTCTCAAGTTTGGATCAAGTTTCAACCACTTTCTTCTCGGAGGAAAAAGCGACATTAGAAATAGATCTTCTTTGTTTTCCTTACACTTTTCTCCTTTAATGTGATCAAAATAATAATGTTTCGCATTCCTCTTGAAAGCAACTTTACATCTAAGTTTACATAATATGTTAAAAATTGCTTCATAATTGTAGCACTCAGAGAATTGAAAAGAAGAGTGGGAAGTACCCGACAATTTATACTCAGCTAGTTTCGCCATCCTAAACATTGTTTGACTCAAAAACACTGTTAATACTTACGACTTGCCCCTCACTTAATTCGGAAGCCATCTTTGGTACTTCACCACTCCCTTTATAACCTTTCTTATAAGCGAGTTCAATTATTATATTAAAGGAATATCCTTCATAGTTATTTAAATATAGATGTTTTAAAAAAATTTCACAATGTCTATCATTATATTTACCTGGGTCCTGTTGGCTAAGTAGTTTAAAATACTTCACACCAATATCATAATCGAATGTTTCTACAATTGCCTTTCCAACTTTCTCCCATTCATTAAATGAGAATGTAATTGATAATTGATTTTTTGCTAAATACTTTATTATATTGTTAATCTTTCTTCGATTAGGGTCTACTCCTCTATCTTGGTAGCCTATTTTGTTAGCTAAGTACAAAATTGTTGCAAAAGAAAACTCCTCTCTAGTGTCTAAATACCTTGCTTTTAGAAAACTTTCACACTCGCCTTTATCATATTTTGTTGCATCCTGCATACTGATCGCCTGAAAATACTTAAATCCAATATTAAAAGTAAAACAACAAGCAATTGTTCTGGCGACAATCTCCCAATCGTTATATGAGGTTGTAATTGATAGATTTCGCTTCTTTAAAAACCGAATCATATTACTTATTTCTTTTCTGTGCCATGACCTGTTTCTATTTTTTGGATTACAGAGTATATCGGCCTCTACTATTAAATCTGCATTTGAAGTAATTTTTCTTTTGGGGGATTTTACTTTGACAGTTGGCATTAATATAATCGGAAACCTTTCAAAATTTCTATTGTATGAAAGCCTACTATCGTAAGAGAAAAAACATGTCCTAACCACATCCTTTCCCGAGTCGTCCAAAACTATTCCGTAAGTACTATAAAAATAGCTTTCCACTTCACTAAAAGCACTTTGATGAAAATAAGCCGCTTGTTCTAAAGGAAAATCTACTTTATATTCTAAATATACAAGTCCTTTTAATCCAAGATTGGACGGAGAACGCCAACAGGATATTACATACTTGTCATTGCGTAGTATATTCTCAATCCCTACAACTTGATCTTCACTATCTAAATCATCAATATCAAGTACGAGTAATCCCGTATAGCTATTGAGATTATTGGTACTTCTATTTAAATGAAACGTTGCAGCAAATGTTATTGCAGGTAAACTCTTCTTTTCTTCTTTATATGTTTTTTTATGGCCATTAGATAAGAGCGTTCTAAGTGCATCAATATCTTTCCTATATTTTCCTTGGTAAATATCTGTTAACACCTCTCTAACGGATATTTCTTTTACTAAATTGGCTTTTCTGCCCCGAACGCCCTCTTGGTAGAAAACAATAAATGATAAAGGATCAGTCATCGATTTTATCGCTAAGTAAAACGGTAAACTAAACTGTTTTCATTGATCTCTGAAATTATCTCTATAGCTTCCGAATGAGATAGGTGATGATGTTGAATTAGCATCAGATAAACGCTCGCATATTCATTATAGATATTTGTTGCAAATATCCCTGCATCATCTGTTCCAATGACAATTGGAGGTATACTTTCTCCCTCCTTTTTCCATTTAATCCAATTATATAAATGATATGTACTGAAATCTTTATGGATTCCAATACGTACATTACTTGTAGGAAGTGTTTCAATGATAATTTCCTTTTTATTCATATATTTCAGCAATGCTTTTTGCATAAGTTCTAACCCATAGTCGGAAAAAAACTCAATTGGATTTACACTTAGTACGACATCACGATTCTTCTTGATATCGTTTGTATGGTACATACTATGTATTTCCTCGGCTTGGATATACTTTCGTTTAAGACTTCCTGAGTAAGAATATTCATCTGAACTAAAATTTCCATGTAGACAATATGTACCTTCTTCCATATGTAAGGGACATGCGGCTCTTAATAACCAAGCTTGCTCTATAATTCCAATAGCATAGAATTTTTTGTATATATCGAGCACCAAACCTTGGATTTTAGTCACTAAATGCGGTAGTTGAGATTTCAGTTCTTCAATGTCTAATAAAACGATAAAATGATAAGCGAAAACTAAATCGTCTAAATAATCTCCTTTCCTTATATAAATTTGGTTACCAACTTCCTTACACCAAAGTTTTGTTGACAGACCAGAAGCTGTCGCATGCCCTATCCGATCTCCATTCTTTAATCCGCAAAATTCTATTGCTTCGTAAATTGCCCGTATACCGCTTAAAATATGATGAAAATCTTCGCCAGCATGAAATGTAAAGTGCTTTACTCCCGCTCTCCTAAGTATTCTGAATATGGGAGCAAATACCTCCGGAGGGGTATCAAACTCACTGGATGCTGCATCAATCCCAACAATAGAAACCCCTTCAGAGTTATTGTTTTTATCCAAATATAATTTCAAAACATGAGCTTGAGCAAGCAAACTTTTTCGGAGTTTCTCAAACCTGAATGTCCATGGAGTTGATGTATCTTCTTTGGTTTTTATAAAATGAACTATTAACTTTAAGATAGAATCTTTTGACAAGCCCTGTTTAAATTTAATAAACTTATCCCATCCTTCAGTAATGCTTTTCAATAGTAAGCGTAATTCTTTCTCATTGTTTTTAGGAGCAATCCTCCCTTCGATAAACTTTATATCATTTTCGTTATTGCCACTTAATTGGTGAAAACGTCTAAAGTATGTAGATTCACTAAATCTACGGATATCATTTAATGTTATCTTTTGAAATTGCTCAAACCCTTTTTGATGCCTTTGCTGCACTAATAATCTATTTGTTAATCCCAGAATTAAATTATAAAAGTGAAACATGGAAGATAATACATCATCCTTGCTTTTCTTTATTTCTTTTAATAAAAGAACGTACATCAAGCATTCTATTGAATGGGGATACCTATACTTTTTATCATGGCTATCGATATAATAAAGAAAAGGGTGAGAAACTTGATAATCATCAAAATAGTTAGTGCTCTCATCCAATATCTGATTTAGCAAATCTTCTTTACTTTCAAAAGTCAAAAGCAATTCAGAACGGTTACAATACATAAAAAAGTATTGTCGTAACCGACCAGCAATCTTTAATAAATGCGTGTATTTTCCTGGAGTCAATAGAAACGATTCTTGCTTCAGTTGCTCTAAAACCTTATCCTTGTTAATAAAAGATCTTTTTAATTCTCTATGAATTTTATTTGGCTGTGATAATAAATCTTGCCAAACTATATCTGTTTCAAGTGTGCCGTTTAAATGAATATGCAAATCATGAAGGCCTCCCCAATTTTTCGATTTGGCGTTTAATTGAATAATATTGGGTCTGAGCAAGCAAGTATTCTGGGTGTTAGATAAAATATATTTTTCAAAGAAAGATCTAACCAATGTCCAGTCATTATATTGGTTTTCCAAATAAGGCTCTAATTTATGAGCAATAAACACTAATGGAGAAATATGGCAAATACACTCTTGCCAATTGAAAAACTCCTCACTTCTAACAACAAGATTATGTCTTTCAATAGAAAGAAATCTATCCGCCATGTTAGGAATAGATACCAAAAAAAAATCTCCAATATGATTTACGCCTTTAAAAAGTTCCTCTTTTTCAAGTCTATAGTAATGGTCAGGCAGGTTACGATTTTCGTCTCTTTTCTTTAAAAAAGAATTCAATCCAATATGCTTTAAATCTGTAAATTCATTCGAGTAATATTTTTCTAAAGACTCGATATCATCAAAAAGATATTTTAACATAAATTATTTCGTAAAGTAACCTTCCTCTTTAAGATATTTCCTAAAATTTCTAATCTGTGTAGATGTTTTAAAGAGAGGTAGTCTCTCTCTAATAAATACATTATTAGAAGTGTTTTGAGACAAGTCAATATTTTTAAACAGTGTCATATCAAATTCATCGTCTTCTAACAGTTTAATAAGTTCCGCATACCTCAACTTACTAGCAAATGATCCATCAGTTTTCCAGTGATCAATATTGTTATCAGCTTTTTTTACTTTGGACTCATTAATTGATAATGAAACTTTAGTTAATAAATCATAAATATTGAATTCACTCATGATTAAGCCACTGCTTTCATAAAATTCGCTCAAACTGTTTATCAATCTCTCGTTAGAGTAATCCAAGTAAGCAAGAAGAATTGGACATTTCAAAATCCAACAAGAAAAAGGCAAACCATCTGTATAAACAAATCCTGCTTTCGCCCTACTCTCAATCACTTTCTTTAGATTTTCAATAAAAGTTCGTTCCGATCCAACTATATTACTATGATTTAAGTCAGAAATACCATAACTATTGGATGATAAATTTTCTCTTACCTCTTCTATTAAAACAGAATTCATGAAACTCAATACACACAAATGGAATAGTCTTCCTAAGTCTTCCTCTTTATGTGAATTCATCAAATTTGAAATACCAACATAAAAACGGGTAAAACTTTTTCCCAGTAAATGGATAGATAGTCGGTTATCTTTAAATTCCTCCATCCACTTAATAGTACTATCAGTTAATGCATCAATAGAAGTATCTTGATTCTCGGATGTGTCTGCAACTTCATCAATATCATCTAACTCATTTTCATTTTTAGGTATATTCCTCTCATTGGGGGCTTTCCCTTGTATAGAATAATACCTTATTTGTGACAATTCGGTGAAGGCAAGCTTTAAATTAATATTTCCATCTTTGGAAAGATCATACCTTTTTAGCAATTCTCCAATCGATGAGAGCAAAGTATATATAGAATAAAACAATTTGCTCTCTTTTGAATAAAGATAATCTCCAGCCAAACAAGGCATATATCCCAAAACTCTTTGAGCATCTGATACTGATATGTCGTTGAAAACTGAATCTAAACGCTGTTCTGTGTTTCGTTGCTTAGCTTTTGCTTTAAGACCTGGCAGATTGATTAAAGAGAAGAGATCACTTTGCTTACTATTCTTAGCGAAATGATAAATTTGAAGAGAGTTCATTATATCCCTTAATACCAAATCATTTAGCACCCCACTTTCTTTTATTAAACCTCTGTCAAGACTAATGTTATCCGAATAGTAATCAATTATATTCCTTAAGTAAGAAATGCGTACAAAATAGTCAAATATTAAAAACCTATATTTAATAATTGCATTCGAAAACAAAATATTAAGAGAAAATACCCCAGCATTTAAGCTGTTATCCGAAGACGTGGGACTTACCTGGTATAATTCTTTAATTTGTTTCTCTCGAACTAAGAGCTTAAGGATTTCTATATTTATAAACTTCGGAGAATTAGCAAGTAATTCAATATTAATATTTTTCTCATACAGATCTGCCAAGAGGACCGATGCTATATTTGCATTGTGATTCAACACAACATCGTCCGTATTAATAGCCTTAATAATTCTTTGTAGGAAATGTACTATAGTACGTAATGGTTGATTTAGTAAAAAATGTTTTTGACTTTCTAATTGGTAATCATTATTTATTCCTATCTGAGCAAATATCTTTTGAAGCGCTTTTTCCAAAGGAAGAAATTCACCCTCTTTATCAACTCCTAAATTAATATTCGGCTTTTTCGCGGAATTAATAGCACTATATACTGTTTCAAGTTGAAATCGATATTGAGGTTGCATTATTTTTAACAGATATTGGGACGTCAAATCTGTTACCATGTCATCATAATAGTAAATCCTACGACTATTTGAATTGGCTTCGTATTCTTTAGAAGCCTCGTAGCGAAGAATCTCCCCTCCAAAATTTTTCCACTTACTTTGTCTTATTAACGAATTGTACAATTTAAAATCACCACTTAAAACTGTAACGATCTTGCCCGTCGTAAAATATTTTCTTATCGTTTCAAGTACTGCATAACCTTTTGACGAATCAACATCGATATCATCGAAAAGAATTAAAAAAGCCTTTTTGTCTAAAATTTTAAGTGATTTAGCTAGAAACTTATTAAAATTCTTTCTTAAGTTTTGAGCTGCTCCTACCGCTCTCAGCTCATTTTCCATTACATACTCAGGATCTTGCCAAGAGAACTCGGAGTCCCGAGCAAGATGATCTATTGAAGGAAGACCAGCTGCTAAAGTGGTAACACTATTTTTCCAATCTTTTTCGGTTTCCCTAACATATTTATCAGGATTGCATCTTGAAGAAGTAAAGTGATTTTCGACTAAATCGCAAACTGCTGCTATTAGATTTAGAAAAACATGCCCTTTTTCCTCGATCAATGTGGGGTCAATTATATCTAAAACCTGTAATGCCTTATGTGTCTCTACTCCATCTTTTTTTTTATTTTCACATCCGAAATAATCTCTCAAACTCAATAGAAAGGAGGTCTTTCCACTTCCTCTGGTACCTAATAAAGTTATTGTGTTATGAGCATATTCAGATTCTAAATCATTAGAGACAAAATTCCCAATAGCTGATATTACGCCATCAAACTGATCCTGATGAATTATATTATTCCTTAGAAATTCCTTCGCATTAGTGCTTTCATTTAATATTATTGTAGATATTAATGCTGTCATTATTTATTGTTTTTAATTTTTAGATAAACATTGTTGAAATATCTCAGTATATAAACTCACTTTATAATCATATACAGGCGTTGTTGAGAGACTATTGAAATATAAACTTTTTTTATAGCCGATACTTTTGGACAGTGCAATATTAGCGGCACCTGAAGGAGACGGTAATATTGACATAGTGACTTCTCTACCAAAGATTTCTTTGGGGAGAATAACGGACTTGTTTTGCCTTATTTCCTTGGTCAGATTAAGTCCTAAAATATCTACATAAAATAAACGGAATGCATTATTTTTTCCAAAACCGCTAGTGCAGTAAATTTGTATTATCTTAGATTCTTTAATTTCGTTGACCAAACCATCATTAAGTTGAATGAATCGAAAGTCTCTATCTAAAGCGCTATTGGTTATCCTTTCACATTGAAGAACAGTATCACTGATGCCAATTTTTCTTTTTGATAGAAGTCTTTTGATATCATCTACCGAATAATCTTGAGGCAGGTCTTTCGGAAATATATCTCTAAAGATTTTCCAAAGGCTATTTCGATTTCCATAAAAAAACGGAAGCTTAAAAGAACTGACATCGTGAGGATGAATTGTTCCTAATATCAACTTTTCATCGGTCTCTATTATCGGATTTGATTTTATAAATTGATGGCTTGTAATTTTCATATCCTCTATCGCTTTAATTATTTATTACAAGTAGATAATTCTCGCAAAAACAATTGTGAACATCGACAAAACCTCTAGAAAATATTTTTAGATATTTCCTGCATCTTCTTTTCATAGCTGCTGGAACGGCCTCCAAAGAAGTCCACATAGCTCGCCCCTATATCCCTAAAGATAGTAGTACCGATAACTACATTGGCAGCTATTGGATCATAATATCGTGAAATCTCCCTCCCTTCAATGGAATTGGTTGTTGTTACTATCATGGCATTATACTTTTCAATCGGGCAAGGTTAATACCCAAGCCGAACACAGTTATTTATTTTGAACTAATATGTTTATCAATATTATCTACCTAGATGATTACATCGTATTTAAGGCTAAGATAGCTAGTCAAAAAAACTATAGCTTACGGGAAACCGTACAAGTATAAATAGCTTACGCTCTCTTCTTTATCTCTTACTTTAACAAATAGGTATTAGCTCAGGACGAAGATAGGTAACATAAAATGCGCTTACAATCCCAAGAGGCTCATTTCATCGGGTCAAATTGCGATTCTGTCGAATTTAAAAGTTATTTCTTTATAGGACTAGGCACTAGTGCTGTAGTACCTGTGGTCTATGGTACACTGGTGAAAATAGGCAGGGATAAGTTAAGATCTGACTCACCCGGAATATCTCCCTTAGCTGAAAGTCGAAATCGCACGGTTGCGAATCTCCGTAACATTCAATCCGGCCGCTTCCAATTTTTGTGATGCTTGCTGCTCTATTAAATCCTTTAATAGGATAAAAGTTTGGTCAAATTGGACATGTTTGCCGATCACAAAAGATAGATCATATTCGACTTCCTCCCAGGTAGCGATATCAGCATGGTTATGTTGTAACTGAACCTCTAATTTATCAATAGCGTTGGCCACCTTTGCTTCAAAAGTTTTCTTCTCTTCAAATTCATAAAAAAGATCATACAGCTCTTGCCCAGTACTTGTCGCAAGCATTTCCCTAATCCTAAGGATGGCCTTTTCTTCATTTTGCTGTTTAATCTTTTTGATCTCCGGATTGCGGCTCTATCAAAATAGCCATCAATGACATCCGCCAGGTATGCTCGGCAACACTTTCCTGACGTCCATTGGACAACCAGCTATGTCTTAGTTCGAACTTTAATTTCTCCGCCAACTTCAGCACGTCCATTATTGCTGATAATTGCTCCAACTTTATTTGATTGCTCATATGATATATAATTCAATTCTATTTCCATAACGATTTGTAAATCGTAGCGCTAACTTAATATTTTCTATGCGTGGATGACCTGGTTTTTCGATGAAAATACAATTCGTTACGATAAAAAAATGGACCTATATACCGATGTGGATTGTACTCGCGTATTTTTTTGTCGGACCGAGATTTATGTTCGTCCAGTCCATTTCCAATTCTATCGATATCTTTTTCTCTTTCTCTACGTAAAAAACACATTTGTATCAGATTCAAAACAAAATTATGGACTATATTGAAAATTTCACAGCTGAAGATTTTGCACTGGATGTACAGACAATAGCTGTTCTAGAACCAGTTTCGTTTACAAGCGCTGATGGAGATCAGGTAAGAGGGACGATCAGAACTGTAACATCATCAAGAATAATTTTATAGTAGGGTGCGTTGTGGAAGTGAACTGGTAGGCACTTTCACAACATTTTTTAATCCAGAATTTCATATTAGCCCCTGTTTATATGCCACACAACCTCAAATGTCTTATTATCGAAGACGAACCATTGGCAATAAAGAAAATAAGCGAATATATTCGGATGTTCCCTAGTTTTTCCATTACCGGTACGATTAGGGATATTGAGGATCCAGCCCGTTTTGCCATCGATCTGCGCGCTACGGATATTCTTTTCTTAGACTTGGTCGTCAGTGGAGGAATCATAGAGACTTTGGAGGAATATATTGCCGGAATACCATTTTTGATCGTTACCTCGGCGATCTCCAAAAGGGATTATCCTTCATTTGTAAAAGAGCGTAGCCACTATGCCCTCCAAAAACCGATATCGCCAGAGATGTTTCGAGAATGCATCGCTGAGCTGTTTAACATGTGTTGATCGTTGCCCATGACTGCGTTCACTAACGACGATTATTTCCTACTCCGCTCTCCCCTGTTGAATCTGGAACAAATTACTAAACTGATGGAGCTGTCGGATAGCGATGCGATCCTATCGCAACTACGTGATATCTATCAAGACCGCCGTCTGCGGGATGCCGTCTATCTGGCTAGTCCGGCTTTTCTGAACGAGGTAGATAAATGGTTGGTTGAGGATAATGAACCACAGCGTAAAGCCCTTAGTACGCTTTTTAAATATACGATCCGAATGGCCACCCGCAGCACGCCATTCGGGCTATTTGCAGGCGTTTCATTAGGAAGTATCGGCAAGGATAATGAGGCGAGGCTTGCGCTGACCAGAGACCTAACGGATCGGGCTATGCTGCGGCTAGATACCAAAAGTTTGATGGAGATAATTGAACTGATCTCACATGATCCCGAAATTATAAAAGCACTAAGTTATCATAGCAATGCGACAATTTATCGGCAGGGCAATTGGTATAAATACTATCAACAGACGGATGGTAAAAATACATTAAAACAGGTACGTACTACTCCGGTACTAGATCGGATATTGACATTAGTTAATCAAAGTCAGGGTAAGGTGAGCTATAACACGTTACTCACTTCGCTACAAGACTGTGGTGCCACAATGGAACAGGCTACTCAATATATTCATAAGCTGTTGCAGCTCGGGCTGATATCCTCTGAACTGCAGCTCGATGTAATTGGCGGGGTTTACCTTGAGCAGCTCATCCGGGTACTAAGCAAGGTGGAAACAAAGAATACGTATTTGCCAACAATGCTGTTGGTCGCAAAGGCTTTGCAGGGGAATACCCAATTACAACAGGCTAATGATCAGTTGGCGGAACAGCTTAAAACGCATTTTTCGACCTTGGATTTTCACAAGTTGATTCAGGGGGACTTGTTGCTCGGAATGGCGGAAAACCAGATACCGCGAGCGGTGGTTAACAGGTTGGAGAAGCAGTTCCAAAACTTATTGGTACTGAATGACCCTCGCCCAATGGCAGATTTTGAACGATTCAGCAGGGCTTTTGAGGAACGATATGGGGACCGTATGATTTCACTTTTGCATGCGCTCGATGTGGATGCCGGCATAGGTTATGGCAACAATGAAAGTACCTATCGCATGATGGATGAGATATTGGCTGATTTAAACGCTATCCATCCAATAGCTGGACCGGACAAACCGCATCGTTATCAGCAATTCGTCATGGAGAAATTCCTGGAGAGCGCAACGAACAATTTCTCGGAGATAAGTATTAATGATAATGACCTACAGGGTATTGGGACAGTGCCGGATCAGCTTATTCCGAAGTCTTTTTATGCTTTTGGGAATCTACTACAGAAGGAAACGGAGGCAGAAATGTTCTTTCATCTGGGAAATCTGGGTGGTTCATCATCTGGCAATCTGCTAGCCCGATTTGCTTATATGGATGCGAACCTATCCGCGGCATTGCATCAATCTGCCGCTAAGGAACAGGAATGCTATGGGACGACACAATTGGCGGAAATCGCTTATTTACCGGACGCTCGCCTTGGCAATATCCTACAGCGACCTGATATCCGTAGACTAACAATCCGCTTGACTGCAGGATCGAGCCCGGTCGAAAAGCAGGTTGCCCTCAATGATCTGTACATATTTGCAAAAGCTGGAAAATTGTACCTGTGGTCTAAAACTTTGAAACAGATTATTGAGCCGCGGTTGACCTCGGCCCATGATTTTTCCGATGGCATGAATTTGTACAAGTTTTTGTCGGATTTTCAATTTCAGCAGCATCGTCTGGATATTGCCTGGAACTGGGGTATATTGAAAGATCAGCCTCGACTACCGCGGGTGAGCTATAAAAATATTATACTCAGTCGTGAGCAATGGCGGCTTCCCAAGATCTTGACGCAGCACAAAACAGCCTCGGAAAAGAGATTGCTCCTAGCTGAAATCAGACAAAAGCATAGCTTGCCTGTCCATGTTGTCCTGACCAACGGCGACAATGAATTACTGCTTAATCTGGAAAATAGTCTCTGCATCGAGATACTATTCGAAGAGCTGGCCAAGAACAGCATTATCTTGACCGAAAACTTGCTTGACCATTATCAGTCGCCAGTCAAAGATCTCGCTGGGCAGTCTTATGCAAATGAACTGATCATCCCCTTCCATTCCACTGCAATAATACAACATGATCCTACCCCTCCGGCAGCGAGTGGGCTCAGACGAAATTTTCCTTTGGGGAGTAGCTGGCTGTACGCAAAAATCTTTTGCGGTCACAGCATGGCCGACAGCCTTTTAAGGGATTATATACCTGCAATAATCGCAACGCTCAAACAGGAAAAGATTGTGAAAAAGTGGTTTTTTATACGTTACGATGATCCCAGCCCACACATCAGATTCCGTGTGGAGCTGTTTGACCATCAGGCTTATCAACAAGTGATATCTTGTTTGAACGCTAATCTGAGCGATCTCTTAGAAAACGAACAGATAGCGACACTCTCCTATGATACCTATATACGTGAAATCGAACGGTATACTCCACTTTGCATGGAAAAAAGCGAAGAGTTATTCTATCTAGAAAGTGAACTAATCATACAAAAAATACAGTTATCCACAGAGATCAATGAACGATGGAAACTGGCCTTTGAATATATCGATTGTATCCTTGAAAATGCGGGATTTACATGGGCAGAAAAGCGGGATTTCTGCGAAAATATGTACGGCTTATACTTCAATGAATTTGGTAACGAGAAACAGATCTGGATACAGCTGAATGAAAAATTTAAGGTGCGAAAACATTGGTTTGACATGCTGGCTTTAAACGGTAAGCCGCTTACTTATCAGACAGATCTGAATCGGGTCCAAAGTGAAATATTCACTTTGATCAAGTCGAATGAACCCAAGTTGGGGCATGTACAAGCTGTTCAACCTCTGTTATCGAGTTATATTCACATGTTTGTGAACAGATTGTTTTTAAGCGATCAGCGTATGTATGAGCTTGCGATTTACCACTTTATGACGAACTTCTATCGGATGCAGATCGGTAGATATGGAGCGCATCAGTCTAAAGGCATTTATGCTTAACTAAGGCCCATTCTGGTAAATAACTGGCTACGATATTGCAATCCAATAGCTATTTCGGTACCGTCTTTGAGTATAACCTTACTCGCCTCTACTCCTTTGATATGGTTCAGATTAACAATATAAGAACGGTGCATACGGGCAAACATATCCCAGGGTAATGTCGTCTCCATCTCTTTCATGGTACAAAGCAGCGTTTGCATTCCTTCGGCTGAATAGATCTGAATGTAGTCGCCCCAGGCCTTTAGGTAATAGATATCATTGGCATCAATAAATATGGTCTTGTTTCGATCTTTCACCTTGATCGCTTTGCGCTCCCCTTGACCTCCCCGTGAAAACATAAGGGCTTTCTGAACTTTTTCGATGGCCTTCATTAAACGCTCCTCAGTAAGTAAGGGCTTTAAGATATAATCAATGACATCGAGTTCAAAACCATCAACAGCATACTCATAATGGGCGGTTATAAAGATCACAAAAGGTGGATGAGAGAGTCCTTTAAGGAATGCTACTCCGTCCATCTCAGGCATATCGATATCAGATAGGATAAGATCGATCTTATGCTGCTTCAATATTTCAATTGCTTGTGTTGGATTTTCATAAACGCCCACAACTTTAATGATACCAATCTTTTTGACTAGTTTTTCGAGGCGCATTCGAGCAATTGGTTCATCCTCTATAAGAATAGTATTTATGCTATACATAACAATTAAATTCTTTGTGTCACTGATCTTTGTTTTCCTTTTCTAACAACTCCACCCGAAGTTCGGTACTGTATATTCCGGCCTCCGAAGAGGTTTCAAGGGTATAGCGATTCGGGTAATAAAGCTCGAGTCGCTTCCGGACATTTTGTATACCAAGTCCACCAACATAGTTTTGAGGCTTAGGTAACTCCCGATATGCATTGGATACATGCATATACAAAATATGATTTTTAACGGATATGTTTATTTTCACCCAGGCATTGGAGACACTAGTCCGTGGGCCGTGTTTGAAGGCATTCTCCACGAATGGAAAAAAAATCAGCGGTACAATTGTACAATGCGCATCATCTGTTTCAAGGTTAACATTGATCTGGAGTGATTCATTATACCGGATTCTTTCCAGCTCGACATAATCTCGGATCAACTGAAATTCTCGGTTTAATTCGATCTCTGGTTGGTTGCTTTCGTGGAGTAGATAGACCATCATACCACTGAGGCGCATCATACTCTGCTCTCCCCGATCATCCTTGTCTGATACCAGGACATAGATACTATAGAGAGTATTTAGCAGAAAATGGGGATTGATCTGATGTTTGAGGAAGGCCAGTTCGAGCTGTACATTATTGAGTTCAAGTTCAGCATTCTTAAGTTCTAGGTTGACTTTTATATTTCTGATGCTCATAAAGGACTGCACAATCTTAACAGTCAAAGGAAAAGCAACCAGAAAGATAAAATCTAACAGATAATCGGTGATGGAAGAAATACGGAATGCCCCAAGGATTCCTTTATCAATCATAAATTGCAAATAATCCGTCAACCGCTCAGCTGGGGACAGAAAGTGTAGCGTTAATACTGCACTGTAATAGGTAAGTACGGACCACCAGGCATAAATAATGACCAGCCATAACAGGCATAGCAAAAACTTTCCTCGGATAAACCAACGGGGTATGATAATATAAGCGGTGACATAGAATATCGATAAAAGCGAAAAGACATCTTTTAAAAAAAGCAGCCAGGAATTATCAGGGTCAATCCGTTGGTAACTAATAAACTGCATACCTAAAACAATAAACCAGAAGCACAAGTGAAAAAAAAAGCGCTTCACTGGATTATAATTCTGAAAGAATTCAGTTACCGATATCATATCCCCCCTTGTTATATCAGGCCTAAATATAAAAATATACTTTAAGTTCCGCTATGAATAAATACATCAATTCGATAAAAAAATGCTTCCTAACGGAGTAATTAAATCAAAATATACTTAATATTTTGATTATAAGAATCTTTCGGAAAAGGCATTGGACTGTTTTTAAAATTATTGTGTTTTAAATTACTGTAAAATTGAAGTTACAATAAATTTCATTTTTTATTCATTTATTTCTCTGGTGCATTTAAGGTGTCATCCGCCTGCTTCTTTACTCTATTCCGATAAGTATTATGCGATCAATTCATAGGTCCCGAATGTTCTGTTGGCAAACTGATCCAGCTATTTGGAGAAGAATTTGTATGAAACCATTAGCACATTGTTCCAATTATTCTTTATTTTTAATTTATGAGTAGCTATACTATTTCACTTGTGCCTAAAGTGTCCAGGTACGCTTTTGATGAAGTTGTTGTAAATGATATATTAAAGTCGTTAGTTTCAAAAGATATCGTCAAAGCTGAATTATCGGATTGCACACTGGGCGACCTTGGATATGCAATTTCTGACGGTGCTCAATACATTGTATCGGAGCCTCAGTTCCTTCCATACCAACTTGATATAAATGGTCTGGAAATAACAAGTGAGCGTACTGTATTTGATACCGGCCAAAATGGCATCGATCGTATGGTATGCCCCAGTTGTACAGAAAATATTGTAGACAATGAATGGGATTTGGATCCTTGGTACCAAGGGTCTACCGATAACTTGTTGTGTCCGATATGTGGCATCGAAAGTGAAATCCAGCAATATGTTTTTGAACCACAGTGGGGATTCAGTAATCTCGGATTTACATTTTGGAACTGGCCTGAATTGAAACCTGAATTTATTGGTGAATTGCAGGAGAAATTAAACTGTGACCTGGCGGTTGTAAGATCCCATATTTAGTCATCATGAAAAAAGATAACAATGAAGGAAGGAGTATCATCAAAGGAAGTGGTTTTCTTCGGGTAGACTGGGGTGATGAAAAAAATGGATCAGTGCTATTTTTTCAAGGGGATACGGTTTTATTAGGAATTAGTAATGTTCCCTTTGCCTTATATACAACAACTAGGTTTGACATAAATACCCTGCCAAATGAACATGTAAAGAACCTTTACCAACTTGAAAAACTATTTTTAACAGGTGATTACAGTAGTATAAGGGTAAAAGAAAATAGGCCCTATGAGATCCCGTTATGGATAAATGACCTTGAAAATTTAAGTTTGTTGTATTTGAATCATTTTGATTTAATTGGTTTGACCAACCTAAGAATACAAAACCTAAAAACACTGGTTCTTAAAAATGCTCATGTTATTGATATTCCCAATCTTTTAATTGAAATATTAACTTTCAAAAACCTAACACATATCGCTTATGATGAATCTTGTATCCCATTAATCGACCAATTCAGAAAGCATCATACTGGAGAGATTACTTGTGAGCTCTTAGGTGGTTCGAGATAAATTTATCCTCCAATCCAAAAAACTAATTAAATCTTTACTGTGCAAACAACCAAACAGGAATATAGACAGTTTTTAAAAGATCACTTCAAGAGGCTAAAGCTTAGAGCTCCTTTATTTTACAGCTGTGATTTTGGGCTTCGATTTGACTTACAAATTGGTGAAACCAATACAGAAAAATACTTTCACAACGTTAACAGACGTGCAACGACAATTTTTCAAAGTGCCTTTGACAGTTCAGACAATGTGTTTCTAATTTTAATGGACTATAAATACAAACGCAGAAAAATTCGATGCTGGAACTTTATCTTTAAACAAATTCAGGATCTCCATGCAGCTGAAATAAGTTTTTCGAAAGAAATAAGGCTTTACGATCCCCGCGATAAATTTGATATTCGAAATCTCGCCATTATTAAACTGAAGTCAGGCAGAGTAAATCATAAAACCTTATTAATGGCAATCGCAAATCAAGACTTTCCTTCAAGATTCCCGAGGTTAACGTATAATCATATAATTTCGAACAAAGAGATTTACTTTATAAACATCAATAAAAAACTTATTTTTAATATGTACGATGACAGAGGTCTTGATCTTGTCGCTAGTGATATTGAAACACTAAGACCAATTTACGAAAACCACAAAGACTGGATTCTTGACCATGACAGGGCGCAAATAGAAAAGCTCTTCACATAAAATCAGATCACAGTTTTGTTCGTGTAAATTGGTGCGAAAGAAAAATGGATCGGTATTCAGGAACTTAAATCTAAAAGTAGAAGTATGCAAATTATCAGAATAGCTATGACATCGCTTTGCTGCATTTTGGCTAGCATCATTTTTTTTGTTTGCATTAAATGGGACTGGTCATTTTTCCTTATCCCCATATTAATCTCATTGGCCGTGTCATTAAGCAATTTTGACATGATCAGTTTTCCAAAAAAACTGACCGGTATATTGCTACATTGTTTTTTGAGTATTGTCATCTTTATCATCACAATTGGCACCACTGTATCTATTCTTTCCCCAATGGGATTGTATGCAATGTATATTGGTTCGGCGCTAGCTGCAATACTATTTACACTAAGTACAAATATCATCCTGACTTTTCCGAAGTTCTGGTTTTCAATAGCGATAATAATTGGGTTATCTTTATTGGTATGGCCAATAGCAGATTATATGCACGCGCATCCCCTATCCAAATTCACATTCCTAAACGGCCGTGAAAATATTGTCATCATATGGTCCGCACTTGTTGGGTTTGGAGTTGCATTGGGTATACATGCACAGAAGGATAAATGTGATGGAATTTCATAAAAAGGACTAAAAAATTCAAAATCAGATGGACTTGCTGTAAAGTGCGGATACACCTTCCCGCTGTTATTTAACGCTGGGAAGCTAAAATCAGAAAAACTAAATAATTAGCGTGTGGAAAAAAACAAATTATTATGGTTAGGAAAAACGTATAAATTTCCGCATAGGGTATATACCGCTATCACGAAAACCAAGATCGAAACACTGGTTAGTTTTGAGGACCTTAGTCTGATGACCCGCCACCACGACGGGTACATTCGTGAGGTAGCTATAGTGAAATTAATGAAGCTATTTCCCTCGGAAAGCATTCCATATCTAGTGCAGCTATTAGGTGAATATGTTATGGAAATTCATTTAGCCATTATCGCACAGATCACTATTAGCAAGTAGTTTTATGATGCTTTAATTTTCATGTTTACGGTAATTCTTAATTATTTGAATTGATTCTTCCAATAACTCATCGCGCCCGCTCATAATCCCTTTTATCGTAGGATAAATCTCAACATCAGGATGAATTCCCACCCTTTGGGTTTCCTTTCCATTAGGATAGTAAACTCCTATGCCGCTAATTGCCGTTGAAATATTACCAGGTAATAGTATAGTTGAAATATTACCATCCGCCCCCGCAGTAATACCCCCCAAAACTGTTGTATTGTTACCAGCCTGGATAGCCATTGTGGTAAACTCGGATGAACTTTGTGTATTATAGTTTACAATGACTATTACTTTACCTTTATAATGTTTACCATCATTTTTTAAATATATAGGTCCTTGAAAATTAAATGTTCCCGGATTAGAAAGATTAGGGATTCTACATTTTACAAATGGTTTCGATCCCTCAACAAAATATGAGCCTAAAGAATTAAAGATGTTAACATAAGGGGGAAATCTCAGATCTATAATTACGCCGTCTGCATTATAGAATGCAGCTTTTATTTTGGAGATTTCTTCGTTCTTCAATGAAGAACAATTTATATATCCAATATTAGGCGCTATAAATTTATAAGAAGGCTCCCTTAACTTCTTTCGATATACGGCATCTCTATTCAACATTGTTTGAGGATAAAGTTTAATTTCCTTTTCTCTGATAATGCCGTCTGAAATATAGGTAATTTTAAGAGTTGTATCTCTGGATCTCAATAAATCTGCTGCCATATTCTGCTTGCGAACGAAATCATTGGACGCAGGGTAATACATTTTTAGTCGACTAATTAGTGTATCAATCGGCTTTCCAGAAATATGGGTAATCTCATCCCCTAATTTTAGGTCAGAATAAAGTTTCAAATTTTCATATAAATTAGTGGTGGCTACCAGCTTATTCTCTATAAATTCCAAACCAATCGGAGCATAATTATCTCCTTTAAAAAAATCAATCTGATCCCCTCCGCCCCATAAATTTGCATGTGAATCACAAACTTCACCTATGAGCAACAATACGGAAGATTCATAATCCCATTCGCTAGAAGCGTTTACAAAATAAGGAATATATTCAGTCAGTACATCATCCCATTTTTTGTCTGTTAAATCTTTATATGGGTAGAAATAATTCACTATATTCCAGTATCTTATTAAAGATAGTAAGCGATAGCCACAATCAGGAAAAGGAAAATTGGAGTATGGATTTTCATTTTTGAAAACTGGATTATTAACTCCCGGACTTAACGAAATATAAAAATGATCTTTTCCCTGGTATCTATTTTCATAAATCATCAGGAATTGATTTATCAACTCCTTAGAAAGGGAATATCTATCAAGCCAGTCGAGCCCTATTCGTTTTAATTCGCCACTTTCAATGTGTTTAACCGGTCTTACACTTACACTATCCCCTCCTATTGTTTTTAACCAATTTAATATAACCAGGTCTCTGTCATCGTTATTTTTTATAGCTAAAAATTTTGGTAGTATTCTAAATAATTCAAAATCCCAGTTATATCTGCCTTCTGCTACATCTGGGTGATGGTACTTCAAAAAGCCCCATATACGGGCCAAAAGTAAAATGTTTTCAATTTTATCCTTATCAAGTTTTTCAACAACAATATTTGATCCTCCTGAAAACTGTGTGTCTTGAATTGCAGGATAAATGCTATCATTAAATGTACTTAAATCCTTTCCATCGATAGAGACTCTCAGGTCATCAATCCAAACTTTACCTTTTCCCAGCAATAGCCCTCCTACTGCGATATTTTTAGTAATTGAAGGCTGTAACGGAAGAGAAATCTCATATCTTTTCCAATCATTTGTTCCAACCGCACCACTATCCTTCATTATTTCTATTGCAACTTTAGGATCCATTCGAATCATTAAACCAGCATAACCATCGCTAACGTTTTCAGTACGTAAATAGCCTGAAAGAGTCAATGTTTTTCCTTTAGCAATTCGAGGAAGAAAGAAAGTCCATGCTTTAAGTCCCGATTTAGTACTCTCTTTAGATTCTAATACGGCCGAATATTTACCTGAATGTACAATACTTGAGTCTATATAATTTATATAATCACTATTTCCTAAGACGATCCAGTTTTTGGGCACACCATGAAATACATTTTCAAATCCCAAATCTAAATTTATCGATGAATTAAATGTCTGGGAAAAGCTGTTTTTGGCTACACCTGTACAGCACAATACAAGAAAAAAAATAATATATACCTTTCGTGTACAGGAAGCCGTATTCATAGTGTCGAAATAATTTAAGTTTATTTAAGTGAAAAATAATAGATATATCTAATGTAAACAATAAGTTTCTAAAATATCATAAACTGTACAGCAAAAATAGCACAGGTCGATTTAGAATCGCATACAAGGACAATACAAAGGTCTTCCTGGATACATGTCGTTTT
Organism: Sphingobacterium sp. BIGb0165; assembly: GCF_024810095.1. Lineage (NCBI taxonomy): Bacteria > Pseudomonadati > Bacteroidota > Sphingobacteriia > Sphingobacteriales > Sphingobacteriaceae > Sphingobacterium > Sphingobacterium sp. BIGb0165. The sequence continues at coordinate 846,956 of NZ_JANUEB010000001.1, read as the reverse complement.
TACAGTCGGTAGGCAGTTACATCACGAATTGATCAATATTTTATGCTAAGATCTACAATAGCATTTGTGCGAAGTAATTGTGCAGGTTGCTCAGGTGTTTCGGTGGCTAGATTATACATTTCCTTGTTTTATTGGAGGGTTGTCACTGGAAACCGTATTATAAGCTAAGATTAGCTGGAAATCTGTTGAATGAGAATAACCTATACACCCAGGAGTATCCACCGGATGCGCTGCTTTTAAATACTCCAGTTTGTTGGGGATTGCACTTTTGACTACTGACATCCTCTTGTCACAGACCAGATTTAAATTTGCTTCATGACAATTTTATTAAACAATAAAAACATGAGCGACATATCATCCGGTGCAACATCCGGTCAGATCGAATTTCCAGAGCCTACGCTGATTTCAGTTAATAATGTAGTATTAGAGGTATTTGAAACAGGAAGGCAAAATTCGGGGAAACCGATTATTCTCTGTCACGGTTTTCCGGAACACGCATTTTCCTGGCGTTATCAGATTCCGGTTCTGGTCGCTGCAGGTTATCACGTCATTGTCCCGAATCAACGTGGCTATGGTAACTCATCTTGCCCCACCGACATAACGGAGTATGATATAAAGCATTTGACGGCTGACCTTGTCGCGCTACTTGATCATTACGGATACAAGGATGCCACCTTTGTGGGGCATGACTGGGGTGCTAATGTGGTGTGGAATCTGGCACTACTGTATCCTGAACGGGTAAATAAAATAATAAACTTAGCGTTGCCTTATCAGGATCGCGGAGAACAACCATGGATTGAATTGATGGAAACCTTATTTGGAGAAGACTTCTATTTTGTTCATTTCAATAAGCACATCGGAATTGCAGATGCTATCATGAATGAAAACATACACCGGTTCTTACGCAACATATTCCGCAAAGATATCCCTCCCGCCCCACCTGCTCCCGGCATGCTAATGATTAATCTCGCAAGAGCAGTAGAACCAATTGGGAAGCCTCTCATGGAAGACAGCGAACTGTCTGTATTTGTTTCGGCCTTTGAATTATCTGGGTTTACGGGAGCCATAAATTGGTACAGAAACCTTGATCGAAACTGGCACCTTATGGCAAACATAAAGCCGATCATTCATCAGCCGACACTGATGATTTATGGAGAACAGGATACGATTCCAAAGTCTGAAAATCTTAAAAATATCGTTCCCAATCTGGATATTGTCAGTCTGGATTGTGGTCACTGGATTCAACAGGAAAAACCGGAGGAAACAAACCGTTCAATTTTAAAATGGTTAGCCCAACAAAATGCATAATAAGGATATAGATACATATTATCCGCAAAGTCAAACAGATTGGAGACAATGGTTGGATGAAAACCATCTGTCCAGACAATCTGTTTGGCTTGTCTTTTATACAAAAAAGTCGAATGTCCCTTCATTAAGTTGGAGTGAGGCCGTTGACGAAGCGCTTTGCTTCGGTTGGATTGACAGCACAAGAAAGACGATTGACGACATCTCATTTATCCAGTTTTTTACCAAACGTAAACCGAAAAGCAACTGGTCAAAAATCAACAAAGAAAAAGTTCAGCAGCTCAGTGAAAGTGGGCGAATGACAAAGGTGGGTTTAGAATGCGTGGAAGTTGCAAAACAAAATGCATCATGGATACTCTTGGATGAAATTGAAGAACTGATCATTCCGAATGACTTAGAAATTGCTTTCGAAAAACATAATGGCTCGAAAGATTATTTTCTAAGCCTGAGCAAATCAACAAGAAAAATAATATTAGGCTGGATTATCCTCGTCAAAAAACCGGAAACCAGACAAAAGCGCATAGTGGAGGTTGTAGAAAGTGCCGCATTGAATCTTAAACCAAGACATTTGCGATAGAAAAGGATGAAACTGGTAAATAGTGATTTTGGAACTCACGCGCTAAAAACCTTTACAATATCAACTAATGTTTTGAATTTGTTATCGGTCAGTTCAGGTCCGCAGTTTTTTCCTTTGGTAGACTGACCTCTTCCCAAAAAACTGGAGCATTTAAAAGTAGAAAATTCAGTTATGAATTACTAATTTTAAAAGGGAGGCAAACCATTAAAAGACTTAAAGATGGAATTTACAGAATTATTTAAACTGATCTACGAAAATGACATTGATACATTAGAAAAAGCAAGGTCTGAAGGTGTTGATTTCTGCAAAACCGATGTTTATGATCAGAACAATCTACTAATAGCATATGCGGGTTCCGGATATGACAAAAGGTATCAACCGGAAGATCTGATAGATTTTCTTTTACACTGTGGCATTGACATTAATCATAAACGGAATAAACGTGGTGGTGAACTTGCAGCTCTGCACGTAGCCGTTTCTAAAATGAACTATCGAATTGTAAGCCACTTAATTGAAAACGGTGCAGAAATTGATATCCGTGAAATAAATGGGAATACACCTTTATGGATAGCTGTTATGAATTACCGCGGTCAGGAGAATATGATCCAAATAATAAATCTTCTTGTGTCAAAAGGAGCTTCGCTGGATTTAATCAATTATCATGACCGTTCTGTTAAGGATATTATAAATACTATCGGTGGCGGAATCGATGCTGGGCACAACAAAAAGGAATGGGATCTGAGACACCTGCTAAAATAAACATATCACAATATTTCAACTAAAATACTACTCAAAATAGAAGCAAAAATTGAAAAGATTGCTTTCTACGCGTAAATAGTATTTATGGAAGATAATTGGGATAAATATGTTCTTTCAAGTGCTATGGATCAAAATTAAGGAAACTAGTACAAATCCAACTTGCTGATGAACTAAATAGTTTATTGGGCATGAGCATCAAATTTGATTTTGACTAGTCAGAATCCTGTATTGGAGGGTATGACGGGGAATTTCTCGATGGAAGTCTAGAGGATTAGGTATTAAAAAATTATTTTTAATCTTTTATGGATTTATTATAATTGTACTTCGTATTCAAATGCATCGAAAAAGATGCAATTCTAAATTTTAACGATTATAATTATGTCATTCTTGGATCATGTACTCCAGCCACCATCTTATGGGTGGAAAAATACAAATGGAGAACTGGTGAAACCAACACGTGGAGAAATACTGCGTGAATTTTTTAAACGATTAAACGTCTTTAAGGACCGCAAAAATTGGCTTCCCTTTTTCAGCTGGTTAAAGGTACTGTGCCTTATTCCTTTTTTTATTATTTTTCTTACACACTACTTTAGCTGGTGGACGCTACTGGCGACTTTTGTGTACAGTATGATTATTATGGGTACTCATGGCACCATATGGCATCATCGTTACTGTACACACCGTGCATACAAATTCAGAAATCCTTTTTGGCGTTTCTTAACCCAGAATCTTACCATCAATGTTATTCCTGAGGAAATATATGTAATATCGCACCATGTGCATCATGCCAAATCCGATCAGCCTGGTGACCCTTATAATGCAGAGGCTGGATTTCTATATTGTTTTCTAGCCGATGTCAATCATCAACCGATATCAAAAAACCTGACCGAAAGCGACTATAATCGGGTCAGATTACTCATGCAACATACTGGGGTACCTGGTAATTCCTACGAGCAATACAGAATATGGGGATCATATGTAACGCCTCTGTACGCAGTATTGTCATGGTTGCTGAACTGGTCATTCTGGTATCTTGTATTTTACCTTATCGGAGGAAATGCGTTGGCCTGCAGCCTCTTTGGTGCCGCAGGGTTTTGGGCGATAGGTGTGCGGACCTTTAACTATGAAGGGCACGCTAAGGGGAAAGACAAACAACGTGAAGGAATAGATTTCAGTATAAATGATAAATCTATCAATCAGCTCTGGCCCGGAATCGTAGCTGGAGAATGGCACAACAATCACCACCTTTTTCCCAAAAGCGCGCGTAGCGGTTTCCGGCCTCATCAGGTTGACCTTGCATGGTACTATATCAAACTGATGCATAAAGTGGGTGCAGTGACGGCCTATAGAGACGACAAGAAGCGTTTTTATGAACAATATCATAATCCGTACCTCAAATCAAAAAAAGAGGCTAATAATATTTCTTAGCCTTTGATCTAAATTCTTTAATAAAAGAGGCTAGACCTTTCGTTTTATCCCGCCGCTATCTTGAAATGTGTTAAAGTGATATATCCAACACATTCAAGGTAGTGATTGGCAGATTACCTTACTCCAACCAAGCCCTTTTGTAATGAAGAACTATGTTATAAATATTAAACATTTTGTTTTTCAATAATTTATACTTACATTCGTGCAATAATCAGGCTTCTGCCATTGCTTCTTCTGAAACTTTTGAGTTTACTCTTTCTTCTCAGTCTTCGCCTTTTCAGCCGCTATTTTTGTCATCAATATATAAGGTAAAGTTCCTTTTTTCAAATTGATATTTTCAATACGATAAAAATACCAACTTCATTTTTTGTTTACAGATCGATTTAATTGCTTTAATGATATAGGTATCACTATAGCAATGGCACATGCCAAAGAAGTTTTAATAAATACATAATTTTATAATATATACAATGCAACAAGGAACAGTAAAATTCTTTAATGACACCAAAGGTTTTGGTTTTATTACACCATCAAATGGAGGTCAAGATGTTTTCGTACATTCATCAGGTTTAATCAATGATATACGCGAAAACGACACTGTAACATTCGATTTAGAGAACGGTAAAAAGGGCATTAACGCTGTTAATGTGCGCGTAGCATAATTAAGTAGGAAGCCTCAAAACTTTCTTTAAGTTAAGTTCAACAGATAGCATTTATGTTATCTGTTTTTTTTGATGTGACATAGCTTAATAAAGCTTTTTCTTAAGTATAACCAGTTCTAGATCATGGGATTTTTCAGATCACTATTTAGTGAATGAATCAGATGAAAAAAAGCATATTAACTTTTTTTAGTCAATATAATATTTGCTGGAAATAAAGTATAGTTCGAAAATAATGAAAAAGATAACCATGACCGCATACCAAAATGATTTTTTACTTTTTGAAAAAGCAAGCAGGACGCATAGTGAAATATGGCTAACCATTTTCACACCGTAAAGAGGCATCAATTTTTCCAGATAAGTTTGTCCCTTTAGCAGTGTATCCAATATATCTACGCCATAAATCATAATTAGTAATAGAAAAATCCACTTTTTTCTTGAAAAAAAATAATTTCTATAGCTGTCGGAATAATCTTTGACATCCGAAGGATACAGCAGCTGGCAAAGCGTAAAGTAGAGCAGTATATAGGTTATTATTAAAATATATTCGGTAAAGGTCCAAACCCTCATCTCTCTCAGATTGTATTCCCACCACCAAAAATGGATCATCTGAACAAATAAATACAATACCCACAATAAGTGAATCCAATAGGGTTTTGTTCTTCCCGGATGTTGAACAAATTTGACGGTACCGTTAAGTAAGCTCCCAATTCCCAACCCTAGGATGATACTGATGACGGTTTTGATATGGTTAAAAAAATCCATTATAAAGTAGTTCTAATGGTTTTAAATTATCTAGGCGCTTGTAAAAAATTATAAATCAGTACTAAATATAGTTAAAATTATGGTATTAATTTGGTATATCATTAGTGCTCTCTTCCCCTCCCTACTGCAATTTATTTACATTTTAATGGTGGTAATAAATGAGATATCTTTTGGCTAAACGGTATAGCTAAATCAATGCGCTGTCTAATGCAAAGCAAGCTTTGTAAAAAAGAATCTGTTTACTAAAATTGGGTCTTAAGGCCATATCAACTCCTACCAAGTCATAGCCCGGCGTTAACGGTGATTCTCCTTTTCTTACAGATGCGTAAATTCCACGTCGGATGAGCGTGTCCGTAAATGTAACCTTGGCTGCCGATAGGGTTTGGGTTTAGTTTAGGCTGGTTTACAACTGCAATTGACATCGATTACACCTTGGACAGGCTCAAGAAAATTGTTGTCAAACTTACTGGATAGAGATAAAAAATTGACAGAATCATAAAAGAAAGCTTTCTATAATCCGCAACAAATAGCAAATCTCAAAGAATACCCAGAAAAGAAGGGTTTAGTTTAGTAATAAAGGATTATCAAAGCATGTTATTCGAAAGAAAAGGAATTAAAATATTTCGTTCTTTTGTATAAAAATCTTTGGCAATTACTACTTTTAACAAAAATCATGAAATACATTATTATACTCCCACTTTTACTATTTTTTAGTCATGCTTTTTCACAAGCGAAACATATTAAAAAAGAAAAGTGGCATTGGAATGACAACAAACTAAAACAAGATACAATTGCTGGTTATTGTCAAGTTTTAAAAGTAGATAATGTTCTCTATATTTCTGGAGCTGTAACAACCGATATTACTCCTGAAGGTATTACATCAGTTTATAAAGATTTGCAAGCTTCTTTAGCAAGTTTTGGAGCTACGTTTCAAAATGTTGTAAAAGAAAATCTATATACAACTGATATCGAAGAAATGAAAAAGTTCAATTATATCAGAAAAAAATTTTATAATAAGGACTTTCCTGCCGCTACTTGGGTGCAGATACAAAGATTGTACATGGTTGAAGCAAAATTGGAAATTGAATTAATAGCACATTTACCTAAATAATAGGTAGTGTATTCCGATTGATAAAAGCTTAAACTCTCAAGTCAGTTTAAGCTTTTTATACCCCACGAAATACATAATGCTATCCATACCCTTCTTTTGAGCAGGAAAATGTATATATAATATTTTACATTTTAAGTTCCTCTATCGTGCAAACAACAAATCTAATCTACGAAAATCATAAGTTGGAAAGCAGTTTCATGATCGCATATATATATCAAAAATATCATACCGAGTGGTTTCATCCATCACTGTTTTTAGATAGACTTTCTTTTCGCTCGCAAAAAATCCAGTGGGACTGATCACCACTTTAACTTCGCCTGCATGTACATCGAAATCCAAAGCGTTATCCTGTCTCTGTGGCAGATCAATAAAGTTTCCGTTGTCTCCTACCCTAACCATCAATCTTCCTGAAATACCCGACATGGACGAACAATAAAGTGATAACATGGTTTTCTTTTGTGGTAAGCTACTTCTTAAGTTTTCCTTCTCGATTTCAAATTCTTCCCTAGTAATTAGGCCGGAGTCAAGCAAACTCTTAAGTTTAAATAGTTCATCGGTGAAAGACTTCCCTCCTGCATTTAAAATACCTTCAGTCTGTTTCTTTGTATTGGATAGTAGTTCTGTTTCAAACTTGATCTGATCGTCTGACTTTGAAACAAGTGTGAAGATGAGTCCGATAACAGGAGATAGAAATAATGACAGGAAGAATGCTCCTGCAAAACCTATATTCCTATTGGCTCCAATTGCACCTACCGCTAGTGAAAAGATAATCCATCCTAAAAATATATCCATTGTCTATGTGTTTACAATAACCTTGAACAAAAATAAAGCTGGTTTAGAATGAAATTATACGGGAAACCGTAAGGAGAAAGTACAAGAAAGGTAGAGATTTGCTGTTAGATTCGATTTAATCTTAGAACCATCTGCAACAACATGGCGCAAAGGAAATATTACAATCCAAATACGAAATACGGTCGTCGCAAATTAAGGGAAGATCATTACCGTCGGGTAGCAAATATGACAGACGACGAAAGAAGCAAACTGGAAGCCAATACTTTTGGATGTATATTATTGTTTATCATCATAGGTGGTTTAATTGTATTTTTTTTTGGCGGAGACGGACTTATGAGATGGCTTGGTGGAAAACACCCCTATTAAAACAGTGCATTTAAACTTTAAATAGCTTAGAGTACGAGAAACCTTAGCTTGTTTAAAATCGAAAACATGAAATATAACCAAGATACATATTAAAAATACTACGATGAAAAGATTTTTATTCATATCCATGAGTGCAACAATACTGTTGGCTAGCTGTCTAAATTCTGAAAGAACTAAGTTTACTGAGTTGACAGACGCAACTAATCAAGAAACTAGTATAGCGACACCAATTAAACTAAGCGGATACACGGTATCACCGCCAATCATTTCTACAACACCGACAAAAACCTTATATAGAGCCGACATCATATTAAAGGGTGACGATGGATTAAATGATGAAAACAATAAACAGCTCCTACTCCATCTTTATGATTCCATAAATAAGAGTGATGCAAGTCCGAATGCAGTCAGTCTATTTCTATTCCAAACGGAAGAACACAGTAAAAGCGGTATGGGACAATGGTTGGCAAGGCTTTCAAAGGCTAAAAACGATGATGAACCTACCGTAACTGCACAGCATTTTAAAATTCCATCTCCGGAAAATGCACTATCTTATCGCAAGTCACTTACACTTGAAATTCGAAAAGAGATATTTAAGCTGATTATCCAGGCAGAAGACAAATCTATGCAAGAGGCCGAAAGAAAGTATCCATTGACGAGCTTTAGTAACGCAGAGAAGAATGATACTTATCAGCATCAACTGGCAAAGAAGTTCAAAGCTGAGATTCAAAGAAAATATAGCGTAGACCAGAAAACACTTAAAGCGATATCATTGGAAGGATTGGAATATAATTGGCCGATGCCAAAATATTTGAAAGACTGAAATAATAGATAAATTGTATATTATCGGGATGGTAATAGATACTAAGCAAGGTATATGAAAAGCGTAATTCTTTTACGCTTTTCATATTTATGATATCAAGATGGGTGATTGACTATCTCTTCTTTAAGATCATTTACAAAGTTATCAGCCTCATTTAACTTGACTATATCGACACGAACATCTTTTGAAGACTTGTCTGAAAGAAAAGAAGAAATATATTCACTCATCTGATCGTTAGCATCTGGCATATTGGCAAGAATATAAAGGTGTAGTTCCTCGCCTACGGTCTTAAGTTCCTCAATCTGGCCAGCCCAACGACGTACTTTATTCTTAATTGTATCTTCTTTTTGAAGATCAAAATTTACGGATTCGAAGAAGTTAATATGACCATTTTTCCAGGTATGTTCAAATGATATCTCATCATACTTAGTCTTAACAGTGCGAGGACTTAATAATGGAGAAATACCCCGGTCATCAAAATAACGTTTAAACATTTTGGTCCATACCTCTTTATCAGATTTGATGTCCTGATCAATTTCAATCTTACCTACCGTTAACATTCGCTCACCCAAATAATCAACCAAATGATCAATCGATATGTCTAGTGAATGTCGAATATCGGAGAATAACAATGCACTGTCATCTCTGACAAATGCCTTTCTTGTTAGTTCATCAACTGATTTAAAAACATTCATGCCAAGTCTATCGCGCTCAATAGCATTTTTTATTTTATTCAAAGTGGTATGAATGGTATTTAGTTGTTTGATTAGATAACGCGTGTTGGCCTGCTCAAACAATTGCCCAATAGACCCTACTTTATGCAAAATCCGATAGGCTAGATTCTGATTAGTTGGGTCAAAAACAACAATACCAACATTCAGAAATTCCCCCGTGACCTTGTCAGGGCAAAATTGTAATACTTGATATTGGAACTTTTTCATGATAATAATAATTTGATATTTTGGATAAATACAGCTCTATTTTTTACCATCAAGTCAACATGGGTTTTGATAATATTAAAGCTGTCTTCAGAGAACCATTCGTTTGGTATAATAGATTTAGCCCGGTCCCAAAAATCGTCATCAAATCTAGTCATTTTTTCAGAGAATCCATCAAGCTGCCCTATATTCCCTTTGACTCTACTGAATAAACAATGTTTAAACAGTACGCCTTTATCTAACTCATTAAAATTCCACGGTTCAATATTTTTGTCCCATGGCAATGCCCTAACAAATGCAAAAGCAGCTTCGTGATCTAATAGCAATAATTTATTGCCATCAGTAATCATATTTGGCTTCTCTGCATTTCTATCTACATTACCTATAAGCATATCGAATGCCAGAATTTCCTGAGCAACATCTTTTTGTTTGCCTGTCAAAGCAATATGGTTGTCTAAGATCGATAAACCTTTAACAAATTCGGATCCATAATTATATCCCAGGCTTTTACTACAACGCAAAAAGTGATCTTTTCCTTTCTGAAGCTCGATAAAATCTTCACTCACGTCAACTATTACAGGTACTACAACTGACAGGTCTAACTCAATTGCCATAAATGAACCAATGAGCTCAAACATCCTACCATACGGTACCATGCGTTCGGATGCATTTAATTTGACTACATATTCGGCTCGCTCATGTGTAGTCTTATCTATCGCTCCTACCACAAACGGTAAATTGGCACTGTCAGTAAGTTCGTGTATTACCTCTACAGCATAAACTTGAGCAAGCATAAATTGTTTGGATTTAATCGACAAAACAAATGATATTTAAGATTATATAAATGGTTGGGTTTCCCCTCACACAAATTTAATTATTTTTTTATTCATACACATAGTTAAAATAAATAATACATTCATAATGAGATGACAATCCACTGAATATAATAGGTACGGCAAGAAATTAGTAAATTTACACCTCACTTGTTGTAGCGTTTTATATGGAAAGCAATATGGAAGTTTTTATAATTTTATAAAAGAGAGTGTAGTATTAATTAACCTTCAGATGCACAACACAAATAAATTCTCACAGAAAGAAGCCATCTACATTGATGGAAAGGACAAGACTACCGATATCCAGTCCTATTCTTTCGTAGGCGAGAAATGTATTGTATCATTCAAAAGCAGTAATAAAAAATATACGTACAACAAGGATAAAGTTCAGGTCATCAAATCTGCTTTGCAGAGCAAAAAAGCCCAGACAACTTTCAACTATCTAAAAGCGATTGCAGATGCCGTTGGACTTAAATCCGATGAAGGAAAAAACATTCTATCGGATAGCTACGACAGAATATCATTCATCCCTGAATATGCCATCCTATCCAATTATCTGAATGAAACGCAGCCCAAAAATTGTGATCTCCTCGCTCCTGTTGAAATCTTTCCTTTTGGATTCAACCTCAGTCAAAAAGAGGCTGTAAATAATGCCTTTGCCAACCCACTGAGTATTATCGAGGGCCCTCCGGGTACAGGTAAAACACAGACGATCCTCAATATAATCGCCAATGCTGTCATGCATGGTCAAAGTGTAGCTGTGGTGTCAAGCAATAACTCGGCAACGAAAAATGTGTATGAAAAATTTCATAAGAATGGTCTCTCCTTTATCGCTGCTTTGCTGGGAAGCAACCAGAATAAAAGGGAATTTATAGAATCGCAATCTGAAATCCCTGATCTATCCAAGTTTCAGTTAACGGAGAAGCAGCTGACTCGGTTAAAACAACAGAATAGTGAGCTCCTGCTACAACTCACCGAAAAACTAGCACAGAAGAACGAGCTGGCGACGCTGAAACTCCTTATTGAAAACATAAAAACAGAACAGCAGCATTTTCTGAATACTGTGAAATCAATGGCAGAATTTAAACTGAACAGTAACCTCTCATCAGATCGGCTACTGGCACTCTGGAATTCCGTCACCGAACAGGAACATACTGGCAAACAGTTTAACTGGTGGAAGAAACTAATCTATCGTTTCAGGTACCGTGTCAAAGATAAGGGCTTTTATACCTTATCACATTGGGACATGATCAGGATCGCTCAATCAGCTTATTACCGAACCAAAATTGCGGAACTGGCATCTCGTATCGGATCGTTGGAAAAGGCTTTACACAATTTCTCTTTTGATGCAAAGATGCGCGAGTATACGGAAATCGCGATGCGGCTTTTTAAAAATGTACTTTACAACAGGTATCAGCATAAGGATCGTCCAATATATCAGGAGGCTGATCTGCGTGGTAAGTCCACCAGTTTCATCGAAGACTATCCTGTCATCATGAGTACCACCTATTCCCTGCGCAGGTGCCTGGCTGAGCATACGGTCTATGACTATGTGATCATTGATGAATCTTCACAGGTGGATCTGGCAACGGGTGCATTGGCCCTATCATGCGCCAAACGTGCCGTTATTGTCGGTGATCTCAAACAGCTGCCGAATGTAGTGGATGCGACAATGGCCCAAAAGACGGATGCGATCTTTCATGCATTCAAGCTGTCTGAACCTTATCATTATGCGAAAAATAGTTTGCTTGCATCCATCACACAATTATTCCCGGATGTCCATAAAACACTACTGAAAGAACATTACCGTTGCCATCCAAAGATTATTGAATTCTGTAACCGAAAATTCTACAACAATCAGCTCATTATACTCTCGGAGCCTACAACGGAGCGTGAACCTCTTCTAGTGTACAGGACTGTAGCCGGTAATCATGCCCGCGGACGGATGAATCAGCGGCAGATTGATGTTATCCTACAGGAGATCATTCCGCAGCAGCAGCTTGCTTCGGTTGACCTGGGTATTGTGACGCCTTATCGTAATCAGACAAATGCCTTGCAGGGTACATTTGCGGGTACGGAGATTATAGCTGACACGGTTGATAAATTTCAGGGTAGAGAAAATGATGTGATTATTCTTTCGACGGTCGACAATGAAATTTCCGAATTTACAGATAACCCTAACCGACTAAATGTGGCAATCTCACGGGCTAAAGACCAGTTGATCTTATTGGTGCATGGCAATGACTCCGAAAACGAAAGTAATATCACCGACCTGATCCGCTATATCGAATACAATAACTTCACGATCATACAGAGTAAGCTGCACTCTATATTTGATTATTTGTATAAAGGCTATGAGGAAAAGCGGCGTAGGATCTTGTCCCAGAAGCGTATCAAATCGGTATTTGACAGTGAAAACCTGATGTATACGTTGGTGGGTTCTGTATTATCTGATGACAGGTTTTCAAAATATGATGTGCTCCTCCATTTTCCATTGCGGAGCCTGATCGACGACTATGCCTTATTGACACCAGATGAAATGAAATATGCAAGCCATCACATGACGCACCTGGATTTTCTGATCTACAACAAACTTGGAAAGAATCCGGTCCTGGCAATCGAAGTGGATGGTTATGCTTACCATACAAGCGCAGGCCGTCAAACCGAACGTGATTTAATGAAAAATACTATTCTGGAAAAGTATAGTCTTCCCCTACTCCGCTTTTCGACTACTGGAAGCAGTGAACGGGAAAGGTTGGTCCAGAAGTTGGAGGAGATAATGAATTAGAAATGGATTAATTTCAATTATATTTCAAACAAAATATAAAACACTTAATATCAAAAAGTTGAAAAATATAATTTGTACCCTAGTTTGTTAACGTGATAAATATAAAAAGCTATGTAAGAAGCTGTTAGATTGATTTAAAGCAATTTTAAAGGATTATAACCTGAGATGTTTTTTTTGATCTTAGATATTCATCTAGTTTAAAAAAAAGCCCCTTGACGAAGTCGTATAACAAGGAGCAAAATAGACTAAGTGCAATCGCAATAAATGATTCCATATTTTATTTCCTTAACATATCAAATATACACTATTTCAGTTTGTTTCCTGATATTCCAAATAAAAATGATTTTCTACAATCACTATTTTGTGAAATCAAAATAGTGATCAACCTAACAATATTTAAACAGCTGGTAATGTGTGTAATAGAAATATGGCTTGTTTTACAAAAATTGACAGGTAAAAAGATTAAAAGACTGGCAAACTAGTAGTTACATTAAATCTGTATAAATATGATACCCTATATTTTTTTAAAATACTTTTTTCAATCTGGAAGAAAAGCATCCTAAACACATCATACAACAATGAACATATTATGCTTAATGTAATGGTAATAAGAATTTCCATATTTTCTATTTGATCAAATTTACATCTTTTTTCTTCCTCATAAATCGAATAAAACTCTTGATACTAAACCAGGTTTTTTCACGAATTCCTTGTTCAAAGTCTTCCGATTTTATTACTTTCTCGATCTCCTCTATATAGATATATTCAGTGCGTTTACCGACAATAAATTTGGGACCCATTTTGCTTCCCAATAATGAGCTAAATCTCCGATATTTATTTATATCAGTAATACGATAAACTTCATCATTCGCAAGTAGAACCACGTCTCCAACTTCTAAACGATATTTTAGACCCGCATTTGGATTACCTTGAGATTTTTGGTAGCAAAGCGTATAAAGTTTATTCACACCTTCATTAAAATTATAAAAACTATCTGGATTAGATGGGCCTTCATTCTCAATTTTGGATTTCAACATTCTGATATCAAAATGTATCGCCGACTCTATACCAAAGTCAGCAAAGTTCATCGGGATCTCGTAATCAATCAATTTCTTCCTCAAATCAAATAGACTCCCACTATATAGTTGTTCCATTAGTTCTGTATCCGAGACAATAAAGTTGCTTTTTCTAAGTTTTTGTGAAATCTTTATTATTGATGACAGGTTCTCAAACTGATTTATGTCTGCTTCAATCTCCGTATCGAAATAATCTTCATAAGTATTTCGGCTATAACGTATCCTATCAAAATATCGCTTAACAAACCAGAATTTCGATTCTTCTTCCAAACTATCAATTTTGATCATCGAAATGGGGAAATTTCTCGATAAAGTATCTAGCGCAACAGTACACATAACATTATAAATTTGATAAAAGTTATATAATCTATCCCAATACCCCTTTTCGGACGGAGAATATTCATTTCCTTCTAAAAGATAACTACCAAATGACGAACTTTCTTTGCCAATGAATTGAAGTAGATCTGCTGTGACCTTTTGCTTTACTTCAGGAAACTTTAGATCATCCTCACCGTTAAGGAGCATGGTGTCAATCTCTACATAATAGTAGGTTCTACCATAACTCGTATCTTCCCACGCTTTGATCGTTATGGAACCGATATAGTCTTTCAAAAAAACTGCATCAGCTATTCTTCTATTAAAGTATTGGATGAGGGTCAAACCATCTTTATCTATCATAAGTTGATCTAAATTAATTTCACTACTTTAGTATTATACGGAATAATTATATGTTTAACTATCTTTCAAAAATTGGGGATTATAGTATCAATGATATTAGAAAGATACTCAATCTTAAAGACAATAAAAAAATTGACCCTATAACTATTGCCAACAAACTTTCAATCAACAGCAAAGAGGCTTTGAAGTTAATATCCTTTCTAAAAAAGGATAAATATATTATTGAGGTTGGGAATTCAGGATTATGGATCAATTCGATAAAAGGTAATTATTTAGTAAATATTGAAATACCAAAATTATTGAGCCAGCAACAAGGAGGTTTACTTGTGACTGAAGCTATTGACCGAATAAAGACGGTGAATTCAGATGATAAATTTTTGTATAATATTATAGAAGCTCATTTAGCCACAGCTTACTTATCTCATACTGATTTAATTGAAAAACTAGTAATTTATGTCAAATTTGCGCCAAAAACTCTAAAAGCGGAGGATGTAAAAAAGTATGAGAAGATCAATAAAAAGGAATCAAAACGAATTAATTCGACAGTATATACACGAGCAATATTCTCATATGTATTTATTCTGGACTATTTGAAATCGGGGAAGCACCTAATTTATTTTGATCAATACAACTCTAAAGCTGAGCTTTTGAAAGAACGACTTCAGATTATATATAAATTGGATCAATTTTAGCAAGTCTAAGCTATAGGATTTACAGACATCGCTTCATTAACAACCATTATCAAAACAAAAGAGAATAACGTTTCTTGATCGTTTTTATAGTCTCAAAAGTAGAAGTACACACCTGTTTTTCTTGATAAAGCTTCTTCGAATAAATAAATTATTTTTTCTATTACTTTTCTGGCAATTTCGTCCTTTGCACTGATAGCCCTTAAATAGCTTAAACCCATCTCAAGCTGTTTGTCACCGGTGATCAACTCATCTTCAAAATCATCAATGTTACTTCCTAGAATTTCATTCAAATTAGAAAAAACACCGTCGCAATTTAATGCATTAAATTGCTCCTCTGTCAAGGCCAACTCAATTAAGTCAATAGCTGTAGCCTTATCATAATCTAATAATTCTGCCGCTTCTTTATCTTTTGGGCTAACTATATAACGTTTTTTCATTTGTAATATTTGGCTTTATTCAGGCTGACGAAATGGGAAGTTTGTTGGCTTAAAAATGTTCTTCATGTGTTCTTCCTACTACGTACCTGAAATAAATATTTGGATATAGAAAATATTCGCCCGAAAACTGCTTCCCAGAAAAAAGGAATAAATTCAGAAGATCGTATGATGAAATCCTCGATCTGCATTCACCGATTTTCTCAAAATCAATACAGAAGGGGATTAATACAGGTTTAGTGGAATGCCCTATTTTTTTAAGATCAATATAAATGCTCTTGAAATCAAGTTCATTTTTTATTGTTTGCATATGTTCTACAAATTTAGGATGAGCACTATCCGAGAAGCTTAAAGATTGGATCTCTCCAGAGCTATCAAAAATAACTTTAATAAGTGTTAAAGTTGAGGCACAATTATCTTGAAGGATCTGAGGATAACTCAGAGTACTCATTACACTTGCATAAAACTTTTCAAACGAGGGAAAATCGGCATTCTTCTGTCCAAAAGCTTGTAGTGTAGTTAGAAATAGCAATATAGCTGCGAAAATATTCTTTTTCATAATTTAAGGTGTTTGTTGACATTTTTTACTTTATACCCCAGCTCATAATCAGCTAGAATTCGGGATCTATCATTTTCAAGTTTTTACAAAATTACATATATTGGATTTGAAATAAAGGCTATACATATTTGACCAATATTTTATGGGTAACATATTTGACGAGGAAAAGTTATATCCTTATGAAGGAGCAATAAAAAAGCATTTCGAGGATCATTATGACAGCGTTTTCATCGCACTCCTCCCCTTCTTTCAACTTGACAGAAAGGAAACTGATAAAGCTAATCTAAAAAAAGCAAAGTTACTATCGCACGAAGAAGCGCTGAAGGAAATTGATTTAATAAAAAAACTTCCCGAAGCGAATAGGGAAATCTATAGTTACGACAATGACCGATACCCTGCCGATGAAGAAATTTTTAGGAAGGGTAAAGTAACACCTTGGAAAAATATCGTGAACGGTTCTGGTCTTGCAGGTTATCCGGAACTCAATACAGCCTTAAGGACATCTATAGGCGGGCTAAACCGAAATTTTACGAGACCGGACCTCATGGAAAAGCTTAACAACTTTACAGACAGCGAAAGTATCTATCATCCGACTGAAGGTGAGTATAGTATGCTTTCAAAGATCGCTATCTATAAAGCTTTCAAACTCTTGGGAAAGAACCAGATCCTGATAACGGACGAGTTTTATGAAAATACCACAACTGTGGATCTTGATCAATTGACCGAATATGAATTCTGTGATGAGATCGGCGGTAAAGATTATTACCTATACCCAGCTGATAAAGAAGCTCTGTTTACCATTGAGTGGGATAGCTTCTTCTTTCTCATCGCAACAGATCATAAAAAAATGGATAAGCTTATCGCTAGCAATTTGTTTGAGGGTTTTCTGTGTAATGACAAGACCGAACATTATTGGGAATACAGCACTTAGGTATAAAATAAAGTTATAGCCTGAAACAAATTCAGTACAATATAGTCCAACAGTCATATATGAAAACAGAAAACCAAGAAAAATTTGACAGAATCATAAAAGAAAGCTTTATTGAAATTTTAAAACCTCTTGGATTTAAAAAGAAGGCCAACAACTTTTATCTGCCGCTTGAGAAAATCGGTCACATCATAAATATTCAAAAAAGTAGTTATAGCACCAAAGACGATATCCGTTTCACCATAAATGTCGGAATATTTTCACCCGAGTATTGGTTAGCTCACTTTAACTATAATAACAATGATATACCGGCATTCCCCACCGAACCTGAATGTTTAATAAGAAAAAGAATTGGCTTTATGAGAGGGCTATCCGATACTTGGTATACTGTAACAACGACAACAGATGTTGAAGAACTAGTTGCTGAAATGAAATATAATATTTCAGGCTTTATTTTACCATTCTTGGAAAAATTAAACACTGAACAAAAGCTTATCAACGAACTGGAAACTTCCGAGCAAACCTTACTAAACACCGCCGCTAAAATGACATTTTTCGCAGAGCTAAAGCTCCTGGATAAAGCTAGAGCTGAATACAGGAAAATATTAAAAGAAAGATATAATCCGCAACAAATGGCAAGCCTCAAAGAATATGCAGAACAGCAGGGTTTAATTTAATAAAATAGATTTTTTAATTGGCATTTTATACAGCGATCAAGAAAGGATGAAGATATTAGACTTTTTCAGAATATTTAAACGAAAGATTGCATCAAAAACTAAGAGAAATGCATACTTGCCCCTGTCTTGGGACGACGATTATTGTCAAATTGAAATTGTCCCCGCCGAAAATAGGGAGTCTATAGAGAAGAGGATTGCAGAAGTAAAAATTCTCGCGGATCAATCAAGAGAGGGTCTGGGTTTTACTGAAATATTCGAAGTCGGCCAGATGTCTATAACGACTTTTTCAAAAGAAATCCTAACAGAGCCGCTGAGTCAACTATTAACAAATTATAAATTTGAAAAAGCAAAAAGCATTAACTATGTCGGCTATAAAATAGCCAACTGCGAAACAACATCGACTAAAGCTTTTGGTTTCTCAAACTTCACTATATTTTTTGATACAGAAGAAGAATTTGTAAAACATATTTGGCTTTCGATCAACGCAACAGCTTCTCGAACGGAAATTTCACGAGAACAATTCAAATTGATTAAAGACGCACTATATAGCTTAGGAGAAGGATACGAAATGGTTTTAGCGGACTGGAATAGCTTGCAATTAATCGATTTAAGCAACAGAAATCAGATTGACAAATACCTTAACGGTTACTGGAAATAGTATTCGAAGATCAATCATCCCTAGTTCCATTTTCATAATGATAATGTTCTTGACTTGCGAAAGTAAATTGTTGGATAAAATTGGCTTCCATTTGAGCTTGTTTTTTCACATTGAAAAAATCATTAAATAAGGCCCAATCATAGACCCCTTCATCTATTGGATACGCTGTTAAAACTCCTGATAACTTATGTCTACTTATCCATATTTCCGCCTTTTCAATTGAAGTAAAAACTCCACTTGAAAACCGCCCTCCTTCTCCATGAAAAACCCAAACTCTATCTAACATATTACTTTTTTTAATTATCCTGGGAATCTAGTATGCAGGACAGTCCGACCTGAACTCTTTTCGATCTGATCGAAATCTTCTATCTTTTTACAATTATTAAAAATAACCATTTCGATGTGCTCACATTCGTTTACATCCTTTACAGATTGTAAGTTTCTGCCGTAGTCGATACGATTTAAAGGAGGCAGTTTGGCTAGATCTCCTTTTGATCTAAAAATAACCTTTATTAAACTCACAAATTTTAATTGTGCTCAATGTTTCATTTTGTAGGAAATGTTCAATGTTGTTCGCCTTTAAACGATCTTTTTTTGCAGGTTTAAATTTGACTGTACCATAATTTAGTTTAGAAAACTCTATCCTTAATTTCTCAATTTCTAATTTATGCATTTGTTCTCCATCTTCTAAAAAATTATCCAAAAGCAATAATTTCTGACATAAAAAGTATACTTTATCGTCTTCCAAAATAACATCTCTCTTGAAGGAAGATAATAATGAATCTTTAATTTTATCCCACAAAGACTCTTTACCAATAAAAATCAAATTATTCAATTTTTTAACATCTAATCCCAAATTATCAATGAGATAATTTGCAACTTTTTTAGGAGAAATTTGGCTTAGATAAAAATCCCTCAGATTATCAAGATGTTCCCACCTACTTCTATCTAATGAAAGGTCAACTTGATTCAAATAGGCATATAAAAATACTACAAAAGAATAGTTAATTTTCATCTTTCTAATTCTGATATGTTTACCATTTCCGCCAATTCTTATTAAAACCGGCTTAGTTCCTTTCAGATCTAATGGAGCACTTCAATGTATGAAAGCTGGCTCGGCTGATCTATGTTAGATTTTTCATCATAACTGTTTTAAATCCTTTAAAGTAAAATTTTGAAAAGTACAGTCCCATTCATCGGACCCATAAACGAACAGTTCTAAACTATGCAGTTTAAAATCTGCTATATTTCCAACAAATCCAATACCTGGATCAATTCCTTCGGTTATTATGATTTTGTCGACCGACAAAATATCCTCTGAAATTGGGAGGATATCTTCTTCGTCATAATACTTGAAAAATATATACTGCCCTACGCCGGTACATTCCCTTTTTACAACATATAATTTTTCTATATGGCTAGTTAAAGCCTGATATTTCTGTGCGAAAACAGAAAGCAATTCTGATTCTAAAACTGTCAACTTATTCATAGCTATACTAAACTTCATAGATTCTCTAAATAATACGGCTTATTATTCAATTGCCCTAGGAGATTTATAATCTTAATACTAGGCAGAAACATCTGACTCCCTTTCTTGAGATTTGGTCGATATCTACACTAAGCCCTATAATAGCATCAACTCGATCGCCTGTGCACGTTGCTTGAGCAATTCGCTCAGGATCCATTGCACTTCAGATTGTGCATGGATAACTCCGAGCGGTAATGCATATTATTCCTTTTTTTTCATTGTCTTAAAAATGAACAGCAGTCTGTCGAGATCTTTAGTTGATTTTGCATTGCCAAACATGTGAACCAATTCATTCCACCCCTCGCCGCTTTTACTATACATTATGCTTTGAATTGAATAGTCTCCATTACAGTTATAAATGGTCCAGCTTACATCTTGATCAAATATTTCATTTTTAAGATGCTCGGTTTTGCAATTTTTGCTTTTAGCTGGAAATTGGCTAGGATGATTATCTAAAGAGCCCCGAGATTAATCGGTTATTCAATTTTCAATCGCATAGATAAACTGTATGGCTCAAAACCCTCGTGCAGATACAGTGCCGCAGCGTAAGCGTTTTTAGACAAGACACTTAACTCCACATAGTCCGCTTCGTTTTCCTTTGCCCACGTTTTAACGCGATCAATCAATGCTTTACCAATTCCCATTCCACGCATATCCGTATCAACAACAATGTCCATTAAATATATACATTTCAAGGGTACGAAACAATTGTAAGGTGGGCTCTCCTGTAATTGTGTAATTGCAATTCCTTTTACCTCATCATCTGCTCCATATACAAATGCTGTAAACTGATCTTCTCCGGCGATGACTCTTTGCAAAAAACTTTCGTCCTGATCTGCTGTCTGCATATAATCGGGTTCATGATGTGCCATCTCTTCAAAGAGTTGGAAATAAAGGTTTTTTATCTTTGGCAGATCTGTCTGGACTGCTTTTCTAATTTTCATACTTTTATAACTATATGTTTTGTTTTTTCAGATTCTTTAATGGCCAAATTCTGCACCGAATTTTACTCCTATGAAGCTGCATTAAAATAGCTTCGGGAGCAAAAAAATCTCATCTTTCGGTTTGTAGTCAATAATTCTCTTTGATTGATGTTGGCTCTATAACAATAGGTTCTACAGACGAATAGTTTGCAGAACCTATGATATAATTACCTTAAGATTATCTCAAATTTATCAGAAAGAACTGTTCTGATCTTTTCCTGTATGAGATTGATTTCTTCATTGGAGAGCGTACGCTGACCTGATCGATAGGCAATTCTATAGCTGAGTGAGGTCCTTCCCTCCTTTTGGAATTTATCCTGAAGAGTAACGTCCTCAACCAGATCAAGGCCTTCTTCACGGATGATCTCGCAGAAATTATTATATTCAGACCAAATTTCATCTTTATTTTCGGTATACCCATTGACCCAGAACGATATATCCTTAAAAACAGGAGGATATTTAGAGTATTCCTGGAATTGGGCAAGGCCATTGTTAAATTGTTTTATAAAACGTTCGTCTGTAGTCCATAAATAGCGAATGTCTGGGATATCGCAATATGAGAGTACAAGACGGTCCAGGCCTAATCCAAAAGCCCAACCTGTGGCTTCAATATTGCAATTTTCCAGAATCTTAGGGTGGATCACACCCGCTCCTAGGACTTCCATCCAGTCTTCATTTTGATAAACCTCGATCTGTACCGAAGGCTCTGTGAACGGAAAACTATCATCCAGGAATCTATAATCTTTGCCTGGGTACAAATATGCAATTAGCCCCGATAACGTACTTTTGAGGTCAGAAAGAGCATCTGAACCTTTGGGTAATACCTTCACCACCTCCATTTGATGGAAAACGGGATAATGTGTGCGATCAATCGTATCTTTTCGATAGACGTCACCTGTAACGATAAAACGCTTATAGCCTCCTCTTAATAATTCGTTCTGATGTGCAGAAGTTTGTGTTCTTAATACATGAGCCGAATCTACATAATATGTATCATTAGTAGATCGTGCGGGATGATCCTGCGGCACGAGCAACTCATCAAAATTGCCTTTGATACTAACAACTTCATTTAAATCGTCGAAAGGTGTAAAATCGTGAAAATAACACTGGATTTTCTCTTTCAACTGACAGACAGGATGTAATTTATTCTGATGTAATTTTAGACTACGCTTTTCATTTATAGTCTTTGGGATATTATTCATATCTACTAGTGTATAGGCTGCGACAGTCTGTCGCAATACATAATATTAAAAATTCGTGAAGTAAAATCTGATGTTGATATCCGTGCGTAACGGACATATCTGTTTATCTCGGCCCTAGCGGGCCAAAAAAGAAAAAGGAAAATACTAGATGGATGCTACAATTCATTCAATATAAAATGTACTACAAATATATCCCTTTTCAATATACTAAAAATTGTCCATTAAAAGGAATAAATGTGCAAATTAACGGTAATTAATTTAACGGTCCTAACTAAACTTTGTGATCAGGCAATACTTACTTGTTGTCAACCTTAGCTGTGATCATCGATAATGGTCGCCTTCATAATGATTAATGCTCAGAATGTTATATTTAATAATGAGAAGTTATTGGAAAGACAAAGTTCTCCATAAATAGATCCTTTTTGTGTTCAGGATATATGTAAAGAGCATCATCATCGAAAGGATATTTTTCGACCTCAAGTTTTCCGCCAAAATCTGTATCCGGAACAAAAAAGAAACTGACCTCTTCCGTATGTGTTTTAACTAAAGTAGGAATTAACTCTTCTAATTTATATGGCCTACTTGAAAAAATATCATAGATATTGAGGTCTTCTTCTTCAAATTCCATCAACACTAAGCAGTCTCTTTTTTCTGAATAATACAAAGAATCTTCGAACTGCAATACAAAATGATAGGTCGCTAAACAAGGATTCGGCTCAAACGAAAGGGTATTTGACAGAAATCTATGGTCTTTAGCAAATCGCTCCAAGAGATTTTTATCTTCGCTGATTTGAATAGAAAGTTTTCTCCAATCGGAACTTACGGGTTCAAAATCTGTTAAATCTTTAAGTTTGAAACTACTTTCATCTAACCTAACAAAACCAAACTTTGGGTAAAAATCTAACACCTCTACATTAGCAAATAGGTATATGAATTCATATTGCCCACGGAATTGACTCATTACATGATTCATTAGATAACGCGACAGTCCCTGACCTCTAAAAGCTGGATGTGTCATCACTGCACTAATCTGTAGAACTTTATGGGACCGCCCTTGTAAAATCATTACCATAGGAGATAAAGATACATTTGCAATTACCGTATTATCCTGAACTATAAAAAATGGTATAAAAGTATTGTCCCAGTACCCCATTTCATACCATAGCATATAATCTCCATCAAGACAGATATCATATAGCTTGTTGAAACTAAGGAAATATGGCACCATCTCCTCCAATCCGGAATAAACTTTTCTATTTGTATCCATTGTAGTTAGCACCTTTTTATTTTTTGTATCTATTCAGCTTTCTTTCCCAACGCTCTATTCTATTTAACTTCATAAAGATTTGATGTTTTGTGGCTATTTGAGCTTTGACCTCCAAGCAATTATTTATCCCTATATATACATAAATATATTACAAGCATCCCTATAGAGATGCTTGCGATTAGAATGAGACCTTGCCATGGACAGCCATTGTCCATTCATCACGTGTCATCCTGCTGATATGTTCTGTACGTATGTCATTCATTAACTCATTTAAGCTAGCTTCTTCCACATGATGATGATGGAAACCACATTTTCCTTGTGCGATCTTTGACTTGGCGTTTCCTTCATAATAGCCGGACCAGATATTTACTAATCTCAAATCTTCGAAGCCATAGCGTACCACTTTGCCGATTGCTTCGGGCATTATGCCTTTACCCCAAAATGGAACACCTAGCCAATATGAAATTTCGCCTTCCGACTCGGTGATTGGAAAGTTACTTTTCTCCCCTAAAATCAAACTAATCATCCCAATAGCAATGTCGTCCTCTTTAAGTGTGATTGCAAATACTCCGTCTTGCGAAAATATGTTTTTGATTACCTCACTACTTTCTTCAACACTCTTGTGGGGAGGCCAGCCAGCAATTGGCCCTACTCTCTCGTCCTTAGCATACTTGAATAAGTCTGCTGCATCAGCATCTCTGAATGGACGCAAAATCAATCTTTCTGTCTCTAAAATCATATCATTCTATTTTTAAATGTACGTGGCAAAATTACAGTCTTTATTGAATAGGGATATAGCCAAAATTTTCGCAAAATGGGTACTTTTGAAAACAAATCATACTTACTTGCCATAAATAGTCTAAATTTATGGTAAAAATAAAAAGTACCATAATGAGCTACACACCGGATATTTCCTTGGGAAAAGAGGAACTAGCACTAGGAGAAAGTAATCTTTGCCAAAGTCTGGGATATCCCCTACGGCTCGGCTATACTTCCTTAATTGTATGTTTGGAAGGCACTTCCATAGTTAGCGTTAATTTTAAGAATTATCTGCTAAAGACTAATGATGTATTGGTCCTGGCTGAGGATTATATTACAGTGGTGCAACGGGTGTCCGCTGATTTCAAAGCATTCTACTGTCTTGTAGATCGAAGTTTGGCTGCAGAAGTAGCCTTTGATTTACCTAATCAACTATTCTTGTTTCTACATCAATCCCCACTTTGCAGACCCCATGGTCAGGAAGTCACCCTATTACATGGATGGATAACGCAAATAAAACACATCAAAAATACATGCACAACACATCAGCATATTATGTTGCGGAATAGTCTACAAAATTTCTTTCTCAAAATAGCCGAAAGCGTTTCACTGACAGAAATTAATGTTGAACATCAATACAGTCGAAAGGAATTGCTATGTTGGAAGTTTTGGGAGCTTATCAGTCAGCATAGTACCGAGCAGAGAAATGTCACATTCTATGCAAATAAACTGAGCATTACTCCCTATTATCTTTCTCAGATCACTAAAGACTTTTTAAATGATTCACCAAAGGATTTGATTGACAGGCAAGTTATACTAGAAATTAAAGTACTCTTAAGGACGACCGAACTGTCAATCAAACAAATTGCTGATCGACTTTATTTCGAGGACACATCATATTTGGCTCGCTACTTCAAAAGGCAAACAGGGATAACTTTGACAGCATTTAGAAGCAACTAAGCGATTGCGGTTTACTTATCATTCTATGGGTGCTTTCTCCTTATCCAATATGTCCATTCTACCAGCCATAAAAATCATAACAATACCGAAAACCGACAAACACAGATATGAATACCTGAGGTCAAATAAATCGGAGATAAAGCCTATCATGGGTGGTCCCATTAAAAATCCAAGAAATGCTATTGTTGAAATCAGCGTCAATGAATTCCCAGCACTGATGGCCTTATGCTTGCCTGCTACACCATACACAGTAGGCACACTGCAGGAACTCCCTAAACCAATGACCATAAAGGCGATTGTGCAGAGTACTACTGTAGGATAGAAAACTGAAATAATTAGTCCTGTACTCATCAATATCCCGCATAGCTGAATCAAACGTTTCCTACCCATTTTGGTGATCAGCCAATCACCAAGAAAACGCCCTGTGGCCATCATGAGTACAAAAGAAGTATAGCCCAGAATGATCAGTTGCTCAGGGGCCTTGACGATATCCTGAAAATAAACTCCGCTCCAATCGAACATGGCTCCCTCAATTGCCATACTCAAGAATCCTATCAAACCTAATCGAATCAAGGTTTTGTCAAGATATCTGAAAATAGATCTTCTGTCTTTACGAACGCTTTTTACAGGTATTACATGTAGCAGGAAGTTGATATTGAATATCCATATTGATACAACGAGGAGGAAAATCACACTGAAATGAATCAATGGTGTTTGATTCAAATTCAATAACAGCAACCCTATCAATGCGCCAATAAAACCAGATATGCTCCAAGTACCATGAAAAGAAGATATCATAGGTTTTTTCAAAATATTCTCTAACTCGACTCCTTGGGTATTCACGGCGATATTAGACAGATTGCCTACTACCCCAAAGAAATATAGCGCGATGGCAAGCTGTATATAGCTTGTCGCCGTACCAATGATAACGAGTATAAGTGGGTATAGCAAGAAGCTGTATTTGATAGCATTTTTGCTTCCAAAATGGTTAATTAATCTGGCCGATAAAGGCATTGTGCTAACCTGTCCGACGGGCATAAGCAATAAAAGCGTACCTAGTTCAGCGTCTGAAATACCTAAATTAGTTTTAATAACAGGTATCCGACTAGCCCAGGAAGAAAGTATCAGTCCATGGGAGAAAAAAAACAGCGAAATAGCTATACGTATCCTATTTTGCCCCTGGAAAGCTTGTTTTTGGTCATTCATTGTGAAAGTTACTACTGCATGCATTGATTTGCTAGCAAATGTAGACGATGATGGCAAGGAAAACATATTCGGTTTTAAGGTGTTTATGTTCAATTTTAGATATTCACATAACTTTAATAGTGCCGTTTTGTACTTTTACAAGAAAAAATAGTGGATTTATTAAAGATATCCGATCTTCACACCGCATATGATGTAAACTATCCAAATAAAATGGATGGACTGATTATTATAGACACTTTACCACTGCAAATACAGCCCTATTTAAGATCAGCACAGAAATTTGAAGGACTAATCCTGTTATTTTGTAAAGAAGGTACGGCAGTGTTGAAAGTCAATAACGAACTCTGTACTGTCGATCAGAACAAAAT
Organism: Sphingobacterium sp. BIGb0165; assembly: GCF_024810095.1. Classification (NCBI taxonomy): domain Bacteria; kingdom Pseudomonadati; phylum Bacteroidota; class Sphingobacteriia; order Sphingobacteriales; family Sphingobacteriaceae; genus Sphingobacterium; species Sphingobacterium sp. BIGb0165. The sequence goes on along the minus strand of NZ_JANUEB010000001.1, from coordinate 819,837 downwards.
ACTCATCATATTGCCTGAGATGCCCATTGAACCAATGGACTGGAGTACGGATTTTGGGGCTGTCCTTTTTGTGATGACCTATGATTTTATCGATAAATTTACTATTCTACCAGAATTCATAAACAATACTGAAGTGTTGAATATGCCTGTCATTCACCCCAGTGAAAAAGATCTCTTATTGATTGAAGATATAGTTCAACTGCTTCAGAAACATTACGTGCTTCCAAAAACAATTCTGTTAGAGCAAATGATACAGTACCTGGTTTTTTCTTTAATTACCGCCGTAGCACAGGCGTACCCCACACTATCAGATAAGAATAACCTGCAAAAAAACAGAATCAATGATATAACGGATACATTCTATAGCTTGCTAAATAAACATGGTCATATACAACGTAATGTTTCCTTTTATGCTGACCACCTGCATATAACACCGCAACATCTAAGTACATTGATCAAGAAAAAGACAGGTAAATCTGTTAAATCATGGATTGAATTTGCTATTATTAATAAAGCAAAGGAATATTTAAATAACACATCGCTATCCATTAAGCAAATCAGCGATGAACTTGAGTTTGCTGACGCATCACTATTCTGCAGATATTTTAAACGCTGCACAGGACAGACTCCAAATACTTATAAAAACAGGTAGTTGTTTTGTCAAAAAAAGTATCAAATCGATATTTCACAATTAATGAACACTGAAAGTTCGTTGTCTTCCATTAAGGTATCGCCAAGTGGTTTTTCTGCTCTTGCAAGATTAATAATTTGCATTCCTGGCTCAGGCGGTGCTATAGGTACGTTTTTACAAAATATGTTACGCAGGAATTGGGATGCGTTTTCATTCATTATAGCATCTGCTACTCCTGGTTGTCTATTGAAGTGAACGAAATAGAAGTCGCCTCCAAATATTGTTTCCATAAACTCAATCTATGGTTTTTCTCCGCGCTCTTGATAAGGTAAAGCCAAGTCTATTATTTTATTAATCCGTTCAGGATGCAATAGTGCTAAACTCCAAACAATATTTGCACCCCAGTCGCGGCCGACAAAGGTGGCATCCTTGTAACCAAAGTGATCAAGTAGTCAATAAGATCACCGGTCAAATGTTCAAGGTCATAATCCGTTATTTCAGTCGGACAGGATGACTTATCATAACCGCGTTGATTTGGGACAATGACATGGTAGCAAGCATCAACAAGAGCCTGTATCTTTTTGATATAGGAAGGCGTCTCGCTCAACATTTCAAGTGGATGACATACCTTACATGCCCGATATCCGCTGGTCGACCTAAAGAATACGTTATTGTCAGATTTCGGTTTTCTTGCGTGACAAGATGGCCGACAAGTCTATACTTTTAAAAGTCCTGCTTTTTGGAGACAGGTCACAATTGTTATTTTTCATTTCAAATTTAAAGTATTTCTCGTGTACCACTCCAAAAGCATTTATAAATCGCTAGGTTTGTTTTTCGATTCGCTAAATGTATAATTGATAGATGGTTTTTCTGCAATCTGTAAAATTAAAAATGAGGCCGGAGGGAAATATTTAAAAATTTCGCTGTATTCAGGGATGTTTTTGTAAACAGGATAAGCGTAGTTTTGGCAGACGACGTTCTTTATGGCATACAAAAAATTGCTGGGCCTTTTACACTGTTAATTTGTCGCTAATCTGAGTAAACGTGCACGATCGAGATTTTATGCTTTGGGCGTGAAAGATGAAGTTACAGTTTTTATGGACAGCAAATCTCATCTAAATCCATTGGTATCGAACATGCAGGAGCTGAAATTTCCTTTAAAAATAATTTAATAGACGAATAAAAACGATGATCAACAAACTTATATTATTATTCCTCATACTTTCCACTGCCGGTTCAGCAAGAGCCCAGACCCCTGTTATCTTTGATGCTATCGGCTTTGGTGATTATCGTACTCCTTTTGTAAAAGTGCAAAAAGAAGGTAAAATTTATTTCTGTCATCCAGTTACTGGATTGTTGGTTGATGATGTCAAAGATCATTCAGGTGATTTGCTTTCTGTAGTGAAAGACGGAGCATACGCAGTGATCCACAAAAATGGAAAATTACTAAGCAACTTTGATTACGATGAGGTGACTTTACCCAGCCATTATGATGGGCAATGGTATCCGGGAATCCCTTACAATTACCAGTTTGCACAAACGAAAAAAAAGGGAATGTATGGGCTTATCGATCTAGAAGGAAAAGTAATTTCCAAACCACGTTTCCAGGCCCTGGAGATCATCAATAAAGATATCATCGGTTTTAAAGAAAACAATAAATGGGGATGGCTGCGTGCAGCGGATGGTGAAATTATCCAGCCCCCCATCTATGATGAAGTGGGCAAGAATTATCTGTTTGAGGATATGCTTCAAATTCATCTTAATGGAAAACAAGGAATAGCAAATATAAGCGGTAAAGTAGTTGTTCCTCCAACATATGAAGACTTGAGCTACATCTTACTTAAAACCAAAAAGTATACAGCATTTTTTCAAAATAAGGCCTATGGCCTGATTGATTCGCAGGGGACTGTAGTACTTCCTGCAGTTTACAAATCATTAATTCCGGTGAGAGGTAGTGACTTTCTTAAGATTGAAGAACATGGGTTGCAGGGGCTGATTGATGCTGCCGGAAAAGAAGTCACCCCTCCATTGTATGATAGAATAAATGATTTTGTAAGAGGTCATGCTATTGTAGAAAAGGCGGGAAGAATGGGGCTAATTGATGAAAGCGGCAAATTGTTATTGTCTCCCCAGTATGACGAGATCCAGTTCAAAAACTCAGCCGGACAGACAGTTTTTTATGGTGACCGTGTATCACTCATGCCTGCTGTTGCAAATGCTTCAAAAGAATACCTTGAAAGGATAGCCGCCGAAGCCAAACTGGATGCGATGCCCTATTATCTGCATGTAAAAGACAAGGGTAAAGTAGGAATTTTCGATTGGGAAAACGCAAAACCTATTTTTCCCACAAATTTTACGGAAATTGCCATCGTAAACCAGCATGGAGAAACTTATTTTTATGCTGTAAATGGGAATCTCTATGGAATTTACGATAAACTGGGTAAAGAAATATTACCGCCAGAATATCGCCTACAGTCCGATATCTATATCAATCGAAGCTATACCTATGGCGATCTTAACGACAGTCCTTTTATCTTCCCTGTTTATGATGATAAACGACTGGGGATCTACAACAGTCTAAAGAAACAGTTTATTGTTCCAGTAGGCGATGTAGAAATCACGTGGTTAAATGCACGAATTTTTGAGATTAGGAGGAAAGTGGAGGAAAAGAGCTATACCAAAGAATCGGCAGTATACAATAGTGATGGACAAGTCTTGATACCCTATACTCAAGATATTTATCTCCTAAAGATGCTCAGCGATAAGCTCCTACTGGCAGAACAAGGATCCAAATATGTCATTTTTAATATGAAAGGTGAAAAAGTGTTTGAACGTCCAGAATGGAACAGAAATGGCTACTACAGCAGTTTTAATATACCGGAAAATAGAAAAGAAGATGCCAAACCTTTTCAAAGCGAACTTTTCAAGATCAATATTAAGGGAGAAAATCTATTTATTGATGAGAATGGAAAGCAGGTTCGCTTTAACGACTTTGCCTATGTTGGTGAATTTTATGACAACCTAGCGTGGGTAGCGAGTAAAAAAGGAGATGAAATGCTTTATGGATTGATTGATACGAAAGGAAATGTGGTTGTTAATCCTCGATTTGACCGTCTGGAAGTGATTAATGACCATCCGGATCTCATGCTGATAAAAGAGAAAGGAAAGTATGGTGTGCTGAACCGTCAAGGCAAAATTATACTTGAGCCTATATATGATATGATCGATAACTTTTCGCCTGAGCTAATGGAGATCAGGTTAAAAGACAAATCTGGCCTTGCAGATAATGATGGAAAGATAATTTTAGAGCCTAGGTATGATAATTTAAGAAGAAATTATGAAGGTGAAAACCGTACATGGCCAATTCTGGCTAAAAAAGGCAATGTGTTTTCATTTATTAATAAAGGAGCAGACAGACCGATGGTAGTGGGAAAATCGAAAATTAACTAAAAAAATGCAAAATGTCTACTAATACTTTCCGTTATTTTTCTATATTGTTTTCTAGCCGATGTCAATCAACCGATATCAAAAAACCTGACCGAAAGCGACTATAATCGGGTCAGATTACTCATGCAACATACTGGTGTACCTGGTAATTCCTACGAGCAATACAGAATATGGGGATCATATGTAACGCCTCTGTACGCAGTATTGTCATGGTTGCTGAACTGGTCATTCTGGTATCTTGCATTTTACCTTATCGGAGGAAATGCGTTGGCCTGTAGTCTCTTTGGTGCCGCAGGGTTTTGGGCGATAGGTGTGCGGACCTTTAACTATGAAGGGCACGCTAAGGGGAAAGACAAACAACGTGAAGGAATAGATTTCAGTATAAATGATAAATCTATCAATCAGCTCTGGCCCGGAATTGTAGCTGGAGAATGGCATAATAATCACCACCTTTTTCCAAAAAGCGCACGTAGCGGTTTCAGGCCTCATCAGGTTGACCTTGCATGGTACTATATCAAACTGATGCATAAGATGGGTGCAGTGACAGCCTATAGGGACGACAAGAAACGTTTTTATGAACAATATCATAATCCTTACCTCATATCAAAAAGAGAGGGAGATAATATTTCTTAGCCTTTGATCTAAATTCTTTAATAAAAGAAACTAGATCTTTCGTTTTATCCCGCCGCTATCTTGAAATGTGTTAAAGTGATATATCCAACACATTTCAAGGTAGTGATTGGCAGATTACCTTACTCCAACCAAACCCTTTTGTAATGAAGAACTACGCTATAAATATTAAACAAACTTGGCGCTAAAGGGCGTGCAGCAACAATCGCCCGGACGCTGGTAAATTCAATCAGGCAGGCATGTCCGGCCAACCTATTTTTCAACCCTACTATTGGAGCATGTGATCAGCGAAATAATATTTATGATGATTGGGCCTCTCAATATTATTTTGTTTACATATATGATGATGGCACAACTGAACGTGATTTAATGAAAAATACTATTCTGGAAAAGTATAATCTTCCACTACTCTGCTTTTCGACTACTGGAAGCAGTGAACGGGACAGATTGGTGAGGGAGTTGGATGAGATTAAGAGATAAAAAAGAGTTGTCTCACAAAGTGTGTAATAAAAAACACAAGATCACTTCGAACTTCATATTTCTATAAGTTACACACTTTATGAGACGCTATCCCCACTTCCTATACCTACCCTTTCTTTGCCAATTCTATCTTAGCTGAAATTTCATTCACGATTTTTTCAACATCAGCTCCACCACCTGAGCTTTGAAAACGGATAAATCCTTCTTTATCAATAACTACTTTAGTAGGTATTCCTTTTACACCGTATGCTGATACCGCAGACTTTTGGGTGTCTTTCATCTCGTCGAATAAAACATGAAAACTATACTTATTTGATTCAATAAAGTTGTTCACCAACTCTTTGTAGTTTGCCTCTTTCTGCCAAGTATCGATAAATAAAAATACAACATCCTTGTCGTTAGCATATTTGTTTACCGCAGCCTGCATTCCTGGGAAAGACATTTTACATGGCCCACACCAAGTTGCCCAAAAATCAAGAACAACAACCTTCCCTTTCAAACTTTTTAATGAAACTTCTTTTCCCTCCCGATCAGTCAGCGAAAATTGAGGTGCTTCATTTTTTACCATTTCGGATTTCAACTTCGTCAATAACTCTTCATTAATACGCAAATCCAATTCTTGTAGATAGCTTGTGGTATCGGAAAGATTATTGTTTAATTTCGTATATAGCGGCATTATCTCCTTCATAAGTGCTGAGCTTTTGCCATTGGAAATTGCCTGTCCCTCCAATAATTTAAATGCATCAAGGTTTTGTCCCTCAGACTTCAACACTTTTGTATAAGCCAATACAGAGGCCTCAGAAGGTGAATCTCGGTGCACAAAAGATAATACGTCCAGTGCTTTTTTCCCTTCATTATTACCTGATAAAGCCTCGGCATATTCCAAACCGATCGAACCAAAATACGGTAAGTCTTCGTTGTTTTTTGTCCCTTCAGTTTTCTGTCTTTTAAGTTCAGAATAAATGGATTCCAAAATAGTGACCACAAAACCATATTGTTTCTGGTTATTTAGCTCATGCACGACCAGTAACAAATTACTGATATAGTTATCCCTCGATTTTAACAGATCAAGATAATGACTAACTTTATCCATATTTTTTTCCTTAGCATATTCCTGTGCTACCATCCCCATACCATAAGCATAAATTCCTCGCTTCTTCTCGTCGAAATTTGTCTCCGGAAACTTCTTTACCAATGCTTGAAACAACTTTTCTTTTTGGTCCGCAGACTGCGCTGGCTCGTCGAATAATTTTTTAAAAGCCTCGTTCCGAACGGTCAATCCTTTTGGAAATTTTTTAGTGATCCCTGCCTTAATGGCATCTCCTTTGTCTGCCATATCCAAATTTGAATAGAGTCTGGCAGCGAGCAACTGATCAGCCTCTTTTTTAGACTTTTCCAGATAGCCTGCCTCTTTTATAATTTCGGCTTTAGATTCCGAAGTGTTCTTCGCGAATAATTTATTGAGATATTCATACAGTTGTTTTTGCGTAATATCTTTTTTGGCAGCTAACTGCCCAAAGGCAACTTGATTTCCCAGTAATAACATGGGAACAATTAATTTCATTGATTTTAAGTTCATTTTTATCTTATTTTATTTGAATCAACAATGATGTCTAAACGCGTAATTGGCTAATAAAGACGTAATATATCTACAATCTTCCCTACCCCACTAAAATGGTAGGTCTGTTGAAGGGGACCCTGTATAGGCTGAGGAGTAAACACGTCGATTTCCCCCGAATCAGTCGCCGATCCGTATGTTCCCACAAATAATTGCCCTTCAAATTCATTTTGATAAGAATAGGCATATTGCGGTTTTTCCATCCGCAAAAAAGTTATATTCCTATTGGAATAGGTCTTCATCAATTTGACGGTTTTATTTCCGGCATCGTAGCAATACAATTTGCTACCTACCGCGTAAAACAAATAACCATAAGATCTGCTGACAGCAAATGCACTCGCGTTGCTTAGTTCTGGCAAATTAAGTTCTTCATATGATATTTGCTCTCCAATAGTCGTTCTATATCCTGCAGAGAAGATCCCCAAAAAATATTTTGAGTCATCATTGTTCTTAAGTAATGCATAAATTTCACCTGAGTTATTGGTCGTATAGGCCATGTATATCAATTTCTTCTTAATATGGTAATCAAACAATTTGCCTGTTGGAAGCTCCGAACAGCCTAAGTTACCTGACCGGTAGTTGTAGAACTTTTGTTTTGCATCATCAAATACAACGAAATTTCCATCATAGGAACTGGTCATATAGGGGGCGATCCACTTAGATGCTTTAAATATTTCATTAGCAGATCCATAATTATTGATAGGAACATTAAATGGGCCTTCGACAAATGAAGCGCTATAAATATTGTTATTTGCAAAGAGTGCAGTTGAAGATTGGAAGCCTTCAACCATGTATGTTGGTTTAAAATTATCGGGTGTATGATTTCCTATTTTAAACTCATAAACAATATTCATGGTAGGACTATAGTTGAATGACTCTAATGAAAACCTATTGGTACCTCCAGCTGTTCCAACATAAACATTATCTCCAAAGAAAGGATTGGTAATCCGACTAAGAAAATAGGGCGTACCGATAAGCTTCAAAGCAGAATTTGTTTTACCTAAAATATCTTTCACAGCACTGAACTGGCCGTTGATATTAACGATCATATCCAAACGCGGTGTCGTATTGTCGCCTGTCAACACCAAAAATCCGTTCTTAAACTGAGATGAAATGGTTACCTTAAATAGTTTCGAATAATAGATTCCGGTTGATTTTTCAGTTATTTTATACATAAACTCATAGCTACCTGATGGGTATCCCATTTTTGCGTTACTCAGGTTTCTGGTTCTGGCTATCGTATCTGCATTATGGGGTTGCTTAGTAACCGTTGCGTCACCTAGGTTGACCCATATAAACTCATATTTTGACTCGTCAATGGATTGTCCATCATGCTCTATTTCGGGACTGATAGACAATAGATCAGTATTGAGTACACTATACTCATTTTCTATTTTTCCAATAGAAACTTCAGCAATGGCTGTATATGTAGCATCGTCTTTTTTACAAGCCCACAGACCTAAGATAAGAAAGAAGATAATTGGGGTGAATTTTAAACTTTTCATATTCTGCTTAATTTACATTGGAGCCCATGTTGATAGGCCGGTTATTTTCATCCTTCAGCTCCTGCCCAATGCTACGCATATAATTGATCTGAATCTGAGTTTCTCTTGATATCGCTTTCAATAGATCCCAATCATAGGTCGTAGCCGCCTTTTCGATAGCATCCAGATTCATTTTAGTCACATCAAAGATTAGCTCCACTTTTTTACGTGAAAAAGTTCCCAGATAGGTCTCGATCCAACCATCCCACCAACTCGGTTTGAGTAACATATTGGATATCAATATGCGATAGCTGGACAGATCCATCGTATGGAGGTCTGAGTTTATAAACTGAAAATTTGTATCAAAGCTTTCGTTCTTTTCTAACTTCAATACAACCTGTACCGTTTTGTTGTCAAGGTCCGAAGTAGATATAATTTTAATTGGTAAAACAGCTTTATTTGCTCCTTTCATAACTTTATACTTTTCAGGAAGTAACGCGAAATGTTTACCTTCTACTGCTGTAGTTTTTTCCTTGTTGACGACTACACGAAACGGACGATCCGAAGTACTTACAGTACCAATAAATTCAAGCGGTACACTAACAGTCGTTTCCTTGATATCATTGCCCAAACGTGCAAATGAAATCATAACAGAATCACGGACTTTACCCGTATTGGTTTCGGCATCATAGAAATAGATCTGTGGCGCTGCGCTAAAACTTGTAGGTTCTGACTTTTTACATGCGCCTAGAAAAAGTATTATACAAGTGGCCAGATAGATAATATTCAAAATTTTCATCTTATTAGCGATTATTGGTTTCACTCAATGGCAGTGGTACTAGGTAGTTCTCCAAGGCAATAGGCTTCGTTGAACTATTGGTGGGGTTTGGAACTGATGTTTTTGCCAGTCTTTTATTATAAAAGAACAGTTGTCCCTCACCGTAAAATTCTTTTCTAAACTCGATATCAACTGCTGTAATACGGTTTCCTATAACCACAAGATCAGCTAAGCCCCTGTTGTTGCGGAGCGCATTGAGATAACCCAGGGCTTCACTATCATTGGGAGCAGTCTCCGTCAAGATCAGATAGATTTCACTTTTGCGGATCAGGGGTTGAAAGTAGCGAAAATCCGCACTCTTGTTCTGTACATCCTGAAATTTCACAAAAACCTTTTCGTAGTTTCCTATCGTGGGGGTAAGCCATGAAAAGTATCTGTAATCACTAGTATTTTTTTCAAAGACATTATCCAACGCTGCTTTGGCTGGTACCAAAATGGCATTGGTTGTTAGCGCTGGATTGAAACTCCGATCATAAATCGCGTACATCTGATCATTTTGGACACCAAAAATAATCTCCGGAGAAAAAAGCCGATCAGGATTATCGGGATTGGAAATTATTGTTGTCGGTACAGTCCATTTAAAATACTTATCCAGATCTGAAAGTATACCTTTTGCGGTAAGATAGGCTTCTGATTTCTTTCCAGAATAAAGTTCTGCCCTTGCTTTCAGCGCAAGAACAGCGTAATAGTTCATTCTGCGATTGCGCATCCTGAAAAAATTATCGGTCAATGATTCGTTGGTTTTCTGTACACCTTCCTTGCGCACTGGATCATTTTCCAGTAAAAGCGTTGCTTGTTTGATATCTGCTAATATATTGGTTATAACTTCATTTAAAGGAAGCAACTTCTCGGTTTTAGATGAAGCACTACGCACGTAGGGAATTGATTCTTTATTCGGATCAAGGCTGGGTATAGGACCAAATACACGCAACATATCCAAGTGTACAAAAGCTCGCATCCCAATGGCTTCGCCCAACATGATATCTTTACTGGTTTTATCCATAGCAAATGTCGCTTGTTGTAACTTCTCAATAAAATTATTGACATTTAAAATATTTGCATAGGCCGCTGACCAGATGGTTTCGAATTCTTGTTGGACAGTAGGGTCGGCATATTTATAAGTGAATAATTGCGTGTAGGTATGGGCCGATCCGATATTGTAATATTGCCCCAGGATATCGAGCGTTTGCATTGTCATTTTTCCACCGTACAGTTCAGGTTTTGCCATACGCATATAGATACCATTCAAGGCTACCTGTACAGATTTTTCGTCTTTATAAACTTCTGTCTCCAGGATTTTGTCAACGGGTTTAATATCAAGGAACTTGTTACAAGCAGTAAAACTACAGCATGCTATGAGTCCTAAATAGATGATTTTTTTCATTTTGGTTTTGATTAGAATGTGGCATTAACAGTAAATGAGATATTCCGTGCAAAGGGATAGTCTAGCCCACGCTCCGTATTTACAGTGGATACCCTGAAAATGTCGTTTGCATACGCTGTAAAACGCAGGGTCTGTAGGCCACAATGACTCATCCAGAGATATTTCTGCCTTCTAAATTCATAGCCTAGGCTAAAAGATTCTCCAGAAAGCACATTTTCTTTTTGGATAAAACGTGAAGACATCGGCGTATAATTTTGGATGGCAATACTCTTAAACAATGCCAAATCACCGGGTTGTTGCCAACGGTCATTCAGCGCACGACGGTCTTGATTTAGATCCAGTTGTTGCTGCGAGATATTTTCAACCTTGTTGTAAAGTGCCGTATTGAAGATGGATCCACCAATCTTGTAACGCAAATACATACCCATGGAAAGTCCACCGAGTCGGAATTGGGAACTTAATACGCCCTCACTGATCGGACGTGTGGACCCCGATTTGACGACATCTTTAAAGTCGTAATCGTAGGTTGCATTCCCGTCTTTCTTTTGGAAGACTTCCTGACCATTTGCTGGATTAATTCCTAAAGATTTAACTGCCCAGATGTCATACGGACTATTTCCATCCATATATCGCTGTAATGAATTCTGCTGGTTTAGATAGTTATTGATATTTGTTGTTGCTGCACCAAATTGATCATATCGGGCTTGGTATATATTACTCTGCAGCCCAAAGGTCCAGTTCATATCACGCTCTTTATTTTGCAGAACGGCATAATTTGCGATAAATTCCAAACCTTTTGTCTTCAGTATACCTAAATTTTCGGGATATTTCTGTGTACCTGTCGAAGTCGGTAGGTTCAACGAAATAATCAATGGATCTGTATTTTTAATATAGCCATTCAAAGTCAGCGAAAGACGCTTGTCAAATGCGCCAAAATCAATTCCTAAACTCGTTTGCATCGTCTTTTGCCAAGCCAAGGCCGGATTGCCTAGCTGAACAATATAATCGCCTTGCCCAAAGATATTGCTGGAACCGTCGTATGCATAAACAGTGGTTGATTGGAATGAACCGAAGTTTTGATTCCCTGTATAGCCGATATTGGCGCGAAGACGCAGGAGATTCAACCAGTTTGCTCCTTTTAGAAACGCTTCATTATGTAGATTAATTCCTGCTCCGACAGACCAGAAAGGTGAGTATTTTTTGTCGGATCCAAAAGCAGTAGAACCGTCAATACGATATGTTGCATCAAATAGGTAGCGATTGTCATACACATAATTTGCACTCAAAAGCATATTTGCGCGACGTACCGTTGCCTCATCGTATCCAGCCTTGGTATTTGGCCTTTGCTGATAGGCAAATGAGGGTAAGCCTTTTACACCAGTTGGAAATCCAACCAATTCAGTCCCATAATAGGTCTGAAAACTATGGAATACTTCAGCTCGCGCGTTCGCGGTCAATACATGTTTTTCATTGAATACTTTATTGTACGTAAACATACCGTTCACCTGGTAGTTTTGGGATTCTTGCCGGCTGTCTACATAAGAGCCTTTTTCATATAAGGTGGTATTGTCAAATTGGGTATTGAGCGGAGAAACGAACTTTGTCCCATTGATGACACTCTTACCTAACTGAAAGGAGGTAGTAAATCGTAATTCAGGTAGGATATCATAGTTAAGCGCAAGGTTGTTAATGATGTTCAAATCTTTTGATTTGTCGTAGGAATTCAATGAGGCATTGAAAAAAGGATTGCTGATACGATTGTAATCTCTATTATTATAATCCAAAGCACTCACCTCGATGTATTTGGGTATGTTATCCCCTGTCCAGTCATATTTCCAATAGGGATTAAGCTGTGCATATTGCGTAAATGAACCGTAGGGCGATTCTTGGCCTACACTACCTGAAATAAAAAGCTGATTGCTGATATTAACTTTATTATTACGGTAGGTAAGATCAATATTACTTCCCCAATTTTTGCGGTCAGACCCTTTCATTATCCCTTTTATATTCTGGTAATTAACTCCGACACCATATTGAAAAATGTCGGATCCGCCATCGATATAGAGGGAATGCTTATGGGTAAATCCAGTTTGCAAAGGCTTGTCTAACCAATAGGTATTCACGCCGGCACTAACGTTTTTAAGACGCTCGTTGTAGAGGCTATCCAGTAAAAGTAAATTATCTTTGGTTGGATTATAATCCTTAAAACTACTGGTAAAACGGCCTGATTTTTTTTCAAAGTCTAGCTTTTCTGCCGCGTTCATCAAATTATAACTTTGCAGATCATATAACTGGACACGTGTGTCGGCGGTATAGGAGACTCGTACCTGGCCACCCTTGGGTCTAATAGTTTCAATAACAATTACCCCATTGGCAGCCTGAGCCCCATAAATTGCTGTCGATGCCGCATCTTTTAGAATACTAATCGACGCAACCCGGTTCATATCCAAATCCACCAACTTTTGTAATGTTGTCTGGAAGCCATTGAGGATAATAAGTGGCTGATTTGGATCACTTGCAAAACGATCCCTTACATTATTGAGCGATATACTTGACTGTCCCCGAAGTTCTATTTGTGGAAGAGCGTTTGGATTGGCTCCCATATTAATATTTTCAGGCATAACGATGGACGGGTCCAAGGACTTAATACTTTCGAGAATATTCATATTCCCAACTCGCTTTAATTCCTCACCAGAGATTGTAGCCGTAGCCCCAGTAAACGAGTCTTTTTTTCGATTGATGATACCACTATTGACAATCACTTCAGAGAGCTGGTTAGTTTGTGTGGTTAGTTTGACTACGTATTTCGTCTGATTCTCGTTTAATATTACTGTTTTTGTCCCATAGCCCAAACTGCTTATTGTCAATGATTTCACTCCTTTAGGTAGCGAAAACTCAATAGATCCATTGGCACTTGATTTAAAAGAATCTCCATTGGAGAGCTTCATTGTAGCACCTTCGATAACATAATTGGTTATCTCATCCCGGATCTCGATTTGGATTTCACCGCTTTGCCTGAGGTTGCTTTTCAACTTGAGTGAAATAATACCATCTTTTATCGTGTAAGAGATAGGTTGGTTCTTAAAAATCATAGGAAGAACTTCCTCTATCTTTTTGCCGTCTACACGAATCGATACGGGTTTGGCAGCTTCTATCGTTGAACTACTATAGAGAAAAGAGAGATTTGTTTGCTGCTCAATCCTATGCAGTACTTCTTTCAGCGAACTTTTGTCCGTATTGAGCTTGATCTCTTGAGCCCAAAGGTCAAAGCAATAGCCGTTCATCGCTCCCAACAGAAAGAGCAAGCTCATGCGCTTTTTCATCATACTTGTTTTAAGGTAAATGGTTAGTTGTTTTTAATTACAATATGTTGATCTTTTGTTTCAAAGTAGAGTTCATCCGTTGAGGAAAGCAATGCTAGTAACGTTTTCAACTTATTATCCCGGCGAATTCGTCCGGTTAAACGGATATCCTTTTTAAGATAGCTAAGGTCAAACTCCACATTGTACCAACGTCCAATCTCTAAGGCCATCTCTGAAACAGGTATATTATTGAAGTTGAAATATCCACTTTTCCAAGCTATCGGATCAGCATCAGCGATATCTTTAACTGGAATATTTTGGGCGTTTCTCTGTATAACAGCCATTTCTCCGGGCTTGAGTAGCATGCTGGAAAATTGATTACTAAGTTGAACCGAACCTTCCAAAAGTGATACAAGGTTATCTTCCATGTTTGGGTATGCCCGAACATTGAATTTAGTTCCCAATACTTTGATCTCCGTAGTACCTGTTTTTACGATAAAAGGTTTTTCTTTATTATGTGCGACTTCGAAATAGGCCTCTCCTTCCAATCTCACCTGACGCATATTGCCGGTAAATTTTCTCGGATAATTGATCTTTGAATCCGAATTCAGAAAGACCTTTGTTCCATCGGGTAGGGTTAGATCGAAAGAAGCTCCTTTAGGTGCAGTAATTTGAATGTTTTCAATTTTATCTGCGTTTCCTCCAAGTGTGGCCGTTGTTAAATCATGTATCTCCAGCTCCTCTTTGCCACCATCTATGGATAACAATGCATGCCGAGAAGCGGGTTGAATCATGGCGATATTTAAAGGCTCAGGCTTGTCGTTAATAATGGAATAAGTGCCTATTCCAAGAACTACAAAAAATATGGCTGCTGCTGCCCACTTCCAGATCTGTAAGGATCTGACTTTTGGCTCAGGCTTGATACGAACCATGAGCTGTTTCCAAATTTCTTTCTGGGCCTGTTCTTCATTTGGTGCTTCTTTTAGATCATCCACATGTTTTTGATACCACTGATCGACCACAGCCCTCTCCTGCCGCAGCAACGAATCTTGGTTATAATTTTTAAACAGGAGCCGAAAAAAATCCTTCATAGCACAATTGATTAGTGGTCTTTAAATAGATAAACCGGCAAAGGTGGGCTTGGTAGTAGAAAAAAATAAAAAAAAATTATTGCATCAAGATTAGCAGTAGAATAATGGACATTGTTGAAGGAATATTCAATTCATTTTTTAATAGCTTGATTGCGTTATTGATTTGTTTTTTTACTGTTTTATCTGATATATTAAGCTTTTCGGCAATCTCCTTATGGGAAAGATGTTCATTTCGGCTCAGCTCAAATATCGCTTTCATTTTTGATGGAAATAATGCTATCGCCTGATCTAGCTTTCCTTTAAGCTCGGAGTAATTCATTTGATCGATAGTTGCAAAATCCAATTCTTCAAAACTATTCTGTAAATATTCCTGGTGCTTTTTATGAAGCTTGGCGCGTTCCAGTTTTTTGAAAACCAAATTCTTATTTGCAGTGTATAAGTAGGCAAAAATAGAATCTGAGTCCAATTTGATGTCTTTTATCTTATTCCAAAAATTGAGAAATAGCTCTTGGGTCAAATCTTTTGCTTCTTCTTCATTGTTCAAAATTGCGTAGGCTTGCCTATACATTTTGATCGAATAACGTTGATAAAGAAATTCGAATGCGGACAAACTACCTCTTCTCACCTCTTCTATGAGTTCCTTATCGGTAGTATCACTGTTCGGAATTTTGGTTGTCCTTTTCATAATCAACCAAATTTATTAATTCTTATTCCATTGTCCAAAGAATTCTGCTTTTCAATAAAAAAACTGATTTATCAAGTTCATATCTAATACGTTACATAAAATAAAAGAACTTTATGCTAGCCCGTTGTTAGACAAAAATTATAGCGACTGAAACTTATTGCTTTATCAATTGACCTCCTCCCAAAAAACTGGAGTAGTTAAAAGTAGAAAATTCGGTGACGAATTACTAATTTTAAAAGGGAGGCAAACCATTAAAAGACTTAAAGATGGAATTTACAGAATTATTTAAAATGATCTACGAAAATGACATTGATACATAAGAAAAAGCAAGGTCAGAAGGTGTTTATTTCTGCAAAACCGATGCGTATGACCAGAACAGTCTGCTTATAGCATATGCGGGTTCCGGATATGACAAAAGGTACCAAGCGGAAGATCTGATAGATTTTCTTTTACAATGTGGCATTGACATAAATCATAAGCGGAATAAACGTGGCGGTGAACTTGCAGCTCTGCATGTAGCCGTTTCTAAAATGAACTATCGAATTGTAAGCCACTTAATTGATAACGGTGCAGAAATTGATATCCGTGAAATAAATGGGAATACCCCTTTATGGATAGCTGTAATGAATTACCGCGGTCAGGAGAATATGATCAAAATTATAAATCTTCTTGTGTCAAAAGGCGCTTCGCTGGATTTAATCAATTATCATGACCGTTCTGTCAGGGATATTATAAATACTATCGGAGGAGGAATCGATGCTGGGCATAATAAAAAGGAATGGGATCTGAGACATCTGCTAAAAATATGATATTGGAAATCAAATACAGACCCGCATTAAAAATTGACCTCAAGTTTTTGTTGGGTCTCAGGATCCAGACGATGAATCCGCATTTAATTGCTAGTTCCTTACCGGTCTCTGATGAGGCGCATTTACAAAGGGTTGAATATCAATTTGAACATGCCACAATAATTGAGATAAATAAACGTGACATAGGTCTGCTAAAGGTCCACAGACAAGCAAATAACATAGAACTGATACAAATTCAGGTGGCCCCCTCCTACCAAGGCAATGGAATCGGTAGGAGAATATTGAATGATTTGATAAAGGAAGCTATTGAATCAGAGAAATCGATCACATTAAGTGTCTTAAAAACCAATCAGGCAAAGAATCTATATTTAAGCGTGGGTTTCAAGATTGTTGGCGAGACTGATGACTCCTACCTGATGTTGTTTGAAAACTATTGTCCTTGAGAAAAGGTTTTGTAATACTTAAAGAAATTCTTTTGCGATCTTTTTCTATATTAGTTGGCATAAATTGCAGTCTTAAAAACTTGAATTAGCTTTTTGGCTTCATTTCGAAATTTGGCCAAAAGCTACATTGGGTCAAACAGACCGTCATAAAAATGCTGAATTTTTAAATTCAAGATTTTCACCTGCGTTTAGCCAATACTATTTTAGCCGTAGTGCTATTTATTTTTCAAATTTAGAATTTTTCCAGGCATCAATCATCTCTTTTCCACATTTTGGATCGGTAAACATAATATTAACAGTAAATTCCTTTTTATCAAACAGTTTACTGTACATAATTATATCCAAAATCTGATTATTAGGCAAATAAATTTTTGTTTCATATTTGTAGAAAAACAGGCTGTCAATTTTTTCAGTTGAGCTTAAAGTATCAATTCGTGCATTCGGCATATTATCTCTAAAAGTCTGATACAGTGCATGGTTTACATTTCTATTATTTTCACGATAATCTCCATCAATATTTATATCAAAAGGTTGATAGTTTGCCTCAAAATAATTCATATCGTCAGTCTTAAATACAAAAATGGTCTTGGCTTCATTTATTACCTCTTCTCCTGTCGTTTCTTCAAGTGCATTTTCCCCTTTTTGCTGTTTTTCAGCCCATTCTTTTGCACTTACCTTTGTAAAGTCTTTTGGAATTTGAATTGACCATTTAAAATCCTTATCATAAAATTTTGTATCCGTTTTTTGACCACTACAGTTTTGTAGAAGTAGTAAAATTATTGCTAAAAAAGCGTAAATATTTCTTGACATATTATTGGTTAAAGTATTACAGCTGACACCCAAATATACGTAATTTGTCCAATGAGAAAAAGTTTGAAAAAACGCTAAGAGTTATGATCCTTGGATAGCACCAAAAGTAAGACGGACAATCCCTTAGAGATCTTTTTTAGGTTCTATTTGAAGAAGCTTATTAAGATTATAATTAGCTAATACAGCTATTTTTTATATTTTTATTGTTAGTATTTAGAGAAATAACCGCTCACTTTTAACGATGAAAAGTATCACGAATTCAATCACATCTTCTCATTATATACAGAGTTTATCATTTGATTACATTGAAACCTACTCTCTTCAGCGCGGAAATGAATATATCGCTGCGCTGCAAGTGCTAAAACCAGAACGTAACAGGTTAAAAGTGAGAAAGGAGAAATGCAATAATCTCACCGAAACCGAAGAATTTCGACTGAGCGAATTGGACGCGCTATTAAGTGTAACACAATACTTAATTGATGATACAGGTCGATTTCATTTTTCTAGTCAAAGAATCAATACTTTTCACTATGATAATGAGACTGTCAGTCTACTAAAGAATATTTTTCTTGCGAAAACAACTGACGTGTCCCATTAGATGTGTGCTCCTATTTACAGGGATGCTATCGTGTTCTACAAAAGTTCGGGCGAAATTATATCTGCTTTGAATATCTGTTTAAGTTGTGAAGCAATGGCGATAGGTAGTTCCAGTCAGGTTGTCGCTGATAGTAGCTCATATGAAATGCTCAGAAAGTTATTTAAGGAAATAGGTCATCCTGTAGAGTCATGAATTAAACAAAGATAATTATATTCCCTATGTGCAGAAGTATAATAACAATATGTATGGTGGCCATTGCGCTATTTTCGTGTAGTTCGAAAAACAAGGCTCCAAGTAATAATAACGATATCCTTGCACCAACAACCGAATTTGACCTGACTGATACGATCCCGAAAATAACCATTCAAGACAGCACTCTGGCATTCCCAAAGATATTTGAGGGTAGTTTCGCGATGGACACAAAAGTAGCGCAATTCGGCACGGAAATAACGTTTGACAAGGTAGCTGCAGGAAATCTAAAGGTATCATCTGGTCACATTATCGCTACTGATCCCGTTACCTTAAGTAATGCGATTGCTTTTAATGAGAAGTTCCCTATTGGCGAGTTCCCGGTCGAATTGGCAATGGCAAATATCAACGCCAATAAGGATCGAAGGGTCGCATTTGCACGGGTAAAATTCTCCGAAAAGCCGATCCGTAAATGGGAGTTTGCGTTATTACCTGGACAGGCTCCCATCCCCCTCAACTCCAAAGAAATCTATGGATATGGAGTAGATGCAGGACTAGGTCTTTTCGTTGATCAGGTAGCAAAGGATAGTCTGAATACGCTGCTCGATAAAAATTGGGACAATATGTTCTCCGAAAAATTCGAGCATTATTTAAATTACAGCTTTCAGAATCAAAATGCCGTCTTCTTCTCCACTGGGTATGGAGATGGTTTTTATGCTACTTACATCGGAAGGGACAGCGAGGGTAAAATTTGCCAGCTGTTGACTGACTTTGATATTGTACTGTGGCGGAATGTTGCAAAGTAGCGCATGTACCTTTCATGATTCGTCAAAATTTCTAACCTCTTCCCTACTAAGCCATCGAAAGGTGGCTGGCTCATCTGATAATACCTCAATCGCATTGTCTAAATTGTAAATAACAAAATGTTCGATATTTTTCCTTTCTAAAATGTCATAACTTCCCTGTAACCCATTCATATTATGGCTAAATTATCAGACTGTTCCTTAATATTACACGTCGCCTATTTATAGTATTCTTTCTTTTTCTAATGGAGTATTAAGGCTTATTAAATTGCCTGCTTCATCATAAAAATTATAACGTTCAAACTGACAATCTTCCAATTTATAGTTTTCTCCATTAATTATAGAAAAATACTCCCCATTCTTAATTTCGCCCATATTTAAATTAAGTACTGAGACACCTTTTTCTATCTGCTGCCGCCATCCTATTAAGTCTTTTGAATATGACAGTCCATAAAAATGTCTGCCATCTGGAGTAATTATAATAAAATTTTCGCTTAAAACACCTCCATTTTGCGGAATTAAAGGTTTATTAGCAGAAGCAACCATGTTGACAAAATTATCCTTTGTGATTTTTCCATTAATACTTTGAATATTAATATATCTGTATTCCCTAAAATCAAATTCTTCTTTCCCTGGAAGACGTAGGTTTTCTATTTTCATAATAACTAAGGGGTTATTTCAAATCTTACATTAGTTATACCATTTTGCTTAAAGACCTGTGAATAATGATCAGCCAATTCTTGACGATTTGTGTGATATATAACTTCATTTTTTTATCACCCAAAAATTACAAATAATTGTTGTATTTATTTTTTGTGGACCGCATATTTATATTATCGGAAAATAACTAATGAGATCAAGATCTGGCTCTTCTCCAATTTTTAGATCTCTACAAAATTACATATTTAATCAATATCTTATGAGAAACATATTTGACGACGAAAAGTTATACCCTTATGAAGGGGCTATAAAAGAGCATTTCAAAGATCATTATGACACCGTATTCATCGCATTGCTCCCCTTCTTTCAACTTGACAGAGAGGAAACTGATAAAACTAATCTAAAAAAGTCTAAGCTACTATCGCATGAAGAAGCGTTGAAGAAAATTGATTTTTTAAAAATACTTCCGGAGGCGCATAGAGCAATCTATAGTTAGGACAATGGACGATATCCTGCCGATGAAGATATTTTTAGGGGGGCTAAAGCGATATCTTGGAAAAATATCGTGAATGGCTCAACCCTGACGGACTATGCGGAACTTAATATTGCAATAAGGACTTCAATAGGTGGGCTAAACCGAAATTTTACTAGACCGGAGCTCATGGAAAAGCTTAACAATTATACAGACAGCGAAAGTATCTACCACCCGACCGAAGGTGCCTTTGGTATGCTTTCAAAGATGGACATCTACAAAGCTTTCAAACTCCAGGGAAAGAAACAGATCATGATAACTGACGAGTTTTATGAAAATACCACAACTGTGGATCTTGATCGATTAACGGAATATGAATTCTGTGATGAGATTGGCGGTAAAGATTATTACCTGTACTCGGCTGATAAAGAAACTCTGTTTACCATTGAGTGGGATCGCTTCTTCTTTTTAATTGCAACGGATCAGAATAAAATGGACCAGCTTATCGCAAGCAATTTGTTTGAAGGTTTTTTCTGTAATGACAATACTGATCATTATTGGGAATACACCACTTAGAGATAAAATAAAGTATAGCCCGAAAAAAGGTCTATGCCTGCCCTATCGTTTGATATTCATTCTTGAGTATATAGCTCAAAACCTTTACAATATCAACTAATGTCTTGAATTTGTTATCAGCCAGTTCAAACTGCCGATCAGCAAACCTGATGCAAGACCTATTTTTATAATAATTATTCTTTTCGCCATTCAATCCCGGGATACATTTCTCCTGTTAATAAGTAAAACTGCAGTATTTCTAAACCATCTTTATTATCAACAAGCAATGCCGTAGGGTACTCATCCCTTTGTCCATTTGTCAATATAAAGTCTTTAATTTCAATAGTTGTCCCTTTCGGATTATGCGTAGTGCAACCAGCATCGCCGTTGAATCGGAGATATATTGCAAATGAATGAGTTGAATTTCTCAATAATATAATTGTAGTTTCAGCATGTCCACTAAGGGTATATTCGACAAATGCAGTTTCATGAAACTGTGCAACCACAGTTTTTAATTCTGCCAACGTAGTGACGAAAAATTCCTTTCCATTGACAACCAAGCTTAGTGCTGTAGGATTTGAGAGAACTTCAATCCCATTGAAAACACTTGAAACATTTTCCGTTTGTAACACAAAATTTTGGACAGCATTTTTTTCGTCCTCATTGTCAGTGATGCCACTTATTGAAATCGCATGGTCTGCTGTAGCAGAAACACTCAGATTGCAAATATGAAATGAGCTCGAAATCTTATCGCTGATATCTCGTGCTTGAAGAAAAGCCTGTCTGGATTTTATAATTTTTTCCTTAAGTTCATCAGGTAAATGGTCGAATTCAGTTGTATCCATAGTGTCAATATTATTTTTCCGCAATTTCTTTTAAAAAGGTTAGGAAGTTGTCTGCATATAATTCAAATTCCCACTCACCACTCCCGTGTATACTTGTATAAATTGGTGCATCATTTTCTGTTATTTCATTAATGTCTATGCAATACGGGTCAGCTCCTGCATCAGCAATTACAACAAAATTCTTTGGCCAATCCTCAACTGATTTGTTGGTTACCGGATTAAATGAATAGCCTTCCTGTCTATTTATCAGATCAGAAGCTCCATATAAATGCAAACCTTGAAAGTATCTTTTGTTGTCAATAAATACGTTTAAAGGCGAGTAGTTTTTAAGGAATAACAAATAATTTTCCGGTAATTTCCATTTTTTCTTTATATTTAAAATGTCGGTTTCGTCTGCAATTACTAGCCAGTTTGTCGGGTTTGATAGGTCTCGGTTTTTAGCTCTTTGTGCTTCGAGTTTTTTGTTAAGTTTTGAAGCGATTTTTTCAAGTTCTGTTTTTGGGTTTTCTAGCGAAATATGAGTTTTCGGTTCAGGATAGCCACCACCGTCTTGAAAGCCATTTTTCTGCCAGATTTCTATTTCTTCTATTCTTAAATCTGCTACTTCCCAATGTCCTGGGTCTTTAGGTAGTTGTCGGTCAAAAGCTTGTTTGCTAAATAATGAGATACTTTTAATTGCTTTTGCACGGATTGAAGTATTAAAACTTTCGTCTTTTAGAATTTCGATTAGTGCCGGAAATGATTTTTTGCCGTTGGTTTTTAATAGCCCATCAATGCCCCAATAGGTTAATTCAGGCTGAGTGATGCACCATTCGAAAAAGTCAGCGTAGTTAGCTTCATCTTCGTTTACAAGTTCTATAATATCAGTCAGTAGAAAATTTCGCCAATGCAAAATTTGTCCATTCCTTGCGTAATCTGTTAAGATATTCAAAACATATTCTCTGTCAGTTGATGAATATTTTTTCAACAACTTTTCTGTCAGTTTAGAAAATTTAACCCCATCTGTTTCATCAACTATTTGTTGTCTTAATTTTTGTAAGATTTTGTCTGTCATAAAACTACTATCAAAGTTTAGGACGCTTTTTTATAAGTTGTAAATTATATCCGTCTCGGCGTCGTTAAACATAATTTGTATAGGATTTTTTGAATTTGATTTCAAAGCAAGTAATTGATTTACTTTATCCAGAAATTCGCTCCCTATGAATATTATAAAGGTCAAATTTAGGATGTTTCCAAAATTTCTCTAATCCAAGTGTGGAGATAACATCGATCTCCGTTGCATATATGGGGTAAATACCTTTAATATAAATATTATATCCGGCACCAATATCAATATTTTCATAGCTTCTCTTGTCTCTAAAAATGGAGGGCGCAAATACCAAAAAACCGTCCATTTCGGAATCGTTAGCAATCTTTTCCCCAAAATTGATAGGGTTTCCATAGGAAAAAGGGCATTTATTTCGTAGCCAGTTTGCTAAGTAACCCGACACTCTCCCCCAGGCAAAGTCATCTGATCTTACTGTTAATGTAAGTTCAGGCCTTCCATTTCGCCAATCGGGATGATGTCCCAAGGAAAGACCATATGTAAATGATGTAATCATGCCCTTTTCGGGTATATTCTCGTACACAATTGTTGTAACACCCGGAAGATCTTCATCTAAACTGTCTTCTTTAAACAAAAGTGGTGTTTTCTTAAATACACTATTCAAATGATTTAAGTATCGCTCCGCAGGTGTTGCCTTTTTTTGAAATAGTTTCTTGAACATTTTTTCATTGCCCGTTTGTAATGCTGTCCCTAATAGTCAACGTGTCTGTAATATAATGAAGTTTCAGCAAGAAATAAAAAAGAATTTCTACCTTTAGATCGTGTATTCCATAATTTCTGGTCATGTTTTTTTTTGAATCTTAAGTGTAAACAATTTGTTCCACAACAATATTATTCCAGAACGTAAGTAAGTTTTTCCTCATGTTCCAGATGACCTTTGCTGAGCTGGATATCTTAAAGATCGATACTTTCAGTAGTGGGTGTATATCAATAGAAAGTGCTGGAATTTTTTCAAGCTTCCAGCACTCACATTCCAAAAAATAAAACCCCAATTATAAAACCATTCCACCGTCCATAAGGATTTCCGTTCCGGTCATAAAACTTGCCACATTGTTATCTGACAGGTAAATAACAGCTTTGGCAACATCTTCCGCAGTTCCCATTTTCTGTAGAGGGATTCCGCTGATTAACCATTCATCAAGACCTTCCAATGTTTTTTCGTCCAATCCTGCTTTGGTCATAATCTCCGTTTTTGTAGGTCCCGGGCTTACTAAATTTACTCTGATTTTTCTTGGTGCTAATTCTGCAGCAGCGGTTTTTGCAATGGAATTCAATGCTGCTTTGCTTGCCTGGTAAATCGAACTATTGGGCTTAGAGGTTGTCGCGACGTTGGATGAAAGGAACACCACTGAGGCACCATCGTTTAACAGGGGAATAAATTTGCTTAAGGTAAAATAAGCTCCTCTGAAATTGATACCCATTACATTGTCAAAATTTTCGGCACTCATATGTTCGATCGAACCTAAAGTTCCGGTAATTCCTGCATTAATAAAGAGGATGTCAACTTTTCCGAATTGCTTTTCAACTTCGGTTTTGAAATTATCAATATCTTCCAATTTCCCTTGATCCGCCACAAAAGATATAGCCCCTAACTCTGCAGCAGCCTTTTCAATGGCTTCTTTTCGTCTTCCGGTGATAATTACCTTTGCTCCTTCTGCGATTAACTCTTTTGCGGTTGCATATCCTATTCCGCTGTTTCCACCTGTTACGATGGCTAACTTGTTATTCAACTTATTCATTTCTTTGATTTTTTTACAAAGTTATAGGGGAATGATATACTTTTGTTATCAGTATAACAGAGTATATCAGTATCATCAATTATATCATTTAACTTTGTATCCATGGAAAGAGATCAGACTGAAGAACTTAGAGCTTTGCAGGATACCCTTTATTTCATTGGGGGAAAGTGGAGAATCCCTGTCATTAATTCGCTTTGCAACGGCAACCGACGTTTTCGCGAAATTGAAAGAAGTATCCCCGGGATTACCACAAGAATGCTTTCAAAGGAACTGAAAGATATGGAATTAAATAAGTTGGTTAAACGAACTGTTTATCCAGATACTCCTGTTTTAATTGAATATGAACCCACTGAATATTGCAGGACTTTCGGGAATATTATTTCGGAAATGATTAACTGGGGTAGAGATCATCGAAGAGTGATTGTGGAGGATAAGGTTTAGTAAACAGACCATTACAGAGATAATTGATTCTATTTTTCAGAATATATGATTTATTCAGACATGTGGGGATTAAGGTATTTAGGAGATAGCCGATATGAAATATTTAATGCAACGGATCCTACAATTGGAATGACTTCATCACTCACAGAATTTTTGCAACATTTTTTAGAAGGGAATGTCTTCGACCCTGGAGGGTTATATAAATGGCATCAAGAATTGGGTATTTGCGCCGCTAAGTAAATTGAATACTCATTCATAAACGATTAAGTCAAACGACCTGAGAAACGACTATTCCCTCCCATTTCAACATTCTGAAATTCCTTTTAAAATTACTCTTCTCAGTCTATCTTCGTTTTGATCGCCCCAGTGTCCCAATGCGGAAATTACCGGAATTAAACTCATCCCAAAATCTGTGAGCGAATATTCAACTTTTGGTGGAACGACAGGATATATTTTTTTCATGATAAGCTCATGTTCCTCCAGTTCTTTCAGCTGGATATTCAGTACCCGTCTAGAGGCTTCAGGTATTTTACGCTGCAACTCGCTGGGTCTTTTATATCCCTGGTCAATAAACCAGAGCAAGCGTATTTTCCATTTCCCATAAAGCACTTCACCTATCAAGTCAAGTCCGCAGTTCAGGTTCGGAATTATTTTTCTCTCATACATATTTCAAAATTAAAGGTATGTTCCGATTTGTACAATAGGGGAAAAATTTATCCCTATATGAATCGTAATTCCGTACTTGCGCAGGCTGTTTTTATGCCCCAATTTTGTCCTATAAACAATTCGTAAAAATGGAACAATTTAATTTCAACAATGAGTTATCAGACAAGGTTGCCTTGGTAACAGGTGGTACAAAAGGTACTGGAAGAGCAATTGCGGAAAGGCTGTTACAGGCTGGAGCAACAGTTGTGATTACTGCCAGAAATATACCCGAACTGGAAAACAGCAATCTGTATTTCATCGCTTCCGATCTGAGTAAAGCAGAAGGTGCCCGAAAAGTAATCAACGAAGTCCTTACTAAATATGGAAGACTGGATATTTTGATAAACAATCTTGGTGGATCATTAACTCCCGCAGGCGGGTTTGCAGCGCTAAGCGATGAGGATTGGGAATGCACGTTGCAGGCCAACCTTCTGGCTCCGATTCGTCTTGACAGAGGATTTTTACCGCAAATGATCGATCGGAAAACTGGTGTGATCATCCATATTGCTTCAATTCAGGGTAAATTGCCGCTATATGATTCAACTTTGCCGTATGCTGCTGCAAAGGCCGGACTGCGAAACTACAGTAAAAGTTTATCAAATGAAGTGACACCAAAAGGTGTTCGTGTGCTGACGGTCTCGCCTGGCTGGATTAATACGGCAGCATCTGAAGCCTTTTTGAGCGAAATTGCGAGAAACTCGAACAGTACTATAGAAGAAGCACAACAAGGCGTAATGGATGCATTGGGAGGAATACCTATCGGGAGACCTGCCGAACCTGTAGAGGTAGCTGAACTTGTTGGCTTCCTTGTTTCACCGAGAGCCAGTTATCTAACAGGAACAGAATATGTAATTGACGGAGGAACAGTACCGACCATTTAATAATCATCTCAATAATAGAAAGTATGAATTTACCAAACATTATCTCCGAGCTAGTAAAAGCGCAAAACGAATTTGACAGTGGGGCTTACGCGAATTGTTTTAATAAAGATGCAGAAGTATTTGATGAGGGAAAAAATCACAAGGGAAAAATTGAAATTCAAAACTGGATTGACCTAGCCAACAAAGCATACTGCGCGACTATGACACCATTAGATTTTAATGAAAGCGAAAACATTTTATCGGCAGAGATTTCAGGTACTTTTCCCGGTAGTCCCATTGTTTTGAGATATCATTTCCAATTGTCTAACGGCCGAATTAAATACCTGAAAATAACAACTTAACATTGTAATGTGCTATTGGCGCCAATAGCAACATTGCCCGCTTTTGAATCATTATATCGTGAAATCTCTTTACCTATCATGGATTAATATGTTTACGGATATTACTTTCAAGATGATTACAAACCGTTAAATCTAAAATATAGCTTTGAAAGTATGGTTGGCTACGAGGACCCGTAAGTAATTCTATAAAATGAGGATTTTCTTATTTTGTTTTTAGGATGTGTAGTTTTGTTATCCTACGTTTTATCAACCAATAGAATATGGGAAATTAAATAATAACAAAAATGAAAATATATCCTTTAAAAGACGGTGATTTCAGTGTCGATAAGAATAAAAATTTTACCTATCTGGAAGATACTAAAAACGATAAAAATTTAAAAATGGCTGTGCAGCCTTTCCTTATTGAAAAAGCTGGTAATCTAGTATTGCTAGATACAGGATTAGGCTGGATGGAAATAGGAATTTGGTTAACTTGCCGCTAGAACTGAGACCGACAAACGACGAACACTAGCATACTTTATACAATAATTTTCTAGTATCTTAGTAAAAAAAAGATGCAAAGAATAGTAAAGCTTAGCACACTTGTTACAGCATTGCTGTTTAATCTCTCCTGGGTCTTTTCCCAGGAAGCAAAAGTTGTTGATGTTAATAAAAGTACCGTCGAAAACAATGATCTTATATTAACGGTGTCACCACCTAAAAGCGGTGTTCCTGAAATCATGCCTGATGTTAAGGCTGATTTCCAAGGAGGTAAATTGGCGTTAAACCAATTTATTGCTAAGAATCTGAAATACCCAAAGCAGGCAATTGAAAATGGTATCCAGGGTGTTTTGGTGGTAGGGCTCAAAGTGACAAAAGATGGAACTGCAACTTTCGATAAATTTATTAAACAGCTAGGTTACGGTTGCGAAGCAGAGGCTAAAAGATTAATCAAAACAATGCCTAAGTGGAATCCTGCTATGCTTAAAGGCAAACCTATTGACTCCAATTATACGATAATGTTTGCATTTAAGTTTGTCGATTGATGACAGCCTCAATTCCCTTTTTAAAAACTGCGAGGTTAACTGATTCAATCATCTGCTGCATCTTCGGTAGCAATCCTTGGATGCGGGTGATTAACACTGCGATCTTTATCGGTAGTAATTCCATCCTTTACAAATAGCGCAGTGCCAGAAGTGATCAGAAAGGGGTTTTCAGTTCCACGCAGTGCATCACCGATAGCTCCGATCACTTCACCATCTAAAATGCACATTTCCTGAGAACGCCTAAAATCGTGTACAAATCCCAGATGGATAACAGCATCAGAAAGTCTGGCTCCTGACTTTAAGCTTTCAAAATCTGTCAGATCGCCGCGGTGCGCCTCTGCTCCTGCCTCAATTAATTTCTTTACTGATTCTTCCGATCTTGCCAGTCCCAAAACCTGATAACCGGCACCCAATAATTCTTTTACTACAACTGTTCCGACGAAACCTGTAGCGCCTGTAACAAATACTTTCATGTTGAATTTTATTTATAACGCAAAGTCCAGGCTCAAAGAGCTGAAAAATATAGTCAAAAGTGACTTTATTGTAGCCAGATCTATCATAGCACATAAGACTTGCAGTTCATCAGTCTCTCTGTCAGCATCAGAGGTATGCGGTGGAAATCAAACGCAGAATAGCGATATGCATCAATTAATGAAGACGGCTAGAGGTAATATTTTCAGGTCTTTATAAAATTATATATATTGGGCTTGAAATAGAGACTATCCATACTTAAATACTATTCCTTGAATTTTTTTTGGACACACGATAATTTAGTTAATTACTTTTACTATGCTACATTTAATTAATTCCAGCAGGTTCTATCCGGCATTCTTGCTAATATTACTCTTCTCATTAAAAGGCTTAGATGTAAGGGCGCAATTGTTTAATCAAGACAGCCTGAAATTATTATCTCGGCAGTTTGCCTTTACAGAAGGGCCGGCGGTGGACAAGGACGGGAATATCTATTTTACTGATCAGCCCAATAACAAAATCTGGAAGTACAACACGGAAGGTCGTCTTTCTCTTTTTAAAGATTCAGCCGGCCGTGCCAATGGACTGTACTTTAACCATCGCGGTCAGCTACTTGCCTGTGCAGACGAAAAAAACGAAATTTGGTCGATAAGCAATGATGGCAAAGTTACGGTCCTGCTGTCAGATCTAGATGGAAAGAAACTGAACGGTCCAAATGATCTTTGGGCAGATAAGAAAGGAGGTATCTATTTTACAGATCCCTATTATCAGCGTGACTATTGGGTCAGAAAAAAACCAGAGATAGAAGGGCAGAAAGTTTACTACCTTCCTCCGGGAAAAGGTAAAACGCCAATTGTAGTGGCTGATGATGTAGCTAAGCCTAACGGCATTGTAGGATCGCCTGATGGAAAATACTTATATGTAGCGGATAGGGTGCGAAATAAAACTTACAGGTATACCATTGAATCTAACGGTAAGCTCAGCGGACAAAAGGCGGTCATCGACCAAGGCTCTGATGGGATGACATTGGACAATCGGGGAAATATTTACCTTACGGGGAAAGGTGTTTCTATCTATAGTCCGATAGGCGTACTGATAGGACATATTGAGGTAAAAGAACCATGGACATCGAATGTCTGTTTTGGTGGCAAAGATCGAACTGATCTATTTATCACAGCTTCAACAGCAATTTATTGCCTCCCAATGCGTACAAAGGGAGTTGAGTAAATTGTCTGTCTTCAGCAGTTGGCGTAAACGGCAATTTAGTAAGCTCTTCTGACTATATGAACAGTTTCGCATTTGATTATATCAAAAGAGAGACGATTTTAACATAGTTCTAGCTCTTGTGGAAAAATAAATAATCGCAGGATGAATAAGGTGTGTATATTATCATGATATTCCATTAGAATATCATCATTTGCTAGCACTTTCTCAAAAGGACTGAATTGGAAATTAAGGATTTAAAGTCAAGATTAGACTCTATTCAAAAGCCACACATAACCGTACCTAATTGAAAAACAGGTGAAACAAATCATTTCTTATTTTAAGTAAACTCTTTAATAGCTTTTGTAAATTTGGTAAAAATCTATTTCGTCCGATTATGGCTGTACCAGTTAACAAAGAAGAATTACAAAAAGCTATTGAAACGAATCACAACAAGCTAAAAAATGAATTATCGACTATTCCTATTGAACTAACTACCGTCACAGATTTAGAAGGACATGCAAAAGATACTACAATGAGTATCAATAACCTTATTTCTTATTTGATTGGATGGGGAGAATTGGTGCTTCAATGGAATCGGAAAAAAGATAATAATGAGCCGGTAGATTTTCCTGAAACAGGCTATAAGTGGAATGAACTCGGCAAGTTAGCTCAGAAGTTTTACAAAGATTATGAAGGCATTGACTTCAATACATTGTGTAGTAAATTAGATGAAACGGTTTCTGAAATTCTTCATCTAATTGAGCAAAAATCTAATACTGAATTATATGAGGTTTCCTGGTATGAGAAATGGACTTTAGGAAGGATGATTCAGTTTAACACGTCTTCGCCTTATACCAATGCAAGAGGGAGAATTCGTAACTGGAAAAAGGCACATAACATCAAATAAAAATCCTGCCCAAACGGACAGGATTTAAAAACTTGAAAATCAATCCTGATCACTTCTGATTGCATGAAGATTAATTATCCCTAGTTCCATTTTCATAATGATAATGATCTTGACTTGCGGATGTAAATTGTTGGATAAAATTTGGCGACATCTGAGATTGCTTTTTCACATCTAAAAAATTATTAAATAATGCCCAGTCGTACACCCCTTCATCAATTGGATATGCTGTTAAAACTCCTGATAACTTATGTCCATCTATCCATATTTCTGCCTTTTCAATTGAAGTAAAAACTCCACTTGAAAACCGTCCTCCTTCACCATGAAAAACCCAAATTGTATCTAATATATTGCTCATTTTAATTTTATAATTAAACCAACGACCGCATGAGACACCAAGTTAGCCAATTTTCGCAATTGTGCTTTGTTGTATCTGCGATCGAATGGAGTGAAAACTTTCGCCTATTGTTTTATTATCAAATCAATACCTGCCTGTAGTACCTCATCCTGATGCTTCCGTATCCCCTCAATAGTGGGATATACAATCTTATCGGGTACAATACCTATCCCCTGCGTTTCGCTTTTATCAGGATAATACACTCCTATACCCGAAAAAGCAGTTGAATATCCCAGTGGAAGTGGGAGCCAGCTTATATTGCCGTCTGCTCCCGCTGTCTGAGAGCCAACAACCAGAGAGCCGGGTATTGTACGAAATGCCATCACCTGAAATTCAGATGCGCTCTGAGCGCGCTCGTTAACCAAGATAACGACTTTACCGGTAAAAGCTTTCGGATTTACCGCTCCGGCGTTGACCGGATCAGTGTATTTGAACAGTCCGGGGCGCATACCTTTACTCGTCGAAAATATTACAAAGTCTTTTTCTGATGGAAAGATCACATCACGCAATTCATCATGCATGCTCGCCGAAGGATAATTACGATAGTCCAAGATAAGCCCACGTTGTCCTTGCAGGCTGTCTTTTAGCCGTTGGGTATCTGAATTCTTAAAGACACCGATATCGACCACCAAAATGCCGTCTTTCATTTTCCGGATCGCGGGCTTGGGTTCTGCATCCGTATATTTTATTGACTCGATAGCACGCGTGGGGATATAAAAAACCGATTCCCTACCCTCGCGGTGAATCTTCAACATTAATAGGGAATCTGCAGTTCTTAACATCCGACTCGGAAGGTCACGCATTAGCGCACTTTCATTGGAAGCAGCGATGTATGGTCTCAATGAATCAATCATACCCGAAACGGGCTTACCTGCAATCTCCATAATAATATCGCCGACCTTTAACTCCTGCCCAGTTTTAAACTGATCATCTGAGAGCCCTGTGACCACCAACTGGTTCTGAATAAAACCGCTCTTAAATCCTACAGCACGTGGGCCAAATATATCTTTATGATAATAGTCTGAAAGGTAAGAAAATGCATGGGTATCATTGATTTTTGAAAAAAGCTTGAGATAAGTTCCATCCAGTGAAGCTTTGGTTTTCGCTCCGACAAATAGCGGTATAAAATCTGTCAATACTTGATCCCATGGTTGTGCTGAGAGCTTTTGGTTAGGGTTAAAATATTGCATGGCATTCCAATATCGGAATAACCCTAAAAGTCGAAAACCTACGTCTGAAAGCTGAACAGTTTTGTAACTGTATTCATAAAACTGGGGGTTGCCGGCACCTTCAAAATAGTCTATATATTGGTTTGGCACTACTGGCATCACACGGAACAGCGCTGTAAGCTTTGCTTTGAGTTTATTGGAATAAGGCAATTTATCTATCCATTCATCGTTGGTTGCTGCTGCAATTTTTTCGGCAGCAATGGTCGATTGCTCCACAGATGGTTGAAAGGGGCCAAAATGCTGGATCCATTCACTCAAAAGATGTTCGGTAGCAGCCTGATCCTTACCCACCAACAGGTTTGGGATAAATTTGAAAAGCTCCGTATCCATATCCCATTTCCCCGAAGTAACGGCAGGATGAAAATATTTTAACATCCCCCAAATCTGAGCTGTATGGGCTAATTTAGCGATATTATCTGTCGTTAGTGGAATTTCTTTCAACTGTGAATTGAAATTATAAATAGTATCTGCTTTGTTTATGCTTGGGTATTGCAGCGCCTTGGTATAATCCTTACCATCTATTTTAAGGGTAAGATCGGCGAACCAGGCTGTCCCCTTACCAACGATAAAAGTCCCAATGGCAATACTCCGTGTTTCTTTTGGTTTTAACTTAAGCCTGACACCAAATGTTTCCCAGTCATGCGTTCCATTCAATTTCTGGGATTCCATATTCTCGACGTCAACTTTGGGTTTTAATTGGAGAAATAATCCTGCGAATCCATCAGGAGTTATATTCTCTGTCTTGATTTTTCCTTCAAAAGCAATTTCCTTCCCTTCTAGGTTTTCGGGAATATTCAGCATCAAAACACCTGAATAACCATTGCTATCGCGTACACTACTAATTTTTAACTGTGTTTTATCGGCGTACTTGCTATGTCTTTCAATGGTGAAAGAATAGCCTCGGGATTCTGCTAAGAACCAACCTGCAGGCAGTCCATTTTTAATAATCTGCTGATCAACGTTATAGGATTTGATCTGTTGCGCATAGGTAAAAACTGAAAGAAAGACATTCAAAACAAAGGTCAACAGAAAAGGTAATATTACTTTCTCCATAATACAGGTTTATTATCGGATACAATATAGATAATATAATTATGTTGTAATGTTAAATAATATTAAATTAGAAGTCAAAGGTATTGAATTAATATAGCGCTTCTTTTCAGGGTCAAAAGCTTCTATTTTGACGCACTTTCAATGCTGTCTCTACCCCATAAACAGCCCTACTGCAATAGTAAGATGAACAATTCTTTTGGGGATTACTTATGATACTAATTGATAACTCGCGAACATCTATTGACAATAAATCTCATAGACCGAGAAGTTCTGTCTAATTGAATTGGATAACTATAATAGTAATAACAGCAGATGAAAAATTGGTTACAGAAATAAAAAATGCCCAGAATTCCCAGCTTTTAATTTTGATGCCACATTGTAATACTTGAGTTAATGAAATAATACTAATCAACAATTGAATGAGCAATAACCGAATGGTAATGTCCTGCTGATTAATGACAAGTACATTGCTTTCAAAATGCCACCAGTACGCATTAGCAACAATAAGCACAAAATAAGCTGCTATTATAACGCTTAAATAACACATAATTTCGTTATTCAATCTCATCTGTTTTTACTGCAAAAGTTATTCTCGATAATAATAGAATTAATGCAATGTACCTTCTGATATCAGCGGCAAAAATCTTGGACTTCAAACATTGAAGCGTTTTCTTAAAGACTGTTGGTCATAACAGGGTTTATATAGCTCTGCTATGACCAACAAACATATATATCTTAACTTTTATTTTAGATGTTTACTAAAAAATCCCATCATTGCCTTATAAAATTCAATACTATTCTCTTCTTTATAAAACCCATGTCCTTCATCATATTTAACCATATACGGCACATCTACTCCTTTGTCACGCAAAGCTTTTACGATCTGATCTGATTCTGCTATTTTAACGCGTGGATCATTGGCTCCTTGAACCACAAATAAAGGTGCTTTAATTTTGTCCACATGAAAAATTGGCGATACTTCTTTTGCTATTGCTGCTTCGTCTTCTTTTCCCAGATCATACCATACAGTATGTATCAATTCCTTATAGGGTTTCCAATATTCAGGAATTGAGCTTATCAGCGTGAAGATATTAGAAACGCCCACATAGTCTACACCTGCCTTATATAAATTAGGGGTTTTTGTTAAACCTCGTAATACAGCATACCCGCCATGGCTGGCCCCATAAATTGCGATATTATTTTTATCAACCCAGCCCTGGTCGATAACATATTGTATACCATCTTCGACATCATCCATCACTTTGCGACCAACTTGTTTAAAACCAGCACGAAGGAATTCTTTACCATACCCTCCTGATATACGAAAATTCACCTGTAGCGTAGCATATCCTCTGCTAGCGAATAGTTGGCTCTCAGGATTAAAACCCCAGCTATCTCTCAAACCCTGTGGCCCACCATGAGGGTTGACAACTAATGGTACTCTCTTACCATCCAGTGCCTCTTTGGGTAAGGTAATGTATCCGTGTAGTGTTAAACCATCGCGGGATTTAAAAGTGATAGGACGCATTTCGACCATATCCTCTTCTTTCAGCTGCGGCATCAGATCATTCAACAATGTGATCTTTCCACTTTTTGTATCATAATGGTAAAATCGGCCATATAATTTATCACTTCTAACGGAGATTAATAATTGATCTTCATTATCTGTCTTTCCTGAAATAGAGAATTCATAACCTTTAAATTGCGAATCCAATTTTTCATAAATTTTCTTAAAAGTCTCACTGATAGGTTTAATGATAACTTTTTCACCTTCGTAGCCAACAAAATCAATCTCCCAATTCCGTTTTCTGGATAACGAAATCAGATCCGCATCATATTCTTCATTGGTGTATATCTCCCTGATTATTTTTTTGTTCTTTAGATCATATAAAACGATTTTTGATTTATCTGAATCCAAATTGGTCACTACATATGCTTCATCGGGTTTTTTTGATGCATAATTAAATATGACAACGTTAAATGTTTCATCCCACTTGGTCGTATGCAACAATTGAAAACTCGAACTACCTTGTGGTTTATAGAAATATTGGTTATTGGTGCCATTAAACATTTTGGTATAGCCACGAAGATTACCATCTTTATCAAAATCATATCCGACAATCGCATTTTCGGGATCTTCATTATTAAACAGTTTTTCTAAGACTCCTGTGTTGACATTCACTTTATAGGGTTCAAACACCTGCTTATTGTCTTTATTCATCTGGATAATGAGATAATCCTTTTGTTCCTTAATGGAGGTCAATATGGAAGCCTTTACATCGGCAAATGGTGTTAGGTCAATATTATTACTACCATCGATATTGATCGCATAAATATGATTATTCTCATTGCCACCTTGATCCATGACATAGATCAATCGATCATTATTGATCCAAGCCATTCCACGGATCAATTCGTCTTTTTCTTCGATCGCACGAACTATGCTACCTGTTGCAACCTCCTTGATCATCACGTGATTCTTTAAATTTTCATCCTTTTCACGATATGATATGTATTTACCATTAGGCGACAATCGAAAATCCGATTGCTTAGGTTTTGCAAAATAATCTGCAACCTGATACTTGTGATTTCCCCGGTCTAAAGAAATGAGTTCTGCTAATTGTCCCTTTGTCGATACAAGTGTTGTATCTCCTGGTTTGACCTGTGCATTGGACACTGAAATTCCAAAAAAAGTTAGTGCAGCTAAATAAAAAAATTGGTTCATATTTTAATCCTGTTAAGTATATTATACTTCATTATACTACCCCTAAACTAAAGGTTATATCAAATGGAAAAAAAGAAAATACAATAGAATTTCGGAATTTACAATACCAAAAAAAATATATAACAATCTCTTTATAAGTAATTTATAATGCATTTTTTATAGAATATCGGCTATTAATTATAGCGATAGGAGTCAGATAAGAGATTGGTTTACGCTAAAACAATTAGAAATACAAAATAATGTCTAATGGAACTGATAAGGAAGAAATAAAAATAGAACTCCAAAAAAGATGAAACTAAATCGATATTATTAGATGCAACATAGTGTCTTTTATAAAAAATAGAATTAAGTTTGCTAAAATAAATTTTATCGAAATTCTAATTACATGTTAAATTCAAAAAAATCTATTCGCTCAAAAGAAGCTTTATTATTACTGATGAAATTCAACTCTTTTATTTAAAAAGGGAAATAGGAAAGATCAGACTAATTCCCGAAACAAGATATTATATTATTCGTGGTCTTGATACAAATAGCCCTTATATGTCACAAATAATATAGAGGCTCTGGTAAAATTTTTTATGACTCAATAGCATGACCAGCAACAGTCTTCATCAAATGATTTTAACAAAAAAGTTTATCTTTTTATCCGCTTACCTTTTTTTTTCTTTGTGTTTGTCTGCACAGGATAGTAAAATTCTATACAGTGGTATTGAAGATAGAATATACAAACAATATGATATATTAGTGTCAGGCGGGGATCCAGATTCCTTACTTCACAACTTTAGGACACTACGGAAACAATCTGAAAAAGTTGGCTATTCTGAAGGTGCACTCACCTGCACTATACAAATTATAGATATTCTTTCTGATAACAAAAGGGATTTGACACAACTGATCGAAGAATCAAAAATTGGAGAAAGACTGGCGGTCAAACTAAAACGATACGCCGCGCTAATACAAATATATCAGCTCCAAAGTAATGCATATAATGACCTCGGATTAATCGACTTAAGTTTTAAACAGCTTGAGAAAGCCACAACAAGTGCTGAGAACATTTCCGATATAAACGAAAAAAATATAACATTAGCTAATACCTATATAAATATAGCCAACTATTACGGCATTAAAAAAGACAATAAGAATAGATTCATATCCCTCCATAAAAGTCAACAGGCAGTAAAAAATGTTGCGGATACTTCTGAGTATTTGAGGTTAGCAAAAAACAATCTCCTTGCATCACAATTAGAAGCTTTAGCATGTGCCCACGAAGACAGTAGGCAATTGGACTCGGCAGAGACCTATTACCTCGCTGCTTATAAATTACGTAATGAAAAAGATATCCTTTATCTTTTATTCCAAAAAACACAATTACTTTTTAATATCAGTGATTTTTATTTCCGGCAAAAGAATTATAGAACTGCGATCAATTTTGCTCAATTAGGGTTGGACACAAATAAAGAATATATACTTCCGAAGCTAAGAAAGGAATTTTATCAAGTTTTGTACAAGTCATACCTTGAGATCAACAAAATTGACTCCTCTAAGTTTTATTCTAGGTTATTTTCCGATATCGATGATAGTATTACGGAGCAAAGAAAATTAAATTTAAACTCTTTTTTTCAGAAAAAGGTTGCTCAGCAAAAGTCGGATTACAACGAGCATCTAAAAACCATCCTCCTCGTTGTGGCAATAGTATTGATCGTCTTGATCCTATTTATCTGGTACTGGATTCGTATCAGCAAATCCCGAATACATCAAAAATATCAAGCGTTGATCACAAAGCTTAGTCAAAAAGAAACAATGGAAGAAAAACCTAATATTGTTGATAAAGAATATGTTGCATCAAAAAGAAGTACATATATCCCAGATGAAACTGTAGCTCTTTTATTGAAAAAGTTGCAAAAATTTGAGATATCCAATCGATATACCCGAAAAGATCTCACACTGTCCTCATTGGCTCATCATCTTGGCACAAATACGCGATACATCTCTGAGATCATTAAAGCACACCGCGGACAAAATTTTAATGGTTACATCAATACACTACGCATTCAATTCATCACACAAAAACTATATGAGGAGCCGCAATTCAGAAAATACAAGATTGCTTATCTAGCGGAAACAGCTGGATTTTCATCAGCAATAGTCTTTACAACGATTTTTAAGAATAAAACAGGCATGACCCCATACTATTTTATCAATCAACTGGTAAAAAATGATGAAAGTAAAGTGAGCTAATCTGTATCTATTTCCAACGGCAATGTTTTATCAATCCCGACGTATCATTTTATCGAAATGCCAGGTAAACTTATGACCGATCATGGGGTTTACATAGACATCAAAGAGCTGTCAAAAGACAGCTCTTTGACATTAACAGCTACAGCATAAGAAAGCCTGCTCATATAGGAAGTCATATTACTTGTTTCATTAATAATCGCAACACTACGTGTAGCACTTTCGTTTTCCTGGATTCCAAAATAGTTATACGCCAAAAAAGTGTCAGTTAAAAGACTGTCTAAATATTGAAGGTGAAACATTCATTTTTGCCTTAAATAATTTGCTGAAGGATTGTGGATGTTCGAAACCTAACTGGTATGCGATTTCACTAATGGAATTTTCAGTCGTGGACAGCTTTTCCTTAGCTTTATCAATCAGTTTATTATGTATGTGCTGTTGTGCATTTTGTCCGGTCAATGAGCGAAGCATATCGCTCAAATAACTTGGGGATGTATTCAGATGTTCCGCAAGATCGTGTACGGTCGGCAGTGCCTTGCCGAATAGTTCCATACTATTGAAATGATTATCCAAAAAGTCTTCCATTCTAATTAAAAGATCATTATTTACTACTTTTCTCGTGATAAACTGCCTTTTGTAGAAACGGTTGCAGTAATTCAGTAACAAATCAAGCTGGGAAATAATTACCTCATGGCTCAACTCATCCATCCTGCTCTTTAATTCATCATCAATTATTTTAAAGATTGACATGATCGTTTGCTTTTCATGTTCGGACAGGTGAAGTGCCTCATTAGTGGCATAGGAAAAGAATCCATGCTGTTTTATTTTCTTTGCCAACGGATAGGATAACAAAAAATCTGGATGAATAGATAAAACGTAACCTGATTTTGCGCTACGTGGTGGGGCTTCGAA
This sequence comes from Sphingobacterium sp. BIGb0165, assembly GCF_024810095.1. NCBI lineage: Bacteria > Pseudomonadati > Bacteroidota > Sphingobacteriia > Sphingobacteriales > Sphingobacteriaceae > Sphingobacterium > Sphingobacterium sp. BIGb0165. The sequence continues at coordinate 780,694 of NZ_JANUEB010000001.1, read as the reverse complement.
TATCTGATGCGGTGCTGAAAATATCAATCCTCCTTCGGCAAAGTCATAGTAATTTTGTCCATATCTTGCCTTTCCTTGCATATCCGGCTTATATATGATCTGATAGAAATCTGTCATAAACGAGCTAAAGGTTTCATCCGGATGAATATGATTAACGGTGATATCGATCAGGCTCACCATCGGATGGAAGGGCATCACCTGTCCCAGCACCCGATGAAAGTCTGACAAAGATTTGAATTTGCGAGGTAATCCTTCTTCCTTTTCCATATGGTAAATTTAAATGTTTTTTTTATGTCTAAAAAGCAACGATACCGGTTTCGGGATTGATCTCTTCGGATATAAATTTCCCTGTCGGTCCATCCTCCCCGATCATAACGTATTTTAAAATACGTTTGCCTGCTGCCTCAATACTACCCGTACCGCGGTGGTTGTTAAAGTCTGTTGCTGTAAAACCCGGGTCAACAGCATTCACCTTAAACGCAGTGTCGCGCAATTCAAGTGCAAGTGCGATCGTGTACATATTGAGTGCTGCTTTTGATGGTCCATAAATACCGCCCACATAATCGCGGTATTGAAAATCGGGGTTGCTGCAAAGCGTCATGGATGCCATCCCAGAGGTTACATTAACAATACGTGGTTGCGAAGAATTTTTCAATAGATCTATAAAAGCGGTTGTCGTTCTTACCGTTCCATATAAATTAACATTAAAGACTTCGTGCAAAACTTTAAGATCTACAGATGCCGGTTTCTGTGGCATCCCGCCACTTATTCCTGCATTATTAATAAGAACATCTAATATCTCTGTTTTTCCGCCAATTTCTTTTCGCGCTGCATCTACCGACGCCTGGTCAGTGATGTCGATTAGGATAGCTTCAACATTACTCAGGCCTTCCGATTTCAACTTTTCAATAGATTGCTGGCCATTCTTCAAATTGCGGGTTCCCAAATAGACATAATACCCTTTCTGTAGCAATTGGCGAGCAGTCTCGTAACCAATACTTTTGTTCGCTCCTGTAATAAATACTTTTTTCATTTCTTTAATTTTGATGATGAAACAAAGTTCTGAAAACGGTTTTCGTGGGACGTAGCCAAAAAGAGAAATTGCTAAGCCAAAACAATATTATCATGAAATCTTCTATTAAAGCTGTTTACAATTCACATTTGTCAAATAATCGAATTAGATAACACTAGTCCGAGTATGTTATTGGCTATTTTTAGAATTAATGGATTGCGAGTACCTCCTAAATGAAATAATTCAATAGGTAACAGAGTGAGCGGTGTTGTAATAAAAATTTTATATAAAAAAAGTTAAACATATTTAAACATTGTTTAGTATTTATATATATTTACAATGGTTAATGAAAGCCTTAAAATTAAGACTATCAATGTTACCGCCCACTTTGAATATATATTGTTAATACCGGTCTTTAATCCGGGGCTTTAGTTATGAACCAGATTATTTTAAGAACTCAAAACCTAATGTTAGTATTTAATCCCTGGATTTTAATTAATTGAAACCCGCAGGACATTTAAGCAAGGCTTAATTTAAGATGAATAAATATCCCATAAAACCTCAATTTTCAACTCATGAAAAAATTAAATAGCTTATTATTACTTCTTTGCCTCATACAGAGCGCCTTTGCACAAAGACGTGCGCATGCAGACAATCTGGTGATCATTTCGGTAGATGGTCTACGCTGGCAAGAGGTATTTAAGGGCGCAGAGAAAGATCTGCTGTTAAATGCAAAATTTAATTCGCAGGATTCCCTCGAAAGAATAGCAAAATATTGGTCTGATGATCTAATTCAAAGAAGAACTAAGCTAATGCCTTTCACATGGAGCATTATCGCTAAACAGGGACAGATTTATGGAAACAGGGATCTGGATAATAAAGTTAATGTCAAGAATCCTTATTGGATATCTTACCCCGGCAGAAGCGAGAATCTTACAGGCTATGCCGATCCTAAAGTAAAATCCAATGACCATCCTAACAATGGGAATAAAAATATTCTGGAATTCATCGATCAGAAAAAGGGGTATAAAGGTAAAGTTGTCAGTTTTGCTTCCTGGGATGCTGTAGGTCGGGTCATAAACAGAGATCGGAATGGTTTACTGGTTAATATTCCCGGTGAAAATATCGCTGGTCGTAACCTGAGTGAAGGAGAAAAGCTGAGCAACGAAATCCAGCACTACGAACCCAAAATATGGGGAAGCGGCGAACGTTTGGATGCCACTACGTATGCGCTGGCCAAATCCTATATGAGAGCCAGACATCCTAAAGTGGTTTATCTCGACCTTGCGGATACGGATGAATATGGGCATAGCGATGAATATGATTTCTATCTTGATGCTACCAGAAATATAGACGCCATGATCAGCAGCCTCTGGAGTTATCTGCAGGAAGATCCCTTCTATAAAGATAACACAGTATTAATGGTTATGCCGGATCACGGAAGAGGTGTCGGAGATCAATGGACAAGCCATGGTGCAAGCATTCCCCATGCAGATGAAACCTGGCTGATTGCTATGGGGCCGCACGTAAAGCCTTTGGGGGAAATAAAGAGTGCCGGACAAATTTATCACGATCAGTTTGCCAAAACAATGGTGAAATTACTGGGCTTTGATTTTACATCTGAAAACCAGATCGGGGAAACCATCAATAGTTTATTAAAATAGAAGCATTGTATGAGACTGATCACAATACTAATTTTAATGTTTTTTGTTCGTCAGGCCAGTGCGCAGCAGCCTGTCTATTATCTGAACTTTGACGATTTCAATTTTAAGAAAGATACTCCACTGCGTGACAGTGCCTATTATAATGTTGATCTGCTACAGTCACACTATGCAAAAGGCTTAAGTGGGCGGGCATTAGATCTTTCAGCAAATGCAACTTTGAGAAGACCGGTTCGGTTGGCAGAGAACACTATTCCCCGGTTTGACGAAAAGACATCCTTTTCTGTACAGATCTGGGCAAAGACACTGCCGAATGCCAAAATGGGCACTCCGCTCATGGGAAATAAAATTGCAGACGATCTGTCGACTCTGGGATGGCAGCTCTATACCCGGGAAAACGGCGCCTGGGCATTGCTGTTGAATGATGGGAAAAAGCGTTACGATTATCGTCCCACTGCGGAAAGACAGCGTATAAATGACGGTAAATGGCATCAGATCGTCTTTACTGTGGATAAAAATAAAGAGGAAGTGTGGCTGTACCTTGACGGGAAAAATATGGCGATCTATAACACGCCCGGTCTTCAAGGTCTTGACAGCAAATATGCCACCGTAGTCGGTGGTTCAGATGAGAAATGGGAATACGGATCAAATGGACAGTGGAACGCATTTAACGGATTTATAGATGAGGTAAAAGTTTGGAAAACGGTGATTTCAGCGGGGGAAGTAGAAAAAATGTATCAGGAGTTTTTTCCAAACGCAAAGGTGAAAGGTGAAATAGCCGATCCCTCTCATTTGAATGTATTCTCCTGGAACATTTGGCATGGCGGTCATCGCTATGGTCAGGCAGTAGGATTAGAGCGCGTAATTGAAACCATTAAAGCGACAAATCCAGATATTGTTGGTCTGGTGGAGACATACGGATCGGGAGAAGTGATTGCGGATTCTTTAGGTTACTATTTTTATTTAATTAGTTCCAATCTTTCCATTATGAGCCGTTATCCAATGACAGAAACTGTCAAGGTGTTCCGTCCCAGTAATTTCGGTGGGGTACAATTGGACCTGGGCGCCGGTGGAAAGCTTGTTTACTTTAACACCTGGTTAGACTATCTACCCGACGTTGACGCAAGTATCCGCCAGCTGAATAAAACTCCCGAACAATTGGTTAAGGATGAAGGGGCAACCAGGCATGCGGAAATAAAAGAAATTCTAAAAAAGATAGACCCATACCTAAAAAATTCAGATAATTTACCGCTGATTATGGGTGGAGATTTTAATATGGGATCACATCTGGATTGGACCGAGGTAACCAAAGGCATACATTACAATCGTGCTGTTGGCTGGCCTGAAAGCAAAGAAATGATTAAAGCCGGCTTTTCGGACAGTTACCGTGAACTACATGTCAACCCGCTATTGGATCCGGGCCTAACTTGGGGAATCAGGGCCGCAAACAATACGGATTTGTACGGCCTAAGAGACCGAATAGATTTTATCTATTACAAAGCAAAGAAACTGATTCCTATGGAATCACGGGTTATTGACTACCACCCTATCATGTTTCCCTCGGATCATGCCGCAATAATGACAAGATTTTACATAAATAAATAATGGACAGAAAAGAGTTTTTAAAAACTACCGGGCTAGCAAGTGGCACTTTACTTTTTTCAAAGTATCAAGGATTAAGCTCAGCAGTAACAAAAATCAGGATCGGAATGATTACTGATCTACATCACGACATTATGCATGACGGCATTGAGCGTTTGTCTGCTTTTATCAAAGAGATGAATGAATTGAAACCAGATTTTATTATCCAGGGTGGCGATTTTTGTATGCCCAAGAAAAACAACCGCGCGTTGATGGATGTCTGGAATCAATTTAGTGGTCCCAAATATCATGTCATCGGTAATCACGATACCGATGGAGGATTTACGCGCGATCAGGTCGTCGAATTTTGGAATGCTAAGGCAAAATATTATTCATTTGACTCGAATGGATTCCATATTGTTGTGCTCGATGGTAATGAACATAATGAAAGCCCCGATCGTCCCAATGGATATGCACGCTATATTTCTCCTGTACAACTGGACTGGTTAAGAAAAGATCTGGCGGAAACTTCCTTTCCTACAATTGTGTTTTGCCATCAAGGACTGGATAATGATGCCGGCGGATTGGAAAACGGAACATTGTTACGTTATGCACTGGAGAAGGCAAACGAAAAGTCCGGCAAAAAGAAAGTTATTTTGGTCATCAGCGGACACCACCATCAAGACTATTATAACCATATCAATGGAATACATTATGTGCAGATTAATAGTGCCTCATACCAATGGCTTGGAGACGATTTTAAAGAGATGCGTTATTCCGCAGATGTCGATAAAACACACCCCAATATCAAATACACTGTTCCATACAAAGATCCGATATGGGCAATGATCGAAATTGACGCCAAAGGCGTTATCAGGATCAAGGGCAAGAAAACCGTATTCGTGGGGTCGTCTCCTGAACAACTGGGCGTGAACATGGACAATTATGTTTATCCGATTGTTCCTTATATTTCAGATAGAAAGCTGAATAGTTAAATCCATCCACATTTACCTATGAAATGGACTAAATGATCAGGTTACTATTCTGCTTCCTGTTGCTCAATGTAATTGTAATGCCAACAGCAATCTACAGCCAGACGAGTAGTTATAATCAGTTTTGGAATGATTTTCAATTTGTGACACCTATAAAAGGAAAATGGAGTAATGAAATTAATATTGGACAGGTATGGACTAGTGTACCAATTGGCGATGATCTTTTTCACACAAATGCGCAACTGTATGCCCGAGTGTGGCTTCATTACTCCTTTGCAACGTTTAAAGTGTCATTATTTACGGGATATAATCACAATCCTGAGATTAGGTCTGTAGAGCAAGATGGGCTTCCGGAGATCAGGTCAGCAATACAGGGAATTTATTATTTTAAGAAGACCCCAGTTACATTATCGGCTCGGTTGCGAATAGAAGATCATCTTGATAAAAGAAGACAAAGAGGTTTCGAAGAAAATTTCCGGGTAAGGAGCCAGTTGAAATTGATAAAACCATTGAATACCCTGGAGATCGCTAAGGGAACAATTTATTTAGCCGCTTCCGAGGAGGTTTTTACGCAGACAGGCACCGATATTTTGGAACATCCCCGATTTGGAAGCAACAGGATAACAATTGGATGTGGGTACGCCATTACTAATGATTTTTTGATTGAGATGGATTATTCCAATGATTACTATCCCAGCAAGATTCAGCACCTTTCCTACAATGCAATACAGGTTAACCTAAGCTGCTACAACTGGCTTAAAAATATAAAACGTACTTTAACTAAATAACCACAGGATAAGCTACTTGTAAATCAATTACTTAGATTGGGATCAACATTGGCATTATGCATAACCTAATGCCAATGTTGGTACCTAAACTCCAATCCCGCTAGTTGATCGCGGCAAATCTGATCACTTCCCCTGCCAAAAAAAATATCTACCGCTGTATTTCTGCCATCTCTTGTCGCTGGCCAGCATCTTCTTGTATGCGCTATCGATAATTTTCAGCAAACAGATCAACAGCTAGCTGTTAATTCCCAATTTTTCAGTAAGCTTTGATAAAAAAATCAAGGAACGATTATTAACTTTTTCCCTAGCCAAAATATTTTCTATTTCAATAGCTTTGTCTATATTTTTCATTTGAAATTTCAATTTTCTTACTTAGATCTATTATTATACCGCTTCTGGAATAAACGATTTTGACTGTATTTGTAATTGTCCCAAAATTTCGTATAACTTAAACCACGCGGCATTATTATTCATTCTCATAAACAAATCTTCGGATGTAGTTTTCCAGGTCAGTAAGGTCAAAAGGTTTCGCTAAAAAACCATCCGCTCCACATGCTAATGAAATACTTCGTCCATCGATATGACCCGAAATCATGACCACAGGCAGCTTATTATGTTTAGATGAGCTCCTGAGATCACGCAGTATCAGGTCCCCATTCCGTGCAGCCATATGTATGTCCAAAAAGAGTATATCAGCATGTAGACTATCCAACACTTCCATTAGGACTAAACTGTTTGCTACAGTTACGACGATTGTATCTTGATCCTCTAGCACCATAGAAAATACATTCAGTATTTCTTTATCATCATCACACACCACAATTTTCTTTTTCATCATGATTTTTTTCTATTACTATCGATCAGAGATAAATTTTCAGAGATCATCATTTATAAAAAATGGATCTTACAGACGTAAGATCCATTTTTTTGTCTTTCCGTCGGAGCTGCCCAAAACTTTGCTCGCCTCTTTGTTTCTTTTAATCTCTTTTATTTAGCTTGTGTATTGAGGTTAGTGTCTGCCAAAGCAGTTAAATCTGTATCACATTTTTTTTCTTCTGCAAGAGTTTCAAGCAGAAAGTCCAGTGCCTCATTGTATTTCAAGACCTTAGCAAATGCAGCGAGTGTGCCGTAAGTGGCAATTTCGTAGTGCTCAACTTTTTGGGCAGCAGCGATAATACCTGCATCTCTAACAGTTCCTTCTTCGGTTTCCTCAATAATGTGTTCGCCCTCTTCGATCAATCCGGCCATCGCTGCGCATCGCTCTGCTTTGGGCTTTAACTCCAAACTTTCAAAACACTGTTCTAAGCGTTTCACATGATTTTCGGTCTCCAAAAGGTGTTTGGAAATCGCTTTTTTTAGCTTATTGGCGGTAGCATTTTTTTCCATTTTTGTCAATGCTTTTGTCAATGCCTTTTCTGCCCAATAAATGTCTTTGAGGCCGTCTTCAAAAAGCTCGGCCAAATCTTTTGCAGCATCAGATACTGCGCGTTTTTTTTGATGGTCTGTGGATTGTTTCGTCATCGTTCCATTTTCAGATTTTTCACTTGCGTTACTTTTAGTTGTTGTTGCCATGTTTAGTAAATTTACTGCTCTAGAGCTTTCTGAAATGGAACATCCTTCAAACAGCTTTGGTTCTAATAGCATGGCTATCACCGCTACTTCACGTGTATATTCCGACGAAGACGTATAAACACGTCTCCTGTAAATTGAAACTCGAGGTCTCTTTAAATAGAAATCTAAAGTATCCACAATTAGGATTCTCACTTCTTTCGCATGTGAAAAGAATAGAAAAACTGATAAAATATTGCTTATATTTAAACAAAAGATCCGCTAACACAAGATTCTAACAGGAATTCCAACATCTTATTCTCCATACAATTTGTATTTAGCTAGTTAGCCGTTAAAAATTCATATATCTTTAGTCTTGAAGGTTGATTTCTTTTTTACTAAACACAATAGTTATGAAAGAAAATAATGATTCAATCTCCCATCTGCTTATGCGGATCGAAGATATCCCTGCAGTAAAGAATATATTGAACACAATATGTTTGTATACAGGCATGGATCTAGGGCTGGTGACCTCCCACAATGGCCATCAATGGATAGCCTGTGCTGTACGTGATTCGCTGGGGGTTGGGGTCTCTGTGGGCCAGCAACTGGAATTACATTATACCTTGGGAGATGAAGCACATGGTAAACATGCACCTATCATTATTCCGGATATCGACCACTGTGAAAATGAAGATTGGAAAAGAAAATTGCATGCAAAAGGTTTTAAAAGTTATATCGCATTCCCGATAGTTGACAAGGACGGATTGTTCTTTGGAACACTCTGTACGATAGATTATAAAGCAGTGTATATCGATAAAGAACGGATAGCACCACTATTTGAACTTCTATCTGAACTGATCAGTTTTCATTTGGGTTCAATTGCAAAAATCAAAAATACAGAAGCACTGCTGGGTGAGGAATTGCAATACTCTGAACGCAGGGATACCCTATTATCAGTTTTGGGACACGACCTGAAAAATCCATTGAGTGCTGTCATTACCTTATCGCAGTATCTCGCCGACAAACTCGAAAATGCGAAACATAAACAGACGGCCAAGCTTATATACGATTCATCCTACAGAATGAAAGGTTTAATCGATAACATACTGGACTTTGCACGCAGTAAGCTAGGTACGGGTATTCATCTGAACAAAAATGTGGTCCAATTAGATCAGGTGATCCTTCAGGCTCTTCGTGAGATCCAAACAAGTTCGCTAGAAAGAAAGATACTCACACATCTTGGAGCAAAACTTCCGGTCAAATGTGATCATGAACGTATGGCACAGGTGTTTTCAAATCTTATAGGAAATTCATTTCGCCATGGATCTGCAGAAAATACAATCGTTATAAACTCTTCCATTGAAGGTGGGAAATTTATCTTCCAGATAGAAAATGATGGAGATAAGATAACAGATTCTATATTAGATAACCTATTTAAACCTTTTGTTGGAAGAAAAAATCAGAATGAAGGCGGCCTGGGATTGGGCCTTTATATCTCCAAACAGATAATCACCGCGCACAAAGGTGATATCCATGTCAAATGCTTTGATGAAAAAGTGGTATTTAGCCTTTGGATCCCAATATGATAGGTGCTTCGATCATAATCGCACAATTATTTCGGAGAAAGTATAAGTGGCAAGTTGGGAAAATTGTGAAAAACTAATGGGAAATTGGTAAACAATTGGCGAATCAAAATACATGGTTAGATTTATTTTTTTCATTTACAGATTTTTGAATATATTTAGCAATGGAGGGAACTTAGTCGAATGAAGAACTATGCCAACAGTATTGCTTATGGAAAATATTTGGAACAATACAATTATATTTTTGAAAAAACCTATTTTATAAAACAAGCAATCCATTCTTTGACAGAAGACATCAAATTGATTATCGACAACTACAATCATTCTTATGATATTACACACAATTATGGAAAATCAATTAGTTGTCAAAATATAACACTGCAAGATAAAACCGGTAATGAAATATTTACAGCTAGATATGCGTTCGGGAAATTGTTTCATCAATATATAAAGCATTCAAACAACAATGAATACTTTATTGCGGGTAATGACTTGATGGAGTTTTCTATCTATAACATCACAAAAAGCGAAGAATATAAATTTGTTAGTGAATGTCGGATTGACGAAGAATCTGATGAAGGTTGTGACAATGAATTCTGGTATATAAAAGAATGGATTTATAATCCAACAAATAATCTCATTGCAATTAACGGACAAGATTTGATGAATTGTGCTACGATAACAGTTGGTGATTTTACTAATCCAGAAATGCTCCCCTTAAAGTTTAAAAATCTCCATAAGGTATTAGCTGACCAATATGGAGACGGACCCTGTAACGCAATACGTTGGACGGACAGAAATTGTTTGGAGCTAGAAGTCTGTGAAGAGAATACAAGGACCGTAAGTTTGACAGAGCAGGAAATTGTTAGCATATTGAGGACAAAGTAAGAACACGAATATGGTTGCTTAGGTGATAGATAGGGATCAACCGAAATCACAGATTTCGAGGCCTGCCCCTATTGAACTTCTATCTGGCACAGTTGGTGTTACACTCCCGGTACTGCGCCACATGTTATTATATTAAATAATTTTGTAAACGATATTGCATCTACACTATGCAGGATTTGAAATTCGTTTGTATAAACTTATAAGTTTTTCTGACAGCTATTCAAGATCAAACTTACAATGTATTATCTGTAGGCTCAAAATTTGATATTTCGTCGTATTTAGGATTAACCACCACGTTGCCTTTTAGATTGACAAGCCCTATTTTGAAATGAGATAGCTGTTCATTACCATTACTGAGATGGCGAAACTGGATTAAACCAAATTGGTACGACATGTATTTTCGACCTTTGTTTTGGCTAACATTAAATGGTATTTGTTTGTTTAAACCGACAAGTTCCAATGGTTCGCCTTCGGCATTTATTAGGGCAAACAGGCCATTTCCCAAGTCGGTAAGGCCCTTATCCTCTTTTTCAAGGGATAAAATCTTCTTTCCTTGGGCATTAATAATTAGGGTTTCACTTGGATCTTTAATGCTCATAGCCATAAGATGTTTACTGTCTAAAAGTGCTAGCTGTTTCCAATTGTAACCCAGCACAAATTCTCCTTTGGTATTAATCAAGGCGTGGTCCAGCTCCCCATCGTCTTTATCGTCAAACCTAGCTACTACCGCCATACCATCATAAAATTCCGTCGCTTTGGCCAGCCCTAGCTTCACCACCTCTTTTCCGTTTGTATTGACATAGCCATAGTTGGGATAAAACTCCTTAAAATTCTTATCTTCCTTATAAACCATAACCCTGGCTAAGCCATTGTTAAAGCTTGAAATCTCTTTATAAATTGGCGGTGTGACCATTTGGCCCTTGGTATTCATTAGTCCAAGGAGCAAGTCTCCTTCTGGCAACCAAAAGCTGAACAAGCCATTTGAAAAAGTGTCATCTATATCATATTTGGCATCTGTCACTATCTCTCCTTTCGGGTTGATGATCCTGCCAATACTATTTTTATTATACTTTTTGGAAGTATATTTCTCCCACACCTGCGCAAACCCGTTTTCAAAGGCTTTTGCATTTACGTATTGAAGCTTAATAACTTCTTTGCCTTTTAAATTGATGTAGCCATACAGGTCATTTTTAGCTACTACCGCCAGTCCTTGTGAAAAATGTCCTATCTTATCGTACACAGGCTGCACCACTATTTTTCCGCTGGTATTGATAAAGCCCCATTTACCATTTATCTCAACGCCCGCAACTCCTTCATTAAAAAAAGTGGTATTCGTAAACTGAACAGGAATAACCAATGTACCCGATGTATCGCAATAGCCCCATTTGCCCTTCTCTTCTTTTTTTATATCAACGGTTTTGTATTGCTCATCACGCTTGACAGAATCTTTTGGGTTTACGTTCGATGGCGAAACTAACAACACTGGATCGGCATCAGGCACATACTTACCTATATTTACGGGCACAAGGTTATTGCCCCAAGAACCGGCATCGTCATAAACAAGAGGAATTACCTCACGACCAAGAGCATCAATAAATCCACATTTTCCATTTAGGCGAACCAAGGCCAAGTGCATTTTTTCTTTTTGTGCAAATGCGACCGAATAAAATCCGATCAATAACAATAACAACAATGGAAATTTCATATATGAAGTTGTTTACAGAAATTAAATCTACTTAATTTATCCCTCGCATCCAACCCTAGTCAAATTAATAGCTTTTGCCCCTTATTTCTTGCCGACAAACTTATCTTGTTATAATTCTATAAATTATAATAAATAAATATCTCTTGACAATCGTAGTTTTTAGTTAATTTTAAATAACAGACAAATTGAAGTGATGGCTTATAACAATGAACTAGTCAACCGGGTCCGTGAAAGACTTGCAATAGATGAAAATATTGAAGTTGAGGAAAAGAAAATGTTTAGCGGATTATCTTTTCTTGTGAATGGGAAAATGTGTATCAATATCAGCCATGACAATCTGATGTGTCGTTATAACGCTGAACTAGAAGATGAGGTTTCGGAAAAAAAAGGCTTCTTACCGATGATTATGAAAGGAAAGCAATTGAAAGGGTATTGTTATGTAGAACCTATTGGTTTTCAAAAACCTGATGATTTTGAATATTGGATAAAAATCTGCCTGGATTATAACCCAATTGCAAAAGCTTCGAAGAAGAAATGAAAAATGAACCTGGGTCAATAGAATGTAGGTAATATAACAACTGCAAATGGATGGGCTTGATGCCCTGGAAATCTGAATATCAAAATGGGCGTGTTGTAAATAGACTTAGTTATTGCTAATGGTTTTCTTAGTGCCAATTTTCTATTTTAGCGAGAAGCTTTTTACCTAGTTCTTTTGCACTATACGGGTCTTGTCCAGTTATCAGTTCTCTATCATTGATAACGTTACTTAAACTTAACATTTTCGTGTGTACTTTTCCTCCTAGTCTTCCTAGAATCTTTACTGGATAATCTGGCATATGTCCACCAATACCAAAACATGGAATATCCTCTGTTACAAATTCTGCGGCCATACTCACGCATGTCATGCTATATCCTTCATAAATCCACTTGCCATTTATTATTGGCGCAGAACCCAGTGCTGCAGAGCCATGACAAATAGCAGCAGTAATTTTGTTGGCTGTATGGAAATGAAATAACAATTCTCCGGTTTCTTTATTGTAGTCATTATTTACGAGCCAATTGCGGTGTAATACATCAGTCATTGGGGCATGACCGCCGGGAATAAAAAGAACATCATAGCTGTTTAATTTTTCTTTGTCTTCTAATAAATCCGACAATTTTTGTGGAACACCTATCCCTAGGTCTTGTAATTTGGTCTCAAAATAATGTTTTGCATGCTCCATCTTTTTTTTTGAAAGCCCCCAATTACTAAGATTATATGATTTTTCATCTATTACGCAGCCTTTACCATCAGGACTTACAAACTCTATTTCATAACCAGCTTCAATCAGTGGTTCAATTGGATCAACCAATTCTCCAAGAAAAATCCCCACGTTATGTGTTCCGCCCTCTTTAAGTGGAATTTGAGTGGCAGAAGAAGTGTAAACTAAAATCTTATTTTTTTTCATTTTTAACTTTTTTTATTAATATCAATAACTATTGCAATTGCGTGTAGAAATTAGCACCCCTTTCAGCTACGGAAGGCTGATTGGCTTGGACTACAAAGTTTGCAATTAGAATGCTGTTCATTTCTCTCTATTTTTGATAAATTAAAGATACGACGCACAAGTTGGACAGATATTATAAAAATTAAAGCTAGAAGTGCAAAAATCAAAGTTGCATTGATTTCCTGTATTGCATGGGCGTAATTTTTTCCCACCTTTTAAAGAAATTAGCGAAGTGAGAAGCTTCTTTGAAAGACAAGTGATATGCAATTTCCTTTATTGAATAATCTGTTTGTAGCAATAAAGTTTTGGCCGCGGATAAAAGTGCTGCGTGTATATGTTCTTGTGCTGTTTTACCTGTATGTTTTTTAAGTGTGGCGCTTAAATGATTTGGGTGTGTAGAAAGTTTATCGGCGAAATAGGCTACAGAAAGATCCTTATTTTCTAGTGACTGAACATCTTTTTTTACGTGCGACAGGAAGTTATGTATCAATCTCTCCCTTGTAGTATCTACTGTGGATATTAATTCTTTATCAGAAAACAATGAATTTTCATAAATCTGTTTGATATGTAACAACAGTATTTTTATATAGGCAGCAATAAGATTAAATTGTTCATTGGATTGTGTCTGATAGCGCTGATGGATGTTATCAAATACATTTGTTAGTACAGCAATATCAGTTTCATTTACACGGAGTGGAATAGCTTTATCGAGCTGGAAGAAGGGAAAATCAAAAATGATGTTAGCCAGTTCCTGATGCTGATTAATAAAATTCTCGGTGAATATTACAGCATATTTTTTGGTAACATGGGGATCAAAATTCCACGATACGATCTGATATGGAGTTTTGATGTATATGATGTTTTTTTTCTCCGTTGATTTCCAGAAACCTGAATTAAAGACGCCCTCTCCTTCCAATAAGAGGGAAATAGCATAAAACCGGTGTCTAAATGGCTTTGTTGGAGCATTATAATGATCATCTTTGCTTTCAATTTTTTTCAAAATGAATATCTTTATAAGGAAAAGGCTCAATCCCTAAGTACCGGCAAAGGCTGCTGAAATCATAAAATTCAGGAATATCGGTTGTCGGTGCTTTACTGTTCATTTATTTTTATAAAATAGTGCATATTACAAATATGTAAAAGGGTTTCATGGTATAGCGGCTTAATAACCTTTTATCAATAAACAAGATACCTGTATCCTAACTATAAAACTTTGACCAAGATTCGAAATATGGTTGTAGCTCTTCGCTCAGATTCATCTTGATCCATTGCCTATTATCCCCCCTCCTCCGTGTATAATATTTCGAGGATAACAACATGTACGATATTGATGATTTCACAGTTATGACTTTTCCCAATAAAATTAATATAATCAAAGAAACTTCGCTCGAAAAGACTTATTTTGTCCTTTACTATTTGCGCCCCTAAGTACATTGCATATTCATTTATAAACGAACACGTCAAACGATCTGAGTTAAATATACGCCATATCCCGTTTTTTTCTCCACGGGATATGGAGATGGTTTTTAATTTCCTTTCATCGGTGGAACATCAGAAGCATCAGATTTTGAATAGTTTTCTAAATATTTTAATATATCAAGTTTAAAATTTTCACACACATATATTTTTAGAATTGCATAGTTGAAATAGTTATCTATCCCTTTTGTAAAATTGGAAATAAAATCTTCCTTACTTTTCTTGTTAAATGAGTCAAAAATAAATGTCAATTTTGTAAAATTCTCATCAATTTTTTCAATGTTAATTTTCCATTTAAGTATTCCATTCTTAGAAAAAGACTCATTAATCGTTGGCTTTATTGGATATTTAAGTGTTTCCTTATTATATTCACCTTTGTAAAGCATGATTATGTTTGATTCAAAAGATTTCTCTCGAATTGTTTTCTGATATAAATTTAAATCCGTAATGATATTGGCGGAAACATAATTTTTATTTTCTGTAAGATAAAGAGTAGCAATATTTTCATTTCGGCTTATAGAATCAATTTTCGTTTCTTTCAAACTATATTGAAGTAGGGAAGAATTGTTGAAATTATCAAAATAATGTACAACTTTTTTTAGTGGTAATTTTATTGTTTCTGTTTGACTGATATTGATAATTTCTTGTCCATATAAACTTAAGTTTGAAATAGATAATAAAATTGCGATAACTACTATAAAACTTAAATTTGCATTTTGTTTCATTTTTTTGCTGGTTTATAAAACATGCTCCAACTCACTTATTAATGCATGTTTTTCAGTGCGTAATTGTTTATTTTCACTTCAAATTTAAAGTATCTCTCCTATATCAGCCCAAAAGCATTTATGATTCGCTGGCTTTGTTTTACGATTTGCAAAATGTGCAATGGATAGACGGATTTTCTGTTCAGGCGACCTTTCACACGGGTATCCCCTGTTTAGCACAACATTTACAACCTCAGATTGAGATAATGTAGGTATATAAACTAAATATAATATTGGGATTCGTTTTTTTTCTTTGACTTTTTGCATATTAGCTATCGGAAAAGCAAATCATTTAAGCTAGTAAAACTTATAAATATCAATGCATATGGAAAGAACTTATAACGGCATCTCCACCCTTTATGAAACCCCAACCGGATATCATATCACGATACCTGCAAAAAAACATTTGCCTGTTATTATTTTCCTTACTTTGTGGCTGGTTGGTTGGGTGATGGCAATTAATTTTGTTGGTTCATCATTCGGAAATGATTTTTATAATATCATAAATGGAAAATTGGCATTTGATAGCTTGTTTATGATGGTTTGGCTGGTCTTTGGGGGAGCAGCAGGCTTGTTCGTGATTAAAACTTTGGTCTGGTACCTAATTGGACAGGAGATCATTATGATAGACCACGAACAAATAAGTATTGCTAGAAAAAATGATGTATTCTTCAAGCCGAGAATATACGATCTAAGAGAAGCAAAGAGATTCCATGTTGAGGAAGAGCATTTTGAGTTTTCCTTTTGGGGGCAGCAGGATCATTTGTCATTGTTTAGAAACAGGGGTTCTATTCGATTTGAATATGGTCTGAGAACTATAAAATTTGCGAATGATATGGATCAAGCTGAGGCAAACTACATCTTGAAAACATTAAGATCGTCGGGGTATCTGACAGCCACTAATTTTGATTAAATATTATCGTTTTTAATCTTCTGCTTTCTTCCATTGTAAAAGACCATTTTTTAAATGGCACATTTTTTTATTTGAATCCTATGAATGATTTTTCAGAGGATGATGAAACAGTAATACATAAATAAAATTCAGATTTAGCCATATGAATACAGACTATATAAATAAGACTTTAGAGCGAAAAACAAGATTTTCAAATCAAAACTTTGTGGATTATGATTTCACAAAAACGAATTTCAATAGTTCTGTATTTGAAAACACTAATTTTAACAACTGTTTATTTGAATCTTCAGTTTTAAAGGGTTCTAAAATTTTTTATGAATCAAACTTTGAAAATTGTGTTTTCAAAAACATTAATTTATCAGAGACAACCTTTGGTTGCCACAAAGGAATTTATAAAGATTGCATTTTTGAAAACTGCGAATATAAAAATAGAGGGTTTAATTTTACTAAGTTTATCGATTGTAAATTTATAAAAGCAAAATTTATAACTGTCGATTTTAACGGCAGTCAATTTCGTGGTTGTTTTTTTGAAGGCAAATTCAAGGATGTTACGTTTAACGGTATCTATGATTCTAACCCAGATTCCAAGGCATGTTTATATAATTGTGATTTCTCCAATTCTAAATTCGGAAATTTTGTGAGTTTCGAAAATTGTGATTTATCAACCAGTAAAGCACCAAAAGACACAACATTTAAAGAAATTTTATATCAAGTTGATGCATCAAATCCTAGATTATTAAGTACAGGAACTCCCGATAGACTTATAATTGGGGGTTTATAACCACTTAGCGAAAACTGAATTTTAAGCAACCCGAATTAAAATATCTGTATTGTTTAAGTTTAGAATGAACAAACGAATAGAGTAAATTTTAGGAATAGATACAATAGGATAATAATAGCTTTTATAGATATGTTAATCATTTTAAAATTATTGGGTAGAAATCATGGTTCCGGTTTTAAGGTCATGATTTCTTATTTTCTCCATTTATAATAAATTTGACCTTAGCATGTATCTAACAACGAATACTTTAAATAGATCCAACCTAAATTTAGGATATTTCTGATAGTTGCTAATGACACCTTTATATTCGCTGAGTAATATTTATTATTCGTTTTAAAGAAATACAACTATTTGGTCGCCCCAATTTCTTTGCTATTTTTTACCATTCGCTTTCTATGAGACGAATGTTTCAGGTATGCCTCAGCTAAAACAATGACATTTTAATCTCCATGTTTGCAGTACCTTTTCTCTACCATCTTCCAGTCTCCACAAAGGATTCCTAAAACCTCCAAAGGAAAGCTCTGTAGAATTGTGGCGCAAAGAAATAATGATCCTCTGTCCTTTTAAACAAAGTTAAATAGGCCTTTTGAACAAAACAAAACATCTTGATCCTAACTAATTTTGTCTCAGTAATAACAATTAAACTATTCAAAATGGAACAGAATAATTACCAGGGAGCTCAACAACAACCTATAGGTTCGGGCTTCAATGCAAGATCAACAGCCAATGATGTCATTCAAAACATCAATCTTACCGGAAAAGTAGCTATTGTCACTGGCGGTAACACAGGGATTGGACTGGAAACAACTAAAGTGCTCTCATTGGCAGGAGCTACAGTAATAGTACCTGCACGTGATATCGAAAAAGCTAAGAAGAATCTGGAAGGGATTGCCAATATTGAAATTGCATCAATGGATTTGATGTCTCCCACATCTATTGATGCCTTCACGGAAAATTTTATAGCTTCGGGAAGGTCTTTACATGTACTTATCAATAACGCAGGCATTATGTGGGTGCCATTACGTAGAGATGAACGTGGTATAGAGTCACAGCTGGCGACCAATTACTTCGCATTGTTCCAGCTCACCTCCAGATTATGGTCTTCACTACAAAAAGCTAACGGGGCACGAGTGGTTAATGTTTCTTCTCATGGTCATCATTTCGCGCCTTTTAATTTTGACGATCCTAATTTCCTACACAGGGAATATGAAACCTTACAGGGATATGGACAATCCAAGACCGCTGTCAATCTTTTTTCAATGGAACTGGATGTGCGAGGGCAATCTTCCTATATCAGAAGCTATGCAGTTCATCCCGGTTCGATTGGCGGAACAGAATTAGGCAGAGAAGCCCCACTGGAGCTATTCCAAAAAATGGGTTTTGTAGATGGACAGGGTAATATGCTCCCCGAAGTTGCCGCATCGCTAAAAACGGTACCACAAGGAGCCGCTACAACGGTATGGTGTGCAACCAGCCCTTTATTGGATCATATTGGTGGCGTTTATTGTGAAGATGGCGATATTGCCGCAATTTCATCGGACATAACCGACCAAAAAGGAATAACCCCCTATTCATTGGATAAAATTCATGCGCAGAAACTATGGGAGCTAACCGAAGAGATGACAGGCCTTCGCTTCAATCCGTAAATCAGCTTACATTTGGGGCAAAATCAGCATTTTGCCTCGCTTTAACAGTTTATTTTAAACAATGTAAATTATGTTATTTCTTATCTTTACCTTATTGATTTCCCCCATAAAAAAGCAAAAATCATGGAATACCAAGCACGTTACATTACCGAAGATATAAAGCTTTCCTATTACGAAGACAACTTTTTCAAATCGGACATTATGTTTGACCAGCATATGTTGGTATGGTTTCTTTCTGGAGAAACCAAGATTGTACAGGCTGACGCTACCTATGTATTCGGAAGAGGAGATATCTTTTTAATTCCTAGAAACCAGCTGGCCACTATTATTAATTACCCTAAAGATGGTGAACCGCATAAAACTGTAGTCATGCATTTGTCCATAGAAACATTAAAGAATTTTTATGCTGGTAAGACCACGGATCTCCAGCCAAAAGATTCACCGGGAATTTTTTGTTTCAATAATCATCCCCTTCTGGAAAGCTGTCTGGCATCACTCATCCCTTATTTTGACATGAAAGATATCCCCAAAGATATTGCCTCCATTAAAATCACCGAAGCCATAAGTATTCTTAGAGTGCTGGACAAAAGGATCGATCATATACTTGCTAATTTTGAGGAACCGGGAAAGATCAATCTTGTCGATTATATGGAGAGGAATTTTATGTTTAATCTTCCGCTGGAAAAGTTTGGTTATTTAACAGGTCGAAGTTTGACAACATTTAAGCGAGATTTCAAAAAGGCTTTTACCATGACTCCACAACGCTGGTTAACACATAAACGTTTGGAACTCGCTTATTATCAGTTAACACAAAAGAAAAAGAAACCGCTGGAAGTTTGTTATGAGGTAGGGTTTGAAAACCTGTCCCATTTTTCTTTTGCATTCAAGAAGCAGTTTGGAATTGCTCCAAGCTTATTAATAAGCCACTCTCTTGCTTCACAGGAGAAAAAATAACATTTTTCGCATGTCATGTTATCCGCTTAAAAAGGCATTGTTATCACTCGTCCTTTATATAATCCTTTTGAAAACGTAAACAAAACTGCATATCCTCCAGCACCATCACTATTTACTAATGTGATGTATAAAATGTCATTTAGTTCATCATAATAACATGCTGCAAACTCATTGTTGATATTAAATAGGTTCTCAATTTCCTTTTCTGGAATTTGGATACTTCTCCCCTATGCAGCGATATACAGAACAATTTATAAATGAAATGCTTATTGGTATCCCTCAATGGAATTAACCAAAGTCAATATAATATAACAACCACAAATGAGCGATATTGATGATTTTATGATTGGATTGCACGCTGGAGTTGTTCCACATTTACAAAATGTCTTCGATGACGACAAACTCTACCTCCAAAAGAAGTCTGATTTGTGGAAGTCTGATATCCGTGTTCAAAAAGAATTGAATTCACAAGCGTCAGGTTTTGTCGATGTTGACTATCCGTTATTCAATGACTAACCATTTACGATTTCCATAATATATAAGAAACAAATAGTCCTTCTTCCGAAGGGCTATTTGTTTTTACTTTAGGAAGGCACTTTTCTTGATTTTTCTCTCTCCCATACGCGGTGGCTTTTCATAATCGCTATAAAATCCGCCGTTAGATTATCCGTACTTTCGAAAATAACACCTTTGTCTTTTTTAATAAATGATCTTTCCGCTAACTCTTCAGCACCTTGTGCAAATGCCAAAGCCTTACAGTGTCGGTAACCTTCATTGATAAAATGGAGGTAATCGGCATTTTGCGCAAGAGTTTTTACCGATTCACCCGCTGGTGTGAAGAAGGCATCGTAACAAACTGATGCCTCCGTAAGGTAGGAATGCTGGATATCTTCTTCTGTTCCTTCCTTGAACCGGATCTTTCCTACATGAGATGCGATCAGTACGCCTTGCGCCCCTTCCCTTTCGAGGGCTGTTTTCATTTTATCTATAGAAGATTTACTAACTCCATTATCAACAAGGAAGGCAACCTTTCTGGTCTTGATTGTACCCTCACCGTCTCTCACCTTCATGCTCAAAGCAGCAGACTTTTCAATCTCTGGTTTGACGGGTTTAAGAGGATATTTGGGATGGTTTTGCCGTGCAAATTTGAGGGTTAATGGATCAAGTTCTTTTGGCGGGGTAAGCTCGAGGTTTACACCAACATTTTTTGCCAATTTTTGGTCTATCTGGTTCAAAATAGCCAGTTGTCGCCTTCGTATATTGACATCGTTCACTTTCGAAAGCTCAAAACTCAGAGCATTGACCATGTGGTCCTGTTCTTCTGGACTCTGTGAATTAAAAAATAGTTTTGCTTGCGTAAAGTGATCTGCGAAGGAATCTGAGCGAGCCCTAACTTTTGAACCATCAATAGGCTGATTTTGGGATTCAAATCCTACCCCATCATTAAGCATTGCATGATAAGGGCAACCTACAGCCTTACTGTTAGGGAAATAACTCACAGCACCTTTAGGAATCTCAGCCCGGGCAAAACCATCTTTTTGATTATTATGTTTACCAGTCACTGGACGATTGATAGGAAGTTCATGGAAATTTGGCCCACCTAATCGATAATTTTGGGTATCCATGTAGGAAAATATCCGTCCTTGCAAAAGCGGATCATCCGAAACATCTACACCTGGCACCAACCTACCG
The DNA here is from genome assembly GCF_024810095.1 of Sphingobacterium sp. BIGb0165. Taxonomy (NCBI): domain Bacteria; kingdom Pseudomonadati; phylum Bacteroidota; class Sphingobacteriia; order Sphingobacteriales; family Sphingobacteriaceae; genus Sphingobacterium; species Sphingobacterium sp. BIGb0165. The sequence continues at coordinate 759,220 of NZ_JANUEB010000001.1, read as the reverse complement.
GGGTCGAAAGCGGCTTGTTCGGTCTCTGCAAAAAAATTCTCTGGGTTGCGATTTAGTGTCATCGTTCCTATAATCTGAACTGGCACCAATTCCTCAGGAATAATCTTGGTTGCATCAAGAATGTCAAACGAGTATTTCAATTCATCCGCTTCGGGAACCAATTGAACGCCGAGATCCCATTGCGGAAAATCTCCTTTGTCAATAGCTTCATAGAGATCCCTTCGATGAAAATCGGCATCAAATCCTGAAATCTTTTGGGCCTCATTCCATGCGACTGAATGTACACCTAATCTCGGTTTCCAATGAAATTTAACGAATGTGCCTTTTCCTTGGGCATTCACAAATTTAAATGTATGGACGCCAAAACCTTCTATCATCCTTAAACTTCGGGGTATCGCTCGATCAGACATAGTCCACATGATCATGTGTGCAGATTCGGGCATCAGCGAGATAAAATCCCAAAAGGTGTCATGTGCAGATGCCGCCTGCGGCATTTCGTTGTTCGGTTCTGGCTTTACAGCGTGGACCAGATCTGGAAAGTTCATCGCATCCTGAATAAAAAAAACTGGAATATTATTCCCAACGAGATCGTAATTACCTTCTTCGGTATAGAATTTAACAGAGAAACCTCGTACATCTCTAGCAAGGTCGGTAGAACCTTTGAAACCCGCTACAGTCGAAAATCTTGTAAAAAGGGGCGTTACTGTTCCTTTTTTTAAAAATGCTGCGCTTGTATATTGGGATAAATCAGCTGTTGCTTCGAAAATACCATGGGCTCCCGATCCACGCGCATGAACAACACGTTCTGGTATACGCTCACGGTCAAAATGCATCAGCTTATCGAAATAAATATGATCCTGCTGTAATGATGGTCCCCTCTCGCCCGCCTTTAATGTATTGTTGTTGTCAGAAATAGGCACTCCATCGTTGGTGGTCATAATCTGCTGGGAATTGTCCACTAAACGTTGATCAATCTCAGCCGTTTTTAGATTCTTTTCTTTTTTCATATCCAATTATTTTCTAGTTTATACTAGTAAGGGAAAATAAACTATCAATTCGCACAAAAGTTATACATGAAATAATACTTCTATCGTAGTCTAAGAAGAAATCACAATAATATAACTTAGAGTAAATTACATCGTGATAAAATCAAGTTTTTGATTTTATTGTGTGCTGTGAAAGTATTTGTTCAGCAATTGCATATTTAAAACAAATGGTATCTTAAAAACGTTTGAATTTTGCTAAAAAAGGTGAGTAAAAAATGGAAATGCATCGGATTCAAGGAAAGTGCAAGTTGGCAAATCACATTTATTCCTTCCCAAAAGGATGACAAAACGACAATTTCAATTCGCATTGATCAATTAGAAAATGAAAATCAGGGTGAAGAGGCTAAGAAATATTGGACAAGAAATCATTGGAAATATTCCAGCATTGCTTAACACCAAAAGACCTAATATATTAAAGTCTAGCGGGTAAACATGTCTCTCAACTTCATTTACCCTGTTCGTTATTCATCCGATCTAGTTCTTCAGTTTTCTAAATAGCTGAGTTGCTGTTTCCATATCCAGTGCTTCCATATCCACAAGGTTTAATGATTTGACCATGTGGAGCGTACCTGTTTTATACTTTTGGAAATGTTCGGCTTTCAGATGGGACTGATAGCCTTGCTGATCTTTGTACATTTCTAGTATCCTTATCTGTGTTGGCTTGTCCTTTTGGAACATAGGGAAAATGGCAATAACACCCGCTTCAAGCCTTATGGATGCTTCGGCCTCGATTTTAAGTATTTCCTTGTACTTTTCCAAATGTTCGGGATATATTTCAATTTCTGAAATCCGCACCATTATTTTCGGCTGTTGAGAATGAGCATAGTTACTCATACAGAAAAACATTACCATTGCCAGTGCAGTTTGCAACGACCATCCAAGCCAATTATTATATCGAAAAATATTTTTATCCATATCATTATTTCATTTATCTTAAATTGATTTAATAATTTTTGCAGGTACTCCACCTACTATCGCATTGTCGGGAATATCTTTTGATACTACCGCTCCTGCTGCCACTATTGCATTTTCGCCAATGGTTACACCTGGCAAAATGGTTGCATTCGCTCCAATCCAAGCATTCCTTTTGATATGGACATGCCCAGGAACAAGGGACTGCCTATGCTCTGCTGCTACGGGATGGCCCTCTGAGAGTAAACTGACTTTGGGAGCAATGAGTACATTATCTTCGATTGTGATACCTCCTAAATCCAAGATGGTACAGTCAAAATTTATAAACACGTTTTTACCTATTTTAGTATTTTTACCGTAATTGATATAAAGCGGGGTAAAGATCGTAACGCTCGCATCAATTTCACGGTCCGTTATTTGACTTAACAGTTTTCTAATTTCTATTGGATCGGTGGAGTTGTTCATCTGAAGGAGATGTACTTTTGTGGCGTTAGAAGCCTCGCGCATCTTATAGGCTTGTGGATCATCGGACGAGATGGTTTCTCCATTTCGTAACCGCTGAAAAATGTCGACTATGTTTGATTCCATTTATTTCATAAAATTTAGTAATTACTTCCAAAATGACTATGCAAATTTCGTCTCTTAACCAGATTGATTTTTTATATAGGATACGGATATATTTACCAGTTTTACAGATTCTGCCTGATTATGGAAATATACAGATTCAGGTTTAGTAGATTTGAATTCTAATTTATTGCATTATGGAACAGGTCGAAAGATATGATACGGTTAAGCAATACAATGACAGTATGGGTGTTGACACATTGCATCCCCTGGTCAGTGTCGTCAATTTCAATGAAATACCCACTGTTCAAAATTTTATGCGTTACATGGGCATATATGCCGTATTTTTGAAAAACATTAAATGTGGTGATATGCGGTATGGATGTCAACCATATGACTATGAAGATGGAACACTCGTATTCATATCTCCCGGACAAATTTATGGAATTGATAGTAAAGGTATCGCTATAAAGCCTTCAGGATATGGACTGGTCTTTCACCCAGACCTAATAAAGGGAACCAATCTAGGAAAGAACATTAAAAACTACACCTTCCTTTCTTATGAGGTGAACGAGGCCCTGCATTTATCAAAAAAGGAACGTAATACAATTGTGGACTGTTTTGAAAAAATAGCGGAAGAGATTGATCAAAATATTGACAAACATAGTAAAACGCTTATTGTCTCCAATATTGAACTTTTGCTAAATTACTGCCAGCGATTTTATGACCGTCAATTCATTACAAGAAGTAATGTCAATAGTGATATTTTGGTGCGGTTTGAGAAGTTATTAAACGATTATTTCAAATCAGACAAAGCATTTCTACTAGGGCTTCCATCAGTAACTTATTGTGCAGATGAACTGCATCTTTCTCCTAATTACTTCGGCGATCTTATAAAAAAGGAAACAGGCAATACGGCATTGGATTACATACAATCGAAACTAATTGACGAAGCGAAAGAGCGTATATGTGACCAAACCAAAAGTATCAACGAAATCGCCAGTGAACTCGGCTTTAAATATCAGCAACATTTTACCCGTCTGTTCAAACAAAAAACCGGCATGACACCAATAGCATATAGATCCTCAAATTAGATGTGGGCCCCACAGAAATCGTTACACTTCCCCAACTAGCATTGTATCAAAAACCAGATTGTTTCTTTTGATTACATAAAAAACGGTTGGAGGATTAAGGTCAACGTATTTATAACAAATCTTCATTTTTAAAAAAAAATGAAGATTCAGTTGAGTTTCTGAAAAAACATCCTATACCTAAGGAATATTTCGAAAAATAAAATCGCTCAGAAAAAATAAATCTTAACGTTTTTTTGATTTCTTGCCGAACTTGCGATTATACCAGATAATAAAACCTGTTACAGGCAGCGAGGCACCAATAAGACTGGCAAAGAAAGCGATAATTTTTCCGGGAAAACCCAAGATCCGTCCTACATGGATGTCATAGTTCATCCTCCTGATTTTAAGCCCGGTGCCCGCCTCTTCAAAGCTCTCAGCATAATAGGCCGGACGGGCAATTTCCTCAGCGGTGTAGCGATCGAAACAGAAGTTTTGATTTGCGTAATAACTGTTCAGTTTCGGATAGACATCAATCTCAATAGCAGCCTTCAGATCGAGGCTGTCCGGCATCCTAAAAAAATATCCCGCACTCAAGGGAAATCGTTTTCTGACCTTTCCCATCGCTAGATCAAGTGCCGCCTCCAATTTTAGTGTTTTTAATGCTGTACTATCAGATGCAGGCGCGGACCATTCCGGCATGCTGTTGCCCGTAGTAGCCAGGTAAACGCCATTACTGTACCACTTGATCCCATATATCATCCCTGTGAGGGATAAGAGTAATAAAATGAGCAGCGCGTAAAACCCCAGGACATTATGCAGATCGATGTTGATCCGTTTCCATTTTGCCTCCCACTTGATCTTAAAGCTCTTGTTTCGGGTAGAACGGTTCCATTTCTTAGGATACCACCATATTAGTCCTGTAATGAGTAACACAACAAAGATCAATGTCCCATAATTTACTACTGCCCTACCCAATTTAAACGGTAACCACAGATTTCTGTGTCCAGCCTCTATCCAATAGAAAAAAAGTGTCAGACGGTCTTCAAGGATTCGTTTATAAAGCACTTTGCCAGTGTAGGGATCTAAAAAAACAAGAAGTGGGTCATTCCCCCACTTCCTGATCAATACCTCAACAGCAGAACCGTCTTTATAAAAAACGGTATTAATAGGTTCCCCTGGATAGAGTCTGTGCACGATACCGCTGATGTCAGATGGACTGATGATCGGCTTGTGTTGCTTATCAACTATAATAGGCGGATCTATGAGGTCTCTAATATCATCTGCAAATACCCAAACAGCTCCAGTCAAGCATACCACGAACATAATTATTCCTGAAATAAGACCTAGCCATAAATGCAACCAGTTATTGATTTTCCTGAACATCTATTAATTGAATCTTGAAATCCAGTTTACATTATCTACGCCTTTAATCTCCAGCCCTTTGGTCAAGCTGCCGCTTGCAATATCATAGGTGTAAACAAAATTTCCGCTGGTGGAAGAGGCTACAGCAATATAGGCCTTGCCATTCTCAACCAGTACTGGAGAGGCATGTACGACTTTGCTTAAAGGCAGGTTTAGCTTAGTTTTTGTTTTCGCGACCACGTCTACGAGATAATATTCAAAAACATCCGTTGAAAAATAGTCCTGAAAAGTTTTTAAAAGGTCCGTCCGTCCCAATCTGGTGATCGCTTTGCCGTTACCCAAGTCCCAAAAGCCATAAAACTCGCGGTTGCCGGAACTGATTGCCGAAAGATCGAAAAAGTACGAAGTATCAAAAGTGTTCGCTCCAGCTTTGATCCTGTATACAGCGCTCGGTTTGTTTGGCGTCACACCCCACCTGTCACCAGTGTTTGTCAACATGTAGATATCGCCGTTAAGCAATGCCGTTGAAGGGATGACAGCTGAAAAAGAGCCCGCATAAGCTGAGCGTGTATCTGTTGAGATGCTCAGGTTGGTCATTGCCGGATAATCTACAGAGGCGAGATAGGATACCTCGGTTGACGTCCAGTCCGAATTATAAACAGCATAAGGTAGATATAAGCGGCCATTCCGCAGTATACAACCGCTCAAATAAATCGCTTTATCTCCTGTCGCTAGACCGCTAAGGGAAAGATTACCCGTTTTAGTCACCGTCATATTGGATACATTAACTATACTATAGGTCATTACATTATTGGGAGCCGAAGCAATACCATTCCAAACAATAAGCGTTTCATCGTTGATCCAATAAGAATAAAGTGCTGCACCTGTTACTGCAACCTGTGCGGACGATGTCAGCAGATTGTTCTCATACTTGTATTTGGTCAGGGTTCCATTGGCAATATTATAATAATTGCCTTTTTTGAACAGTCTGGCAGTTCCTGTTACTTCTGAACCTTTTCCTACCGCGGTAACCGATCCGCTTGCCAGCGTCCCTGAACTAAGAAAATAAAGTGCTGAGGGATTGGTAACCTCTCCAACAATAGCATATGCATTACCGTCCTGACTCTCCCCGCCTTCTTCGGGCACCTCTGAACTTTTTGTACATGAGGATATAGAAAGGGTAAGACCTAGTGCGACAAGGAGCAGGTTGCTCAAGGTAGTTTTTGTTTTCATTTTAAGATGGTTTTTATAATAAAGAATGATTGAATTATTTGATAAAATAGCGGAGTTTGACCAGAAATGACCGCCCTGGCTTTTGCAGCCTAAAACTGTCATAAGCTGTTTCATTAAAGATATTTCTCGACTCCAGGGATAGATTGTATCGGCCTTGCTGAAAGGAATAGGTAAGCGTGGCGTTATGGATGGTCTGCGTAGGAATTCGGCTTTTGCCTTCTGTAAATCCGCGACTTGGCCAGTTGAGGTAAAACCAATGGGTATACTGGGTAAACCAGTTGAACTGGAGGCGTGTGTCTTTTCCAAATAGCTCATTCTTCCCTAAACTTAAATCGGCATTTCCAAACAGCCAAGGTTGGTTGGGAATTCTGTCTTCAAAAACGGTTGAGCTTTTGTCCGCATTAAGGGCATTCATATAGCTACCGTTTACCGTAAAGTTCAGCCAGTCCTTATAGCCATATTTAAGTTCTCCATCAAAACCGGTGATATTGACCTTGCCGATATTTATAAAGGATGAATATATGCCCCCCGGTACTGCATTGATAAAATCTTTTGCTCCACGATAGAAACCGGAAGCTTCCGCTGAAAAGTGATGCTCACCGATCTTTCTACCATAATAAATGCCAAGATTGAAATTGTCGCTTTCTTCGGGCTTCAACTGGGGGTTGGCCAGTACCGTTACCCCATCCCCAAAGAGTTCTTCCACATCCGGCAAACGGTAGGCATGCTCAAAGGATGCTTTAATACCGGCCCCGTCTGCCAGTTTAAACCGTGTAGCGATCCCATAACCATAATAGTCCGTACTTTGATCGGCTTCTTCCTTTACATATCCGCTACCGTTATAATAAACAGCGGAACGGATATAGGAATGGATATGATATTGTTTTGCAAAGACGGATGTCGTTAACCGTTCGTCAAATAATCGATTTTGCCAAGATAGTCCAAGAACACCCTTATCAAGTTTATTGGGTATATCCAGCGGGTTATTGTCTTGCCCTGCTCCTTGGTAGGTGTTGATTCCCGTTCTACGGCCAGCAGTGAGTGAGTAGTTCAGGTCAATGGAATTGCCGGTATTAAGCGCATAAGCTACATTCGTCCGGACAACAAAAAATTTATTGGTATATTTAAAAAGTGAGAAAGCACCCTGCTCGGCAAAGTTTTTATCAGTAGAGATTATATTGCCCTCCCAGTTATATTTTGCCGCCGAGGTATCAACGCTTGTGGTCCTGTCTTTGGCATAGGAAGCAAAAACGCTAACATCAAGCCCCTGTAAGAACAGATTTTTTTTCTTATACTTTAGGCTGGGCATAAAAAAATTGCCGCGCGAATGCACTTGGCCGAATACAATATCCTGCTGGGCACCGGTCTGCCTTTCCTTGTATCCGGAAGAATAGAGTGCTCCCAGAAGGAAAATATCTGCCCATTCTTTATTCCTGAAACCCATCTCTACCTGTCCCATTGTGGACCGAAAGGCATCATGGAAGCGCTTGACGTCTTTGATCTCATTTCCTCCCGAAGCCAGTCTCACCGTCATATCCCGCATCAGGTAATTATTGTCTGAATAATTATAAAAACCACTGGCATTAATTGTAAATCCCGTTTTAACATCGGTATAGCGCCCACTTAAAGCTGCCCGGTGGGTATTAAAAGAACCATAACCATAACTGGCATCGAAGTATTTGTCAACATTTTGATTGGTTACGATGTTAACGGCTCCCCCCAGCGCATCTGCGCCAAGCTCAACGGGAACCACGCCTTTATAGACTTCTATGCGCTCGGCAAGATTGACCGGAATATTGTTGAGCGACATCGAATTGCCGAAATTCTCCATTGGGATACCATCAATAAAAAACTTCACTTGTTTTCCGGAGAGGCCATTAATGGAAAAATTGAAATCAGAACCTAGTCCGCCACTTTCCCTCACCCTTACACCGGTACTGCGACTCAATATCTGATTCAAATCGGTAGCGCTGTTGGCTAGTGATTTGGTCTCGATCGCATTTACATTAAAGCCGCTATGGATAAGCTTTGTCTTTTCGGTGATCCCGTTAACATCTACCGTTCCTAAAGATCGGGAGTTTCTCTCCAGCATGATGTCCACTGAACTGGTATCCGTGGGTTTCAATAAAACCTCCTTTTCCTGACTTAGGTAACCTACTGCACTGATCTGTAGTACATAAGACTTAAAGCTGGATAGCTTTAACTCGAAGCTGCCGTTGTCAGCACTAACCGTTCCGAATTTTGTTGATTTGACCAGGACTGAAGCCCCTTGGACAGGCTGGCCGTCCCGCCCTGAGACTTTCCCGCGTATCAATGTCTGGGAAATCTGGGCAATAGATAGAGAATTTACGGAAAATAGAAGTCCCGTCAACAGAAATTTATTAATTTGCATTGATTTTAATTGTCATACTTTAAAATTAACCCGGCATCCGGGATCGGCCGTACTGTTACCAGCAGTGCGGCTATTTTTTTACTTTATATCTGTCTTAACTCATTGTTTATTTTTATAGCAAGGTTTAAGGGTAAATAATCTTCCATATAACGTTGATCCACGACGATGATTTCGGGCGATATACTGCTCATTTTAAGAGCAACATAGCTGATTCCCTTTTTGCAGATAAAATTCTTTTGACTTTTTACCCCATCGGTGCAGGTTGAGGCGAAATCCAGCACGACATCCTCAACGGAACGGTTTTCAATAAACATCACCTCACAAAAGGTAACATTACCTGAAGAGTTGCTGATCTTAGCCTTGATATCCCCTTTTGGCAGCGCAGTCAAAATAAGTCCGTTTACATACTGTGCCTTAGCAAACTGTCCATTGAGGTTATCGATACGTACTAACTGAGGTGAAGCCTTAAAAAAGCCGGAACGGGTGGCGACAACGGCGGAAGCAGCTATCAACAAAAGGCTCGCTGCTACACTCAGCCATAATGGCTTCACCCTAAATTTCTTTAGGGGAGCCTCTTTTGAAACAGTATTTTTCTGAAGCCTATCCCAGAGCAGTAATTCTAGCACTGCTTCCTGCTTGGGGTCGTGGAGGAAGGAAAAATCTTCTTCAGGATCTTCTAACCATGCCTCAACCGCAGCCTGCTGTTCAACCGAACACTCGCCCGAATGATAGCGCTTTAAAAGTTCATCTGTAATTTGAATATACTGCATCTCAAAATAACAGTCGATCTCGTGGACATTTACCCCTACGTGTTATTTAGATTTTTTCCAAATAATTTTAAAAACAGTGTTTAACCGTAATAGAAGCTTATATTTTGTGCATTTATTTTGGAGAGATCAAGAGATAGGATGATTTCGGGGATATTTTCCCCTGAATCAATGCCCCCTTTTTCAGCTTATCGCTGTGCACATCATATAGGTATAGCTGCGCGGAGCCTTCATTGTTGTTTACTATAAAATAGGCCTGCCCCGCAAGATTTCCACCACTTGTTCCCCATACAAAGCTGGGCTGGTACTGATCTTTCAATAGAAGCCGAAGTGTCTGCTGTTTGACATCTGCGAGGTAGTAATCACTCTTCCCTGTACTGGGATAGGCTATAGTAGCAAGCACAACTTTGCCTGGGGCAGCCTGTGCAATACCAAGCAGGTGCATGCCCTTTAATTTTTCAGAAAGGTTGAAAAGATAATCTTTATCAAAATCAGTCTTCCCTTTTCCAATACGATAAAAAGCAGTTGGAGCTATAGGATGGTTGCCATGGTAGAATACAGGTGAGGTCAGTACATAGAGATCATGATCAGGGCCTTTAAAAAAACTGAACATACCGTTCACCCCCGCCCCCGGAAAAGCGGAACGGGTATCCCGAGATACCGATAATGGTTTCATCCCTTCAGGATCGAGTACAGCTAAATAAGCGGTATCGCTACATTGGTCGTAGTCGGCGCCGAAAGAACTGTAGCCTATATACAACTTTTTGTCTCCTAATACCCCAAAATTATCACTCAATGATTGCCCTTTGGCGACTGGCAGTTTAAAGATACCAGTTTTGAGCAATCTCATTGACTGCATATCAATGACGGCATAACGGGAAATATTTTGGTTATTGCGTCCGCTGATGAGCATTCTTCCACTATCCAGATCGGCTGCGTAGGATATATATTCAAAGCCTGCTAATTGAAGTGATGTTGTAGCAGTTAGCCCTTCTATTGTATAAATAAATTTCTGAAGAACACCCATTTTTTTATCCAAACTTAGCGCAAAGCTATCACGTAAGATTACTGCTGAGCCTAGTTTCCCACTGATATCAGCCCCATCACCAACATTGATTACTGCGCCAGAATCCAGGCTATCAAACCATACTGCTTGGTCTTTGTCTCTACTGCCTTTTTCACCGTTGATGATCAAGAGATATTTTCCCCGCTGTTGGTCTTTCGATTTCTCAGATCTGCAAGCAAAGGCAATAAGCGCGATAAAGGATAAAACACAATATTTTGTGTAGCTGTTAAAGCGTTTCAATTTCATTCATTTCTATATTTGTCAAGACCCAGTCGCAGGAATGAGAGTGCCTTTGTAATCTGGTTTTCTACCGTCTTTTCCGAAACTAACAAAGCCGATGCAATCTCCCGGTTATTGAGCCCGTTCTCCCTGCTGAGCTTATAAACTTCTCGGCAACGCTCGGGGAGCTTTTCAACGAGCAGATTTAGTTCGGTAGAAAGTAGGTTATAGGCAACCTGCTTTTCAGTTACCGATTCTGATTCAGTGACATAAAGCAGTGAGGCCTCCATATTTCGTTCCTGCTGGATCCGTTCACGAAAATAACCAGATATTTTGTATTTAATAGCCCTGACCAGGTATTTTTCGATGGAGTCGGAAATGACAAGCTCCTCACGTCGCTCCCATATAGATCGGAAAACGTCATGTACCATATCCTGAGCCAAATCGCTGTCAGCCACTTTTTGATAAGCTAAGTAATAGAGTTTTTTCCAGAATTGCTTGTACACCAATTCGAAACTGTCTTTGTCAATGCAAAGGCCGCCCGATTTGCCAATATCTTGTATCCTGGATAACATGAATGAATAAAGTAGAGGCAGCAAAGTTATAATTATTTATTCTAATTCCAAATAAGGGTCTGTATACGCAATTATCGAATCTATTTAATTTTTCTTTTTGATATTTCCGTGTAGAAAAGGCCTATGATGTGTGATCAAATAAAAAGCGACATACTTTTTTAAAAGCCATTGAACATCGAAATTCATGCCGAATGAAGGGATATCTAGATGTTATTAATTCCTTTTTGTTGGTGAAATATCAGATGCATCAGATTTTAATGTGTTTTCTAAATATTTTAATATATCAAGTTTAAAATTTTCAGACACATATATTTTTAGAATTTCGTAGTCGAAATAGTTATCTATCCCTTTTGAAAAATTGGAAATAAAATCTGGCTTATGAACTACATATGATATTGAAATTCGTTTTTTTATTCTTTGACTTTTTGCATATTAGCCATCGGAAAAGTAAACTATTTAAGCGAGCACAACCTGTTAAATACCAACGAACTATGGGAATGCCTTCTAGCGGCATCGCAACCCTTTACGAAAACCCAAGTGGTTATCATATCACCATCCCGGCAAAAAAACATTTACCTATTGTTATTATCTTTAGTTTGTGGCTGGTCGGTTGAATACTATCCATTATTTCTATTAGCTCGTTGCTCAAAGATTTTTACGATGCCATACATGGAAGTTTGAGCGTCGAGGGTATGTTTATTATGGTTTGGTTTGTCTTTTGGTTAGTAGGTTGCTTATTTGTGATGAAAACGTTAATGTGGTACTTAATTGGACAGGAGATCATAATAATAGATCACGAACAAATAAGTATTGCTAGAAAAATGATATACTTTTCAGACAGAAGATATACGATCTACGGGAAGCAAAGAGATTTCATGTCGAGGAAGAGATTTTGAGTTTGTTTTTTGGGGTTAAAGCAATAGTTTGGGCGTGTTTAGGGACAGGGGCACTATCCGATTTGAATATGGTTTGAAAACCATAAAATTTGCGAATGATATGGATGAAGCGGAAGCAAAACATATCCTGGAAAAACTAAGATCATCCGGATATCTAACGGTCGCTAATTTTGATTAAATAGATATTCGAACAAAATCAATTTAAAAATCTCATCATTAAATTATATGGACTTAAGGGCGCTCCGTCCAGAAGAGTATGGTAAATTAAATTTTCCAACAGGATAGTTATATCGCTATATTCCACATTCATTTTATAAAAAAATAAACCTTGTGGAAAGTATAAATCAATCCCCCAATTTTCGTATTTGTCTATCATAATTCTCCTTAAAGATGTAAAATAGATTTAAATGCCAACTAATCTGTAATTGTTGTGGATATTTCACAGCGAATCGTAAAGTGCGCCTGCTGCTGCTTGAAGTAAATTGGGACTGATCCTTCCCTTAAAGTCAGGCTCAATATATTCAAATCGTATCTCCCCTTTTTTGTTCAAGATAAATACTGACGGAACGGGAAGTAACATATCTGTATTTTTCCCACCACTTGTCTCGGGCAAAAATTTATGGTAGGCTATCGGCGCCTTAAATACTATGCCCATTTTTTTCGCCAAAGACAAATCAGCATCTGATAGCAAAGTATATGTCAAATGCCCTTTGTCAATACTCGATTGAAGATTCTCCGGTTTATCCGTACTGACTGCAATAACCTGATATCCAAATCCAATCAATTCCTTTTCGATCTCCTGTAGGCCTGAAAGCTGCAGGTTGCAATACGGACACCATCCACCTCGATAAAATACTAATATGGTCGGTTTTTGAGAAATTATTTTTCCTATGTCAATAGAGCCTCCCCTGACATCTTTTAATTCCTGCATGGGTATAATCTCTCCGATCAACAACGGACTGATATCTTCTGCTTTTGAAGGATAATACTGTAGACTTTGTCTACTTGGCTGCGCCTGTACGGAATTAATCATAAAAAAAGCTGTCCCAAGCAGGGTAATTATTATTTTTCGCATTGTTTGTTTATATTTTAATGTTGTTACTATCTATCCCTGAAGGCAGAAATCGTATCTCCAGCATGCTGTTTGAAAAAGCGGCTGAAATGCGCCGGACTGATAAACCCCAATTGATAGGCTATTTCCTTGGCTGACCTATCCGTATAATTCAGGTAACGTTTGGCTTCTAACATGATCCTCTTTTGTATAAGGCTTGAAGGAGAAGGGAATTTCAATAAAGAAAAGACATTAGCAAGTGTCTTGGGCGATTTATTGAGCTCCCCCGCGTAAAAACGAACTTCATGTTCGATTTTAAAATTACATTCCAAAAGAAGATTGAATTTTCGTATCAGATCCAATTTTTCATCGGTAAGCAGTGCATTACCAGCGGTCTGTTTTCTGGCTAGACGGGTGACACTGATAATAACCCGCTTGAGCAGCGTACGCAACATCTCGTTTTGCATCCGATCCCTCACCTGCATATCCGTTTCGCAAAACTGTCCTGTCAGCTGTATATCATCAATGTCCTGTTGCGAGAGCCCTATAAACATAGGATTGCTGATACTGTAAAACAGAAAGCCCACACAACCTACCTCCGCATCATGGTCAACAATACAGTAGAATTCCCGATTAAACTGCCAGGCTACCAGTTGTTCAGGATGTTCGAATCTAAAATTTTGGTTGGCCATCAATGGGAGTACAGTGTTCTTTGGAAAGGTATATTGTACCTCATCTATAAATGCCAGCTGATCTTCCTGAAAATTAAATACAATCGAATTTATCGTGCTGTCACGTAAAATTCCTGCATGGGTAAGTATTGACTTATCATTGCCAACCACAAAAGTTCCATTGGTCTTTTCGTTTACATATTCTAATTTCATCCTTTTCCTTTTGAACGTATCCAGTGGTATAAATTTAGTAAAGAATTATCCGGATTAAGCAATAAATGGACAGGCTTATCAATCTGAAAGAAACCCGTCCATTCAGTATATCTTAGTTAAGCGTAACTTTTACAATCTGCGGCAAAGTAGTAAATACATTTGGATTAGGAACCTCTTGAATGGATTTACTTTCCCAAAGGGACATACCTGAAAGATCAATCCGAATATTTGCCCCAGGATATTGGTCCCTTTTCGTCCCATTGTCATACAGAGATACCTCATCCGACACATCGCCCTTTCTTGTGGCATCGATACCATTACCCTTCGTAGCATAAAACCAGTCATTACTCAATCCGTACATGGTGGCGATCGCAATCCTATCCCCTTTTTCGATATCCAATTGCTGCATAACCTTACCTCCATTAGCATTGCCAATCTTTGGAAGAAGAACAGTACTCACTGACTCTTTTAGTACATAAACTTTCTTAACACCGGATTTGGACTGGAGTTTTGCTGCCAGTATGTCGGCATTGCCGGTCTGTGCCAGATCACTTAGCCCCTCCGCTCGGTCCTTCTCTCCTACTTTATAAAAGGGGTTTTCATTACCTTTATAAACAACAACGAGTACTGGAGAAAGTGGCGTAAAAATCCCGGTCATTCCACGAAGGTGTGCAGATATCATAGCATTGTCACCCATCTCGGCAATATTCGTAAGTCCATTTGCTGTGGGTTTACCTTTGGTATAAATCGGCATTTTTTCAAGGATATCTCCCCCTGGAGCATAGGAAACGGTCCACACTCCGGGACTAAAAGGTGTTTCATTAGCTGTACCACCACTCTTATTTTCGATCGTTAGCTTAAATTTAGAATCGCCCTGATAAGAAAGAGTCGCTTTCATCAATTGGGACGCTGGCAGGTACATATTTCCTTGGGCATCGGTTCCGTTTACTTCGGTTATATTGCCAGGACTTGGCTCAGCTGTTCCGGGGTGCACAACGTTTATGCCAGGCGCTTGATTGACCCGCGTTCCATTATCCCACAATTTGATCTGGGCGGATACATCTCCAGTCACAGGAGTTCCGTCTGCTTTATAGAGGGTTATGCCCGGATTTTCAGGCGCGAAGAAAAGGTCATTGCTCCAACCGTACATCGTTGCAAAAGAAAGTGCCTGCCCTGCGCCGGCATAAAACTCTATACTAATGGACTGTCCAGGGAAAATCACTGGAGGTGTCCCAGTTCCCATAAAAGTTCCCGACTCGACGAGTGGCTTCGCATCCAAAACATTTTCTATGGTAATCGTATTGGACTGTACCTGTGGTATCATATCATCGTCGCTGCATGAAGCAAGCATGGCAATACCACATCCAAAGCAAAGAGCGTACGTTGCTGTCTGTCTAATTTTTTTGATTGAGCTCATAATTGTTTTATTTAAGATCTACAACAACAAAATTAGCTTCAACAATAGATTCGGGAAATATCGTCATTTCCCGAAGGCTTGTCCAGACTTCCCGAATTATAGCTACTTTATGTCTATGACGAATGCACAGAACCTAGATCCCTAAACCCGATTCAATTTGTAAGGAAAGACTTTACCAGATGCCCATTGAGCAACATATAAATTTTCATCATCATCCACACATACATCGTGAGGATGAGCGAATATTTTATCTTGCTGTTGGATAAGCTGAAGTTTGCCATCTTTATAAATAGGTTCGGTTCCTCCAATATTACTAATTACTTTATTTTTCTTGTTCAGGATCGTTACGAAACCGGAATTCTCGACATTCATATTCGGAGAACGCAAAACAGCTGCATAAAGATTATCTCCTTTTATTACGGGTCTACAAACTCCTGCACCAGGTAAACTTATGATCTCGATTAGCTTACCCGTCGTATCAAACCGCTTAAAGCAATTTCTGGCCCTATCTGTGACTAAAAGCGATTTCTTGCCATTTCGTTGGTCAAAACAAATTCCGTGTGCATTATCCAAAAAGGAATCACCTTCACCTCTACCTCCAAAATGATTTTTTAATTTACCATTACTATCATAGTGTAAAATATGCTGGGCGCCATATCCGTCGGCAATAAAGATATCTCCGTTATTGTCAATTGCAGTTTCTGTTGGTATAAATTCTTCTTTTTTACTATATAAGCCAATGCCCAACGGCGCATCTATGGTCAAAAGTATCTTACCGTTAAGGTCAACCTTGTAAACCTGGTGTCTCTCATTGTCTGTAATATATAGAAATTCCGTCCCGTTTTCGTCATGAATGGTCAGGCCATGGCCACCTGGAAATTCATGGCCCCAGCTTTCAAGGACCCGGCCGTCCTTATTAAAAATAATGATATTATTTTTGGTTTCATTGGTCAATAATAACAACCGCCCTTTTTTATCTTGCACCATTTCATGACAGTCTTTTACGGTCAGATTGGGTGAATGTTTTGTTGCCCAGCTTTTATCCAAGGTATATTTCATGTTATTGTGGCCATACCGCATTTCTTTGGGTCTTGCAAAAAGATCTTTCATGATGATAAGCCCCCCTGCCAGCAAACTGGATCTCTGGATAAATGTTTTTCTATTCATGTTTAAATGAGACTATAAATTACTTTAATACTATTTCATCAACAAAAAGCCAAGGTGGGTTTCCTGTTCCAGCGAATCCTTCAGGAATTTTGGCATAATGCTTAGTTTTTAATCGGATAACACTTACTTTTAGATCTGGCAGATTAAAAGTAACCATTCTCTTCTTTCTCATTTTATCTGCCTTTTCCAAATCTACTGTTACCTTATTCAACAACTTCATATTTGAAGTGTCCGTTCCTCCCCAAACTTCTATGTACTGAGGCGGATAGATATGTTGGTTATACTCCTGTTTAATACTTAATGCAAGAAAATTCAATTTTATTGGAGTATCAAAGAACATACTCGCTGAAAGATCATTTCCCTGGAATCCGAGCCATTTGCCGTCAGCATGATTATTCCCTCCGCTCTCAAGATCGAAAAAACTTTGTTCTTTTCTAGCTTTATATAATCGGTTTGGTTTACTCTCTAAATTTACTTTGTTGGGTATGATAAACGCAGCATAAAAATCTTGGCTAACTTCATTACTGGGTAACCAGCCCTCTTTAATTGCTTTGACACGTAATCTCGCATCTTTCTGAATTCGAATGGGTGATTTGTAAATTGATGCTGTAGTGCTATCAGGGTTACTTCCATCCAACGTATACCGCAACTGTACACCACTCACTGGATGACTTAGCGACAGCAGCATTTCTTTTTGAAAAAAACTTCTTGCGGGACTAATTTTCGGGACTGTTAATGCTAATTTCTGATACTCATCAAATTTAATTCCTGCATCAACTCTCAACTTTGGAAAGGCTTTTCGGATTGCATCCAGTTCATCCAGTTTTACTGCGGTATTCCAAACATAGAGCTTTCGAAGGTTTGGCATTTTTGCAAGTTTCTCCAAACCGCTTTTATTTACCTGAGTACCAATTAAACTGATATTCTTTAAACTTGCAATAGCACTTAATGACTGAACATTCTCATTCGACAATTTTGTATTATTCAGATTCAAGGTGCCCAAGTTTTTAAATTTCCCTAAGGTTTGAATATCCTCTTTATTTATGGGCATTCCACTTAGGTTAAGGGAGACTACTTGTTCAGCAATCGGTAGAATTTCCGATAAAGATTGACTTTTAAAAAAATCCTTTCCATAAAAATTAACATCCAATGCCGGAGAGCCAGCGTCTAAAGGATGAATAATTCGATAAGGCGTTATTAATTTTTTGATTTCATCTTCGTCCGCTGCCGCAAATTCATAATTTTCAGTCCCTTGAAATCCGTAAACAGATTTTGCAGATTGAAATAATGTATCTTGTTCGCTAAATGCCGCTAGAGGCACATTAAATTTTCCTCCGCTTTTAACCCACGCTCTTAACAACGCTATTTCATCGATGGTCAGCTGTGGCTTACCTTTAGGAGGCATACGATGTTGGTTTTCGATATCCAACAACAAACGTTCAATCATCAAACTATTCATTGGGTTTCCGGCAATGAATAGCTTACCATTTTTCCCTCCCTTTAATATCGCTGTGGAATCAGACAAGATGAGACCGCCCTTAGGTTTGTTGGAGTTATGACAACCCATGCATTTGGCTTGGAAAATTGGCAGGACTGCATCTTCAAAAACCATTGCATTTTCGACATCAAGCGCTTTCGATTCCTTGCTAATTAAAGGACTGCTTATGAAATCTTCGCCATGAGTGAGTGCTGCACCAAAGTGTCCAACCATTAACAATAAAATCACGGTTATATTAATTCCAACAACAAAGACCGGGTGATAATCTTTATTTTTCCTGAACCTCAAGTAACCCAGAAGCCCAAGTGAAAGTATTGAAAGAAACACGCCACCATATTTATGCCAGTCATAACTGCTCCCCTCAAATCCGCCCTCTTTTGAGAGCATCAGCCCCATAATTACGGTAATTGCTGTCAATAAAGAACTGATGAAAAATAATGTGTTAATGATAGATTTAATCGTTGGAACTTCCTTTTCCAATCTATTTCTAAACAAAAATATTAGCCAGGAAATAATTAGCAATACGATTGGAAAATGCAATAACAAGGGATGCATCCTACCGATAACCTGAAGAAAAACAGGAGCTTCTATTTTTTCTTCAAAGATTAAGAAGAACACAATAAAGCTATTCAAGCCTAGTAGAATATTGAAATGCGAATTTTTTAAAGTCATCTAACGTTTCTATTTAGGCGAGAATATCTTTGACAACGTTTCCAGCAACATCGGTAAGACGATATCGTCGACCAAGGTGCTTATAGGTTAATTTTTCGTGATCTATGCCCAATGTGTGGAGTATAGTTGCATGGAAATCATGTACATGAACAGGATTCTTCACGATATTGTAGCCCAATTCGTCGGTTTCTCCATAGACTATGCCTGGTTTGATCCCACCTCCAGCCATCCAGATACTGAAACAGCGTGGATGGTGATCTCGCCCATAATTATCCACGGTAAGCCCACCTTGGCAATAATTTGTTCTTCCAAACTCACCCCCCCAAATCACGAGCGTTTCATCCAACAGACCTCGTTGTTTCAAATCGGTAATTAATGCCGCGGATGCTTGATCTACATCTTTTGCCTGTAGTGCCATTTCGCTTGGTAGTCCACCATGCTGGTCCCATCCCTGATGGTACAATTGTACAAATCGAACACCATTTTCAGATAACTTCCGAGCAAGCAAACAGTTGGCGGCATAGGTGCCTGGAACTAAACATTCTGACCCATACATTTTGATAATATGATCCGGTTCTTTTGAAAGATCAGTTACCTCCGGAACAGAGGTCTGCATTCGATAAGCCATTTCATATTGTTGTACTTTAGCTGTAATTTCAGGATCACCAAAGGTTTCATATTGCATGCTGTTGAGTTCAGCAAGCTTATCCAATAATTTTCTTCTGCTCATTTTATCTGTGCCTTCGGGATTATTCAAATAAAGAACAGGATCTGGCCCTCCCATAAATTGAACACCTTGATGAACCGAATCCAGGAATCCATTCGTCCATAGCTTGGAATATACGCCTTGACCATTTCCTTTTCCTTTGGAGACAAGCACGCAAAAGCCAGGTAGATTTTGATTTTCACTTCCTAATCCATAACTCAACCAGGCCCCCATACTCGCTCTACTGCCTTGCTGAGATCCGGTTTGAAAAAAAGTAATCGCCGGATCATGGTTAATAGCATCTGTATGCATTGATCTGATTATACATAAATCATCTACCACCTTGGCCATATATGGAAACAGACTACTCACCCATGCCCTACTCTGCCCGTATTGAGCAAAATCAAAATACGAACCGACAAGTGGAAATTTCGCCTGGCCAGCAGTCATCCCTGTAAGCCTTTGATTCCCACGAATAGAAGCGGGAAGGTCTTGTCCCATCATTTCTCTCAATCTTGGCTTATGATCGAATGACTCCAACTGAGAGACGCCTCCAGACTGAAAAAGGTAAATGACACGCTTTGCTTTGGGAGCAAAATGCGGCAAGGCCTTTTCAAATTCCTCCTGACTTCCGGGTTTCCCGAAGAAAAGATCAGGAATCAACAGCGCCCCCAATGCTACACTCCCAATACCAATACTTAAACTAGAAAGAAATTGCCTACGATTTTGAAATAACTGTGCTTCTCGCACTTCTTTTTCAAAATTGGAATCTAGCTTCTTTTTCATAACAATCAATTTAAAGTCTTCTTTACCTGTTTCATTTACCCTTTAGTCAATGTTTCTTCCAAATTATATATGGCATGCACCACTGACATTAATGCTGCTAGCTTTTCCTTTGGAATACGATCGTCGAGCGGAGCCTCTCCAACACGAAGAAATGCTTTTGCAGCATCTTTTCTTTTGCTGAAGCGATCTATTTCCTCGCTGTAATATTGGTTCAGCAGCTTCAGTTCATTTTCTGTTGCATCCCGACATAGTACACGTTTAAAAGCTGTTTTTATATAATCGGATTGCGTCTTATTTGGGGCACTATTAATTAAGTGTGTTGAATACACTCGTGCAGCCTCCAATACTGCTGGATCATTCATCATAACCAAAGCTTGCAAAGGGGTATTTGTCCTTGTTCGTTGCACCTGACATGCATCCCGATTACTCGCATCAAAAATCAACATATTAGGTGGCGGTAAAGTCAGCTTAAAAAACACATACAATCCTCTCCTGTATAAGTCTTTACCATGGTCCTGTACGTATTGGGCCAACGTGCCCCGCCCTGAGCTGCTAACCTCCCAGATGCCATCAGGCTGATAAGGTTTGATACTCGGCCCACCGATAGTCTTGTTTAACAGACCACTAGTCGCTAAGACTTGGTCTCTAATCATCTGGGCAGGTAATCGTAAGCGTTTAGCCCGTGCCAGATAAATGTTATCCGGATCTTTTTCCAGGTGCTTGGCTGTAATTTGAGATGACTGTTTATAAGTTGCCGTACTGACCAATTGTTTGATTAATCTTTTTACATTCCATCCGTTTTTCTGGAAATCCAGCGCTAACCAATCCAATAATTCGGGGTGACTGGGCAGATCACCCTGGTTACCAAAATCAGCGACAGAAGCGACCAATCCACGACCAAAAATCATCGCCCACATTTGATTGACAAACACACGCGAGGTAAGTGGATTTCTGTCACTAAATGTCCATTGTGCCAATCCTAAACGGTTTGAAACATATTTTTTGCTATCAAATGGTAGAATAGCTTCTGGTGTCTGCGGATATACCCGCTCTCCTGGGGCATCGTAAACACCTCTATCAAGAACATACGTTGGTCTGACAGTATCACGCTCGCCCATTACAGAGACAGACACCTCTGCGTCATCATCCAATTTGTTTATAAAGTTTAATATTCCTTTAACGTCTTCTTTTGTGACTGTCAGTCGTGGTGTTTTCGAAGGCCCAGAGTTTACAAGTCCTTCTAAACCTTTCTCCAAAGAGTTATTAAAAAAAGCATACATCCCATAATAATTTTTCTGGGTAAAGGGATCATATTTATGATCATGGCACTGCGCACACTCCATTGTAATTCCCAATATACCTTTTGCATAAGTGTTTGTTTTATCGAGTCCATAAGCAACTCGATATTCCTCATCAACAACACCACCTTCCTCAGTGATCTTATGATTTCGATTAAATGCTGTTGCTAAGAGTTGCTCTTTAGACGGATTAGGCAATAAATCTCCCGCCAATTGCCAGGTAACAAACTGGTCATAAGGCATGTTTTTATTGAAAGCATGAATAACCCAATCCCGCCATGGCCATTGTGTCCGGATATCATCATCTTGGTATCCATACGAGTCTGCGTACCGGGCAACATCCATCCAGTGAAGCGCCATTTGTTCTCCATATGCTTTAGACGACATTAAATCATCTATCAGCCGATCGTAAGCCTTATTCGATTTATCATTAAGAAATCGCTCCATGACCTTTTCCTCAGGAGGCAAACCTGTTAGATCGAGGCTCACTCGACGCAATAAACGGTTTTTATCTGCCTCAGGATTAGGCTTAAAACCAGCTTTAACCATCTTGTCCAATACAAATTTATCAATTTCGCTATTCCCCCACTCTATCTCACTCGCTTTTGGCATTTCGGGCTTTACTGGAACGGTAAATGCCCAGTGTGGTTTGTATACAGCACCTTGTTTAATCCATTGTTCAATAAGTTCTATTTCGAAATTAGTTAAGGGGAGATTAGCGGCAATTGGAGGCATACGAATAGACTCATCTTTTGTTGTAATTCTCAGAAAAGCTTCACTGATGTGTGGTTTACCTGGAACAATCGCATGCTTATCAGGACTTTCCGATAATGCTTTATATGCCCCTTCTTTAGTATCTAGCCGCAAACCTCCCTCCCTTGTATTGTTATCGGGACCGTGACATGCAAAACATTTGTCAGAAAGAATAGGCTTGATGTGGTAATTATAATCCACAAACTTTGGTAAAACATTGGCACCAGAACTTGAAGATGAAGATTCTGAATTCGGGCTACACATCGTTAACAAAGAAATTAAGATCGTTATACTACCCAAAACTGAGATGATTACCCATGAATTGTTTTTAGAAAAAAAAGATTTTCTAGTCATCATACTTTAGTTTAAATCTTAAGACACAAAACAAACAGTCGCTTGAATAATGTCTACTATGTGTTATCTATTTATATTGGTTATTATTAGTTTAATGGATTATTATGCACATCTGATATTCCATTACCCTAATTCGTGTTTTTTTCTTAATTACTACCTGTGAATGGCCGTATATCGGAAACTATCAGATTTAATTTTTAGAACTAGCTATATAAAAGTTACATTACTTAGGTATTGAAGATGTAATTAAAACCATCGAATAATGTAATGATATTGCTATAAAACCTCTCCAATGCCTAACAACAGTAAGAAATTGTACGTTTTTTATTTAAGTTTAGACTAATATAAACATCAACCGCTATATATCCAAACAAATAAGTCTATATGTGTACACATATAGACTTTATGATAAGCAAGGGGTTTGATTTTAACTAACTGAGACCCGCGCGGTCCTGTTGATCAGCCTCCTCAGCGATCTTGTCATTTAAAAGTGTTTGTTGTAGTTCTGGGGCATTTGGAGTAGATGTACCCTTGGGAGAGTTTCTAATGTGGTCTTTTGTCAATTGCATGTGATCGCACCGTTGACAATCTGTTTTACCTGGCTCGTTCCAATAGACGGCATCTTCTTTATCAATTGACATCAGTCCTCCCACTGATCTCATAAATACGATCAGGCAAAAAATAAAAAGTCCACATATTAGAAATATTAACCACATCATTGTCAGTTACTAAAATACAAAATAATTACAGCATAACATTGTTCTCTATCAACGTCCTCTCCGTATATAATATTTCAAGAACACCACATGCACATGCACGATATTAATTATTGTAAAAGCAAAACAATCATCGAAACCTTAAAAAAACGACGAGATACCCCCTTCTTAGTGGGAGTTTTATTCATAATATTCAATTTTTCTTTTTATTAGAAGTCCACCTTCAAATTCGTCTTTAGGATTTCTTTTAATAATTTCCTTTTGCTCAATCCAATTTCCATAATTATCATATATATAAGAATAGTGTGATGATTCAATTGTAGAACGTTTTTCAGACTTGGTTTTTTCTTCTTCTAAATCTCCGTGTGAATTGTATTTATAACTTATTGTTTCTTTAAAATAAGAAGACTCTAACGCTATGGGTTTATTTAAATTATCATACTTTATATTAACTACCCCCGATATATTACCATGAAAATTCTCTGTTTTTTCCTGAATCATATTTTTATGAAGGTCATATATTTTAGTGATGATAGAAGTTAACAGAAATTCTTGTTTTGTTTCGTCATATTCATAACGTTTTTCTGTTTCTTCATTTCCATTATAACAATAATCAGTGTATGCACTCAATTGATTCATCACTAGTTTATTGTCTTGGAATTGGTTTTCAATCTTTTTTATCAATTGCATTTTTTCATTATAGGAAAACAAAACCTCTTGGCATTTTTCTGATGTAGTTGTGCCAATTTCTTCTATTTTGTTGAGCTTCCCTTTTTCATAAACATATATTTCATTCAATTTATAGCTATTTTTACTCTTATTTTTATCAAACTCTACTATATATTTTTTTGAAACGGTACCATCTGCATTGTATTCTTTATATTCATCGAGACCTTTCTTATCCACTCTGTTAATATGCCGTCCATCTATTCCGTGATAGGTTATTTCTTCTGATTTTATCAGGGGTTTAGTTTTTTGTGTTCCTTGGCCAGAGGCAAGGGTGCACAATAAAAACATTGATGTAAATGCTATTACTTTTTTTCTCATTTAATACTATTTTATAAGTACCCCCATGTATGTTGCGAGATTGAGCACACTAGTGTTTCTCTGTTTTAATTAAATTGCCTTGTTCGTTGAAAAATTTCCAATCCCCAGTTTCCCTTCCATCCGAATAGATTTCTGTTTTTATCAAAGCGCCTTGTTCGTTATAAAATTTCCATTCGCCGTTATATCTTTTGTATTGGTTATAGATTTCTACATGCTCCAATCTTCCATTTTGATAATAATAATTCCAATCGCCAATTTTCATTCCATCATCATAACTGCCAATACTTTCCAATCGTCCATTTTCGTAGTATTCTTTCCATTCGCTTGTTGGCCGTCCGTTTTCGTCATATTGTTCTAATCCTTTTGTAGTTCCATCCTGGTGATACAATTTCCATTGATCAATATGACTCCCATTTTTCATATCTCCTAAAGCCGCTAATTGACCATTTTCATAATAATACTTCCAGACGTCTGTTTTTTCGCCATTTTTATAATTTCCACTATTTCCCAATTGTCCATTTTCATGGTATTCTTTCCATTCTCCATACATCTTTTCATTTTCACCGAATGATACACTACCTCTTAACTTTCCATTTTTCCAATACCATTTGCTGTCACCAATTTTCTTTCCACTTTTATATTTGTTGACCGTCGACAACTTTCCATTGTCAAAATATATTTTTGCTTCGCCAGTCAATTGTCGATTTTCATCTAAATAATATATTTCCTTAACCTGGCCGTTCTCGAAAAAGGTCTTTTGCTCCTTATATTGTCCATTACAAGAAAAAAACAGGTGTAAACTAGCAAGTAGAAATAGTATTTTTTTCATTCGTCTTTGTATTGTGTTTCAGTATCATTATTCAAATCTTGTTACTGAAGAGTAAAAGAAATCTATATAGTGTAGCTACATCGTCCAATGGCAGTGCTTTTTTCAGCTCACATCATAAATCATTGCTACATGATAAGTTTCCACATAATTTTATATAAATATACTGCTGGTTTTCTCGATATCTACGGATGATTTATAATTCGTTAGGCTGTATTTATTATCCGCTATGACTTTACAATTATCCGTGACTAAACCAGCCAACAAAAGATAGAATAAATCATTGAGATTATTCATGTGATTGTTTTCTGTCTCATTTAAGGCTTAGGGTTGAAAGATTATTTTATCTATCAAGGCGCAATCGTGCTTGGCATATTTTCATTAAATTTATCTGCCGGGGATTTGTCGAGTTGATATATATCGTTGTATATAGTTGGTTTCCCATCTTTTATTGACATAGTCAGATAAGTGATGATAATGGGCACAGGCTGCTTCAAAACAAAATCCATTTTACCATACGTTTTCACTGCGTCTTCCAACGTCGGAATTTTATCTTTTGAATTATCGAACGCCAACATTTTCGTTGCCAATAGTTTAGGATTTTGAACCCTTATGCAGCCATGACTAAGCGCCCTATTATCTCTATTGAAGAACTGCTTTTGTGGAGTATCATGGAGATAAACACCGTGTGAATTCTGAAATCTAAAAACGATTGTGCCCAATGCATTGTGATTACCCGAGGATTGCCGAACACGATATTGTTTTGGATTTTTACTGATTTCTTTTAATGCGGATGTATTCACAATGACTTTGCCCCCTGCTTCATCATAGATCGAATAATGGTTATTTCGGAGATAAGCTCTGTTTTTCAAAATTTCGGGCAAAATCTCATTCAGAAATATACTGTGTGGAACCCTCCAATCAGGAGCTGTTGAAAAATAATTTATTTCGCTTTCCAAAACCGGTGTTGCCGTTTTGGGTTTCCCAACAACGACTTTAAATTCCGACACATTACCGTTATAATGGAATTCTAAAGTGTAGGATGGGATGTTTATCAATATATAGTCTAAGCTTTGCGTATTGATCCACCTTAGCCGTTCCATGTTAATTAGAATTTTTTCCATTTCAGCTGGTGAGGTCATTACATTATTAGCTGCATATGCTTGATCCAAATAGTCCTGAAAATCCTCATAAGCTTTAAGCTTAGGCTGAGCCTCGCGTACCAGATTCAAAAAACTGACCTGCCACCCTGCATCAGATAATATCTCGTCGGCACAAAACCCATTAATTCTAACACTATCAATATAAGATGGATTATATAGTGGATTATATTTACCAAAATGGAGATCATTGATAAAAGAAAGGAGGCCATCTGTCATCAATATATCAAACAACGCTTTCTCTTTTTGCTGTTTTTCGGGAGAAGAACTTTTTAACTCTTTCAGTCTCTCAAACGAGAGGTTCTCTAGGTGATAATTCGATGGCAATAACCCAAAGCGATTAGGTTGTATGAGTAGGGATAAAGCAATTGATGCTTGATCTATCTTTTGTTTGTCATTTAGCCAGAGAAATTCATAATTGTTTGTGGCGTAGAACCGGATGACTGATTTTGGGTAATTTAAATTGGATAGATTTAGACTATCCTTAAGGAATGCCGTGATCTTGTTAGTTACATTTAAATCCTGCCCGTAGATCGCTGTAGTGATAATACTAAAAAAGATCGCTGTAAAATTCAGAAATGCTTTCATAATTTTGAATTTTAATATACTAAAATTACAAATTATTTCCATTCATACAGTTGAAAATTAATCATTAAAAAAATAACAATCTATTAACTGTATTAGGCTTTATCGATACAACGATCCGCTCTTTTCATTGTGGTCTTCCCCTCCGCAGCTTTTCGACTGTGGGTACAGGGGATTAAAAATCCGCCTCATAATTAATATGGGGCGGTTAAAGAAATTGGGATCATTTATCATATTTTCTTTAGTAGAGGCATTCCAAAACCTGCTGTAGATGATGGGATCAGTTTGCCGTCCTGGATCTTGTAGGCAGAAAGATCAACATCGTCCGATGTGCTCGTTACCCCCTCTATGGTAACCGTATTGCCAAGCCCTCCTGCCAGATGTGCTGTATAGTAGGACTTAAGTAGGGAGCCCCAAGCATGAGGAGAAGCCTGTGCGCCCATTTTCTTCAATTCCGGCATCAATCTTCTCCAATTCGTGAAGCCCAGGCCCTCGATATCTGTGAGATGTACGTCCAATAGTTTCTTTTCAAAGAGTTCCTTAAGCAGCGCTGGATTGGGATCTGCTTCACCATCTGCCAACAAAGTGCTTATTCCCGCTTCTTTTATATAATTTCTCAGTTTTTGGTAGTCGGTAACGGTTTCATGGAAGGGTTCTTCTATCCAGAATAAGTTGACCGATGGAGTACCTTTTAGATATTGGATGAATTGATCCACTGTAAAACCATTGTTCCCATCCACTAAAATGCCACAGTCGGGAAAGATTTTGGCCACGGCATTGGTTACGTCAATATCTCGCTGGAGTCCCTCCTTGAACGACATCCATTTATGCCCCCGTCCAATCTTTAGCTTAAATTGTCTATAACCTACTCCATAATCATATTGGCACTCTTCCAGAATCCGGTCTATACCTGCAGGCTTTTCAGATGGCTCCAAATCATCGAAATAAATCATCCCACTATAATAGTCCGTGGTATACGGCTTCTCGCGGCCAAGTAGTTCATAAACTGGTTTCTGCAAGATTACCCCTGCAAGGTCATGAAGGGCAATATCAAAAGCGATGTGTTTGTCGTTCAAAATGCCTACATTGGAAGCAAAAATTTCAGATACTTTTTTACCGATGAGTTCCTTTTCAATCTGCTCAGCATCTTTTCTGGATCCTCGTAAAGAAGCCCAACCCATAGCACCTTTGTCTGTTTTAATAACACAGATTTCCACATTGGGGCCATATCCATGCAGATCCAGTCGCGCATTTTTCCCCACGAGGCGGGGATATTTCATTTGAACGCTTGAATATTTTATTTTCTGTATCCGGTGATATGAAAGATCCTTTTCATAAACATTACTGTTCAGGATATCTGTTAATGACATGGCATTTCCTGTACCAGGATATAATGCTGTGGATGCAATGCCTAAATTTAAGGCCTGTAAGAATGTTCTTCTTTTCATTTTTGGTTTATTTTGATTTGATTTCAAATGATTTTTCCTTGCCTTTATCGCCAGGACTAGTCCATCTTGGCTCATCAAGCTTTCGCGAAAATTGTGCGCGAGCAATTAAAGATTGAATTGCCTGTTATAAATCTTCATTGGTTGTTCGATGTTTTCTCAAATATTATGAGGTATAATTTAAAGTTTTAAAGTAGTTCTTGAAAAGTACATTAAAAACAAAAATTTAAGTAGCATTTCTGTTTCAATTTGCTATCGAATTTTATCATTATGATACAAAGTGTTAGTTGGTTAGTTGGAAAAATACGTAATATATTTTCCTATGCGTCGGGGCAGTCAATTTAAGAAGTTGACATAAATTTTCTTTTGCACGGGAAAAATACCTGGTCAAGCAGTGTTTGTCCGGTAATAGCTGCATCACTATACGGAATACGCCTTTGTAAACTACGGATCTGTAAAAAATACGCCCTTTGGGTATAGCTTTTGATACATAAACCGAAACAACATACCACCTTAATTATAAAATGTCATATGGAAAATATAGATCAAAAAGCAAAGAAAATTGGCCTAGAAAAAGGATATTATTTACTACTAATGGCTATTTTAGATATTCCGGTAAATAACGAGGACAACAACGCGAAAGAGGACTAAGTGTATGAAAAGAATCGTTATTATAAGTACGTATCTACCGCAGGAATGCGGATTGGCGACTTTCACGAATGACCTTAGAAAAGGAATGGCATTGGATCAGACAGTCTCCATTGAGGTGATTGCAGTATCTAAATCCGGTTCCGAAGAGTTTGACCCTACAGTTCGCTTTGTTATCGACAAAGAGCGGCTTGATAGTTATATCCAGGCTGTACGTATCATCAATAAGGAATATGACTATTGTATTATCCAACACGAATATGGGATATTCGGTGGCGCTGATGGCATATTTATCAATCAGCTTGTCAATCATTTAAATATTCCTTTGGTAACGATATTTCATACCATATTGAAATCTCCGTCATTACGTCAAAAGGAAATCATGGAATTACTACTTACCAAATCTCAGGTGGTAGTTTCGCTATCGCTGAAAGGCAGTGAATTATTAAAAGATCTCTTTCCAACGGTGGACGGCCAGAAAATCCACGTAATAGCCCACGGTGTTCCTCATTTTGATTACAACCAAGGATTAGCTAAATACAGATTGGGCATACAAGATGATTTTGTGATGATGACTTTTGGTCTAATTGGACGAAGCAAGGGGTTAGAATATGCGATCCGTTCATTAGCTGGACTCAATCTACCGAATTTCAAATATTTAATTGTGGGCAAGACCCATCCGAATGTCTTGGCGCATGAGGGTGAATCCTATCGTTTTGAATTACAAAGTTTAGTAGCTCAGTTGCAATTGCAGGATAAGATTATTTTTATTGATGAGTTCATCAGCGATGACCAACTAAAAGAATACTTAACAGCCTGTGATATTTATTTATCCCCCTATCAACATGAGCAGCAGATCAGCAGTGGCACATTATCCTTTGCGGTAGGAGCTGGTGCCGCCGTTATTTCTACTCCCTATTGGCACGCTGCAGACCTATTGTCAGATGACCGGGGCATCCTTACTCCTTTCGATGATGTCCAAAGCATGAGCGATCATATCAAATTATTATATCGATCTAAACGTTTACTTGCATGGTATCGCTTCAAGGCACGTAGTTATGGGGAACAGACGACCTGGAAAATGATCGCGAAAATATATCTTGAACTGCTATCTGAACTCATTACACCTGTACGATCCTTGGGACACTATAAGAATTATCATACGTTTGATTTAAAGCAGGAAGCTTAATGAACATCTCGCGATTTGCAAGCTTTTTATTGTATGGATGTATGGTTGGAAAATTCTTCTTGACATGTGAACAGCAGTCGAGCATCGAAAATTTGATTTATTTATTATAAAACATTATCCAAACGGATATTGTTCTCAATAAAAAACACATTAATATTATGGGAAATTTATTATACATCATTGCCGTTATTTTAGTTATCATCTGGGCAATTAGTTTTTTCGGAGGCTATGCAACAGGAAATATAATCCACACGCTGTTAGTAATCGCAATTATTGTGGTGCTATTACGTGTGATTCGCGGTGCAGCCTAATGGGGCACTTATGGCCAATAACATAGATTGTCCTTCAAAGGAATTTTGATTGCCTCCGACAAAATTGGATGCTCCAAAAGTAGAGATTCCCGGTGTCATCGGGTATTTCGTATCCAATAAAAACCACTTTATATAAGTGGTTTTTATTGTTCAACTTAATTATCAATTCGACAGCCAATCTCTTCAAGATATGGTACTAAATAATTTCCCAGTAATCTTCTTCTGTATCTATTAGATCTCTTCTGTTCATTATTCTCTATTGCTAAACCGGTAAGTAGTTGAGCTGGCCACCTCCACTCTCAAAATATCTTTTTTTAATGCCAATGTTTTGGTTTTGCGTCAATTTCTTTGGCTTTCGGTACCTCAAATCCTTTTTCAGCTGTTCTTTTGTAGGTATTCCATGGCTCTCGTTATGCCCCAAGATTGATTATCGGGTACTTTTTGCCAGTTTATATTTTTAATTTCAATCCTTTGTTCAATGGTTCCGTTCCATTCCACAGCAAAACCATTTTCTTGAAGCTTTTTTACAATTTTTTGTCCAATTAAAATTGCATTTTCGGTATTTTGATGGATATCGTCAAAAGCTAAAAATAGATTTTTACTTGAGGGCGAGATGGCTCTTTCTAAATCTTGCATGTGATAAAAACAATATCCAAGGGGAGCTATGTTTTGCGTTTTTAATAAATGAACAACTTCACGTACATCGCTGTACCCATCTTGCTTTGTGTAACCAGCTTTATGTAACGCGATTATTTTATCTTGATTTAGTTCGTCAAATATCTTAGCTAATCTGTCAACATCGTTAGGCTTTTTCCACTCGATACTCTCCTCTTGATGTGCATTGTAAAGGAGGGTAATTATATGTTTCAGCCACGCTTCGTCCAACTGGTCTTCATCCTCAAAACCAGCAGTCCAAACAGCCTCCAGAATATCCCTTTTATGATCAAAACCAAATTTCACTTCCTGTTCTATAAATTCTAGAACATCTTTCTTTAATTGTTCATTTTCCGGTTCGGCAAATGTGATGAATTTCTCATTATCCGATTTCTGAGTGTTTTTTTTAAAAAAATTAAATAGTCCCATTGCCTTTTTTTATATGCTTTCTTGATTTTACTGATGATCGAAAACTAGTTTTAACTTAAATCTATGTTATTTTTTATTATCAATAGCGACAACTTTATATTCGAGCACTATCGCTTATGATTCGCTCTTGGCGTGAAGCCATTCGCAAAGTGTAGAATTCACCTTTTCTAGCTATTTCTTAAAAAATTTATAAGAAACCATTAGAATATTGTATCAATTGTTTTATTTTTAGTCTATGAGTGATTATAGTATTTCGCTGTGCGTATTTTAGATATAACCTATAGACCTGCATCAAAAAGTGATTTAAAGTTTCTGTTGGAACTTAGGATATTCACGATGAATCTACATCTAGTTGCAAGCTCATTGTCGATCTCAGATGAAGCCCACTTACAAAGAATTGATTATCAATTTGAACATGCTTAGAATAATATGATGCTTTCCCGATATCTATTTCCACAGAAGTGAATGATGCAATCACAAGCTCGTTACGCTCGGTTTGACGATCGTTCGTACCTAAAGTGTTCCCTCCATAGGTTTACAGTATCAAAAGGACGCAGGTATTAAAGTGATAGCAAATACTGCTGTAATATTAAACTTAGATTTTTATAAGAATTTTACTCAATGAATATTATGCGGATAACCTATTTCAATTAGGTCGCTTTTAAGTTGCTCCCAATCTTCAATATCCTCTACTATTGCTAGAACCATTTCCTCGGTAAGCGTTTGTCCCGCATAAATTTTCGATATCGTTTCTAATGGAATTCCGGTTTCTTTAAAACTTTCTTCAAAATAATCTGTAGCCCAATCAATATAAGTTTGAGGATCTCCGTCGAAAATCCTCAACATTTTGGCCGAATTATCTTCATAATTATCGATTTGTCCAACCTGCCACTTTTTTTCCTCAGTTGTCCAAATGCAAAATGTTGTCCCAATTGTCTTTACAGGTTCGTCAAAAATAAATCCGTCGAAAATCGAAGGAAGATCTTGTATTAGTCGTTCCTTTTCTTGTTGTTGAGATTCGTGACTAAATCCGTTGATAACGCAACCGTCTTGCCTGAATAAAATCAGAATTTGGTCGCCTGAACCATTTCTCATTTCGAAAAACTCTTCATTATCCGCCCATTTAGCGTTATAAGAATAATAACGATATTCCCAATCCTGCGAAAGAATGGCATCCAAGACAGAAATAGATTTACAAATTGCCTGCAATTTTCTTCTGTCCGGTAATAAATATATATTTTTTGTTGAGATCATTTTTTACATTATAATTAATCGTCTATTTCAAGATGTTTTTCAGACCATATATGAGATCAAACGCATATATTTTTTGAATCTTTTGTCTCAATTGATTAGCAACATCTTCATTCATGCATTTCAAAATTTCATCAATACATAATTCGATTTTTATGGTTTACTTATCAAGACACAATGCCAATATCAAGGGCTTTTTTGATTTTTAATACTCAAACCCTTTTTCAACTAAATAAGAATTCACAATTCCAATTATTCTTTCTGTTATCATTTTCAAATATAAATGCTTAAAAATTGTGATCTATTGTTCACGTCTTTTCCCAACTAACATTCTCAATTGCGGACTAGTTTTAACTTAAATCTATGGTATTTTTTATTATCAATAGCGACAACTTTATATTCGAGCACTGCCGCTTATGATTCGCTTTGAAACTGTAGTTATTCGCAAGGTGTAGATATCGCTTTCCATATTTTCCTTTTATTATATTATAACCTGTGTTTTCTAGAGATGGTTTAGCACGAATCCCAGCATATGTTGCAATCGAACAACTCTCGAAATATCGACCTTCTCCTGCGAAAAAAAGCCTACTTTAGTTCTATTTTTAGACATTCGATCTCATCATAAAATTTGTGTTTTTTTTTATTATTTTGCGCCAGTCAAAATTGAACCACCTCGAGGGATAGCAGATAAAAAAATCGACAAATTATAGACATGAGTATATTTTCATATCATCTTGTAAAATTACCTTTGATTACAGCGCTCAAAATGATGTTTTCCCCAATTAATCCAAACCAGATTGATGGCTTGATCCATGCAGAGACAATGTCAGCCATGATTTTGGGTTCTCCAATATTTTCAAAGTCTAGAATTTTTAATAGAGAAATTGTTGTTTTCGCTCAATGGAAAAATGAAAACGTTTTAGATGATTTTTTAAGATCAAATGCTATTGGAAAACAAATAGCTAAAGGTTGGCATATTCGATTAGAATTTTTAAGGCAATGGGGAAATATCTCTGGCTTCAAAATACCAAGCCCCAATACTGAAACCGCAAACGAAAATAATCCAGTTATCGCCATAACAATTGCCCGAATGAAGTACACACAGATACCAAGATTCCTGCGCTGGGGAAGACCGGTTGAAAAGCAAGTCCGGGATAATAATGGTTCGACTCTGTCCTTGGCATCAATTCGATATCCCAATACGATTTCTACTTTTTCCATTTGGAAGTCACAGAAAGAAATGACAGACATGGTCCATGGACACAGCAAAATGTCACAACCTAAGAGGCATCTCCATGCAATGAAAGAACGTGAAAGAAAAGACTTTCACTTTGAATTCACGACCTTAAGATTCAAACCGTTGACTGAATTTGGGCCATGGAATAATAAGCAAAACTATATCCCTATTAAAACCGAACTTATATGAATATCGCATCTTCAATGCAAAAATTCCAAGATTGGTTCACTCAACAATGGGTTATTATTTGGGGGAGAAAAATTAGTCCCTCAGAGTGTTTGTGGCTGATGGGGCCGTTTGGAGAATTGAATGGAATTGGTGAAGCTTTCATTCATCAGTTGGCTGAAAGAGAAAATCTGACTGTGCTAAGGAATACCAAATCAAAAGGTTTGTTGCATTCTATCTCAATGCTTAATCTAACAGAAAATGAAGTAAAAAATCTTTCCGAAAAAGTCATTCATTTTTATGAGAAAACCGCTGATTATAATTTGCTACTCAACGTAAAATGGAACACCATTTTTAAAGTATTTGGTTTCTTAGTCAATAGGTTATTTAGTCAACGTATCAATCAATTAAATATTCCAATCGAAAATACGCAAGAATTCAGAGACCTGAAAAGTGAAATAATAGAGCTGATTTCTAACGAAGATAACGAAGTAAAATATACTATTTGGTTAAGAAAGTTTGAGTCAACCGGAAAAATAATTTATTCAGGAATTTACTCTACCTGCGTGCTCCCTTCTGGAAAAACTTGCATTAAAGCAATATTTCCTTTACCAAAAGGAAATGCATCTGTGCTATTAAAACCATCTGTTGGACATAATGGTGAGCTTATTTTGGATTCATCTGGAAATCAATTCGGCGACGCAGGTTTTTATTTTCTATTAAACGATTCCAAAGGAAATTATTGGAGTCAATTTATCAAGTCTTTTACTGACAAATTGATCGTGCGTGAAGACGAGGGAAACCTTAAAGCAATACAAACACTTAAACTCTGGAATTTTAAAGTTGCTAACTTTGAGTATACTATCACAACTCAATTCGAAAATAATAATTGAAAATCTACATAGATATGTTCATAGAGCTTAAAATATCAACCAGGCGCATACAATATAGCGTATGAACACAAATAAAGGGACATATGGTTCCTGGTTTTTAATCCAATGACAGTTGATGTTACACTCCCCCGACGAAGAGTTATCATTAGCTCTAATATTTTAAGCCTTTTTTTCCGACTTCATTATGATAAGTTTTAACACTTAAATACTAGTCAAAAGCTCCTGAATAATCGCGAGTCCTCTTATCAAAATATTCTCTAGCGTATCTCTTAACTTCATCAGATATAAATCAATTATGCCCCATCAAGATACAAAATAGTTATAATAAAGTGGGGGCCTCTTCCGAACAAAGATAATGGAGAATACTCCCTTATTACTGGCCCCCTAAGGATAACAAAAAATTAACTTCTGGTAGAGAGACAACAAGCTTATCATCTCAGTAGCTTTTGATATAGTCATTACAAGTATATCATCAATTTATAAATATGATTAATTTTCAAATTTACTCAGAGCATTTAGAAGGTCAATTCCTTTCCCTATAACAGGTTTGAATAATTCTCCTTTTTCCTTCAGCCTTTCGGCTGTATTGAAGATATTAAAATCAGTAGGGCGAAGCCCCCTTTTTAATTCAATCCATTCCAGAGGAGTAGAAACAGGCGCGCCGGGTTTTGGGCGTATACTGTACACACTTGCCAAGGTCTGCGCTCTTCTATTCTGTAGATAATCCAAATAGATTTTCTTTTTGTCCCTTTTTTGAAGGCTTCTTTCTAATGTAGTAAGCTCAGGAAGTTTCTTCTGAACCAATTGCATGAGTATATGTCCAAAATCTTTTACCTGATCATAGGTATATTTCCCTCCCATAGGTATATATACATGAATACCGGAGCTTCCTGAAGTTTTTGGATACCCCACAATATCAGCTCTATCTAACACTTCTTTCACAGCTAGAGTCGTTTCTATGACGTCCTCAAATGTGTTTTTTTCGGAGGGATCAAGATCGAGTACCAGATAATCAGGAAATTCAGCTTTTTGTACACGACTACTCCACACATTAAACTCAATACAGCCTAAATTGTTGAGGTAAGCCAGTGTTTCTTTGTCATTACAAATAATATAATCGAGGTATTTATCATTACTTTCAGAAAATACTTTCTGTAATTTCACCCAATTAGGTGCATATTCATCCGCATCTTTCTGGTAAAAACTTAATCCTCCAATGCCATTTGGAAAACGATTGAGTGACTGGGGTCGGTTTCTAAGATGTGGCAGAATAAACTTAGAAATGTGCTGATAATATTCAATAATATCTCCCTTGGTTACTCCATCTTCGGGAAAATATAGCTTGTTCTGATTGGTAAGAGTAACCTGCTGCTTCCCTATCTTCTTCACTTCATCTTTTCTCGGTATTTTAGACTCCATTTTAGTTTTTTTATCAGGTAATTCTATCGTAAATTTTACATCTAGTGGATCAATGTCTTCTCTTAATCTTAAAAAAACAGGATGCCGGTAAATATGATCTTTTGTAAGTTCGGTAAACTTGATCTCAGCGACCAGCTCAGGACCGAGCCAGGTTGCTTTTGAATTGGTCTTAGGCGTTACTTTAAATGCCGATTCTTTCACCCTTAGGGGTTGCATTTTCCGGTATAACTCTCGGAGGAGTTTATCCGTAAATCCTGTTCCGGTATGTCCACAGAAAACCAGCTCATCCTCCAAATACTTTCCTAAAATAAGTGATCCGAATTGCTTTCTGGTACCCTTAGGTTCCGTAAATCCGCAGATCACCGCTTCATCGCTTTTATGAATTTTTATTTTCAGCCACTCCGAACTTCTAGTATTCTCTTTATATGGACTGTCCTGTTTTTTAGCAATAATACCCTCCAATCCCATATCTTCCGCAACTTGAAAAAAATCTTTCCCCTTTTGAAGAATATGGTCGTGATACTGGATAATTTCATTTTCTACTAAGGCTTCTTTTAATAATTCTTTCCGTTGCAAATAAGAAATATTTTCGGTCGAATGCCCGTTCAGCCATAACAGATCGAAAACCTGATATATCAGCACCAGATCTATATTTTGTTCCTCAATCCGCTGCAACCATTGGAAATTGGGCTGTCCTTTATCATCATACGCAACGATTTCACCATCGAGTACCATCTCATGTTTTTGAATTTTGAGTGCATCAGCAATTTTTTTAAAGGATTTTGAAAAATCTAGCCCGTTTCTGGAATATAGTTGAATATTATCATTTCGGAGATCTGCTATAGCCCTGTATCCATCCCATTTTATTTCAAAAGCCCAATCTTTGTCATCGAAAGGCATCTCGCTTGTTTTGCATAGCATAGGCTTGACGAAACCGGCCAGTTTCTTTTCCAAGGAAAGTCTTTGCGCATAATTTTTATAATGCTTCAAACTTTCGCCAATTTCTTTTTTTTTGCTGGTCTTATTCTGAAGATAGGCTGTGACTTTAGAATTTTTTGAGGTATGCTCTTCGGCATCGTAATTTTCGGAAACCGAATATCTGTCTTTATGTTTAATGAGTAGCCAAGCATTCTCTTCAGTTGCGTTTTTTATTTTTACCAGCGCAAACTCACCTTTCAGCTTCTTACCATGTAAAATAACTTTTAAAGATTGTTTATGCAGTTCAGCACGCATGATCAAATCGTCAGTTTTTCCTGCTATTTTTTCCAATGGTTCATAAGTTCCTTCGTCCCAAATTTCAACTTCTCCGGCACCGTAATTTCCTTGGGGAATGCTTCCTTCAAATGTTCTATATTCATAGGGATGATCTTCCACCATCATTGCCAATCTCTTGTCCGATGGATTAAGAGATGGACCTTTTGGAACGGCCCAGCTTTTAAGAACCCCTTTCATTTCCAACCGGAAATCGTAATGCAGACCTGTTGCAGCATGGCGTTGAACCACAAATTTTAATTTTGTGGCACTTTCATTCTGTTTACCTTCCGGTTCAGATGTAGCCTTAAAATCTCTCTTTTTATGATATTCTTCTAGTGGCATCTTGAACAAATTAAAGTTTTGATAAGGATTAATGTCCAGTCTTTTAATCTACCCCACTTTTCTTTTTCCAGACTCGAGACTAGCTTTCAGCATTGCCATAAGATCCGTCGCTTTTCCGGCTGGCTCTTTGGTTTCTTTAGGTTTTATGTTTTTACCTTTTGCTTTCTGTTTTATAATTTTCAGCAGGTCCTCATTGTAGGTGTCTCGGTATTTCGAAGGATCAAAAGTCTCAGCTAATGATTTAATTAAGGTTTCTGCCATCTTCAGTTCTTCCGCCTTTGGCACCTTTCCAGATGGAATTTTCAACTCATCATAACTTCTAATTTCTTCAGGATACCGCATTCTGTTCACCATCAGGACTTCTTTCTCGTAAGGACGAATCATACATAGGATTTCCCTTTCTCTTAGAATGAATGAACCTATTCCAGCCATTTTGGTTTTCAATAGCGCTTCCAATAATAGCCTATAGGCAGCTTCGCCATTTTTTTGAGGCTCTAGAAAATAAGGTGTTTCGAAAAGTGCAGGATCCACTTCATCTTCTTTTACAAACTGAATAATACTCAATATTTTAGATTTTTCAGGGCTTACAGCCTCAAAATCGGCATCCTCCAGTACAATATATTTATCTTCTATTTTGTAGCCTTTTACTATATTTTCCCAGGCTACTTCTTTATTGGTATTTTCATTTACCCTTTTGTACTTGATATTGCTGAAATCTTTTTTGTCCAGCATATCCAAATCCAAAGTACTCGATTCACTGGCCGAGTACAGCTTGATTGGTATATTCACCAATCCAAAACCTATTGCTCCATTCCAGATTGCTCTCATATGCTCTGTTTTTTAAGCTACACACCAATTCCTCTTTAAATTGATTTAAACATTATTTTGGTAAATTTCTTCTGATTTCATCAGCCTTTCTTATCTGTTAATTGACACCCTCTTCCTTTTACCATTTGATAACTAGATAGGGAACAACACCTTACAAGGAAAAGTTTTATTGAGATAGATTTATATATATCTTGCAGTGTTAATTGAATAATAAAACTGAAAAAAATAGTAATTTGGATTTAATCTAATAAAGACTTCATTTCAAGTAGGAATCTTTCAAAATCAAAATCCTTTACAGACTTGGAAAGCTTGTCTAAGGTTGATAGGGACTCCATTCTAGTTGCGGACGAACAAGTCCGACTTTCAAATCTGGTGGGCGAACAACTATATTAGAGAAATTATGAAAAATTTGAAGTTTACAAAAAAAAGTATCTATTAAAATGAAGACCTATCGATTTCGCTTTAATAACAGTCGTAAAACCTCAGCCATTCTGATTTGGTTTTTTACAACATTACTGATGTTTACTTTAACATGCACCACTTTACTTATACCTTCGGAACCCTATTTTCCGACCCAGCTGCTGTTGATCTTCCTTCCATTAATGTTAATTGCTATTTATAAGTTGTTTAGAACAGCGTCCGAAAGACAGTCGACAGACAGCGTTACACTAAATAAGGAAGGGTTTACTAGTGTATGCTTCGGTTCAGTCTTATTTTCCAATATAAGCGCTATCAATATTCCGGTGCGAAGTATATCATCGCTCGGAGGGAAAAAGTACGATTATTACAAACAAACCGACGTAAATATGCCCAATCTTGTAATTTCAATTAAAACTGATGATAGCAAAATATTCCGTT
Organism: Sphingobacterium sp. BIGb0165; assembly: GCF_024810095.1. Lineage (NCBI taxonomy): Bacteria > Pseudomonadati > Bacteroidota > Sphingobacteriia > Sphingobacteriales > Sphingobacteriaceae > Sphingobacterium > Sphingobacterium sp. BIGb0165. Next base: position 719,272 of record NZ_JANUEB010000001.1, on the reverse strand, counting down.
GGGTTTTGGGCGAATGGGGCAGTTTTTACAACTCTAAAGAAGACTTTTCGGTTTTTTTTGACTTTCTCACAGCATTAACCGATCAACTGTATCAATATTATCATGCTAACGAACCAACAACCAGCTATTTAAAAATTCTCGATGAAAATGGCTTTTGGGAAAGATCGGGTAAATTAGAATTGGTCAAGAAAAACTAAATAATATCCACTATGTTTCCTATTGATCATGAGTTCACAAAAGTATATGCATTATACGTGCTGCTATTTTCTTATATCACCTATCACATTTTAGTTGGTGGAAAGAGGGAAAAAATTCTACTGATATTTATTGTATCGATTAGCCTTATGCTTAATATTTTTCTCTATATAGATCCCTCAAATTTCGAAGGTGGAGCATCATTGGCTGTATTATTTTACTCATTGATCATTTGGGTATGGACAACGGTAATGACAATTATCAATCGTATCTTTTCAAATCGGAAAAAGAAAACTCAGACATTGTAGTTATGGAAAAAGAAAAACAAGATTACATCATAAACCATTATCTACATTTGATGTCTCCAAAAGAAAAGCTTGCATATAAACATGCGCATTCACTTTTAAAGATAGATCAAAATGACGATATTGATAAAATAAAAAGAGTCTACTTTAAAGCTGGATGGCTAACCAAAGACGAAAATGCTTTAAGTTTATTGAATAATGGCCTAGAGAAATTTAATGGGGATACGGTAGCGCGTATAATACGTGATCATGTTTCAGAAATTTTCTTTAATTACTGCCCCAATTGTGGGAAGTTGGCAAGGACTCCAACAGCAAAACAATGCCGTTTCTGTTTCCATGATTGGCATGGATGATGCCACTAAAAAATCAATGTTGAATTATCGCAATGCGATACACATAGCCGAATTTACAGGAAACCCCAATAATAATGGGCTATTATTATTACCTACCTATCTTAAAAAAGGAAGAGAATGTTCGCCAAATTGATAAAAGAATTTGGCGAGATGAACCTAAATCTACGAATCAATAATGACAACGAAAGGAGACAACAAACGGATACAGCTCCTTTAAGTTTCTATTCCTGATGACCTCTATTTTTGGGAAGTTCAGGTGATTGATCTTTATTGTATTCATCTATTTTTTGTGTTGCTGCCATGGAGACGACCAGATCATTTAGCATGGAGCTTGCAGCCGTCGGCGAGTTCGGAAGTAAAACCAAATTGCTTCTGCTGTTGGCTCCAATAGCATTCAGTGTGTCATAATGTTGAGTAACCACGATTAAAGCAGAAGCTTCCTGAGCGTTGATATTAGCTGCATTGAGCATTTTCACAGACTCTTCCAATCCTCTTGCAATCTCTCTTCTCTGGTCTGCAATACCTTGTCCTTGAAGCTTTTTAGATTCTGCTTCAGCTTTTGCAACAGCAACAATTCGGATTCTTTGGGCTTCGGATTCATATTCTGCAGCAGTTTTTTCACGTTCGGCAGCGTTGATTCTGTTCATGGCGTGTTTTACTTGTTCATCAGGATCGATATCTGTCACTAAAGCTTTGATAATATCGTAACCATAACTTTGCATCGCTTCCTGCAATTCACTTTTTACGGCAATGGCAATATCATCTTTTCTTACAAAGACGTCATCCAATTTTGTTTTTGGAACTTCAGCACGTACAACATCAAAAACATAAGACGTAATCTGATTTTCTGGATTTTCCAGACGATAATAAGCGTCTCTTACATTCTCTCTGATCACCTGATACTGAACAGAAACTTTCATCTTTACGAAAACATTATCCAACGTTTTGGTGTCGATGATGACATCCAATTGCTTTATTCTAAGATTCAGGCGTCTAGAGATTTGATCAAAAAACGGAATTTTTAAATGCAAACCGGCGTGGCTTACTTTTAAAAATTTACCTAACCTTTCTACCACAGCTGCAGATTCTTGTTTTACTGTATAAAAGGAAGCAAATAAGGTAATAAGTCCGAAAAAGATTAGAATTCCTAAATATATCATATTCTTAAATTTATTATTGGTGAAACACGAATTTACGTCTTTATATTGTCATTCTAGTAGCAATTCCTTTTATTTTATCTTCGTTACTTTTTTTTCAATTTTGTTCAGATTGACCGCACAATCATCTCCAAATGCAATATTCAATCGGCTATCATTAATATCGGTCTTTATCGGAAAATTTAAAATCCTGTATTTTGGGTAAAGGTCGTATTAAAACTCTTGTTTTCCTTACTTTCGGTGCTTCGACTGAACCTAATTTTTCATCGGATTCGGTTCGAACCCCCGTAATAAGGTTAAATTTTGTTTCTGTGAATATGGTGTTTTCGTCAATATAGCCCTTGGTTGTGTCGCTTGTGAGCTTATCAACATAAATCAATTCAAAATTGCCCTTGTTATATTTGAAATGGTAAGTAATGTTTCCTCCCTTAATTTCACTCCACATTTCTAAAACTCCTTTTTCTATAAAGAAATTCGGAATTTGAAAGCCATTAAATTTGCCATGGTTGTCAGTAGGAAATTGCGGTTCGATGATTTTATCGGACGATACCGCCAAAGTTAGCTTTCCATTAGGCTGAGACAGGAAAATTTGTAACCTCAACGGCCTTGTTTCATCAACAGTATCCATTTTCACAGTTATTTTGTCTATTTTACCATCGTGATTTAAGTCCCCCTTTTCTTCTCTAACCTGATAAGTATAATTGTTTCTATTTTTAACACTTTGAGAGAATACACCCATTGGGACTACAATTAAAATGAATATTAGGTAACGGTAAAAATTTTTATTAATTCTATTCATCTTGTTTGGTTTTGGCTTACTTTTCGAGTTCACCTTATATCCTGTCAAGAAAACCACACTACCTATCAATCAGTGATGAAACTCCCATGATTATGCATTTTCTTTTCATTAAATTTTCCTGGTGCGCCAATCGTTGCTTGTATTTTATGATTATTCAACGATTAAAAATCTTCCTGATTACACCTCTACTAATTTACTTTATTTGTATGACACATCACCACTTTATTTGAATGCAAAATTTGAATACAAAACCCCTTTAGTGCAAAGTCACATTTTTTCAACTCAATTTCTAATTCCTGCAACTTATTTTTTGATAAGATTAGTCTTTAATTGCTTGAGTTCATATTGGAAATTTTATTTAAAGAGTTAGATATTTTTTTCTTTATCAATTTGGTTTATTTAGTAACTTCAAAACCATTGCAGACAATGGGATCAAATTTATTTGAAAACAAGGCAATATTTTACCTGATATAAATATAAACTAAAATGTTAGATATAGATTTCTCAACGTTTCCGAAGTTGGAAACAGAAAGGTTGACACTCAGACGAGCAGATTTAAATGACATAAACGATCTATTTAGATTGCGTTCAGACAAAGAAATTATGAAATATATACCTCGACCTGTAGCCACTACACGAGATGAAATAGCAGATTTTCTCAAACTGACAGATGAAAAAATTGCTGCTAATGAAATGATTAATTGGATGATCACATTAAAAGATAATCCTAAAATGATTGGAACTATAGGTTATTATCATATTAAACCTGAGCACTATAGGGCAGAAATTGGCTATATGTTACTTCCAAACTTCCAGGGAAAGGGTTATGTCACTGAAGCTATCGCTGAGGTAGTCAAGTATGGCTTTAAGGGAATGAAACTCCATTCGATTGAAGCAGTAGTTGATCCGGTAAATTTAGCATCTTGTAAAGTATTGGAAAAATGTGGATTTATAAAAGAGGGATATTTTAAGGAGAGTGAATTTTATAACGGACAATTTATAGATTCTGTCGTTTATTCGAAATTAAACACATAATCATATTTTTAACTATTATAAATGGAATTCATAATCATATTATTCCACTGTTATACAAATAGCTCTTCGAAAGAAGGGCCATTTTAGCTTACCTTAAGAAGGTACCATTCTTGATTTTTCTCTCCCCAAAACGGATATATTGAACGTTATTTCAGCTTCCGTCCTGTATATAGATATAGCTATCATTTTTTGTCTAAACGATTTTTAGAGAAATAGACCTAATCTAATGATATCTAACTAGGCTACGCTAAAATAGTAATACCTCTTTATCGATTGAACGACAAATTCTATATTGTTCGTAAATTCCAATTTACGACAATCAATAAATTTAAAGCAATATGTGTTAAATTCAGCTATTTAAGCAATCACTTTATTAGAAATAAGATTAACTTAATGAGATACCTTCATACATTTTATAATATTACCTCCATCTTGAATGGAAACAGAATCTACAGAGCCATCATTATTTTTTGAGAAGAATACCTTGGCATCTAGATCCATCAAGAAAAATCGCTCGCTAGTTTGCGGTAGTAAGTTGAGTAGTGGTATCCCTGCCATCCTAAGCACCAACCCATGTTGTTTTAAAGTTACAATCACATCAGCACCATCTTCTCTTTTATAATGCCCTTCATAGTTTTTTAAAATACTGTCTGATAATTGAATTGTAGATGGAACCTCATCTAATTTAGTACTCTTGAAGGCTTTATGTATAATTTCAGCTCCTTCTGGAAAAGTGGACCGAACAATATTATTGCACATGATTAGCCCATTATCAGCGTTAGTCAGAACGATAACGCCTCTTTTTGATTTTGGTAATAAAACAATAATCGCTGCTACCCCAGGATCATTACCACCATGCTGAAGGGCATATTCTTTATTCGGTAAATCATTAATTACACGCCAGCCTAAGCCTTGTTTAAGGTTTGGGTTAATTACTGATTGTATCCTTACCATTTCATTATACAGGGGCTTCGATAAATGTGCGCCCTGTAAAACTTCAATTGCAAATTTTGATAGATCATCAATAGTAGTCGTTAAGCCTACTGCTGCACTGGTTTGAATAGAATAATCCGTTTTCCTAATTTCTACGCCATCGGCGTCATACATTTTGGCATATCGCTCAAAATTCGCTCTACCATCCCATTGATGTTTTGTATCAGCCATACCCAAGGGTCTGAAAAGAAGGGAATCTGCTAATGTCGACAAAGGTTTGTTAAACTTCTTTTCAATAGCAGACCGTAGATATTCCATCCCCTCTCCTGAATAATTAAATTTCGTTCCCGGTTCAAAATTAAACTTCAATTTCCCAGTCGAGTTCATCCAACGCCAGTTGTCAAAGCCAGATTGGTGACTTAAAATATCACGCGTGTTAATTTTTTTGGAATAAGGGTCTGATGCTACCTCAGGATCAATAAAATAATCAGCAAGCGGTTCATCCAATTTCCATTTTCCCTGATCGACCAATTTTAGTACAAGGGTCGAAAAAATTACCTTTGTTAGAGAAGCTACGTCAAATACCATATTATGTGGAGCGGGATCTCCGTTACTTAAGCTTCCATATACCTTTGTATCGATAACCTTATTGTTTTCAATAATGCTAATGGCAACATTGGGTATATTCAAATCTTTCTGCCACTGTGTGATTTTTCGATCAAGACTATCTAGGGCTAATTTGCTTTTCTTAGAATTCAATTGTTGACTAAAACTACTCTCCATATTAAAAAATGAGAAAAAGAATACTAACGCTATGCATCTAATTGAAAACTTCATGTTTAATTATGTAAAAACTATTGACTGAATAATACTCATAAAGGTAGTTTTTTTGCAATATACAGTGGAAAGAACTGATCTTATTACTAATAGTAGCGAATCTGGAGCTTTCTAAACATTGTATTTGGCTAAATTCACTTTCACGTAAGTACGGCGATCCCTCATACTTTAGCCGAATCGTTTCCCTTTGTTATCTTTAATCAGTACGCCCCTTCAAGCTCTTTATAATCTGCTTCTCTACCTTGTTCGCGGTAGAGTTCTAAGAGTTTGTTGTAAGAGTTAATCCCCCCTGATTTATGGTTGTATACGGCAGATTTCCAGTGTTTTTCGGCGTTTTCTAGATCGCCAAGCTCATAATAGGCTTCGCCCAATATAGCCTTAACATAGACATTGTCCTTATTTTTTAGCAAGACTTGGACTGCCTTGTTATATTGTTTCAATTTTACATAGGCACTTCCTAGTGCGTAAACCTGTGTAGTGTCCCCGGCTTCCAACATTGGTTTAAGATAGGTTATCACATCATTGTAAGATCCATCTCTTAGGCTGAAGTTAGCAAGAGTTTCTGTTGCTTTTTTATCCCCTTTCTCCGATGCCATTATATAGTATTTTTTAGCTTTTTCGGGTTGGTGGGTATTACTGTACAATAATGCGAGTTTGCTGATTGCTTCTAAATTACCCTCTTCGATGGCAAGTTGATAATGTTTGATTGCTTCCTCGGTTTTTCCATCATTATTGAGGCGATCAGCTTTGTCTTCATTAGAACTATTACATGAGGCAAATGCAATTAGTATTGCAACAGAAGTTAAGTTCCATATTCCAAAAATTGTATACTTATTCATAGCTGTAAATAATATATTGAATTAAAAATAAGGATAAAGCATTTAAATATGTAAAGTTTATTTTTTGTTTATAGCTCTTAGACTGTTTTAACTGGTTATTGACATAATGTAAACATAACTAAAAATCAAATAACATATAACTGTCCATAAATCTCTGTAAATGGTTGTCCATATCGTACTTCAATTCCCACATTATTACATCAGAAATAAAATTGCTTAGAATCTGATAATTCACTATTTTTCTCTCATTACCCGTTTGCATCAATCATAAGTCCCGCAAGAAATCTAAAAATATATCGTGATTATATCCTAGTTTAGTGAAAAATATAAACCCATGGAAGAAGCTAATTTTTACACAGATATTATTGAAAGCATCAAACTTATTTTTTCTTTCTTGCAAAAAAAACATGGTTTCTCGGATTTTGAAGAACGCCAAATTGCTTATGAAATGCATTATGAGGCTCATAAAGATGATATAATGATTGATATTTGGTTTGAAGCAATTGTATCTACCCCAATTTGGGCAAAAATAAACAACTATTACATTGATAATCTAGAGCTCGAAAACGAAAATATAAAAAGGTACAATAAAAGATTAGATGAAATATATGACACCATAGAGGAAAATTCTGATACAAAATGTTTTAAAAATGAATTCTCTCAATACCATAAATATGGCCAGGAGCTTAACACATTTTATCTGACGGAAATTGCAAACCTCCTAAAAAGGTATTATTCTGTATTAGATGGTAATTTTGAACTCTTGGAAGCCAATACGCAATTACTTATCGCTGATAATAAAAAAAAGACTGACACCCTTCGAATAGAAAAAGGCACTTACACAATTGAGTTTCAGTTATTTTCGAAAGATGACTACGATATGTATGTAGAATTTGACTCCTTAGAAGACGCAAAAAGATATATATCAGAAGATGATACTATAAAAGTTTACAGAATATTGGATTGCTATATGAATGAAATAAATTGGAATAGAAAGTAGTGAAACCACTTGGTTCAAATAACATGAGTCCCATCTTTTCTAAAATTCATTGCATAAGATCTTTCTATTCTTGTTGCATGTCAACTGGACGATTGTTAAGATAGTCTTTCCTTGGAAATGCATTCTAATTAACTAATGTTACGTTAGCTAACTGTACTTTTGTCAAGATGTGTTCAAATACCTAATGTTACTAACCCATTCTCATCAACATTGTTTTTAATCTTTTTTCCAGCCCAATATTTCCAACACAATCTACTGGACGAAGATGATCCAAAGCTGGTATTTTTCTTTCAACCCATGCTAATGCCGTATCCCCAATTATTCCACTATAACATAGGCTAAACACTCGTCAAGAAATCTATTTTTCAATTCCGTTAATCCCACTAACTGGGGCATAGACCTATACAGCGTGGAAAATGCCGTCCATTCTTCATCCCCAGGGTAGTATTGCTCCAATTTTATCATCTTTTAAAAAAGTCTAGATCACCCTTGCATGTTTTCTTGTAAAATACTATTATCATATTCATATATTGCAGTTACATTTTTTTAAACTTGCCATTGTTTTGTAAAACATATGTTTCTGTTTCAAAAATGGGCTCTTCATTCATCCAATTTGTACTTGTTATGACTATTTTTTCTTTTTCAACTTGGCTCCTTTTACCAAATGCAGATTCTGCAATTTCGTCATAAGCAATTTGAAGTTTATCGATGATTTTGTATTTTTTATCTACTGTAATCAATGTTGCGAAGAGCTCGTGTTCACCGCACTGATGGCTAACCACAATGGAAGTAAAACCTTCAGAGAAAGGTATTTTGTATTTTAACCTGAAATCTGTTGCATCGTTACATCCGGGATCAAACTTTATCCGTTTCAGAAAACCAGTGTCATATACTCCAGATTTTTCAACATTGTCGAAAGTAGTACTGTCTATTATCGGAAGATCCCGTAGAGGGAGCTGTGCCAATAAGTCTAGATCATAATTGAAAATTTCTTTGTCTTTTTCTATAAGGGCGTCATCATCTCCAATGCTTTTTGTTATTAGAGGTATTTTTGTAGTTTTCTTTTCCGTTTTGCTGTCGCAGCCCAAGAAAAAAAACACTGTTATCAACAGTAGTGTAAACAGCTTTTGCATGCTTATTCTATTTTCAGATCTATTCAATGATTAAACTCAATTTTCTATTTAAAAACTCCTTTTCTATAAATGCAATGAGTTCCTCCTCGTTCAAAGTTGGGTGGATATCATTACCGAGCCACTTCAATGAATCTTTGTAAAGAACATATACCGATAATTTTGTTGTCGATTTAGGCAGCATAGCTTCGCCCGATATTTTCAGCAGAGATCCGTCGAGTTCAACTACTACACTTCCTCGGTTAATTTTTAGCATTTTGATTTTCATCAACATTTTCGTGGGTTCTAACATCCGAAATAATGATATGGTCTTACAGTGTTATAATAACCACTCAAATCCTCCATTCTCTGTTTGACTTCTTCCAGAGAATGGAATCTGCTTACGTTCTGACATTCATCGTAAAAGCTTCATGTAATTGATTCAATATACGGATTATCTGTCGGTTTCCCTTCCGCTTGGCTTCGACGGCTCAAAATTTATTGAGCTTAGCCCCTGAAAAATTCGCTGCGATAGTCTCAATAGCAGCTGTCCCTGACTTATCTAATCTTGATCACTTAAAACATAAGGATATTTGGTTAATTCATGGGGAAAAAGACATAGGTATAATAATATGAACCGTTATTTATAGTTTGCCAATGCTGAAGCTCAATAGTTTCTTCAATACATCGGTAAGCAGACTTCGGTAAAAAGTTATCTGTACCCTCTTCTATTTCCTCAATAGTATAATTTTCCCCTCGTAACAAATCTTCGGATCTAGCGAGTAACAATCGAATGTATACCTTTTTCTTATTAATTTCCAACGGAATCACTATTACATATTTTGACGGAATATGCAATGTATCCATATATTTTTGCACACCTTGTTTCCTGAGAGACTTAGGGTTAGGTATTAGACCATCGATCCCTGTAGAATCAATTTTAGCTAAATTGATATCTTCATCGTTTGACGTACTTTTAGATTGATTTCTCCCACAGGAAATCAACAGCATCAATATGAAAACATGTTTTAATATTATAATCGCCGATTTCATACGTCTGAACTATTTACAGTTACTCCCCTATTTTTCTAAAAATGTAGCATCCTGCTTCCGAAGGATGATCCTGGACCAAATCATTGCTCTTTTCTACTCGAATTATATTTATAATCAGAAAATCTCCGCTTGCCGCCATTGTGAAAAACATACCAAAGATCAATAAACCAAAACTGCCCGTGAAAATTGCAATAATAGCAGGAACAATACCCAATAGGATTGCTGGTGCAATGGCTCCAATGATATACTCCCTCACTTTCAAAGGCTCATTACAATGACAGTATGGCGTAAACATTTTCCATAGGATACCAAATTTTATGGATCTGAAACCATTTTTTGCAAAAATCGACCAAGAAATTCCATGTATTAATTCGTGAACAACAATTCCAAAAAAGACAATACCAAAAATGTAAAGGCTATCCAAAAGCTGTAAATTTTCGAATATACTTTTCAAGTTTATCTCGGATTTCCATAGCAAATAATATGGTAGGCCAAATACGAGGAGAATAGGAATTAGTAGCAGTAAACTAATTTTATTCGCCCAGATCAAATCAATCGTTAACTTTTCCTTTTCGTATTGTTCAGTTTCACACATAAGTTTATTAAGAACATCATAATTTTCGTCTATACACCTTACTAAATTAACATTTTTCAAATAGTTTATCACCAAAAAAACAATGTTTTAGTGTTGTAAACCAGAACAATCGCAATAAAGAAATAATCTTATTACGAGCTTATTAATGTTTTTCTTAAATTGTAAACTATAAAAATGAAATCCAGTAAACTAACATATTATGATTACAGAATTCCCTCTCCTCAAGAGTTTGAAACTGTATTCTCTCATTTTTATTTTGCGGAAAATAGGACTGAAACAACTATAATCAAAACTCTTTTACCATCTTTCCAAACCATCATGGTTTTTAATTTCGGAGCGCCTGCATTTTTGGTTTCCAAGCAAAAAACGAAAATTAAAGTTGGAAAATGTATTGTTTTGGGACCTATTAAGTCCGCATTAGAATACGGTATCCCTCTAAACTCCAACATATTGGTTATCAATTTCAAAGATGATTCATTCTACCGTTTTTTTGGCTAAGCATTTTTATCTAATCATTTGCCTATTCATCCCGATGAAGCAATAGAAGAAAATTGCTTTACTCGTCTATGGGCACAATTGAATAGTATAGATGGTGTAAAGGAAAAGGTGGCTCATATTCTCAATTTCTGCCGGCCTTATCTCAACTTTCAAAATGTAACTTCTAATCTATTAGCTAATTTCAGATCAGATACAATAAATCCAATAAAGTCAATTGCTGAAAAAGCGCGGCAAAGTGAAAGAAACATTCAATTGATACATAAAAAGCACTTTGGTTTCAGTGCCAAGGAGATCATCCGTTATCGTCGTTTCTTTAAAGCGATTGAATTGATTCAACAGATAGATTTTTCCGATGAAAAGATAAACTGGTTTGAAATTATCGATCAATGCGGCTATTATGATCAAAGCCAGCTTATTCACGACTTTAAACATTATATTAATCTTTCGCCTAAGAACTACCTAAAGTTCCAGCAGGATATCTGTCAGGCTACCAACAAATAGCTATTTTCGTTTTCTTACAATTTTCTTGATTTGCCCGATTTTAAATTTGTACTGTTCAATCAAATAAAGTAACACTATGAAACATCTTATTATTTATGCCCATCCAAATCAGGAAAGTCTGAATGGTCAGTTTAAACAAGCTATTGAAAAAATTCTAGAACAACAAAAACAGGATGTAATCGTCAGAGATCTTTACACGCTCGGATTTGACCCTGTGCTGTCTCTGGAAGATATGACAGGACAGCGAAAAGGCATTGTCAATGAACTTATTAAAAAAGAACAGGAATATATTTCTTGGGCAGATATACTCACCTTTATCTACCCAATCTGGTGGACCGGTATGCCGGCTATTATGAAAGGATACATTGACAGGGTATTTAGCTATGGATTTGCCTATCGTTATGATAAGGGTATACAAAAAGGACTATTAACTGGAAAACAAGCGATAATTCTCAATACCCATGGAAAGTCCAATGAAGAGTATAACGCTATCGGTATGGATAAGGCATTATTGTTGACATCCGATAAAGGTATCTACACCTATTGTGGATTTCAGGTCAAAGAGCATTTCTTTTTTGATAAAGCCGATCGTGCAGCTCCTGAGGTTATTGAAAGATGGCTTTCTAGAATCAGAGATGTATATACTATAATGAATCCGCACCTTCCTATTCATTAAAGCCAATCGTACGAGAAAAATCATCATCGAGCTCACTCTGTTGTTTTATTTCGCTAGACCAGCAATGGTCTGATTGGAACTTTTCAATACCTATTAAAACAATTGTCGGCTTGGATCATCGGTAATGGGATTTATAAAAACTTAGGGATAAAAGGCAGGATATTAAAATTCTGCCTTCCATTCTTTTACTTCAAAGTCTGGAACATTAGTACTAATCAATGCAACAACCTATATTTCAAATAGTGGAACTTTATCAATATGAAAATCTGTTTTAAAAGCTTTGATATCTAATAGATTCTTTTGATAAAATGGTAAATAATTTCCCATCAAACATTTATAGAAAGTACTATTTTTGTTATATAATCTTTCGAATCTTAATTCAGTCAATAGAATGTTCAGAGCGAAGCCCATGAAAATTATAACCACTTTTATCCTCTCACTCCTTCTCTGCGCGTTATCCTGTAAAGAAAAAATAAAAGATGAGGATCAGTTTGTGATTTATCAGGTAAGCCCTCATAAAAGAACTGTAAGATTATATTGGAAAAACAAAGATCATTCTATCCTGAGAAGTATTGCTCGGCTGAAGAAAGATGTTGAAGGCAGGAACGAAACATTATTGTTTGCCATAAATGGCGGTATGTTTGAGCCCGATAATTCGCCGAAAGGTCTTTATATCGAAAATTTCAAAATACTGAAATCAATTGATACACTAAAAGGCAACGGAAACTTCTATCTTCCTCCTAACGGAATATTTTACCTAACCAGAAATAATCAGGCGAAAATTCTCGAAACCCGAAAATTCAGACAAAGTCCGGAAATCGAGTATGCTACTCAATCTGGGCCAATGCTGCTCATGAATGGAAAAATAAATCCAATTTTCCAAAAAAAATCTAGAAATCTGAATATAAGAAACGGTGTGGGCATTTTGGAAAACGGAGATCTCCTCTTTGTCTTATCTAAAAGAGAGGTCAGTTTTTATAACCTTGCGCAATTTTTCAAAGAATCAGGATGCAAAAACGCGCTATACCTAGATGGTTTTGTTTCCAGGGCCTATCTTCCGGAAAAAAACTGGATACAAAGTGATGGAGACTTTGGAGTCATGATTGGTATATCTGCACCTATGCGGTAATTTTGGATAATTTCCTTTTTTATTCGAATGTTGCCATTTCATCAATAATGTTTTCAATTAAATCTTTGGCCCGATGGAACTTTAAGATTGATGCTGCCTGTCCTGACCAAAATGATTTCAATTCGGGATCAGACTCTGTATTTGCGGGATATGCACCAAGTTTTCCCACGATCTTGCCCTGAAACGGGTACGGAGCCAATTGTTCCTGATAATCCTTCAATTCTTCTGTCAATCTGTTCTTGATTGCTCGAGATAATCTTCCAGTAAATATTTTGGTTAGTGTCGTGTATCGCGCCTCAATGGAGAATAATTTCTGCCGATATGTTTGACTTGCACCTGATTCTTGAGTAGCCAAAAATGCTGTCCCAATCTGTACTGCATCTGCACCCAGTGACAAAGCGGCTTTTACGCCTCGTGAGTCAGCGATACCACCTGCAGCTATAACTGGAATCTTGATTTGATCGGCGATCTGAGGGATCAAGGAAAATGTACCTATGAGACTTTCCTCAGCTTTACCTAGAAATGAGAATCGATGTCCACCGGCGTCAAAGCCTGTAGCGACTACGGCATCAATTCCCGAACTTTCAATCGCAATAGCTTCATCCAGTGTGGTAGCTGCACCTACAGTTTTGATATTTAATTGGCGGCATTTTTCTAAAATATCTACTGAGGGTATGCCATAAACGAAACTAAATACAGCTGGTCTTATTGCGAAAATAGCTTCAATTTGATTCTCAAAAGATGGACTATCAGGGAATGGAAACAGGGGTGGCTCTATTCCTGCTTCATTAAAATAGGGTTTAAATAGTTGAATTACTTCCCGAAGGGTAAGTTCATTAAAATCCTCAATCCTATCATCCTGACTTTTTACCCAAAGATTGAGATTGAAAGGCTTGTTGGTCTTTTCCCTAATTTCTTCTGAAATTGCAATAATTTCATTTGCATAAAAAGGTTGACAACCATAAGAGCCTAATCCTCCACTGTTGGAAACGATAGCAGCAAGATCTGTAGATGATATTTTTCCCCCGAAAGGTCCTTGAACAATAGGCAAATCAATGCCTAGTAACCGAGTAAGTTTTGTGTCATTCCACATTGTTTACATTTTTAATATTTTACAATGTAAAATTCACTCTATTTCTACCACTATAGAAGGATCTACCACACAAAAAAAATGTGATATAGATCAAAATTATTTTGTGGAATAAAGTCGGCTAAGGGTTTCCCGGCTAACGCCAAGATAAGATGCTAAGATGTGCTTTGGTAGTTTCTGTACAAGCGATGGATACTCTAATAGAAATTTTTCATAACGCTGTTTTGCACTACTACTCAGCAAAGAAAGGATCCGATTCTGTAAGGCAACATTCCTACGATTGGTTTTCTTTCTAAAGAAATGTTCGATTTGATGGAACTCACGACATAATTTTTCTCTATTATCGTTACTCAGACACAGTACTTCGGTATCTTCTAGGCAATCAATATTGACAATCGCATTTTTCTGGTAGTAATAGGCTTCATAATCGGTAATCCACCAATCTTTTAATGCAAAAAGTAAAATATGCATCTTTCCATTTTCATCACTATAGTAAGATTTCACGCAACCTGAAAGCAAAAAAAATCAAAAGTAACATGTTGGCCATCTTGTACTAAAAACTGATGTTTTTTAAATTTTTTATATGTAAAGTGACCTAATATGTAATCAAATTCTTCAGGCTGGATAGCAATAATTTTCTGAAACTGATCTCTTAGAATTTCGCTCATGTTAATAACGCATATTTCAACTTATAGAAAGTTTAAGTGGATTTTAATATTCACCCCCTAAAATTACGAAATTAAAATGCTTAGCATAGTAGATTTCAAGGATTAACTTAAATAAATTGACATACATGACCATTGATACATTTTGGAAGGTTTCTTATACTTTGCCTTTCTACAACTGGAAAAACAAAGTGTGAACGATTGTAAGGCCAGGGAGTACGATCACAGCATAAAACACTGTTATATCGATGGGATTTCAGATAAGATGAGCACGGGTCGTTTCATCACACGATTAAAACGCTACAAAACTGCCTTTTCATAGCAATTAAATAGGCCTTTCCGAAAAGTGACAGTACCTACAAATTTATATCCCTTTTTTATATATACAGCATTTGCCTGATTATTCAACGAAAAAGCATCTAAACGGATGGATTTGTATTGATTTTCTAAAGCATATTGTTCTGCATAACGAATCATTTGACTTGAGATCCCCTTTCCTTGAGCAGAGGGTTTTACGTATAGACGATGAATAACAATAAATGGAATTGATGTCTCCCAGCTCAAATCATTATATTCTTCATCATAACGTTCGTTAATTACCATATAAGCCAATACTTTACCCTGTTCTACATAAACAAAACCTTCTCCCCTCTCGATATCCACTGTAAGCGTGTCTTTATTCGGATATTCCTGATCCCACTGGTCAATCCCTTGTTCGTGCATATGTGTTTTAACTTCCCCAAGAATCTTAACCGCTTGGATTAAATCTGTCGAAATAGCTTTCAAAATCATATTTTATAAAAGTACCATTCTCTAGCTACATTTATCCAAAAATTTCCCTAAAAGTAGCTTTATTGGTTGTCTAGAGTACATGGAAAAGGTGCTCAGCGAATTTCAGTAAGATGATATCTGGCTGTTTCTCAAATACTTACTAGTGATTCAAGCACTTTGGGTAGTACGATAAGCTTTAAGGCTTAGACCTTTATGTCTTTTGAAAAACTTGTTGATATGGCTTTCGTCTGCAAACCCAAATTCGTCGGCTATCTCATGAACCCTTCTGTCGCTGAAACGTAGGCGATGTTCAATCTGGCGAATGCGATAGGAAGAAATATAGTGCTGTATTGACTCATTGCACTGCTTTCGGAAATAGTTACCGAGATAGGTTGGAGCTAAGCCGAATTTTTTGGCTATGGCGACAATTTTCAGGCGGTCGGGGTACCGTATGTTTTCCTGTATGTAATCCAGAATATTCAAAATGCGAATATCAGCATTGGGTGAAAGATTATCCGGTTTGATAGCCGAAATATTTCTCGCAGCGATAACTATAATGCCGTTGACAAAATGCCTTAACAGATCTTCTTGGTATACATTATCTTGGTCAACCATACGCTTCATAACATCCATTAAGGACGCGACTGTTTGTTTGTCATCTTTGTCAAGCAAAATCGAGCTTGAAAGATGCGATGCATAGTGTAATAGGCATTCAATATGATCAACCCTTTGCCCGCCATATGTTTTTACATAATTTGGTGCAAATCGGATCACCATAAATTCGCAGGTATTTTGCAGATCAAACGCGTGGTAATCTGTTGGCGTGATCAGAAAAAGATCCCCAGCATCAAAAGCAAGACAATTACCATTGATCGTATGAATTCCATTACCTGATAATACATATACAAATTCAAAAAAATTGAACTGACGATCCCGTAAAGGGCAACAGTCCACTTTTTCATAATAAACCTCCAATGACTTATACAAATTCTCTCTGGCCATGATCGCAAAGATACCCAAATAGACTTGAAATGTACCTGTTTTAATATCATTTATCGGTCTATTTTTGTTCCAATCAAATAGGAACATATGAAAGCAATTGTATTGAAAAAGTTCGGCGGAATTGAAAATTTACACTACAAAGAAATCGAAAAGCCTGATATAAAAGCCAATGAGGTATTGGTGAAAGTGAAAGCAATCAGCATCAATCCGGTCGATGTCAAAGTACGTAGCCGACAGGCACCCCTGGCCGACGCTCTGGTAAAATACGATCCCTTGATCCTAGGATGGGATCTTTCAGGAGAAATAACTGAGTTAGGTAAAGAAGTAACTCAATTCAGTATAGGAAATGAAGTATTTGGGATGATCAATTTCGTTGGGCATGGTAGTGCTTATGCGGAATATGTAGCGGCGCCAGCTGACCAGCTTGCACTGAAACCCCAAAATATAAGCCACACTGAAGCGGCCGCCAGCACATTAGCGGCATTGACGGCCTGGCAGGCCTTTAATAGCTATGGTAAACTGAGACCAACAGACCGAATTCTTATCCATGCAGCCGCGGGTGGTGTCGGACATTTTGCTGTTCAGCTCGCTAAGCATGCCGGTGCCTACGTAATTGCAACGGGATCGGCAACAAACAAAGATTTTGTATTAGGATTAGGTGCAGATGAATACATTGATTATAAAACTATGGACTTTGAGGAGATACTGCAGCCTGTTGACTTTGTCCTCGATGCAATAGGTGGTATCAACTTTCAGAAATCTGTACAAGTCCTAAAATCATTCGGAACAATTGTGGCCTTACCCTCCGGCCATACCAAAAAAGATGAGTTAAAAGCACAGGAGAAAAAGCTCCATGCTTGTTATTTTATGTCCGTTTATTCATGCGGACAAGATATGTCTTACATCGCATCTTTATTGGAGAATGGTATACTGAAGCCCCATATATCCCATATGTTCGAATTTGACGAAATAGCAAAGGCACATATGCAGATTGAAACGGGTCATACAGTAGGCAAAATAGTTGTCAAATTTTAGCAAAAATTAGTTTAGGGGATAAAGATTTACAAATACAGAATTAAAAAAATGAAAAAGATTGTAGTAATTAATGGTCATCCATATAAAGAAAGCTTTAATAGCGTAATCGCGCAAACTTATATGGAATCCGCTCTAACTTCAGGTGCAGAGGTAAGATATATCGCTATTGGTGAGTTGGATTTTAATCCCAATTTACAATTTGGTTATCGCCAACGAATGGAACTTGAACCGGATTTATTAAAGGCTTTGGCAGATATACAATGGAGTGAACATCAGGTATGGATACATCCGTTGTGGTGGCTGGGCATGCCCGCTATTATGAAAGGATTTTTTGATCGGGCTTTTCTACCAGGAATCACATTTAAAACTGTTAAAGGTGAAGTCACTAAGGGCTTATTGGAAGGAAAGACCGCGAGAATAATAACAACTGCAGGAGATTTATCCTTAGACATCTATGAGCAAACTTACAAATCTAGTGGACTTGTTCAGCTGCAAAGTGGAATTTTGGAATACTGTGGTGTAACTTCTTTACAAAGTTGTTTTATAGGACCTCTATACGAACTGGGCGAAGAGGAAAGAAAGGAATTTATTGAAAAGGTAAAAAAAATGGCCGCAATAGATACTGTATAAGAAGAGAAAAAGAAATCAAGGGAAAAGGCTCATCTATTAAATTGGCCTCTTACAAAGGAAACTCTCGTTTTTCCAATATTCCTTCTTTATATATTTCGGTATAAATTAATCGTCCTTTTTTTCTGGTATTTAATATAGGTTCTCCTGTTTCTTCATTGTATTTTTGCAGTAATTTATAAAACTTCCGTGTTCCAACAGGAGAACCATTTTTATACTCCGCTTCCAGATAGGTATAAGGGTCTGTGAATTCCGAATACCGTTGTAAATCAATATGGCGGTTTGATTTAAATTCCATCCATTTACCGTCCTTCTGATGGTTTTTCACCATCCCTTGCTCCTCATCATTTTTATAGAAGCCATCATTATCATAGTATCTGGAAAATTTCCCAGATGGAAGAATCTGGTATTTATGTAAAGGTCTTAATGTTAAGGGGGCTTCGCTAAATTCATAATCCTGTATGGAAATTATATAATTTTCAGCGATGTTAAATAACGTATAGTGCGCAAATCCCATTTCCCCCTCATGATGAAGATATATTCTCTTCATATCAATAGGCTTACTGTCCTTCGTTGAAATTAAGTACACTTTTTCAATAAACGGTTCAGCATAACGGACAGTATTATATACAGCTACAAAGTACAATGAATGCGCTCCATAACTCAGAAAATTAGATGCAATTTTAATAATATCATATTTATCATTTACATTCTCACTAAATGGCAGAAAAACATCATATTCTTCGGGAAGTGATATCAGATCCTTTTTGATTACTTTTTCAAAGTTTAATGCATGGAGTTCTTTCAATTTCTTTTCATTCTGTATGGTAGACAGAATGGCGTCAATACTTCCTTGTTTCGAAATATTTGAATATCCAAATGGTAACGTTATACGGTCAGTTTTATTTTTGTTAAAGAACAATGCTCCCTTATCGGTCGAATGTACTTCTGTGTCTATTGCCTTATTTTCTGTCTGAGCATTACAGTAGCTAGAAAAAAAGGAAAATAAAGTAGTAAAACAAATGATATTAATTTTATACATAAATAGCTAATATAGAAGGGAAAACATCATATACTAATATTCTTCCAAAGAAGAATGACTTCGGATGGTACCCCATACATACAACACAAATATCAATATCTGGTTTCTCAACTTAGTATAAATACTAATATTCGTCTGCTACAATTTAATATTCGTAAATCTATACTTGTAATTATCGATATTCCTTTTATTATTTACCATTTTCAATATGCGAGATACCACCAACGAAAAGAAAGGCCACTTTGAGGTTATCCAAAGTGGCCTAATTATCAATGAATTCTTATTGGTTACCTAAATTGTACCGATGGTTCTGATACAATCGGCAAGGTTCTCTAGTCATCAGCAGTTAGAAGTCCGCTTTCCCATTTAATAGCACGATTGAATTCGTCCAATACATATACTTTGTAACTTTGGCCACCTTCAAATACGCGAAGAATAACGTGTCCACGAAATGACTGATATCCCTTTTGGAACCATGGACCATAAGTAACCAAAATTTCATCATGCATATTGGTTGAAAATAACAACCTATCTTTTCGCTTCCCCAAATTCCGCAGCCTATAGTAAACTTCTTGTCCGGGCTGATCTGAACTATAGACTTGTTGAATAGCAATTTTCGGATCCAGTGTCGCTATAAGGTTTGCGTTGTTGGCATCGCGATTTCCATGATGATCCAATACCATCGCATCTACTCGTCCAACGGCTTTGGCAATAGACGTTTCTACGTCAAACCAAGATGGTACTGAGTCGTCGTGCAAACCGGTATTGTCAGCACCAGCATAGTAGTCAAACTTGCCATAACGGAACTTTAAAGCCATACTCAAAGGATTTTCATTATACTCTCCTTTGTAGAAGTCGAGCATATCTTTAGCTGAAAAAAGTTCAGTCGTTTCATTACTTTGTGGATTCCATACCTGCGCATTATTTTTGATATTCAGAATATGTACCATTGGAAAAGCTTTAGGATCTTTTTTCAACACGATCTGATCTTGGCCTCCAACTTGCAAAGATTGAATGATATACAAACGACTATCAACCAATTGGAGATATCGCTGAAATAGCTTATCATTCTTCAATTTAACTCTTAGATCCAAAGGAAAGTCGTAATTTGGATAATTGCGGTCAATGATAGTTTTAACATCCAGTCTGGGCAGCAGATCCATTACAGCACCATAGTGGTCACTATGGAAATGACTGATAATAGCATAATCCAACACTAGTGGACCTCGCTGACTCCCAGTGGCCCACTCTATATACTCTATAAGCGCATCTTGAATGGCATCAGTCGATGCGTAGCGGGAACCGATCGCTTTCAATGGCGCATTATTTTTCTCAAAACCCTTTTTATCCACTGTTCCAGCATCCAATAAGATACGTGTTCCATCAGGCAACATAATAAAGGTGCAATTTCCCTCTCCTGTATTAATGTGATGTATATCCATGTACCCTTTTTTCCAAAACGGAAGTTTCTGCTGTGCTGAAGTTCCATGCTCGACTGGGGATAGCTGTGCCAACAGTAATGGGGCTTCTAATGCGAAGAATAGCGCTAACATTCCTAGTTTTCTAATCATCTTCATGGGTTCTGTTTTTTGCTCTTTAAATACTTTATCAAAAGTGCCGGACGGTCGGTCTGGATCATGTTAATATGGTTCTCCAGAAACCAATCATAAATAGACGGATCATTTACAGCTATTTCGTCATCATGCCCTGCATTCTGCTTGGGCCAGAGTGAATTAACCCAAACATTGATCCCCTGTTCCCGCAATTCTTGAAATCTTTTCAATACGTCCTCCTGGCCCTTGTTTATCGTGAACTCTACCGCGATGGGTTTATAATTTCGAAGATGGTTATCCAATAAAACCTTCGCATTGGAACTGTTCATATTAATAATTGGCATGAAACTTACCTCTTCAAAACCTTTACCCAGTTTTTCTTTGATTTCCTCATACGATTTATTGGCTTTAAGCACAATCTGATCCAACGTCCCTGTAGATTTAGCTGTCGCATAACAGATAGGGAACAGCTCAAAGCCCTTGTCAATATTAACAAGAATGTGCCCTTTGCAGCTTAACAATGCTTCTTCTAAGGTTGGGATACGATGTGACGTGGCTATACCTAGTCCGTCTTTGAGAAATAGGTTCTTTAAACCGTCCAACGTCCAGTCTCCCACCCTTCCTTTTCCCGTAGTTGTACGGTCAATAGTGGAGTCGTGCATTAATACTGCCTTTCCGTCTTTGGTCAGTTGTACATCGATCTCCACCATATCTACCCCCATTGAAATACAATTTTTGATTGCCTGAACAGAGTTTTCGGGTGCATTGCGCCAATCGCCCCGATGGGCAATGACCCAAACTTTTTCGCTGGGTGAATTCCGTAGTTGCGCTGTCGTCCGCTCGATATTCGTAGTGCTGGCAGCCCTCTCCTGCGCTGGTAACTGCTGTACAAAAAATAACAGCATATAGAAATAAAATAGCTTGATATTTATATTCATGGATTTAAAAGCCTCAATTTTTTTATTATTTAGTATAACCTGGGTTTTGTACGATACTCTGGTCAGTCGCGGTCTGACTTGCAGGAATAGGAAGCAACAACTTATTGTTGTCTGTCAATCCCAAAACTAGCGCAGCACGTCCCCGACGGATAATATCAAACCAGCGGTGGCCTTCAAAAACGAGTTCTTTGCGACGCTGCATATCAATTTCCTCAAAAATATCTTGCTTTGTCAACGCTCCTTTATAAGGGCCTATACCTGCGCGCATCCGGATTTGATCAAGGTACTTCAAGGCTGATGTGGTACTGCCCAACTCATTTTCAATTTCAGCAAGCATCAGCAGTACGTCCGCATAACGCAAGACAACAAAATCACTGCCGGCATCTTCAACGACAGTAACCGGAACGGCAATTTTATTGCTATAGGCTAAACCTGAAACTAAGCTTTTGACATAGCTTCCTTTCCGTTTGTCCTGATCTGTAAATAGACCATAGAACTTGCTACTCAGCACACCATGACCTTTGGTTCCAGTCATCTTTCCTTCCACACGTCCAGTCGGATTAAACATCCGATAAGCGTCAGTCCCTTCGCTGTTGGAATTAACACCTGAAGCATACTGAACAGCAAAAATAATTTCCTTATTTAATTCATTGGCCACTGGAAAGACCTGTGTGATATCATCAAGCAACCCTTGTCCTGAGGCAGGACTAATCACTTCATCCAAAAAGGTTTTGGCATTCTGAAAATTACCTAAGGTTAGTTCGACTTTCCCCATTAATGTTTGCGCAGCCGATTTTGTCGCACGGCCTTTATTGGACTCTGTACGTGTTGGCAGCAAAGCAATAGCCTCTTTAAGATCTGTTTTTATCTGGTCGTAAACCTTTGCCTTTTCTGTACGGCCCTGACCAAATAGCTCCTGTGGATCTTTAATCTCATCAACCACAAGTGGCACATCCCCAAAACAGCGTACCAAATTAAAATAAAGCAAGGCGCGGATAAACTTCATTTCACCGATCCTATTTGATTTCAATTCTTCTTTGTTGAACGAAATGTCCTTAATTCTGTTGAGTACAATATTTGCATTCTGAATAGCCATATAGTGATCTCTCCAAACTGCCTCAATGAGGCCGCTTTGTGGTATATTGGTAAAATTGTCCAACATGCCATACTCGCCATTATCATTGGCTGGAGTTTCATCATAAGCGTCCTCACCGGGGATTTCACCAATGGCCAGCATGCCCAAGTTATAGATTCCTTTAAACTGTAATGAACCATAGGTTGCATTTATCGCTTCTTCGATTTCCTTTTCATTTCGGTAAAATCGTTGCGCAACCTTCTCTGTTTCAGGATAGATCTTAAGTTCCTTTGTACAGCTCAGCATAGTAGCCGAACCAATCAAAAATATGTAGATTATTTTTTTCATCTCAATAAACTCCGTTCGTATAATTAATTTCTCTATTGACATTTCGTCTAAACGATGTTGTCATGGTTATCTTTAATAAGTTGCTTTGAGTCCAAAAGTTATTGTCCTCGCAATTGGATAGTTTCCTCCTGTATTGTATCCCGATGTTAGAATATTTCCCATGGTGGTACCATCGGGATTCCAGCCCCTAAACTTGGTCTTTGTAAATAAATTGGTACCTGAAACATAAAGCTGCAGGTCACTTAACTTTATCTTTTTCAAAAAGCTTGAATCAAAGGTATAGGCGAGGCGCACATTTCGTAACCGAAAGTAGTCGCCATTATTACGTTGCACGACAACAGAGCTGCGCACCAGCTTTCGGCTATTGGAAAAGTTACCAAAATTAGGCTGTCCCAGAAACCCTCCGGGATTGTTTTCGGGATGATATCTGTTTTCAAAATAGTACTGCGAGGGAACAGCGAAGCCTTCGCCAGATTCAGTCAGTGAAGACATATCTCCGTCCAGCAATGTCCGTCCATAAATACCGGCGAAATCAAAACTAAAGTTAAATCGCTTATATGTAATATCTGAGCCAAAACCATAAGTCCACTTTGGTGCGTATGAACCTTTTGAGGTTTTATCCTCCTCATTGATCTTGCCATCGTTGTTGACATCGATTACGCGATAATCCCCTGTCAGCGTTCCGTCAAGATGTGGCGAATTATCTATCTCCGCCTGCGTTTTATATACACCATCAACTGTATAGGCGTAGATCTCCGCAATAGAACCACCTACTTTAGTCACGAAATTTTGATCGACACCAGTGGCTATCTTGTTTTGACCCGGCCCTAGCGCCAACACTTTGTTGCTATTACGCGTAGCATTGGCATTAAAACCAATAGCGACCTTACCAATCATAAAATTATTACCGGATAATTGAGCTTCAAAACCTTTGTTCTCCATTTCTCCAACATTTGCAAGCGCCTCGCTATAACCTGATTGAGCCGGGACAGGTACTTTGAGCAATAATCCTTTGGTATTCGTTTTGTAATAAGCCAATGAGATATTTAACCTATTTTTTAAAAATCCTAGATCCAAGCCTATATTTTGCGCATTGGCAATTTCCCAACCAAGGTTGGGATTGGAAGATGTACTCGTAATATACCCTGGTGCAACCGTTGATCCATTGAGATAATCATAGTTGTATTTAGTATAGTCATTCACATTGGTAACCAACGCATAAGAACTATAGTTGCCAATTTGGTTATTTCCTGTCTTTCCCCAACTTAAAGCTAATTTGGCAAAATTTAGAAAATCATTTTCAGGAAAGAAATTCTCTTTGCTCATAACCCATCCAACGGATGCTGATGGAAAGTTTCCCCATCGGTTGTTTTCACCAAATCGAGAAGAACCATCACGGCGTAGCGCTAGCGAGACGAGATACTTCGCATCATAATCATATTGAATACGAGAAAGAAAGGATTCTAATGTCCACATATCAATCTTAGGAACTGATCTTGTTGCGCTCGCACCCGCAATGTTCTGAATATTGTCATCTGCATATCCTGTCCCCGTAGTTTTATTTAAATTGATCCGTTCTTTCTGAAAAGTATGACCTATCAACACGTTAAATGAGTGCTTTCGAATCCGGTAGTCATAATTCAAGGTATTCTCTACGAGATAATTATAAGTTGATATCCGAGTTTGTGTACCATCTGCGTCTGGTCTGGGTGCCGGAATACGATATGCCCCTACACTTAAAGGATAATAGAAATCGGCTAAGTAGGAATCGTAATCACCACCTAGGCTAAAACGGTATTTTAACCCTTTAATAATCTCATAATTGAGAAAGATATTACCAAATGTTTTGAACCGCTGGTTGAGGTTTTTGACCAATGTTGACGTCGCTAGCAAATTCTCCACGGGTGTACCATTAAT
The DNA here is from genome assembly GCF_024810095.1 of Sphingobacterium sp. BIGb0165. Classification (NCBI taxonomy): domain Bacteria; kingdom Pseudomonadati; phylum Bacteroidota; class Sphingobacteriia; order Sphingobacteriales; family Sphingobacteriaceae; genus Sphingobacterium; species Sphingobacterium sp. BIGb0165. Next base: position 694,195 of record NZ_JANUEB010000001.1, on the reverse strand, counting down.
CGCTACCCCTTCCAGAATACGTTGCTCTTGTACCAATTGGTCACTGATATTCAAACTACCATCTGCCTTGTAAGGACTATAAAATGGGAAAGACAGTGGTATTAATCCCAGAGCGCCATCGCTTCTGCTAGATTGATCTCGTGCATTTTGGTGAGTATAACTTGGTTTGAGATGAATCCCGAAATCAAGTTTACTTGATATTTTGGTTTCCAAATTAACGGCAGCAGAATAGCGTTGCATATCAGACCCAATAACGACTCCTTTTTGGTTAAAATACCCGAGTGAGGTGTAGAACTTTGACTGTGCTCCGCCGCCGCTGATATTAACATTGTAGTTGGACATTGGTGCTGTTCGAAACGCTAAATCCATCCAGTCTGTATTTGTTAAACCTTGCTGATCGTCGAGATAAGGTCTTAGATAATCCAGTGAAAGCTCTCTCCCATCAATGTTCTTGCCATTGATTTTTTTCGTAACACGTACCAAATTTAGGTCAGAAGCATTGCGATTCCTTGGATCTTTGGATACATAACCCCAATCTCGAGCTTCAGACAGGAATTGAGCCGACTGATAACCGTCCACAAGTTTTACGCCCGATGTCTGCTGCTGGAAGCCGTAATAGGTATCAAAGCCTACTTTGGTCTTTTCTGCCCCCATCTTGCCCTCTTTGGTTGTCACCAGGATAACACCATTGGCAGCGCGTGAACCGTAAATTGCGGCGGATGCAGCATCTTTTAGAATATTAATACTTGCTATATCCGAAGGATTGATCGAGTTTAATGTATTTCCTTCGGATAGAGGGAAACCGTCAACTACAATCAAAGGACTTGCCCCAGCAGTCAATGTACCTCGTCCCCGAATGACAATTTGAGCGCTCGCTCCCGGTTGGCCGTCGGCCTGATTGATGACAACACCGGAAACCTTCCCTGCCAATTGCTGCTCAAAACTGGCCGCCGCAGTCTTCTCTAGGCTTTTGGCGTCAATCTTACTGACAGCACCTACGACTTTCGCCCGAGATTGCTCGCCATACCCAATCACCACGATTTCATCCAACAATCTATTTTTGGTATTTAATTTAATGTCAAGCTGATCTTGGCTCTCTATTGTTGTACGGAAGGTATCATAGCCCACATGAGAAACCATCAAAACTTTTTCTGACACGTTGGGCACAGCTAGTCGATAACTCCCATCTGCTTGAGACAATGTTTTAACGCTGCTATTCAGAAATTCTACCGTAACACCACTAACAGGTTTGTTGTCTTGATCACGGATAACACCAACTAGGATCTGTTGTTGTTTCGCTATCTTTATCAAACGTTTTACCGTAAGAACCTTATCCTTAACAAAGAAATCCAGCGGAAAATTCTTTTTGAGGAAACTTATTGATTCGTTCATCGTTTTAAACTGAAGAGCTGTTTCCTCCACATAAAGTCCCTGCAGGTCACTTTCTACATAGTACACTTGGTAACCAAACTGCTTTCCCAAGTTGTTGATCGCTGAGCGTAAGGACAGTGATTTTAGATTGGCCTGCTGACCAAGAGTGTAAGGGGCCGCATTTGTCGATTCAGGAAAAGCGGCCCAAAACAATGAAAAAAGTATAGCAGAGGCTATAAAACTATTTTTTTTCATAAATTTGAAATGATTTGAAAATTGATTCTAGTTATTTGAATTGATTTATTCACCGGTAATGGCTGTTACCGGTGTTTTTTTATTTTAAGCTATATTGTTGTTCATTAATTCGCGTCGGTTTTAGGTTTAATGGGAAAGATATAATCTGTAGGATATCCTCAAAATTACCACTGAAAGCACCACTCACAACTTTGTCCTTTAAGCTAGCTGGATAAGCTATTTTGATCTGGTAAGATTCTTCCAGTTGTTGTAATACGACAGCTAGCTCAGTGTGGTCAAACTTAAAAGTTTTTCTAGCGGATGGTAGCATATAATGCTTTTGTGTCGATCCCGCTTTAAAACACCAGGCCTCTTCGGGCATTAAATAGGTTGTATTCCCATCTTTATTAATCTTAACTTTTCCCTCAAATAACTGCACACGATGGTCGGTATCCGTTTGAATAAGGTCAAACTTTGTGCCCAGCACTTCAACATCAAAATCCATTGCATCAATCTGAAAAGGTTTATTTTTGTCCTTAGCGATATCAAAATATCCTTTCCCTCTGAAAGCTACTTTTCGTATGCTACTCCCAAATTCGGTAGATATAGTCAGCTCACTAAAGGGTTCCATGATGATATGGCTACCATCTTTAAGGTATATAGTGTCACGATTGTCTATTGTCACAAAAGTGTACCGTTGTGCTGCATTTTTGGGTTGGAATATAAACCATGCTCCTAACAGCAATACGGGAAGAATAAGTAGCATACTTTTCCTCTTTTTTCTTTTAGCCTGTTCCTTTTTCTGGATACGTTGATCAATGTTTTCCCATAAGGATTCAGACGTCTCCTGCTTCACGGAGGGGGCCTCTGAAATTGCATCCCAGATTTCTTTCGGATCTTTTTTTCCTTTCGCCATATCGTATAGATGGTATCTATAAACTATTACGTCTATACCCCGATATCGTACACCCCCTATTTAGAAAAAAATTAAAAATTAGCCCGAAGAAAAGTCATTGCTTTGTTGATCTGCTTAGCAACGGCTGTTTTGGATATTTTGAATTTATGAGCAATCTCACTGTAACTTAACTCATCCACAACACTATCAAGTACCATTATTTTTCGACGTTCTGGCAGAGCTGACAATAATAAATTCAGTTTGTCTACTTTGATCTGATAGGCAGATTCGTCAAACCTCTCTTCGATTTCTGTCAGCTCGTATGCGCTATCAAGGGAAGTAAATTGAACCTTTTGTTTTCTATAAAAATTGGCAATTTCCTGTTTGGAGGTTTTAAAAATTATTGCTTCTGGATTGGATACCCCATATAGCTTATGAACATAACGCCACAGGTGAATAAAAACTTCCTGTACTACATCTGCAGCATCATCTTGGGATTCAATATAGTATTGAACGAATAAAAATACTTTCTTATGGTATCTATTAAATAGGTCTTTGAAGTACTCCTTCTTCATAACGATTTTTATTCAAATCAGACAAACGATGTCTAAAAGCTAACTCATAATTGGATAAGGTCTTTTACCTTTTACAGATAAATCTACAAAATTAGTAAGAACCCTACAATCCAAATTGAATATTAAGTTGTTCCAATAAGTTCACCAGACAAAAATACAAAGCCTATCACCATTATATGAGCAAAGTAGCAGATTTCATAATTTCTTAACACGAACTTGTATTTAAAATATGATATCCACCATGTACTGATAATTTTTGTCCTGCTTGATCCTTTTGGTTAATTCACACAACTATAAACCTACTTTTCGATATAAAGATTCAAGTCTCAGGTTTCTCCCAAAAAGTAACTAGTAACAAAAAAGAGAAACTATTCTTCTCTGGTACGTTATTTCAGTTAGATTTTTAGGATGATCGCGTCATTGCTTATATTTGAAAGTGAATGAAGAAATATGGATTACAAAAAATATCTAGACACGCGAATTAAAGAAACCGAATCAACCCTTAACAGTAGAATAAAAAGCAACGATTTCAATTATTTTTATAATTGCATTGATAGGTTTCTTGAAGAGAATGAAGAAATATTTTCTGAGACCTTCACCGAATTCGGGATACAATTTGAAAATGAATATCACATAGCAGAAGTCTTTCAAAAAATATTCTATGTCAAGTCGGAGCTTGGCATTATTGAATTCAACAAACAACCTAATATTGAAAACTTTACGAAGTTGATTAACGCTTACTACTGGCTTAATTTGGCTTTTATAAAAGGATATAAAACGAATCGTGAGGTAAAAGGGGAGTTTTTTCAAGATACGGTTTTTGCTGCATTATTGGCCTATTGTTTTTATCCGCATGCTTTAGCTGCAACACTGAATTATTTGACCGTGATATACAACGAATCTTTCAAAGACGAGAAGGAAATGGTCGCTCCTGAAAGAAGAAAATACAACAAATATTATGGTTATTCAGATGTATTTCAGTTGTTAAGAGTACTCGTTTCGACGCCTGAAAATGTAGCTTTTAAAGCTATGATCGATGTACCTATCGAAGAGAATTATCAGTTTGTCATTGATCATTGTCTGAGTGAAGATCGTAATCTTGTCAACACGGTGTTGGAAAGATTAGCGAAATTTCATGTGAATAATAGCGGTGAATCATATTTGGACACATTCAATCATGCTTGTTGGAAAGTTTTTCCCTTGGAACTGATCAGTATTTTAATCTGTAGAAAAAGAAAAGGATTATCCAATGAAGGAATCAGTCATCCTTTAATTAAAGCATTCATTCCATTTATCTACAGCACTGCATTGCTTCCTGCTGACGAATTAACGAAAAAGTTGGAAAAGAAGATTTAGCTTAAAAATGGACAAGAAATATCTGTCACATTCGTATAGTAATATTTAGAGTTTATTCCTGGTGGAAGCTGGCTCTGGACTTATGTTTTTTTGTCAAGTATCCGGTCAAATAGGTCCGAATATCTTTTGGAAGACCACTCAGCATAACTTTTAAGCTTTGGACAGGTTTACAGTCCTTTCCTTCTCCACAATAATAGTCTAGATGGAAGATATAGTCCTTGTTTCCATAAATGACAATATAGGATACTTTCATATCATAGCTCTCATATCCCCCACAGTAATAAAAAGGAATGATAGCCGCCTTTCGCCCACCAAGGTTCTGGATATGTATTTCTTCCTTTACGAAGTAGATTAACGACATTTGAGAATAGGGATATGTGTAGACCACAGATGTAGAACTTTTTTTGTTTTTCACACGCGCTTCGATCTGGGTGAGTACTCCATCAAATCTAGACGAATCAGCATTGCAGGGATTCGTAACTTTTACGTGCAATGTGTTTTTTCCATATGCATCTTGATAGACGCGTTTCGTCACGATGGTATCAAAGACCTGCAGTTCCGAAACACTTCGAACGGTATCTTGCAGATACCTCCTCGAGGTTGCGAAACACGTAGTAGTAAAGAGAAGCAACACCATAAATATGGTACAGCTAGAAATTGTGGCAATATACCCTCGAGAAATCGCTACAACGGGCATATTATGTATATTTATCGGTTTTGCCATGTGCATAGGTTCATAAAAAATGGTATCATTTCGTCTGTATAATCGAGCAAAATCTGTTCCAACATAGGGTCATTTTGCTGTCTTTGAGTTCTTGCTTGTACAAGGTCAATTTTTCGATTATTACCATCGGTATCGGACGCATTTCTGATTTTGCTTTTCAATATCTACATCCATTTTTTTATATTATATCCTTTGAAATTGACAATTCACTAATTAAATATACATTTCAGATCTGAATATACTTATGTCATTTATTATTCGTGTTTAATGGATTTATATTCGCTTAAAAATTCTTTCGTTCTGTGATCCTCAGCTGAAAAATGGTCTCTCAAAACTGTACATTGGCTGCAACTTCTTATACCTTACTGAAATTAGACTATCCAATCACACTTACCACAAACAATATCACCATAATTTCAGGTTTACACTGCAGGATCAGACATTAATCATCGTATATTGTTTTGGGTTGATACCGAAATGCTCCTTGAATACTTTTGAAAAATGGCTTAGGTTGGTAAAACCGAGTTTATAACCAACCTCTGAAACGGAATACTTTTTTTCTTCCAAGAGAAGAGCGGCTTTTTTTATTCTGAACTTCTGATAATAACTAAATATACTGTCGCCGAAAATCTGCCTAAATAGTCGCTTTAGTTTAGTAGGGCTCATAGCCGCTTCAAGTGCGAGCTCTCCAATAACAGGAGGCGTTTCGAGGTGGTCAAGGATTTGATCTTTTATTCTATACAGGATTGCGATATCGTGGTTGCTCAAAGCGTACATACATTTCTCATCCCGCTTTTCCAGTTCCATCAATAGCCTGCAGATCATTTCCTCTGCTTTGATTCTTCGAAAGAACAGTTCGAACGTTTCGTCAACAGTTTCCGATACAATCTCATCGACCACTTTCTGCAAAGAAGGCGAAATGATCTGTTCAAAAAGATAAGGTTGTGTATTCTGAAGGAGACTTTGTAAAACCGAAGACTGCGCTGATATGCTAAATAATTTACTCAGATAGCTGGCCTCTACTTCAATATTAATAGTTGACGTATTGGAATGGATGGAAATTATCTCATCTGTATTAATACGACTGGTTCCTATCAAAACGGTAGGTATTTCTTTGGGATTTGTTCCCATAGATAATGATCCAAGTCTGGGAAAGATGTTCTGGAACTTAAAAAATATAACCTTTTTTGCATCATCACGCTCTAGATTATCAATCACAACATCCTGATTCAACTCGTAGTTACTGATCAACATCCTCATATGTGCATTAAAAACAAACCCACTGCAGTATCCGTTTCCATATTCGTTGGGGATCTCTAATTTTCTTCTTTTAATTTCAGTTCCAAGGAAATAAGCCAGCTTTTGAAGAACAAGGGGAGTTGTCTGATCATCTTTTTTCATAAAAGTCTTTTATAGCTATTTTTGGGTCTAATGTAATTATTTTATTCCTTAAAAGGCAGCCAATTTTGTATTGATCTTAAACAATACAAAAATTATGGTATTCAAAAATAAAAAAATAGCGATCATTGGTGCTGGGCCTGCCGGTCTTACATTGGCTAGATTATTACAACAAAATGGTGCAGATGTCACCGTTTATGAAAGGGATAAAGAAACCCAAGCTAGAATTCAAGGGGGTACACTTGATCTGCATAAAGGCTCAGGTCAAGAAGCATTGAAAAAGGCAGGGCTGCTGGAGAATTATTATTCTTTGGCATTACCTATGGGAATTATCATAACCGATGAAAAAGGAGCTTCACTTTTCACCAAACATTCTACTTCTGAAAATCAATACGACAATCCTGAAATCAACAGAAATGTTTTTCGGAAAATGCTATTAGAGAGTTTGACTGTTAATACTGTCGTTTGGGATAGCAAATGTACAAGACTTGAAGTTACAGATGGACAATGGCTACTACATTTTCAAACAGGCTTCCAGGCAACAGCGGATCTTGTAATCGGAGCCAATGGTGGGATGTCAACAGTGAGATCATATGTTACTGACGCACAAGTTGAAGATACTGGAACCATAATCATTCAGGGAGATATTTCTGATCCCGAACATTGTGTCCCGAAATTTTATCAACGCTGCGATAGGCATAGACTAATGGTTGCCCATAAAGGAAACCTACTAGTGGTCAATCCAAACAATAATGGGTTGTTGAGCTATGGTATCATTTTCAAAAAGCCCGCTGGATGGAACAATCATAAGGAAGAAAACTTTCAAGATCCAAACTCCCTCCATACTTTCCTTTTGGATAGATTTTATGACTGGGATAACCAATTTAAAGAACTGTTCCTTTCAACATTGTCTTTTAGTTGTCTTCCGACAAGAAAATTCTCATTGGACACTCCTTGGAAGAATGGTCGTCCTCTCCCTTTAACACTTATTGGTGATGCGGCACATTTAATGCCACCGTTTGCAGGAAAGGGTGTCAATACGGGGTTGTTAGATGCATTGATTTTATCTGAAAAACTCAGCGATCAATCGTTCACCTCACTTGAGGCCGCCCTTAAGGCCTATGAAACAGAAATGTTCATCTACGCAAAAGAAGCACAACTAGCCTCAAGCAAAAACGAAATTGAAATGCGCCAGCCTAACTTTTCTTTTAAACAGTTAATTCAATAAGAATATAATCACCTGTGTTACCACTATATTTAATTACTTTTGGTTCCGCGCCTGTAATTAAAGATAATTTCTATATAGCTCTTTTTGTCTTCATTTTATTTTGAAAAACACATACAATAGGTTTTAAAGACTAGACAATAATCCACTATTAAATCATTCATTACTTCATTAGGAATAATGTGGTTAATTATTGACCTATAATAGGTTCTTGGCAATCACCGGCTACATATTTATTATTTTTCTCGTCTTTGAGATAGTCAACTTTGTTTGTTTTAGGTTTATACACCAACTTGAATGTTCTTTTTTCAAACCTATCTTCTTTTTCAGGTGTGAAAATCAAAATATCTTTTTCTGTCTTATACGATCCATTGATAAATTGCATATTCTTTTCTTCTAGCAGAACATACCCTTTCTGTTCTGCTTCTTTCTTTTTTATCGGATCATAATTATAGGAGCTAATTACCATTCGGGCATTATCTCCCGCCCAGCCATACTCCAATAAGTTGCTGCTTATGTACAGTAACGAATCTTTCTTTTCTTCGATCTTATAAATAAAACATCTCTTCGTCTGTTCCGTAACAAGATCTTCTATTCTTTTTGCCTCTGGCATGGGATATTCCTTCTTTTTTATTGGTCGCGGAATAGTATTCTTATTCGATTTTTTCTGCTGGCCAAAAACAAAAAAATGGGAAAGGGTTATTAATGCTATCAGGAATATTTTCTTCATTTGCTCTAATTTTTAAAAATTGACTATTGCTATTGGTTAACCAAAAAACTAAAATTTTTCAATGTATTATCATTTCGAAAATAACGTTTCAATAGTTAAATATAGACTCTTCCCTTCAAAAACACTTATATCATTTAATATTCGCTTTTAATGGATTTATATTCGCTTATGTAAATAAAACTTTGGTTTGACTATAGTCTTATAACATATATGTCTGCTGTTCCATTTCCTAACCAGATTACCGGTAAATCAATATATTTTGCTTAATATCTACCATTCCTAGTTATATAATTGAAGTTGTAATTTTATGGAACTTTAAAAATTCTATTTTAAAATGAAAGAAGAAAATATTAGTCAAACTAAGGCTTTGGTTGTAATTGATGTCCAGAACGTTTTTGTTTCGGGTTCCTCGGCAGTACCTGATCATGCTAGATTAATTTCTGCTGTCGATATATTACTTGATAAAGCAAGAATTGCAAAATGTCCCGTAATCTTTCTTCAAAATGATGGTCCACCGGATGCGATAGACGCACCTTTTACCTGGGGCTGGAATTTGTTTTTCTCTCCGCTACCGGAAGAATATGTAATTAGGAAACAAACAGATAATGGGTTCGAAGGGACATCCCTCTATGCTACTCTGACTAGATGTGAAATCAGAAAAATAGTAATATGTGGCATGCTTTCTGAAATGTGCCTCGCTGCGACCGCTAGAGCAGCCCTGGAATATGGTTTTGATGTTTTGCTCCCACATGATGCACACGCAACTTATAATGTCCCACCAGGCCCTGGTTCCGAAGGTGTCCCAGCGGCAATGGCCGCCAGAGCAGCAGAATGGTCCCTTGGCGATGAGATCCAAATATGTGCATCAGCGTATGATGTCGTTTTTGTTTCAAATTCTTTAGAATGACACATTATTAATCTAATTACAAAATTCAAACATGTATAATTTGTACGATTAAATAAGAAACCGGAGAAAAATATCATTCTATTTTTATTACTGGTGAATTTTTTGTGCAATCTGTTTTTGGAAGATCAGCATTGAAACCAGATACCTTTAAGTCATTATGAATGATTGATAAATAATATTTTTTTTATGATTATCACTAAATATTTATTATTATTGTATTGAATTTTAAACTTATAAACCATGAAAGGAATGGACAATATTGTATTCAAGGGATTATATATAATCGTTTGGATCATATTTATTGGATTATCGATAGAAGCTGGAGCCATTATCGTTAACTTCATTTTCAGTATCTTCAAGCCAGAATTTGTAGGAAGACTTTACCAAAAACTTGATTTATCCGAGATGTACAATCAAAGCAGAATGTCTTTTTATACAATTTATTTTTTTATTATTGCCCTTGCGGTACTAAAAGCACATTTATTTTATCTACTGATCGAAATGATGCACAAGTTGGATTTAAATAAACCATTTAGCAATTTAGTTTCGAAACAGATTACACGAATCAGTTATTTTACATTTTCAATTGGTTTGTTGAGCTGTATTGCTCAAGAAACTATCGGTAGAATAATTCGAAAAGGCTATGAAATCGGACACTTAACACAATTCTGGACAGACAGTCAAGCTTTTATTTTAATGGCGGCTGTGATTTATGTGATATCTGTGATTTTTAGAAGAGGAATAGAACTACAAAACGAAAACGATTTAACAGTATAAGATGCCAATAATTGTGAACTTGGATGTTATGATGGCCAAGAGAAAAATGTCATTGAATGAGCTATCAGAGAAAGTTGATCTCTCACTTTCAAATCTTTCAATTTTAAAAACTGGAAAAGCCAAAGCGATAAGGTTTAGTACATTGGAAGTTATCTGTAAAGCATTGGAATGTCAACCTGGCGATATCTTAGAATTTTTGGAAGATTAAAAAGCTCATTAGATTCCAGGGTATATGGTACTGTTCAATTCCTGTCTATCCATAGGCAAATTAACAATTTGTTTGTCACAAGTATTCCAGATTGTTTTGGGTGACAATAGCCTGCCACCATTTTGGGGTAAAACTCTTAGTTCTTGGATAGTTGATAAATTCCGTTATAAACGGTTCTAAAGATGGCTGTTTGTCTGCATAAATCTTTGGATTGTCAAAATTATAGACGATGCGATGCTCTCCATTTGGATATATCAGCAAATTATAAGAAAACCACGTACCTTCCTCTTGGCTTTGTTGGTATATATACTTCTTTACCGCACTCAATAATTTAACAGTTGACTCCTCTCCATCATATAAATAATATGTTAATTCTAATCTTTTTCCATGATCATTGACGTCAAAATAGTATCCTTTCATACCTACACCACCAATATCTTGCCCCTCTATTTCCACCCGATTCCAATATGCCTCCCCAATAGAATTTTTCAAATCCTTCAAAATCAATTCTACAACACGATCAATTTTATTCTTGATAAAACTATCAACATAAACTTTTGATCTGTCCATTTGGATGGGTACTTGTTCCTCATATTCTATTTTATCACCCACAGAAAGATTCGGAGAATTTGAGATTGTAACCACAGTATCCAAAAAGAAATTCCAAAATTCTACTCTTTTCTCTTTACTTCCCTCATGTGAGAAAGGATTTCCACCAGCGAACGCATTTGCCGCACAAAAATCTGTTGACCAACTCTCCGAATCATAAGAATTATCATCTTCATAATCGTCAATATCGAATAGGCTTGCAGCATCAGTATAAATACTCGCACAAAGAGCCAAACAGGCTAATCCAACATCCGAGAAGGGTTTTAAATTAACTGCCTCTAAAAAGTTTTTGTTTTTGTCATAAAGTATTTTAAAATCAAAGTTTTCCTTTCCATATAAATGGCGTTCCGCTTTGTTCAAGATATCGGACAATAGACTGTCATTTATTTCTAAAGTCGAATAGACAAGTTTACAGCAGGCTAGGAAAACCTTATTAATCTTTATAGGATCACGCAGGTTTTCAGCGATATGAGCCCTATTCATCAAGGGCAAATGTCCGAGGTCACTTTTAAGCAATTCTATCTTAGCATCTTTGACTATATCTATTAGCATTCTCTAATTTTTATGAAGACGTTTGTATTTCCATTTTTATTAATTTTAGTCATCAATCTACTATTATACTTCTTCATTTTATCCATGATCGAAAACTAAATTCCACTTAAATTTACCCTATTTCTTGTTAAGGTAGGCCTATCAATTAATATTTGATAGCGTTCATCTATAATTCGCTTTATTATAAACACAATGATTCATGGGTTATTTGATCGTACTTATTATATTTAAAAATCTATCTTCTGATCTACTCTCTTTTACAAATTTCGATATCATCAATTAATAATATCTAAGCTTCACCAATATCACCGAAACTAGAGTTAGCAGCCTATTCCTTCACCCGTATGTATTCATAGTTAGACGTATTATCTGTTCCCGCAAGAAAAACAAATATCCAGCCCCAGCTATTCTGCAACCTATCCACACGCAACTGGCTATCTTGGTCCAACCAGAGTTGGAATTGGTTATTCTGGATCATTCCATATATTAGTGGGATAGGTATAATGGTACGCTTATGCTGAGATACGAAATAATTGCCTTTTAACTTTCCTTTTAGCACAATGCTTTTCTTCTCAATCCCGCTCTCCAACCAAGTCGCTTTGATTTGGCTCTTTCCGATTGCTTTGAGTCTTATTTTCGCGTTCTTGAAATCCAACATATCAATCTCATTTTTCAGGATCAACTGATTCCATAGAGACGAAAATTCGCTCCCCTTATGATCACTTGTTAGATTTTCATAAGTTCCATCGAAGGACTGTAATTCAGAAATTTCATGCATGCTATCTTGTCTTGTCTGCTTCAACGAAGCACATCCACATAGACTTAAAATAATACACAGAAGCACTAATCGTATCGTCACCTTTCTTATGGGCTTTCTTTTGTCAGCTATCACCATTGCACGGTTTATATAACTTTAAATATAACCATCTTTAGGCATATATTATATGTCCAGATAGATCTTACAGACTTAACTCGCTCTATAGATACTACAGAAAATTTTTGTAAGCTAACTCCTCCCTGATGCCAATAAAAATGTATTCGTAGTATATTTCGATTGGATTTAGTCCCGTGTACATTACTACCTATTTTTGGCTATGCGTCTATTTATTCGGATTAAGAGTAATCCTATTAGCTGGAAGACCACAGTTATAATCACGCTATTTGTTAATACGCGATTCATGCCCAGTTCAGAAACATCTACAAAAGGATAAGGGTAAAATCCAGAAAGTGCTCCATGCCATAAAGTATATAGCAAATAGACAAAGGGGTATAATAACCAGCTAAATATAGATCTCCAGTATATAACACGCTGATCAATCATATTCCACCAATAGATTAAAACCAGAATAGGAATAAGTGAGTGGAGCATTTCATCCACAATCCTAGCTATTCCAGCAGGCTGCCACAGGAAACGAAGTATCAGATTATAGATAAGTCCAACAATCAGAATATACAATGTCACTGCTGTGATTGTTGTCGGTTTCGCAAAAAAGAGCCCTATTTTATTCTTTGGAAACAGTACGATACTAGTACAACAAATCGCAACCATGAGATTCGTCAAGATTGTAAAGTAACTAAAGAACCTCACGACTAATTCGCTAATAGCAATAGAGGAATTACTGTAACTAATTAAAAATTGAGCACCAATAGCGGTCCAGCTTAATATTGCAATGAAAGCACCAAAGCTTCTTTGAGACAAAATCTTGTTCTTCATTTACTATCTAAAAATAGGCAATTTATCAACTAAATTCCAAGGATCATCATAAGTAAATCCAAACGTTACGTCTAGCGACTTCCTTTCTTGATGTTAGTTTTATTTCCTATTAATGGATTTATATTCGCGCAAAAATTCGTTAGCTTTATTAACGTACTGCATCATCTGAATCAACAGTCAGTCTGCCTAGAGATGGGTAATCGTTGTCATAAAAGGTGGGAAATATCAGGAAGATAGCAAAATCTAAAAGATCAAGCTACATGTTGACTGTAATAGTCCGAAAAGAAAGATATTTTTTTTAAAATAAAAGGTGATACTTTGACCACAATTGGTACATTGTTATAAAAGGTAATTATAATATGCACAGTATTAGTAATTCAAATCGAGCCGTGAGGCGACAGGCACTTATAATGGATCTGTATAAAAGTGCATTTCCAGCAGTCGCTAAATATGTCAGTCGTATGGGGGGAAACTTTGATGAAGCCAAGGATGTATTTCAAGACGCCTTGGTAGTATATTATGAAAAGACCACGCGGACTCCAACGGTACTGACGAATGATATTGGGTATCTGGTCGGTACAGCCAAAAACCTCTGGTTGAAACGTTATTATCAAACGAGCCAGAACCTACCCTTAGATCATATTGAAATCCCATTAGCGAACGATGAGTCTCCTTCAAGTAAGCGACTGCTTCGCTTCTTGGAAACTGCAGGACGCAAATGTATGGATTTATTAAAAAGCTTTTACTATGACCAGATGTCACTTCAAGAAATCGCAGATGAATTCGGCTATTCAGGAACCCGCAGTGCTACTGTTCAAAAATACAAATGCTTAGAGAAAGTGAGAGAAACTGTTAAAGAAAAATCCTTGGTTTATGACGACTTCATGGAATGAAACCCAACAGATAGAAACTCATCTCCTAGGGACAAACCATCCTAGTAACGCATTGCTTTTCGAAGCCCATTTGTTGCTGGACGAGGAACTGGCGGAGAAAGTAATTATGCAACAAAAAGCTTACGAAGCCATACAACGATATGGTCGCAAGCAGTTAAAAAGTGAAATTGAAGCGATACACCAAACACTGTTTACACAACCCAAATACATCCGTTTTAGCCAAAAAGTAATGCGGCTATTTAGAAAACCATAAATCTCCAAAATCATGAATATTGACAAAAATGAGTTCCGCAAATTTGCGGCTGGGCACTGCTATGTCCCAAAAGAAAGGGTAGATAACTACATTGCACATATCGAAAGTTCCAGTATCCCCCATGCGATGACACCTTATATTACCGAGGAACGCGAGTTGCGAGTATCACAGATGGATGTTTTCTCCAGGTTAATGATCGACCGTATTATATTTATGGGAGCTCCTGTCGAATCCAATATTGCAAATATCGTACAAGCCCAACTATTGTTCCTTCAGTCCGTTGACCCCAAAAAGGATATACATATGTATATTAACTCACCTGGTGGTGAAGTTTATGCGGGACTTGGCATTTACGATACCATGCAATTGATTAGTCCGGATGTTGCCACAATCTGTACCGGCATGGCCCTCTCTTTTGGCGCAATATTACTTTGTGGTGGCGCTAAGGGCAAACGAAGCGCCCTGACGCATGCACGGGTTATGTTGCACCAACCCTTAGGAGGTGTGCAAGGACAGGCATCAGACATTGAAATTACTGCCAATCAAGTTTTAAAAATAAAAAAAGAACTTTATGATATTATAGCCAAGCATAGCGGCCAAAGCTATCAGAAAGTTCACGATGTTAGTGACAGAGATCATTGGATGGTCGCAGCTGAAGCAAAAGAATTTGGAATAATCGACGAAGTTTTGACCTAATGAGCTCTAAGTCATTGATAGTACATAATCGTTATTGACAATTCCCGTTCAATAACGATTATTATATTATCTAGCGAAGGTATATAACTAGCTTTTCCACAACTATATTCAAATCAACTATCCATTACTTTTCTAAGCTTTTTTCTGAACACTAGAAATTCAACAATAGTACATAATAAATAGATTATTGAAAAGCATAACAGTATTTTTAATGGAATCAGTGTTACACTATATTGGTAAATATCAACCAAAACAGTGACAGCCAGAAAAACAACGCACAAGAACGGAATTCCTGAAAATGTCAATAAGGACAAAAAATAACTGTTCCTAATTTTTTCAATTTGATTTAGAAAAAACAACGGGGTACTAACGCAAATAACAACAACATATAGCATTGAAAACCCAAGACTTAGAAACAAATCCATAATGCTAAGAAAACTATCAAAAAGAGTCGCACCGGCAGGCTCTAATCTGCTAATAACAATTCTATAAAGGATAAATAACAGAATACATAGTAGAAGATTAAACAGCGAAAACCTAAATATAATTTTTTTCATATACTTCCAAGTAAACATTCAAAATATGAATTTTCATTAAGTAGTTTCAATTCAATTATTTCTATGACTTTCTTCAAAGTGTTGATCACAGATTAATGGTGAATTCGACTTAAAACTACGTTATTTTTCATCACAACGAACCACAATCTTATATTCGATGCACATTGTTTAAGATTCGTTTTTATGATATGACTATTCGTTATATGTAAATGCACTAAAAGATAGTCTACTTGCGAGAAACCCATCGATTTGTTGCTCCGTTCGCTCTTATTTACTAACTTCAGCAAGTTTATAGAAAAGTATAGGAGAAATATCAACGGCATCCACAAAGTGGATTATGAACAGATATATATACAACTATAATTTGCAAAAGGCCTTTATGCTAAGAATTACAACCCAAACCGATACACACTATTGTTTATCGCTGGATATAAATATCAAATCAAGTATAAATGCCTGTAGACTCTCCATATTTTTCTAGGCAAACTTCATCCGCTATCCCATAAAGTATCTTTTCTGTAAAATCACTAACATTATAGGGTATTTTCTCTGGCTTATCTAAAATTTCAAAATAGAAATTTTCACCATTACTCACCACCCAGTTTGCAATATCTTCCCTCCCGTCTTCTGACTCTTCCATATAATCAGTGTATGGTTCACACTGTAATTCAATAGAAGCGTCCACAAATTCTTCCTGAAACCTAATTATTTCCTCTTTAGAAAAAGAAATAAGAATCTCTTTCAACTTTTCCCTACTAAGTGCTGCCTTTTCTACAATAGCCCAAAACCATTCGGATGTTTCAATATTTTCCATTTATATATTTTGTGAGTCAATTTTAATCATTTTTTCAAGCTTTCTATCATTCGTTTGCTACCGAATTTCTTGGTACAGACAGTTCCGATGTCTTATTTAAGCTTGCAACTCTGTTTGTCCTTTTGTCTTTCTGAATTCAGTCAAGCTCATTACATGCCGCTTTTTAAAGAATTTATTGAGATGGCTTTCGTCGGAAAAGCCAAATTCGGAAACAATTTCGTTAACCCGCATATCGCTGAAAAGAAGTCTATGCTCAATCAATCTTATTTTATAATTCAATATATAATGCTGGATAGTTTCACCACATTGCTTTTTAAAGTAGCTACCAAGATAGCTTTCAGAGAAACCAAATTTTTGTGCTATCGAAGAAACCTTTAACAGGGCTGGATCATGGATATTTCCTTGGATATAATTAATGATATCTAATGCCCTCTTGTCTGTATTAGAGGCTACATGCTCTACCCTCATCTTTGAAATATTGCGTGCAGCAATTACAATAATAGCATTCACATAGTGTAGTGTCAGCTCTTCATGGAAGAGGTCTGGATGATTGATATTGTGAAGAAGTGACGATACAATCGAATCAACCAAAATTACATCAGGTTTATTCTGTAAGATGCAGCCCGACAAATAGGAAGCACCATATAATAGGCACTCCATAGAATTAATACTGTTCCATTTGTAATCCTTAACATAACGTTCGCTAAACTTGATAAGCAAAAGTTCCGTTTTCTCGACAATTTCCAAATAGTGCTGATCATTTGGTGTAAGGAGGATCAGGCTACCTTCGCTGTATGAGGCTGTATTGTTATTTATCTTAAGGAATCCTTTTCCACAAATCACATATATGATTTGAAAAAAAGAGAACTGATTGTCTTTTAGTGAACAGTTTACCTCCTTATGATGCTCTACTTTGACCAATTGGTCGATATTCTCGCGTTTCATCATGTAAAAATACCTATTTATCATTAAAATATACTGATTTTTTAGAATTTTTCTGTTCAAATTTGCTATACATAAATTTTAGACATCAATGAAAAATTCGATCTACGTCCTGGCCCTGGGCGCTTTTGGCATAATCACCACTGAATTTGGGATAGTTGGCATCCTTCCAACGATTAGTCGGCAATTCCAGGTATCAATAGATACTGCGGGGTGGTTGCTTAGTGCTTTTGCCATAACTGTCGCAGTCTCCTCTCCTTTTATCACTTCATTCACGACCAAAATAAACCGAAAACTCCTTTTGTGTTTGGTCATGAGCATATTCGTTTTCTCAAACTTAATCTCAGCATTTTCGTCAAATTTCTCGATACTCATGGTCGCCCGTATACTACCAGCCATTTTACATCCCCTATTCTGGAATATCTCTATTGCCATAGCCTTTAAAAACAATGGTGCAAAAGGTGTTTCTACAGTGATGTTAGGGCTAAGCTTAGCTACAGTATTAGGTATTCCATTAACGACATATGCTGTAGATCTCTTCCACAATTGGCAGGCTTCGTTCTTCCTCAGTAGCGCAATCAGTTTGATTGCCTTTATCGGTCTATTACTCTTCATACCTTCTATCCCAGCAGATAACTCGAAGTCTACACAGAATCAGATATCCGTTCTAAAAAGTCCACAATTGTGGCTCAATCTGATTTCTACCATTTGTACATTAGCAGCAATGTTCTCGAGTTACACTTATCTTACTGCCTATCTTGAGCAAATTACAAAAATGGATGGGGCACAGATCAGTATCATGTTGCTTCTTTTTGGTGGCATGGGAACTTTAGGAAACTGGCTTATGGGGTTAGCCCTGAATAGAAATGTGTTATTGACTGCAAGACTTTTTTTGGCTTCTTTAATTACAGTACAGGTTTTAGCTTACTACCTTGGTGGAATCTTTACGCCAATGGTCGTTATCGTTTCCCTTTGGGGAATGATTCATACGGGAGGCTTTTTAGTTTCAAATATCAGAACAACACAGTCTGTTCCTCATCATGCCTTAGAATTTGTCAATAGCTTACTTACTTCATCATTCAATATTGGCATATCCTTAGGTGCATTTCTCGGTGGGGTAATAAGCGCGTATTACGGAGTTCATTATGTTTTATGGGTAAGTATTCTGTTGCTCGCTGTAACATTCGCTATGAGTTTTGTCAGTTTTCCAAAAGAAAATACAGAAAGTGAAGAGACAATGCACACAAAACTTGCTCCATCGGTCTGTGAATAAACGCTGAAACCATATCAGCTGCTTTGTGGTGTAACTTAAGCAACCTCCGGCAACGGAAAGGTTGCTTTTGTGTATTCTAACATAATTTAATGAAAGAATTGCTATAGAAATAAACGACAATAGAAAGCACAATCGATACTTTATAAAACAAATACAAAATTTACCCGAAGCAATTACTACTGTCTTAAATTTGCTATTTTTATCCCTATGGAAGAATCTTTGAAACAACTCTTTAAGGAAAAAATATACTCATATCATAAAATTTCACAAGTTTCATTTGAGAATCTTTTAAAAATAGCAACAGTTGTGAACCTCGAAAGAAATCAAGTACTTGTGCAACAGGGTTCCATTGGACGTGAGTTTTGCTTTTTGCACACAGGTTATTTAAGAGCATATATAAGTGATGAAAAGGGACAAATTTATAACAAGAATATTGCTGTTGGGGGTGACTTTGTCGCATCTACAGTTTCCTGCATTCTAAATCGTCCCTCAAAATTTACCCTTCAAGCCATAACCCACTGTTCATTATTGAGTCTTTCCTATAAAAAGTTCAGAGAACTGCTTTTCCAAACAGACGACCTAAAATCCTTTTATATTCATTATCTTGAAAAGAATTGGGTCATCGATAAAGAAGAACGAGAAGTATCCATCGTCATGGAGGAAGCTCAAATTAGATATGAGAAATTTTTAAAACGTCATTCTAATATAGAGAACTACGTATCCCTACGGGATATCGCTTCCCATCTCGGTATTACCCCCACCCAGCTTAGCAGAATTCGTAAGCAGTTAAAATAGTATTTTTCTCAACATATGTAAAGCACTATGCGATCTCAGTCTTATAATTTTGACTTATAAAATAACAATGGAAAATATTTCATGAATTATATGTTAAGGGATATGATACGAAAGAGTCTAAATTCAGAATTCAATACGATGTACGAGATTATTAACGATGCATCTACAGCTTACAAGGGTAAGATACCTGAGGACCGGTGGAAAGAGCCCTATATGGATGAACATGAGCTGCGGGAGCAAATTGCTGATGGAGTTGAATTTTGGTGCTATCACCAAGATAACGCTATACTTGGTGTAATGGGGATTCAACACAAATCAGATGTGACCCTAATCCGCCATGCATATGTGAGGACGACAGCCAGAAATAACGGAATTGGTGGCAAATTGTTAAAACACCTTTCAACACTTAGCAACAAACCAATCCTAATTGGCACTTGGGCTAATGCCAATTGGGCAATTAATTTCTATGTAAAAAACGGCTTTCGTCAAGTTAGCCATATAGAAAAAGAAGAATTACTGCGGAAATATTGGAATATCCCCTTGCGACAAATGGAGACATCAGTCGTGCTCGTCAGTTCAGATTTTGATAGTAAGTTAGTGTTCTGAGGCATCTATCTTAAAAGGATCTTGGCGTAATGTACCAGTCCTTCTATGGTATGCGTCCATCTCACATCATCAAATTTGCCAGTTTCAGCGTAAGAGGAAACTGGCTCCGTCGCTCAATGCTAATTCTTAACTGGGTACCTAGAGGCAACTCCTATTGATCCTTGATAACAGGCGCTACTATCATATTTTACCATAAATACGAAGCCAGGCTTATCAATTTCTCCATATCTCTTTAAAATACGTTGTAATTTTACTGTCACTATTGAATCGTGCATTGCTAGGGTATGGCGATCTCCCAACTCCGATCTGTAACTGTAAACCCTAAAAATGGATTTACCCATAAAGAATAAACCTATTAACGGAACAAGAAAATATCTTTTTGGCATAATAATGTATTTTATCTGTTCAAATCTTAAACGAGCATGCGCTTATCTCAAATTGTTTAGTCAAACTTAAAGGATACGAGTTTCTTATTGAAAAAAAAGTGACTAGTTTCGATGATTTGATGACGAAATAAGTTTATCAAAAAATGCAAGAGATCCTTCGATTATGTTGTAACGAGCTAACATCCAAGACGGTAAATTGGTAGAAAGACCTTCCAATATTTATCTGTTATCAGTCAATAAAATTTATTGTCGCTTATCGTATTTTTGATTAAATTAATGTTATATTTATGTTAATTCCCAAAACAACAATAAATTATGGCAAAATCTGCAAAAATTCCATCTCCAAAAAAAGAATTAAAAAGTCAAGTAATTACTCATCTACATAGTGCGATCGAGTACTTGCGTGCTCATTTGAGCGAAAAGGAGTTTCGTAATCGGATAGAAAAAACCGCCAAATTATTGACAGAAGGCATTAAAAACAAGGATTTAAAGAAAAAAAGCGTTAAATCAGCAAAAGAAAAACTTGTAAAAAAAGAACTTGTTGTTGATAAGAGTAAGTCTACTCCTATCAAAGAAAATACACCTAAAGCATCAGCTAAAAAAACACTAATTAA
Source organism: Sphingobacterium sp. BIGb0165 (assembly GCF_024810095.1). Taxonomy (NCBI): domain Bacteria; kingdom Pseudomonadati; phylum Bacteroidota; class Sphingobacteriia; order Sphingobacteriales; family Sphingobacteriaceae; genus Sphingobacterium; species Sphingobacterium sp. BIGb0165. The sequence continues at coordinate 673,091 of NZ_JANUEB010000001.1, read as the reverse complement.
AGATGCTCAACCAGTTACTAAAACGAACAGCGTAGATAATCAAGAACCTAAAGTCGCTCAAGCAACAGTTACAAATACACTTAGTTCAACCAAACAACAGCCTAAGGTCACGCCTACAAAAGCAACATCACCGGCTCCTAAAGCAGCTGCAGTTAATTCGTCTACAAAAAGCAGTGCTCCCAAAGTTGTGCAAACAGCAGCCAAAAATACCCCTAGCTCAACCAAACAACAGCCTAAGCCCGCACCAACAAAAACAATATCATCGGCTCCTAAAACAACTGCAGTTAAATCACCAGCCAAAAGAACAACCCCCAAAGTCGCTCAAGCAACAGTCAAAAATACCCCTAGTTCAACCAAACAACAGCAGTCTAAGGTCACGCCTACAAAAGCAACATCACCGGAACCTAAAGCAGCTGCAGTTAAATCGTCGGCCAAAAGCAAGGTCACCAAAGTTGTACAAACAGCAGCCAAAAATACCGAAGATACTAAAGCAACATAATTTACCTCTTATTTGCAGTGATATTCAAATAGGTCAGATCTGTATTACTTCTTAAAATCAAATTTTGAATGATATAAACCCTTGGTGAGAAGGACTACTTCATTAAATAGATTTTTCAGTTCGGCTGTATTTTTTTCCAATGATTTTACATTCAAAGTCAAAATAGCATTCACTTTATTTTCAAGATTTTGAGGCGTAATTTTTGCCGTTGAAAGCAATTGGATTGCATACTTGTCGCTGATAGGATATGTTTCATTTAATGCAAACAACGTTTGCACCAAACTTTTCAGGATACGGGCAAAGCTGCCGGACAGATTGTATATATCTTTATTTGAAGTGAAGCCATCAAGATGCGCCAATGTAAATTCTGCTGACCAGAGAGCCGTAGTTATCACACTTTCTTTTAATGCCTGGGGATATTTTGTGGACAGCCGCTTTAACCGATTTATAATACCTTTTGCATCATACAAAGGAATACAAGCAATACATTCTGCCAAATAAATCATTGATGTAAATCCAAAAGGTGGCTGTTGTTCATAATGGTTTTCCCATTTGCCCGCTTGTGCTTCGTCAATCGTATTTTCAATATGTTTTATATTTCTATATAAAATATCTACTTTCCCCACTTCTGTATGCATCCAAGCGCCACCGTTTACCCATGGTCCCCATTCATAAAAACCAACGACTACAGGAGTATCATCCATTGTGTATTTTTTTACAAATTCTCTGATGTCTTGGATTGAAAAAGGCTGCTTTTCGTTATAATAAATGGCTATATCAATATCGGAGTTTTCATTTGCTCTTCCCGTCGCATGTGATCCCCCCAATGCAATCGCCTCAATGTGTTCTATCGCGCTTAGATCTTCAACAAAGCGTTCAATAAAATGTCTCTTCCTATCTGTTAAACTTATGATATCTTTCACTATGTACTTCATGTAACTAATTAATTTTTTAATCTCAAATGTGAATGTAAACAGTACGCTACCAGACAATAAAGGTATATACTTTATTCTAATATAACTTTTACGCCATCAATGAATAAAATATATACCTTAATCTAAAATTCACTTGCTGCTATTTTCTAAATAGCGCCTTTTTGAGCGCTAACGCGCCTTGTTCTGTTGAAAGCTTCACTGCTTCGATATGATCCAAAGGATTCAATAATCCATAGTCATGAATAAACCCATTATAAGTTTGAATAGTAGTTGGGACACCTGCTTCATCTAATTTTCTAGCATAGGCTAATCCCTCGTCAAACAGGATATCGTTTTCCGCTAGCTGCACCAATGCCGGCGGAAGTCCCTTCAACTGTTCTATCGAAGCATTGAAAGGTGTTGCATAATATTCTTTACGTTTTGCGGTATCCGGTAGATAATTTGCCCACATCCACTTCATTAACGGGGCTGTAAGAAATCGTCCTTCAGCATATTTCTGCCAAGACTCACGAGAGAAATCGGCATCTGTGACCGGCCATAACAACAATTGAAATTTTATCTCTGGACCAGCTTTGTCCTTTGCCATTAGACAGAGAACAGCCGTCATATTACCACCAACACTATTTCCGGCAGCAGCCAAATTTTGACCATCTACACCAATTTCAACGCCATTTTCAGAGACCCATTTCGTAGCTGCATATATTTGGTTGATAGCAACAGGGTATTGGGCTTCAGGCGAAGGCGTATAATCTGTAAAAACTGCAGCTGCACCGCTATTTACCACTAAATCCCGTACTAATCTCCGATGTGTTGGATAATCTCCTAATACCCAACCCCCGCCGTGCGTAAACATAAATACCGGAAGGTTTTCGGAAGCAGCATTTGCAGGTTTTACGATATGTATATTCACTGTAACTCCGTCCTGCGTAATTTCTCTTTCTGTTTCGGTAATACCAGAATAGTCGACTTCTACTGATTTTTGCGCATCGACTAGTACTTGTCTTGCCTCTTTGGGCGTTAATGTTTCTAATGGCTTACCGCCGCTATTATTTAGCGCTTTCAAAAATTCTCGGATACCCAAAAGGATTTGCGGATCGTTTTCCGCTTTCATGTTCTGTGCCATAATTAGAATTTTAATGATTAACGTAACTATTGTTGATCGTTGAGTTCAATTTATTAATTTATTTCCCTTCAAGTTGTCGGACAACAATCTTGGCCATCTCCTTGGAACTAAAAGGATTATGTCCTGTGATAAGGTGGCCATCGACTTCTACGTTTGAAGTCATCGGGACAAACGCCTTTTTAAGATTCGCTCCACGTGCCTTGATAGCCGCTTCAAGATTAAACGGTACTTTTTTCTTTCTACCAGCAATTGTTTCTTCAAACCAGTCAAAGCCAGTAATTGTTTTTCCTTTGATCAGATATTCGCCATTGGAAAGCTTAACATTAAGTAGTCCACGTACGCCATGGCAAATCGCAGCAACGTTTTTCCCACTTTCGTACTGTGTCTTAATGATAGATTGTATTGTTAAATCATCCGGAAAATCATACATCGTACCATGGCCCCCCGCAAGATAGATCAAATCGTAATCTTCATCTGCAACTTCGGTCAATCGTTTACTATTATTCAACAATTTTCGAAAACTGTCTTCATTCCAATACCTTTTAGAAGTTTGATCAAGTGTAAAATGTTTGAGGCTTTCGGGATCGACGGGAATATCACCTCCTTTAGGGCTCGCAATTGTAACCGCGTAGCCCCTCTCCTCCGCGGCATGATACAAATGGGTCAACTCACTCAACCATAAACCGGTTGCTAGGTTACTATTTGCATATACACCAACATTGGTCACAATAATTAAGATTTTCAGCATACTCATCTTTATTTCCTTTAGTATAACAAAGTTCCATGGAAACAGTTGAAATGAAGTAACCGAAATAAGGAAAGTTGTAGCCAAATCTCTGTGGCAGGCACTAATTAAATGATACCCTAAATTCTAATGGAGAAATCGAGGTACGACTTTTAAATAAGCGATGAAAAGATTGCGGATGTTCAAAGCCCAAATGGTATGCAATTTCGGAAACAGACATCTCAGTGGTTGAGAGCAGTTCTTTCGCTTTTTCAACAAGCCGATTCTGAATATGCTGTTGTGTTGTTTGTCCGGTTTGAACCCGAAGCATATCACTGAGATAGTTTGCACTGAGATTCAATTGTGCTGCAATAGAATGAACACTGGGTATCCCATTTTCAATCAATTTATCATTCTTGAAATAATCATCCAATAAGATTTCCAGTTTAGAAAGTAGATCGTTGTTGGCTTTTTTTCTTGTCAGAAATTGACGGTTATAAAAACGGTCACAATATTTTAATAAGAGGTCAAGATTAGAGATTAGCAAATCTTGTGTGAACGCATCCATGTTGGCATCTATTTCCCTTTCAATATTGTCTATAATATCTGTAATGGATTTTTCCTCCTTATCCGAAAGATACAAAGCTTCATTTGCTGTATAAGAAAAGTATCCATATTCTCTTACCTGGGATGCTAGTGTATATCCATGTAGGAAATCTGGATGAACAACCAGAACAAAGCCTTGAACACCGTTCAATAGTACATCTTTAAATTGCAATACCTGATGTGGAGCGATAAAATACATGATACCCTCGTCAAAATCATAATATTGTTGACCATACCTGCATTTTCCTCCTGCACAGTCCTTCTTTAAAGCAATAACATAAAAATCTGTCGTCACTGCGCTGAGAATAGTTTCTGATTCTAGCCTGACCTGATCAAAATTAAATACACTGATCAATGGGTTTGAAGGTTTTGTCAATCCCAAAAATTGATGCAGTGTGTTAATTGATGAAACCTTCTCCGGGGTGTTCATTGTCGAGTTTATATAATACGAATTTACTTATTCTATTTTGATTGTGAGCTGTTCATTTTTATCAAACTGATGCCCTGATGGTACGATGTTACCTGAAACTCCGGAAATCTGTTCCGAAATTTTGAATCATCGAATATATTGTCATGTTCATATCTTGGAAGAAGCTCAAGTAGCTCTTTTAATCGCTTATTAAATAGTGCTCCTATCTTAAATACAAACTTTGGCACAATGGTATACTGCAGTTCCTTATTGTAAATACCAGACGCGATACGAATAAACTCCTTATAGGTAGGGTGTTTTTTGTCAACAGGAAGATGCCAGGTCTGGCCAAAGGCATCAGGTGTATTTCCGATCAAAGCCGTTGCTCGACTTGCATCTGGTGTCCATATCAGACTTCTTTTCTTAGCCGCGCTCAATGGTACCCTGAGTTTCTTATCTTCCTTAATGTTGTTAAAAATGAGGGTGTTGGTAATGCTCTGGGTTTTATCTGGTCCATAAAATTCAGGTGCCCGACATATCACTGCGTCAAGTTCACCAGACTCGATTTCACTTAATACCATTTCGGCCATTTTCCTTCTTACATTCCCTTTTCTTCCTACTGGGGCAAATGCCGTTTCTTCAGTTAAAGCATGATCATTCTGAGGATACATGTAAGTGTTATCAAAAAATACAAGTTTTGTTACATTGATCTTACAAGCGTCAATCACGTTCCTTAAAATAAGGGGAAACTGTTCTTCCCACAATGCCGAGCTAATCGGAAGACCTAATGTAAAATAGGCAATTTTACTTCCTCTCACTGCTTCAACTGCTTCCTCGTATACGGAAAGATCGGCTGAAAATACCTCATCCGTCTCATTTATCTTTTTTGCATTTCTGCTGACAATGCGAATAGCTGAAGTAAAGTTTTTCTTAAGCTCCCTTGCCAGTTCTTCGCCAATCTGTCCATTGGCTCCTAATATTGTTTGCATATTATTTTGTTTTACCTATCGACACAAAGTTCTGAAGAACTGTAATAATCAGTGTAACTCAACTAGGGGAATTTGTAACAGAATCTCTGCTATTTATAAGTACCTAAGGCATAATTCTAAAAATAGGATAAAGAAGGTGTGACTTTTCATAATAGTTCGAATGTCTGTATACCCAATCTAACTGTGCTTTTCCGTCAGCAGCAAATTTTGGATTGCTTGCTTTCTCTTTATCAAATGCAGATTTTAGATCTTTATCTTCCTTTAAAAGTTTCGCAGCAGTATCTTCAAAAACATAGGCCGAATAGTATTCTTTTTGCCCTAAAATCGCATCAAAGAAATTCCAATTGAAATAGGAATCAATCGCTTCTGGTTCCAGTGTTTCCAAAAGAAATTTTACCCCTACTTGATTCAGCGGGACCAAGAAGTCCCCAGCTCTGAACTTAATTTCCTTCAGTTCTTTGAATACATAAGTATCATAATGGAGATAATGTCCCTCATAGGGGCTTGAAGTTGTCTTAAAATCTTTGATCTTATATTGTTCTACAGTAATAATAGAATCCTTTTGTATTGGATTCAATTTGATCTGATTGAGTTTCAGTAAATCAATAATTTTCCATTCGGATTGTGGAATTACATAATACTTTGGTATAGTAATCTCTTTGGTTGGGATATAGGTGTTATACAATTTAACTTGTTTTGAAAATTTGGCATTTCGGTCATACCATAATCTACTTTCTGAGGAAACTTCACTCGGCTTATATTTAGCCTCAAAACCTTTAAAATCGATGTTTTCATATTTTGTAGAATCGAGTTTCCACATAATGGGATATCTATTCCCTATACGATACTGTTTGAGATTTTCTATTCTTTTTTGTCGGATAACTTTGTGGTTTTCATCAATAAATTTGAGGTTATATAGCATATAATCATATGTTGCCTTTACCCGTTCTTTATAAGGCTTCAACATATGTGTCTCCACGACGGTACCAATTACATTGAATAGACTTGTATAGCCTGTTGCATATCGCGGCGAATCCATAAAAACTGGAAAACCACCATCGGGAACATCATTATGAATATTGACATAAGGGACGGAAATAAAACCGTCATTTTCAAGATCCATAAGTAGTTTTCTTTGCATATGACCATTAAAATAGTCTCCTAACTCCTTTCCTAAACGCTCCTTATTGGTAGATATATAGGTGAATGTATACTGATAATCCGCCCCATTACTGACATGATTGTCAATAAACACATCCGGTTTTATCCATTGAAAAATCTGCTGAAAACTCCTCGAATTTCTGGTATCTGTTTTTATAAAATCCCTATTTAAATCGTAATTTCTTGCGTTCCCACGAAACCCATACTCCTCTGGTCCGTTTTGATTCGCTCTAGAAAAACCATTTCGGTTTAGCATACCACTTACATTATAGCTAGCTATGGCAGCAATAATTACATTTTTAGGCGCTTTTATTTTTCCTGTCGCCAAATCTCGCATGAGCATCATTGTGGCGTCAATTCCATCTGGCTCACCTGGATGAATCCCATTATTGATAAACAACACTGACTTGTCTTTTCTCGATCCTTCCAAAGGTTGTTCTGAAAGGTTGAAAATCACTACATCAATTGGAGCCTTATTATCGTCCTCTCCCCTTGTTTCATAACTGATCGCGGGAAATTGCCTTGACAATCCCCGATAGAATTCACGCATTTCTTCAAAAGTCGTGGATTGATTGCCATTACCTTTTTCGTACGGCGTAAGATTTTGAGAATAGAGTGTATTAGAAACCAGTAGTAGGAATAAAATTGGAAGTTTTTTCATGAGAACAATTTATAAGATCTAATTTAGAAAAATCTTATTGAAATCTATGTCCTACGACAATTCAGCTTATAAATTAACGAGTAACCATATATTATAATGTATTTTCATAGAAGACCCACAAAGGGTAATACGATCTTAATCAACTCCTTTTAAATTGGTTTCCATTTACCCTTTTTTAAAAAATACATTATTAAATTTAGTAGACTCAAACACCAATTCTCGTATTTGCAATAGTGACCTCTATTTTTACTATAATACAAATAATTGTATTGACGAAAAGCCAGTAAAATACAGCACAATGTTTTATGATTGTAGTCTTTCTATGAATACCTTATCTTTATTATGGAAAATGGCACAATACAATCATATTACATAATAGATGAGAAATATTTTTTTGTTCACGTTATTATTACTTATTCAATCGGTTTTGGGCCAAAGTATGATGGTTCCTAATGCATTATCTCCTAATGAAAAACTTTCCTCAGACGCCTATATCGTATTAAAAACCAATAAATTTCTAGATTTCAAAGGCAGAGATTTCATGGAAGAAATCATTGACGGGCAGATGTACAAAAAGACTGATTTAAACAATTTTTTTTCCTATAGAAAAGACTGGAATACGATAGAAAATGAGACATTCTACAACTATAAACAGAACAATCCGAAGTACAGTTATACCTATACCGACAACACAATGACGGAATCCTATACGCTATACGGTAGCTATGATGTTCAGCGCGACATAAAAATCGAATATAATGCAAAAGGCTTTGTATTAAGTCGTGAAGAAAAAATAGCAATCAATAATATTTTTAAAGAAAGACGCCTTACGATCAACAAATTTGACTCAAAGAATAGAGTAATAAAAATTATCCATACGAGCGAATACCTAAAAAAGGAAGAGGATAAAAAAGCGGATATCGATATCACATATGAAGCCGATCTTATAAAAGTAACGAGTGATAATGGCACTATAATCTGTAAATTTATGACTGGAGCAAATCCAGAAGGTTTTATATCCAGGCTAAGTCCGAGAGAAACAATATCTCAATTTATGCACGCGTTAACAGGAGAAAATCCTGAAAAAGCAAAAGATCATCTATCAGATCAAATGCGGAAAAATAATCAATCACTTCCAAAATGGGTTTCAGCGCAGTCTATGGGAGGAACAGACACTTATTCTTCAGACAAAGTAATCGCTGAGGAGAGTTGGTTAATAGAATTCTCAGTAGGAAAAAAGGAACGGCGAAACGTTCAGTTGACCTTGATAAAGCAAATAAATGGATGGAAAATAGACCGGTTTGTAATAGATCAATCCATAGAATCTGCAAGACCGCTATAAGATAAGCTAGTATCATTCAACGAAATAAAAAAAGAACAGTAACCTAAAAATACTAGTTATGATTTTTATTCTTTTTTTGTTAATATCAACATTGGAAAGGATGGACCTTTGTTCGATCCCAAATTTTACGCATATTTCAGCTATCTTTCACAGCTACGTACTTCAAAAAGAAGCCAATAAAAGAAAAGTAAATATGGCGTAGAATGGCAAGTTTATTGTACCTTGATAGTTGCCGACAACCTTAAGCCCAAAACACAACAACAGTTTGCAAAAATACTCCAATGAGGAGAATCATGCTAGTAGTACCACCTGGAAGCTTTGAAATAAAACTTCCATGAAACATATCCACATATTTTGGGAGAACAGTTTCCATCTGGAAAAGCTTCTCATCTCCCGATATTCCCACCGTATTAAGACCCTGTTTAATTTTCTCAACTTAACGACCTTATCTAATAGCTGTTAGAAGTGCTCAGATCGGATTTTAAGCTATTTTATGTTAATATAATTTTAGTATTTAACAATATCTGTTTATATTTAACACAGAGACCTGACAACAATCAATTATATACTAAATGAAAAAAATAATTCCAGACGAAGAGCTGATAACAATCGGAAAGATGCGAAAAGATCCTTTTATAATGGCAATGGAGGAAAAAATAGCTTGGAAAAAAGACCTAGGAAAGGATATCCGCTGCCATCTGTTCTCCCAGCAACTACCTCTGATCTATCATAAAGACGGGCAAATGATTGCTGAATATCAGGATGGAACAATTCGAATTATCTGATTATGGCAACAATCTACGTAATTGCTGGGCCACCAAACATTGGAAAAAGCACTTGTGGACCATATTTTATACCTGAAGGCATTAAAATACTTGATCCTGATCTCACTGTACGGCGTTATCGCGAACTCGGAATAATGAATGGATACAAACGGTTCGAGAAAATGTTGCAGGATAAACTTCTAGCTAATCAGGATTTTGCGATAGAAGTCAATTTAGGGTTGAAAAAACATTTCGACCTGTTGAGGCAAATAAAAGCTTTCCACCCAGATAATAGAATCGAAATGTTATTTTTCTATACAGACAATCTCGACATTTGTCTGGCTCGGGCTCAAAATCGAAAGGATAGCCAAATACCTCGCAGTTTAGAAAATATTGAGGATTTATACATTCGGGCACTCCCACTCCTGAAACGCAATTTGGATATTTTCGATACATTAAAAGGAGTAGATGTGCGGGAAAACCACATAGAGCCCGAAATTATTTTTCAATATCAATATGCTTCAGCAAACATTGAAGTATCCGAAAAACTCCCACAATGGGCCCGATAATAAAATTGAAAATTTATTTGTGTCGTAGCCGAATTTTATTTTAACTTTGCAATCATCAGATGATATGACTATATGAAAAATGAACACATCGTACGAAGATCCTTGGCTGAAGAAGTAGCTGCCGCAATTGAAGAAAAAATCAAATTGGGTAATTTTCCGGTGGATTCAAAACTCCCTACTGAACCCGAGTTGATGAAACAATTTGCGGTTGGAAGATCTACAATTCGGGAAGCAATAAAGTATTTAAGTCAATCTGGTTATCTAAATGTACAACAAGGCTTAGGAACATTTATCAAAAGTGTGACCGGACACCATGCGCTTGATGCAAAAATTGAAAAAGGTAATTTTAACGATATTTTCGAGGTTAGACACGTTCTAGAATTGAAAATAATTGAAAAAGCCGCGATAAATCGTAGCGCAAAAGGATTGAAAGATATGGCTCTCGCGCTTAAAAATAGAGCAAAATATGCCGTTAGTGGGGATCTTATTGCTTGTGTAGAAGCAGACATCGCTTTTCATAGCGCAATCGCCGAATCTTGTGGAAATAACATTCTAACAGCGTTATACAATACCTTATCAGTTCACGTGAATAAATTTTTTATGGAAATCTATAAGGATACCACACCCTTCATTGCCTCACAAAAGCAACATGAGGAGCTGATGGAAGCTATTAAAGATAAAAACATCCAACAAGCTGTTGCTGTCGCAGATCAAATTATCCAACATAAATAATTTCTAAAAGCGTTTGTAATAAAAATTACGAAAACCAAACAATAATAAATAACGTCACAAGACATCAGATGACCTGATGTATTAATTTATGAAAACTGAATCCTTAAAAGCAGATGGTTCTTGGAATAGTTCCCAGACGGTCTACCCTATTTTATTTGCAATTAGTATTTCTCATCTATTGAATGATCTTATTCAATCAGTTATTCCAGCTGTTTATCCGCTGTTAAAATCTAATTATGCCCTTAGCTTTACTCAAATTGGCATTATCACCCTAGTATTTCAACTGACAGCTTCCATTCTGCAACCTTTTGTTGGACTTTACACAGATAAGAATCCTACGCCAAGATCCTTGGCTATCGGAATGTTGTTTTCCCTCGCTGGTTTGCTTTGTATTGCCTTTGCTTCCAGTTTTATCTATATCTTACTATCAGTAAGCCTGATAGGTATGGGATCTTCTATTTTTCATCCTGAGGCCTCACGTGTTGCGCACTTAGCCTCTGGCGGTAAAAAAGGATTGGCGCAATCAATTTTTCAGGTCGGCGGAAATGCTGGTGGTGCAATAGGTCCTCTCCTAGCTGCGCTGATTGTTATCCCATTTGGCCAACAATACATCGGCGTTTTTGGTGTATTGGCAATTCTAGCCATTTTAATTCTTACCTATGTCGGAAATTGGTATCAATTGCATCTTAAACCAAAAGCTACTGTCAGCGCACCCAATACGACACAGGTAAAATCGAGTTTTTCCAGGTCCAAAATCATCTTTGCTCTAGTTATCCTTTTGATTCTTATATTTTCAAAGTATTTCTATATGGCATCTATGACCAGCTATTTCACATTTTATCTTATCGATAAGTTTGGCATTACTGTGCAAGAATCACAAATTTATCTTTTTGTTTTTCTTGCATCCGTAGCGGTCGGAACAATACTCGGTGGCCCATTAGGCGATCGCTATGGCCGTAAACTCATTATTTGGGTTTCAATACTTGGCGCGGCACCCTTCACTTTACTTTTGCCACATGTGGGGCTGACATTAACGATGATACTGTCTATTCTGATCGGACTGATTATATCTTCTGCTTTCTCTGCCATATTGGTTTACGCTACAGAATTGATTCCGGGAAAAGTAGGCATGATCGCTGGACTCTTCTTTGGACTTGCCTTTGGGATGGGTGGAATTGGTTCTGCCATTTTGGGATGGCTCGCGGATAAAACTTCCATTGAACACGTCTTTAACATCTGTGCTTATCTTCCATTGATCGGTATTGCGACGGGCTTATTACCGAATATTGAACGTCAGAAAAAGGCCTGATAAAAAAACATCTCTCCGATAATTACCGGAGAGATGTTTTTAAAGACATTTAATATCCAGGATTCTGAATAAGCTGTGTATTTCTGTTTATTTCATCACGATGTAAAGAGGTAAAATACATCTTATCATCCCAGTTTCTATTTTCGATTCCTGGATCAATATTACTTACAAAATATTTGTAACTATAATTGCTCGGATCATATTTATACAATGTCACTTTCTTATTGTCTTTTAGTGTTCCTGTGATATTGATGATATTGGCTTTACGTCCTATCGTTTCTGCAGCGATCATCCAGCGTCTAGCATCAAAAAAGCGATGCTCTTCATAAGCCAATTCTATTCGACGCTCATTACGGTAGCGGTTCTTGAGTGCTGCTCCTGTCTCTGCAATTGCAGGCATTCCGGCTCTGAATCGAATTCTATTTAGCCAAATTCTTGCTTCCGCCTCTTCGCCTAATTCGATACAAGCCTCCACATAGTTTAATACAGCTTCAGTATAACGCAACATCGGCCAGGGAATACGTTGTCTTGTATTTTGATCTTCCTGAACAGGATCAGGATCAACAAACTTCCGCATATAATACCCCGTTCTTGAGCCATTCCAGTCTTCAACGGGACTTTTTCTGGTGTCTAAACCAAAATGCGTGACTTTACTACCTTGAGCATTAACAATTTCATATTGACCGGTTTGTATCTGATTGCTGGGATCTCTTTTTGTCACATCGGCTGTCCTTGGTTTCCAGTCTGAACCATCGTATAGAATTGTCGCCTTCAATCTCGGGTCACGATTTTGATAGGGAGCCGCAGCCATGACGGCATTTGACCAATCAAATTTTTGCCCCTTATCCGTCTCATAATCATCAACAAGCAATTGTATAGGTGTATTTCCCGCCCAGTTGTGATAACCATTTGGCCCATTATCACGTCCAACCCATCCCCCGCGTTCGTCTTTTTCATTAATGAAAAAACGGCCCAAAATAATATCTTTTGCCCCTGCAGCATCTGCCATTTTACTTCCACCCCCTAGCGACAATGCCATATAGTTTGCAGTTCCTTCTGTTGCAGATACGGGCTTGATCATATCCAGTTTATAGGCAAAGCTTGCTCGATTCAGGACAGCTTTTGCCGCTTCCTTCGCTTTTGTCCAGCGCTCAGTCTGACTACCACTGGTATACATCAAATATTCCGGTTTTGTATAAGCTTTCAAGAGTGCGGATTTAGCACCGGCTTTATTAGCATCATGAAGATCACTCGCGGCATATAACAGCACACGGGATTTTAGCGCCAAAGCTGCTGTTTCACTTGCCCTCCCTTTGGCTGGCGTTATATCCTTTAAAAGTAGCGCCGCACTATCCAGATCTTTGACGATCGCATCGACACATTCAGCGTAGCTATTTCTAGGCTTCATAAAATCCTTATCATTTAAGGTATAGATCTTATTATCTATGGGTACCCCGCCATAGAAACGTAAGAGTTGCTGATAATAATATCCACGCAAGAAATACGCTTCTCCTAATATTTTATTTGCTTTTACCTGATCAAATTTTGCCTGCCTCAAATTTGAAATAGCAATATTGCTTGCCCGAATACGTACATACATACGTCCATATTCATAGGTATCCATGATATAACCTTGATCAGCTGGATTGGACCGTGATTCAGTTACCGTATTAATCCCACGATTTGGGTGAGTGAATAGTGCTTCATCTGTCATAGAAGCCATCTCTTGTTCGTAGAAACCGCCTACACCAAAACCATTATATATTTCAACAACAAAAGCATCTGACAGCCCTGGATCGGACCATACCAGTTCGTTAGGAACCTCACTAAGTGGCTTTGTATTCACAAAATCGTCGTTACAGGACTGGAGTCCACACGATAATACAAGTATTGATAGCGATATATTTACAATTTTTTTCATTTTCTTATCTGATTTATTTTTCTGAGAATAAACTTCCAAAGGCCATTCATTATACCCGAAACCTATTGGTCCATGAGTACGGACGACAAACCTTTCTTTATTTTCATAATTTTATAACACTTAAAACGATAACAACACCCCTGCATTGAGTAGTCTAGCCTGCGGATAATATTGTCCCAGCGCGTTTACTGCCTCTGGATCATACATTTTTAGCTTACTCCAAGTGACTAAATTCATACCATTCGCATACACACGCAAGGAGCCAATACCAATTTTATCGCAGATTGTTGATGGAAGATTGTAACCCAATTCTACATTTTTTAGGCGTAGGTAATCGGTGCTCCGCATCCAATATGTATTATTGTACGAGTAATATTGGTTACTCCGATCCGTTAGTCGAGGGTATTCACTGCTTGGGTTAGTTATGCTCCACCGTTTATCGTAGAATTCTTCCAGAAAATTACCGATAGAACCCGATTCATCTGTACCAACACGGATTTCTCCTCCTGTTGCTCCTTGGAACAAAACAGACAAATCAAAATCCTTATAGCTCAAACTGAAATTAAATCCTCCCTGAAATGTTGGGTCGCTATTTTTATCTCTTCTTACTTTATCATCCGGTGTGATTTTCCCGTCGCCATTATGGTCTTTATATTTCATATCACCCGGACGTAAAGTTTTGGTAATGGCACTATAATCAAGTTTATTGGCCGCGATATCATCCATATCTCGAAATACTCCGTCATATACATAATAGATATCAGTTTTGATAGGCTTACCTGTACTTTGTTGCCAAGCAGGAGCACCTGGGGCCTCATCCCAGAAAATAATTTTGTTCTTCGCATAGCCTCCATTGACTCCGACTGTATATCCAAGTTCGCCGACTTTACCCTTATAACCGAGATTAAATTCCCAGCCTTTATTATCCACCTTACCAATATTTTCAGCAGGTAGAGTCATACCGGTACTTTGTGGAACAGAAGCATTTTTTCGCCATAGAATGGAATTCCGGCGGTTTTTGAAGATATCAAATTCAAAATTTAACTTACCCTGCAAAAATTGGAAATCAAAGCCCAAATTATAATTATTGGCAACCTCCCAGGTAACCATTTCATTTGGTACACGGCTCTCAAACAATGTTTTGGCTAGCTTGTCATCCACAACATAAGTTCCAAATGAATAGGTAGAAAAGTATTGATATTCTTGCAGTTTATCTTCCCAATAAATATTGTCATTACCCATTTGCCCATAAGAGGCACGTATTTTAAAATAGTTGATGACTGGGATATTTTCCTTCCAGAAATTCTCTTCAGATACGACCCAACCAGCCATTGCACCAGGGAAAAATCCAAAACGCTCACTTTCAGGGAACATATAGGAGCCATCATAGCGCCAGAGAAACTCCGCAATATATTTACTTTTGTAGTTGTAACCAAAACGGCCAAAATAATTTAACCGTGCTCTTTTCCAAGCTGTTCCGTCATTATTTTTCTCTTGTTCTCCACCTGCAAATAGGTAATCTATACTATTTGAGAGGAAGTAACGCCTATAGGCACTAAACTTGTCGTTATCTGTCGTCTCTCTGTTCACCCCAGCAATAGCGTTTACTTGATGGTCTCCAAATTTTCGGTCAAAACTTAAAATCCCCCCTAATAGAATATTGAGCTGATCTTCATTACTTTGATTTAGGTTTGGATCCGCTGGGCCACGTCGGCCAGCTTGCAATAAAGGTGTCTTACCATCCGCTTCGTAAGCACCCGGCCAGGAATACAATGTCCAAGGAGTACCCCACGTTTTCTGGTTTTTTACGTACTTATCAACAGAAGCATTTAAGGTTAGTTTAAGCCCTTCAACCCATGGATTTGTGATATCCACTTGTCCATTTGTTTGGAAGTAATATCGCTTATCCCGATCATATCCGGTGGCATTCGTTGTAATAACGACAGGATTTTCGCCATTCTCAATATCAGGCCCCGGTTTTCCATTTGGCCAGATCGCTGGTTGCGTAGGGTTTCCGCGCATCAACATGCGAAAAATAGTTCCTGCACTTTTTGTCGGGAAGTTACGGTTTTCCTGTCTCCCCAAGACCCCAAACTGCGTTTTGATATATTGACTTATATTTGCGTCAAGGTTAATACGTAAATCATATTGTTTGTAACCGGTTGCAGAATTTTTGTAATAAGCATCTTGATTTTGGTAACCCAATGACAATAGATATTTAACATCTTCTGTCCCTCCATTAATCTGGAGGTTATGACGTTGTTGGGGAGACCAATCTTTTAATGTAGATTTATACCAGTCTGTATTCGGGTGGCCCCAAGGGTCTGAACCATCTTTAAATTTCTGAATATCGTCAGGTTTAAAAGGTGCCCCCAACACTGTTCCATCCTTTTTGGTATAAGATCCTGTACCATTTATAGCGGTTAATGCTGCTGACCATTCATCCACAGGTAAGTTATAGATTTCAAGCTCATTACGAATTTCCACAAACTGTGTAGCGTCTGTCAATTTGGGAATTACCGTTGGTTGAGAATACCCTTGATTGAAGGTATAAGAAAACTGTGGCTTACCCGTTTTTCCCCGACGTGTGGTCACAAGGATAACGCCATTCGCTGCCCTTGCACCATAAATTGCTGCTGAAGCATCTTTTAGAACAGAAATGTTTTCAATATCGCGGGGGTTAAGCCGCTCGATTCCCCCTTCACGGGCCGGTACACCGTCAATAACCACTAATGGGCTACTATTTCCCAAGGTATTTGTACCACGAATCTTGATCGTGGATCCATCATTTCCGGGCTCCGCACTACCATTTGTAGCAATAACCCCAGGAATTCTTCCCGTCATTGCATTGGAAATGTTCAATGCCGGTGATTGGGCAAGATCACTCCCCTTAACTGTAGCTACTGCACCGGTTACTGTTTCCTTCCGCTGTTTACCGTAACCAACCACAATGACTTCATCCAGACTGGATTGAGAATTTAGCAGTGTTACATCTATGGCACGTCGTCCATTGATCACTTCATCCATTGTCTGTTTACCAACCATGCGAAAATTGATTTTACTATTGGGCGGAACTTTGTCCAATTTGTAGCGGCCCTCATTGTCCGTTTTTGTCACCAAATTAGTTCTATTAACCGAAACGGTTACTCCAGAAATTGGCATTCCTGTTTCATCTCGCACGATACCAGTGACACTTAATTCTTGTTGAAAGAGATTTCCGTAAGACACAAGGCTTACGGCATCTACAGTTTGGGGGCTCAGTGCTACGATAGAACACAGTGATCCAGTCCAAAACGCTCTCTTCCATTGATTTGAGAAATAATGGCAATTAATCATAAAAACTGTTTAATGGTTTAAATTGTATGTTTATTAGTTATTTATTTGCTTCCACAAGATGCTCGGTTTAGGATCTTATCAAAGGCGGTTTATAATTGAATTTCGAATAGATGAAAATACAAAAATAAATAAACAATGCAAGTGTTATTTTAACACTATTTAAACATAAACACACAAATAACTCATTTACAGACTATTAAAAGAAAATACACAGATCATCACAGCTTGATAATACCGGGTAAAATTTAGCTTGTTGAAACTGTATAATAACCAATTTATAATTATATATACCCCTATTTGGTGGTTTCAACAAAATATCGTCCAAATACATATACATCTGATCTTTTACTTAAAATAGAACAGTTATATTTTGAAAAAACCACATGACAAGTTTTAATTATAATCGCTATAGAATTATATTGAAATACGTATTTTTACAAAAATCATTGTTATCTGTTAATTGCAGATAGCAATAGGAATAATAATGTAGAAATATATCTTTCGAAAAAAAATCTACCTCAATCATGAAGATACACATTAGACAAGAAAGCCCAAGTGATTATCAGGCCGTTTTTGAACTCGTTCAGAAAGCATTTGAGCAGGAAGAATATAGTGATCATCAGGAACAGTTTCTCGTTGAAAAACTACGTCAATCGACTGGATTCATACCCAAACTTGCGCTAGTTGCAGAGATCGATGGTAAACCAGTTGGCTATATTTTAATGACAAGGATTAAAATTGTTAATGAAGAAAATCAAGAGAGCTATTCTTCCCTCGCTTTAGCCCCAATTGCAGTATTACCTGAATTTCAGGGAAAAGGCATCGGAGGTAAACTAATTGCAGAAGCCCATCAAATCGCAAAGCAACTTGATTTCGGATCTATTATCCTACTAGGGCATGCAGATTATTACCCAAGATTTGGCTATGAACAAACGGTCAAATATGGGATTAAAATGCCATTTGAGGTTCCCGATGAAAATTGCATGATTATCGAACTCCACCAGAGAGCATTAGTGGGAGTTAAAGGAGTGGTTGTCTATCCAAAAGAGTTTGGAATAACATAAAAAAGGATTGGCTGTAGATGACAGCCAATCCTTTTTTTATTTAATATTTAATGGGATAATCTTGCATAAGCTCGAATTGGTATCCATCGCTTTTAAGTGCATCGATTAATGAAGATAACTGTTGTTGCCCTTTTTTAGTCTGAAACATGTCATCATGCATTAAAAAAACCACATTATTCGGGACCATCGAACTTTTATTGTTCATAAAGTTGCGTATATGGGATAATGTCGCTTCTTGGCTCACTATCGCATTACCTGTAATACTATTCAAACGCCATTCCACATCCCAACCAAAAATACGATAACCATTTTTGTGAAGCATATCAGCTGTTGTAGAGCCATTTTTTAAATCTATCTTCCGGATATCATCATACATCCAGATATTTCTACCCGGAAGTCTAACAATTTTATGCTGAAGATTAAGATCCTTTTCATTCTTTTCAAAATCTGCAAAAGCTTTTTCCGGATTATTATAGAATCGTGAATATTGGTTATTCGCATGCGTGTAGCTATGATTATAGCAAGCAATTAAAGGATTACTTTCATATTTCTGAAGATCCCGCTTTCTCCCCTTGCTCATGTTGGCATGCTTACCGATTAAGAACACACTTACCTTTATATTTTTCTCTTTTGCCAACGAATCTATCGCCGCACTCCCGATCAAAGGTCCATCATCAAATGTCAAATAAATATGCTTTGGATGCGCATCAAAAGCTCTTCGCAACGAATCCTTGAGGTTACGTTTTTGTTGCTTTACAGGGATAGGATGCAAGCTATCAACTGTAAAATGTAGCTGATTTTTTTGAAGAGAATCCCATTTATTCAAAAGAACAGGTACTTTTTCCTTTTGGGTTAACTTTTCGTTTAAAGTATCCCTACTGCCCTCTTTGCCACTACCCAATACTTTGTTGGAGAAATCTTTGCACGACACATTACCTAAGATCACACCACATGTAAACAATGCAACCAATAACCTTCTACACTTCATATCTATCCTAATAACTTAAGTGATTTTTTTTACATGTCAAAAATACTACAAAAACCTGCTTAAAAAGTATAATATTTTATAAATCCCTATTTTCCGGGATAATCAGCTACAAAAACAACAAAAATATTTGTCTAAACAGTTTAATATCATTAATTATCGTCTAATACATGGCTGTAAAATTTTGAAACAGTATAAGCTATTTCTTCTTAAAGATTAAGGCTCTATTATATTCAAAGTTCATCCTGGCGATATTTAGGACAGATATACCTTGGGGACATTCAACCTCGCATGCTTCGGTATTTGAACAGTGTCCAAAAGATTCCGCATCCATTTGCTTGACCATACTGAGCACACGGTGATTTCTTTCCTCCTTTCCCTGTGGCAGTAAAGCCATATGCGTAATCTTTGCTGAAGTAAATAGCGCTGCACTCCCATTTTTACAGGTGGCAACACATGCACCGCATCCGATACAAGCAGCTGAATCAAACGCTTCTTCAGCGAGTTCATGTGAAATGGGAATAACTGTGGCATCCGGTGCCTGACCAGTATTGATAGATACAAAGCCTCCCAGGGAAATAATTCGGTCAAAAGCGGACCTATCCACTTTAAGATCTTTTTTCACCGGAAATGCTGATGAACGGAAGGGTTCTATCACAATAGTATCATGATCGTTGAACGAACGTAGATGCAACTGACACGTGGTCGTATGTTTCAACGGACCATGCGCAATACCATTAATCATTACGCCGCATTGGCCACAGATCCCTTCCCTACAATCATGGTCAAATTCAACAGGATCCTCTCCGTTCACAATGAGCTTTTCATTTAAGGTATCCAACATTTCAAGAAAAGACATATGCGGATTAAGCCCCTGTAAATCATAAGCTACCAGTTTTCCTGCTGTTTGATTATCTTTTTGTCGCCAGATTTTAAGATGTAGATTCATAATTGTTCATTTTATTTGTAGCTTCTTACAGTAGGTTGTATTTCTTCAAAAGTCAATGGTTCTTTGATCAATTCTGGTTCCTCCCCTTCTCCTTTCCAGGCCCAGGCAGAGATAAATTGAAACTCAGCATCATTTCTCAGCGCTTCTCCATCTGCTGTTTGGTATTCCTCCCTAAAATGTGCACCACAAGATTCTTCACGGGTCAACGCATCATAGCACATCAATTCACCGATTTCAAAATAGTCTGCAACACGTCCAGCTTTCTCTAATTCCGTATTTAATGAATTTAGCTGCCCACTAACCATAACATTACTATAAAATTCCTGCTTAAGCTTCTTGATTTCCGCTATTGCATATTTAAGTCCCTGCTCATTTCTAGCTAGACCGCAATAATCATACAGCAGCTTCCCAAGTGTTTTGTGAAAATAATCGACGGTTTTATTACCCTTAATCTGTAATAATTCATCAATTTGCTTTCTAACCGCTAACTCAGCCTTTTCAAACTCCACATGATCGGTAGAAATCTTTCCGGTGTGAATTTCATTCGATAAATAATTGGCGATGGTATAAGGCGCAATAAAATAACCGTCCACTGAAGCTTGAAGTAACGAATTTGCCCCTAAGCGATTGGCGCCATGATCGGCAAAATTAGCTTCACCAAGTGCAAATAGCCCAGGCAAAGTTGTCATCAGCTCGTAATCAACCCAAAGTCCGCCCATCGAAAAATGGGCCGAAGGTGATATCATCATCGGTTGAGAATACGCATCATAGCCCGTTATTTTATGGTACATATCAAAGAGATTACCATATTTCTCTTCAATTTTTTGCTTCCCCTGTTCCTTGATTGCTTTCGCAAAGTCAAGGTAGACCGCATTTTTTAAAGGACCTATGCCAAAACCAGCATCAATCCGCTCCTTGGCCGCTCTAGAGGATATATCCCGCGGTGCAAGATTCCCGAATGCGGGGTACCGACGTTCAAGATAATAATCTCGATCTTCTTCTGGGATGTCATTGGCTGCTCTGTTTTCATCCTGTTTTAATGGAACCCAAATGCGACCATCATTACGTAAGGATTCTGACATCAACGTCAGCTTGGATTGATAATCGCCTGATTGCGGTAAAGAGGTCGGATGAACCTGAATCCAACTTGGGGATGCCATCAATGCCCCTTTCTTATGTGCTCGCCAAATTGCCGATCCGTTACAACCCATTGCTAAGGTAGATAGATAATAGATTTTGCCATAGCCACCCGTTGCAAGTATAACAGCGTGTGCTGCATGTCGTTCAATTTCACCAGTATCCAAATTGCGAACAATAATACCACGCACTTTCCCATCGATGACAACAACATCCAACATCTCATGGCGGGAAAAGAGTTGAACAGTTTTTTTACCAACCTGCCGCATCAGGGCCTGATAAGCCCCCAATAGCAGCTGCTGTCCGGTCTGTCCCCTTGCGTAGAATGTTCGGCTCACCTGAACCCCACCAAAGGAACGATTGTTCAGATATCCCCCATATTCACGTCCAAATGGAACACCTTGCGCCACCGCTTGATCTATCAAATTCAACGAACATTCAGCCATTCGATAGACGTTAGCTTCACGCGCACGAAAATCACCCCCTTTTAAAGTATCCACAAACATACGATAGACACTATCGCCATCATTCTTATAATTTTTAGCAGCATTTACTCCCCCCTGTGCTGCCACAGAATGGGCTCTTCGGGGACTGTCCTGAAAACAGAATGATTTGACCTGATAGCCCATTTCGCCAAGAGATGCCGCTATTGAACTTCCCGCCAGGCCCGTCCCCACAACAATGACATCTAATTTTTTGCGATTGGCGGGGTTGACAAGCTTTGCAGTTTTTTTATAGCGTGTCCACTTTTGCTCCAAAGGTCCCGCTGGTATTTTTGAGTTTAAAGTCATGTCTTCGCCTTTAGTTAACAGTAAAAAATATATAAATTGGCATTAACGCAAACCCTATGCTGATGACAATGGAATAGGTTGTACCTATTACCTTAAACCAATGGACAAATTTTGGATGATACAGTCCGAGGGTTCTCGCCGCACTATGAATCCCATGGATAAGATGATAACATAAGGCTACCATGGACAAAACATAAATAAGCACATACCACCATTGTTGAAACACTGCAATAACCAATACATAGAGATCCTTATTTCCTTTTGCATCCAGTGGTGGAGCTCCAAACTTATATACGTACCAAAAATTCTGAAAGTGGATGACCAAAAATATCAGAATAAGCGTGCCAAGAATTCCCATATTTCGGGAATACCATTTGCTCGCACGTCCACGCTGGTCTGACTGATAATCCCCACCTGTTTTTTTATTCTTAATAGTGATGACCAATCCATCAATAGCATGCAGTACAATACTCAGGTAAAGGACATAAGAAACAATTTTAATCAGGATATTTCCGGAGAGAAAGTGTGAATAGGCATTAAACTGTAAATGTGCCTGCTCCTGAGGTAAAAATAGCTGCAAATTTCCCAGAAAATGGATAAGCAGAAAGAAAGCGAGAAATAACCCCGTTAAGCACATAAGTATTTTCTTTGATAAGGTCGATAGCATAAGCCTTTTATTTAATAATAACCAATAACTTTCATCCATAAGCCTCCTACACCCATATAGATAATCAGTAGCACGATCCCGATTTCCAGACCCCGCAACCACCAGGACTTAAGATCAACATAACCGCTACCAAAGAATACGGGTGCTGGACCATGACCATAATGTGTTAACACGCCATATATGGAGCCCAGAAACCCAAGCATCATGGCCAACAACATGGGCGGGATGCCTAATGATACACCCACTCCCAATAATGCAGCATACATTGCGGCAACGTGAGCTGTAGCGCTCGCAAAGATGTAATGGCTAAAGAAATACACCAAAACAATTACAGGGAATGCAATCTGCCAACTCAGCCCGCCAATCTGTACCTTGATCAAATCACTAAACCAACCTATAAATCCAAGTTCATTCAGCGAACTGGCCATCATGACTAAAACGGCAAACCAAACAATGGTATCCCAAGCCCCCTTCTCTGCTTTTACATCCTCCCAGGTTAGCACCGAAGTCAGCAAAAGCAAAGTCAATCCAATAAATGCAGTTGTAGTTGCATCAATCGACAGCGAACCTCCAAAAATCCAAAGCGCCAGAAGTATAAAAAATGCCAATAACATCAACCACTCATTTCTGGATATAGGTCCCATCTCTTTTAATTTTTCTGCCGCCATTTTGGGTGCATCACCCGTCTTTTTTAGTTCAGGTGGATACAGTTTATAAAGTACAAGCGGAACGACAAAAAAGGCAACGATGCCCGGAATAAACCCTGCAACGGCCCAAGACATCCACGTAATATCAATCCCTAGATTAGCAGCAAACTTTTGACACATCGGGTTACTCGCTGTTCCGGTTAAAAACATGGAGGAAGCAATCAAATTCATGTAGTAGCTATTCAGTGTCAGATAGGATCCCAGCTTTCGATGCGTCTCTGGTTTGTCTGGAACAGAATCAAAACTGATGGCCATAGATTTCATAATCGGGTAAATGATACCACCGCCTCTGGCCGTATTACTAGGTATCGCGGGTGCCAGACACACGTCAGCCAAACCTAAACCATAAGCCAGTCCAAGTGAACTTTTTCCAAAAACTCGAATAAAAAGAAATGCAATACGATTGCCTAAGCCCGTTTTGATAAACCCGCGTGCGATAAAAAACGATATCCCTATAAGCCAAATGACCTTATCCCCAAAGCCAGTCAACGCTTTCGTAATAGATTTACCCGCATCTCCAGGCGCTAAAACCTGTGTCAGCGCCGTAAATCCAATCGCCATCATACACATGGTACCCATTGGCGCCGCCTTCAGAATAATCCCGAGTATGGTCGCAGCAAATATGGCAAACAAATGCCAAGCTTCAGGACTTACGCCCTTAGGAACTGGAATAAACCACAAAATGAGCGCAACAATAAAGGTGATGGCAACATTTTTGATACTAATTTCCTTCATAATAATTGAGGTTTAAAAGATTAGAATCTACTTTGTACTTGTACGATAAATAAGTTTTTATTGTATTCATTGGTATTCTGAGTCTGCTTCATATAGCGATCGAGTTGAAGACCAAGCTGTATCCGAGCACCATAATTTTTCAAAAACTCCAGACCAAACATTGGCGTAAAAGTTTGCCTTGCATTTGCATTTAACTTATAATTTGGGTCGATATATTCATAACGACAGGAAAGCTCAAATGCACTGAGATTATAATAGTTGACTTCATACCTTAAATTTGGCAGGAAATAAATACCTCGAACGAGATAGTCACTTAATTTTGAAGTACGCGAACTCTCATCCAACGCATAATATAAGTTATGATTGATAGCCTGTTTTGCTTCCAGTTGCATATCCAAGTTCCAACGTTTCCCGAAATCTATGTTTCCACTCAGATCAACTCCGAGTGCATGTACTTTCTTTTTCATGACCTCCCCTACACCGCCATTCAGCCCAAGATTGACCCCATATTTTTTTGAAATTCCAAATACCAAGCGCGTTGAATATTGCTTTCCATTGTCATTGTCGACGACTTGGTTTTTACCATTTCCATTCACAACGGAAAAAGAATAACTAAATGGCATATCTCCTAAATTAACCTCCCCTGTTGCTGCCATTCCAATCTGAAAACTCGCCCAGCCCAATTTGCCAAATTCAAGATATTGATTTGACCAATCCAAGGATTTTATAATATCTATTGGGTAAGTTTCCTCAATCCCAAACCAAGGTCGAAACTGACCAACTGTAATGGCCAGCTTAGGGCTAAACGTATATTTTAAATACGCATTTTCAAGTACCTTTGTTTTTGGGTCACTTTTAAAATCAGCTAGATTGGCAAGGACAGCGACTTCGGTTCGTTTACTGATCTGTGCACGCATCTGCACCCGCATATACTTCACCATAAAATTATTGTCCGTTCCAGAACCATCACTATGGTGAAGCCCGTTCACGTCAACATCTTTAGTTGTGCTAACAAGGTACCGTGCCTGAAAAAGCCCCTTTATCTGCAGTTTGGGATAGGTGATCTCTTCTTTGGTTTGCTGTACAGAATCTCTTTTTACCGGCTCAACTGGACCCGGTTCTTGTCCTTTTACAGTCGTGTATAGCAATAAGTATAAGACAGAAATTGGAATGTAAAGTTTCCTCATATCTAAAAAACAATTATCTATTCGCCAGTAGCCCAGCGTACTTTTCAATGTCAATAATGAATATTATAATTTATTCTTTCTCTAGTAACATCTAAACGGGTGAATAGTTTTAATTTTTTAATAAATTTTGTAACTAAAAGAAAGTTCCCTCCAAAGAGAGGTCAAATTGATTAAATTCCGTGTTTTTGTGTATTTTCACGGTTGGATATATCCAGATTTCAATTTTTGAATTAGTAAAAATTTCAAGATTGAAACAAATACTAAATATCCAAAGAACATATTGTAGATAAATAGATAAATTTTAGAATCAATAAATCATATGAAAGAACAATTAATCAGAAAATGCTGTATTTGCCTTGTACTAATTATGTATGGGTTTTTCGTCCCTGTTTCAAAAGCAGCGGAGCGGGAAAAGCCGGCAATGTTTTGGACTTGGCTGGATTATAATCCAACTACAAATTTTGATTCCATCTGTCGTGAGATGAATTACCTGGGTATTGACGGGGTCATGCTAAATGCAGCTAGTCCGGATGAATATAGAGTCGCCATTCCTATTGCAAAGAAATATGGAATACAGGTGATCGCCTGGCTATGGACGATGAACCTGGAGCATGATCGGGATAAGATCTTAAAAGAACATCCAGACTGGTTTAGTGTCAATAGAAATGGAAAAAGTCTGGCTGATACCACTGCGTATGTTGGCTACTACAAATTCTTATCACCCGTTGTACCAGGAGCGAAAGAGTATATTAAACAAAAAATCCAGTCTTATTGCGAAGTTGAAGGTCTCGATGGCATATCAATAGACTACAACCGCTATGTAGATGTTGTATTACCAACCACTTTGTGGCCAAAGTATAATATCGTTCAAGATCGCGAATACCCAGCATGGGATTATGGATATCACCCCATTGCCATAGAAAAATTCAAAAAACAATATGGTTATGATCCCAGGGCACAAAAAGATCCTTCAAAAGATCTAAAATGGAGACAGTTCCGTTGTGACCAGATCACTGACATCGCTAATATGATTGCTGAAGTTGTCCACAGCCATGGAAAGACTATGGCAGCTTCGCCTTTTCCTACACCAAAAATGGCTTCGAGAATGGTTCGTCAAGATTGGGGTAAATGGAAACTGGACGTTGTATTTCCTATGGTATACAGCAACTTTTACACTGAGGACCCAAGCTTTATAAAAGATTGTACGCTAGAAAATGTCAGAGATAAAGCTGCGAATACCACTTTGTACTGTGGATTGATGGCTAAAAACAATGATGAAATGTTTGTCGATATGGATGAGGCTTTAAATAATGGTGCTCAGGGAATCTCTATTTTCACCATACACAGTCTCCAAGATCCAAAGATTAAAGAGCGCTTCAGAGCCTATACGACAGCCGCTAAATCCAAAAAAGAAAAAAATAATGGAACCTTACCTCGTATTTCAACCGATAAGGTAGAAAACGATCCTTTTAAGAAAGCTGGGATCATGAAATTGATCACCCAAAAAATTCAAGACATGGTAAAAGCGGAAAATCCGGCAGCAAACCCTGTGGTATTATCTAATTATAAGCAAGTTGATGCATACGATGTCACAAAAAAATATCTTGTAAAGGATAAGGTCAGTAACAAAAACTTCTATGTGACCTTCTTTTTCTATGGTGACATACTTTCGGGCTGGAATGTTGATCCTGCACCCTCGAACAGCTAAAGTTCGATACTTTCCTATCTTTGGACTTTCATAAATAGATTGAAGACATGAATAGAACTTTTGGTTTGATAACAGCTTTACTTGTCCTAAGCTATACAGGGCGAATAGATGTGTGCCAGGCGCAGCAGACGACAAGTACCGCAACGGTAAAGGATGCAAAAAAGATAGATCAAGCAACATTAAATAGCATTCTTGAAAAGAATAGTCAGCACTTTAAACTGGGAAAAGTAGCAGATTACATTCCAGAACTGGGCAAAGCAAATGCACAATCCATTGCACTATCTGTTGTAAATAACGATGGTACTCTGGTAAGTGCCGGAGATATACATCAAAAATTTACGATCCAAAGCATATCAAAAATAATTGCGTTGATGATTGCGGTACAGGAGAATGGTGAAAAAGCAGTTTTTGAGAAAATGGGATATTTTGGAACCGACAAACCTTTCAATCACTTTGGCAATTTAGAAACAATGGGTAAACCGCTTAATCCCATGATGAATGCAGGTGCTATATTGACCACAGCCCTTATTAAAGGGAATGCTGAAGAACCCTTTGCTAAAATCCTTAAGATGATACGTTTCATTACAAACAATGAACAGATAGATTATAGCCATGCGGTATATAACTCAGAAAGAGAAACTGGTCATAGGAATCGCGGTATGTTCTACATTATGCGAAATAATGGCTTAATTGATGGTGAAGGGGAAGAAAAGCTCAATAATTACTTTAAACAATGTTCCATCGAAATCACAGTGGAAGATCTTGCCAAAATAGGCTATTTTTTTGCCAATCACTGTGTCCGTTATGATGGAAACAAACAATTTCAAGATCCTAATCTGTCACAGCTTATTCAGTCACAAATGCTGATTGCCGGCATGTACGAATTCAGTGGTGAATATGCCCGTACGGTTGGGCTACCGAGTAAATCCGGTGTGGGCGGAGGAATCGCTGTCAGTGTCCCCCGTTATATGGGAATAGGCGCTTTCAGTCCGGCTTTAGACCAACACGGCAACTCACTTGCAGGTTATCATATGATCCTAGATCTGGTGAATGCCAAACATCTGAGCCTATTTGATTAACAGATCAAATAGCTTAAATTAAATCGTTGGCAAAACCAAATCCCTGTTTTGCTTGTTAATTCCTAAGTCTGCATAGCTATATGCAGGCCTAGGAATAAATTAAAATACCAAAAAATAAACCAATGGTGAGAACAGAAACAATAATCGCTGTAGAAAGTGTTTCTAAAAGCTCAACCTTTTACCAAGATTTGCTAGGTTGTACCAGCGAACATGGTGGCGAGACTTTTGAAATTCTAACAGTTGAAAACAATGTAATTTTATGCCTTCACAAATGGGGTGAACACGCACATCCGACCATGCTCCAACCCAAAAATGCTGGAAATGGTCTAATCCTATTCTTTCGGGTAGATAATCTCCAGGAAGTGTTTGAAAATGCGACCAAACTCGATGCCATGTTCGAAAAAGAAATTCACTACAATGAAAATTCATTAAGAAATCAGTTTATCCTCCGGGATCCTGACAATTATTACCTGATTATTTCAGAATAAGAAGTTCGTCCGTAACTATATACGTTGGTTAGATTTAACAGATGTTAATTTGACATGTGCTTTCTTAAACCAGTTTAAGTTTATTATTCAATCTTTCCTGCAACTTTGTAGTATCAAAATATAAAACAATGACAGCACGATTAAATATTGCAAAAGTAGATGCAACAGCTTATAAAGCGATGATGGGTTTAGAAACCTACCTCGCTAATATCTTTCTTACCCCTATCCAGAAAGAGCTTATTAAAATAAGAGCATCCCAAATTAATGGATGTGCTTTTTGCCTTGACATGCACACCAAAGATGCATTAAAGTATGGTGAAACTCCTCAGCGTATATTCTTGCTGAACGCCTGGCGTGAGACCGAATTATTTACTGCCGAAGAACAGGTTTTATTAGAGATGACTGAGGAGATTACCCTAATTCATCAACAGGGCCTGACGGAGGAAACTTATCAAAAAGCGAAGAAACTATTTGACGAAAAACAACTTGCACAGATCATTATCGCTATTATCACAATCAATTCATGGAATAGAATTGGTATAAGCACACATTTGGAGTTATTAAAGTAGGTAAACCACGGACATACCCGCTAGGATGCGAATTCAATCGCTCCCGACAGGATGTAAATGAATCTATAAAAATGGGGTCAGTCCAACGCGAACGGCCCCGTTTTCGTTTAAAATAATTAGTCGATAAAATCTTAAATCTACCATCCCACAAATCACATTAATCAGCTATCTTTAATCCGAAAAAAGTTTATTAAACCAATTAAACGCAGAAAAATGAAAATCGTTAAAAAAATTTTAATTGTTTTGGTTATTCTCATTGCCATTCCCTTAATTGTGGCGCTTTTTGTTCCTAAAGATTTTGATGCAAAAAGTGAGATTACCATTGACAAACCTAAACAGGAGGTCTTCAACTATGTGAAAATGCTTCGAAATCAAGATCACTTTGGGGTATGGCAACTTTCCGATCCACAAATGAAGAAATCCGAACAGGGCACCGATGGTCAGGTTGGATTTAAATACAGCTGGGATGGCGAGAAAGTTGGAAAAGGTTCACAAACCATTACGCGCATCGTAGATGGAGAAACGATCGAAACATCGCTTGACTTTGGATTCGGCGAACCGTCAAAAGGATATTTTACGCTGAAGGAAATATCACCGAACCAGACAGCGGTAACCTGGGGCATTACCGGTAAATCACCTTACCCCTGGAATCTAATGAGCCTATTTATGAATATGGATAAGGATTTTGATCAGGGGCTCAAAAACTTAAAAGATGTCTTGAAATAGCTTCATACATCATAAAAAAAGGTATTTAAAGCATAATCAAATGATCTTTAAATACCTTCTCTTAAAAACGAATTGAATTAACGACGACTCATCAGAATACGTAAAATATACCAAAACAACAACATGATAGAGGAAAATAGCTGTAATGCAGCCCCTACATATTGTTCATTGCCGTAATTATATTTCAGACTTTGCGTTTGGTACAAAATGCTTCCTGAAGCAATCAACACCATGATGATAGAAAACCAAAGTCCCAATTGAAATCCAAATAATGCGCCCGCGACAATGGCACCCAATGCTAGGAAGCCACCAATAACAAGGATGTTTTTCAGAAAAGAGAAATCCTTATTTGACATAAAAGCAACTGCTGTAAGTGCTGTAAACAAAGCCAGCGTCATTATACTTGCCTGGTAAAGCAAGCCCGCACCATCAGTCATCGAAGCGGCAATAAAAATCATTGGCAGGAAAATAATAGCTTCCAATACAATGTAAAATGCCAGTCCAAGATACTGGGTCTGACGGCTCTGCGCTAATGTCCATCGAGAAGACAATGAAGCTCCCAACCAGAAACATCCGAGAAGAAACAACCAAATAAACTTCCCACTGACCATCCATACAATAAAATCATATGGAACTAATTTTATCAATAGGGTTTCTAAAACGATAAATGCTAAAATAGAAAGGGCAACATGAAGATAAGTTTTTTTGTAAAAAACGCCCCTTTCAGCCTCATCGTTAACAAGTAAATACTCTTGTGATTCCATAAAACAGTTAAATAAGATGTATCAATATACATTAAAAATAAGCATTAATTCGATTTTCACAAGAATTAATTTAAGCAGAGCCTATCGAATTACATCGCATTGATACAAAAAAAGAGGACCCCGCCTAGCAGGGTCCATTCAAACAAACAACTTATTTCCAGCCTCCTCCCAAATCTTTATAGATATTAACAACCGCATTAAGCTGTTGCTTCTTAGTTTCTATCAATTCAAGTTTTGAATCCAACACATCGCGCTGTGTCATCAGCACTTCCATATAATCAGCACGTGCCGACTTAAACAGATCGTCTGATACCGTCACAGAATTATTGAGCACTTCAACTTCCTTCGTTTTGAAATCATAACTCTTGCCAAGGTTTTCGATATTAGACAGTTGGGTAGACACTTCCAAATAGGCATTTAAAATTGCCTTCTCATAATTATAGACTGCCTGTATCTGCTTCGAATTTGCGGTATTGAATTCCGCTTTCAATCCATTTTTGTTTAACAGCGGAGCTGCCAATTCTCCTATTATGTTGTACAACATCGATTCGGGCATTTTAAACAAATAGGATGGCTTAAAAGCTTGCAGGCCCAGCGCAGCCGATATTTCCAAGGAAGGATAGAATTCCTTCCGCGCAATCTGTACATCCAATTTTGCAGCAGCAAGCTCATATTCAGCCTCACGGATATCAGGCCTATTGCTCAGGAGTTGACTCGGTATCCCTGTTTGTACTTTCGCAGGTACCATATCCACGAAGCTACTTTTATCGCGTTTGATTTCCTGAGGAAAACGTCCTAAAAGGAAATTAATTCGGTTTTCAGTTTCCTTAATCTGTTGGCGTGTCTCAAATTCCATACCTTTGGTTTTTAATACTTCTGCCTGGAATTTTTGAACAGCAAGTTCTGTCACACGCGCCGCCTGCTTCTGTAGTTTTATGACCTCCAATGCATTGTCCTGCAACTCGATATTCTGTTTGATAATCGTTAGCTGGTTATCCAAAGCCAACAATTCATAGTAAGATCGCGCAACCTCAGCGATAAGACTGCTCAGAACAAAGTTTTTACCTTCCACAGTAGCAAGATACCTGTTCAATGCCGCCTGTTCAGAATCTTTTAGTTTTTTCCAGACGTCGATTTCCCAGCTTGCATAGGCACCTATCTTTAGATCACCCAGTGGATCGGGCATTTCCTTCCCTGGTGCGATCTCCGTACTGGCATCCCCAGCTCCCTGGCTTGTATAGCGCCCGACCTTCTCCACACCGCCACCGGCACGTAAACCCACACTCGGTTTCAATGCACCTTTTCGCAGTAAAATATCATTCTTGGCAATAGCCAATTCTTGCAAGGTCACATTCAGCTCCTGGTTAT
The DNA here is from genome assembly GCF_024810095.1 of Sphingobacterium sp. BIGb0165. NCBI lineage: Bacteria > Pseudomonadati > Bacteroidota > Sphingobacteriia > Sphingobacteriales > Sphingobacteriaceae > Sphingobacterium > Sphingobacterium sp. BIGb0165. The sequence continues at coordinate 641,087 of NZ_JANUEB010000001.1, read as the reverse complement.
TTTTTAATGCCGTATCAATTAAAGCAACTAAATTAGGATCACTAAAAAAATCACGCCACTTCATATTGGCCGAATTCGTTGTGTCCTGTGCAAGTGCTTCAGCAAATTGCTGTGGCACTTGCTTGTTTTCCTGAATCTGAGTCGCTTTAGGAACCTTACAGCCTGTCATAGCTGCGGACAGCAAAACCCCTACTACCCAATATTTATTTGTTTGACTAGCCATTGTTATCGATTTCTTCAGTTAATGGATTTTCATCTTCATGTTTGATAAGCTTACGTTTGGAAGCGATTGTTCCAAAAATAAAGTAGAGACCCGGTATGACAAGGATACCAAAGACAGTTCCAAACAACATCCCTCCTGCCGCTGCAGTACCAATGGTCCGGTTGCCGATCGCTCCTGGCCCAGAAGCCATTACCAATGGAATCAGACCTGCAATAAACGCAAATGATGTCATTAAGATAGGTCTAAACCTCACCTTGGCTCCTTCCAAAGCGGCTTCGATGATACTAAGTCCCTGCGCATGTCGTTGTGTGGCAAACTCAACAATTAAAACCGCGTTCTTACCCAATAATCCAATGAGCATGACCAAGGCCACCTGTGCATAGATGTTGTTTTCCAGTCCTAGAACTTTGAGTAGGAAAAAAGCTCCAAAAATACCAATTGGCAATGATAACAGAACCGCAAATGGCATGATAAAGCTTTCGTATTGTGCTGAAAGAATAAGATAAACAAAGCCTAAACAGATCAAAAAGATATAGATCGCTTGATTACCACGTCCCACCTGATCTTTGGAGATACCAGCCCAATCAATACCATAGCCCTGTGGTAAGGTTTTCGCAGCGACAGCATTGATCACTTCAATAGCCTCACCGCTACTATATCCAGGAGCAGCAGAACCTGAAATTTCAGAAGCCATGTACATATTGTGACGCGTGATCTCGGAGAGTCCATATACCTTTTCCATATGCATAAAAGCCGAAAAAGGCACCATCTCATCCTTATCATTTTTTACATATAATTTCAAGATATCTTCAGGAAGAGCCCGATACTGGGGTAATGCCTGTACCATGACCTTATATTGCCGGTCATACTTAATGAAATTAGTTTCGTAATTACTCCCCACCAACGTAGAAAGCGTATTTAGGGCATTGTCAATAGTCACCCCTTTTAATTGAGCCATATCATTGTCGATATGGAGCATGTACTGCGGAAAACTAGCACTATAAAATGTAAAAACTGAGGACAGCTCCGGTTGTTTATTCAATTCACGGACAAAATCCCTACTTACGGTCTCCATTTTCTTATAGTCACCGGAGCCTGCTTTATCCAAAAGCCGCAACTCAAATCCCCCTGCGGCACCATATCCCGGTACTGCTGGTGGCTGGAAAAACTCGATGGAAGCTCCAGGGATATTCTTCGCAGCATTTTCTAGCTGTTCGATAATTTCCTGCGAGGATTCATTACGCTCTTCCCAACTTTTTAAATTGATCAGACAGGTTCCGGTATTCGCACCGGTTCCCTCAGTCAATATTTCGTAACCGGCCAATGAAGAAACGGATTGTACACCATCGATGTCCTCCGCCTCCTTCTGCAAAGTTTGAGCGGCCAGATTTGTCCGTTCTAAGGTCGATCCCGGTGGAGTTTGGATAATGGCATAAATCATCCCCTGATCCTCGTTTGGAATAAAGCCTGCTGGCACGGAATTATTTAAAAAGTAAGCGCCAATACAGAATCCGATCAATACCACAAAAGTAAAGAGACGCTTGTCAACGATACCTTTCAGTAAGAAAACATATTTGTTGGACATCTTATCAAACAATCTATTGAACGCATCCAAAAATTTGTCCACGATGGATTTCTTACGAGGTTTTCCATGATTGTTCTTCAGCATAATCGCACACAACGCTGGTGTCAACGTCAATGCAACTACACCGGAAAGGATAATAGATGTCGCCATTGTGATGGAGAACTGACGGTAAAAAATACCGACAGGCCCTGACATAAACGCAACAGGAATAAATACGGCCGCCATCAGAAATGTAATAGCAATAATAGCACCGCTGATTTCATGCATCGCTTTCTTCGTTGCCTTATAGGCTGAAATATGCAGTTCCTCCATCTTGGCGTGTACGGCTTCGATGACGACAATGGCATCATCCACAACGACACCAATTGCCAATACCAAGGCAAATAGTGTGATCAGGTTGATTGTGATGCCAAAAAACTGCATAAAAAGGAACGATCCCACTAAGGAAACCGGTACGGCAATGGTTGGAATCAAGGTAGACCGCCAGTCCCCAAGGAATAAAAAGACAACAATCGCCACCAGTATAAAGGCTTCAATTAAGGTATGGATAACTTTTTCCATGGAAGCATCCAAAAATTTAGAAACATCATAACTGATTTCGTAATCCAGTCCTTTCGGAAAAGAAGACTTTAGTTCCTTCATTTTATTTTTAACATCCTGAATTACCTGAGAAGCATTGCTACCATAGGATTGTTTCAGGACAATAGCGGCAGAGGGCTTCCCATTCAATGTAGAATAAATATCATACATGGCGGATCCAAATTTAATATCGGCAACATCGCGCAAGCGCAACATTTCACCGTTTGCATTTGTTCGTAATACGATATTACCATAGCCTTCTGTTGTTGTGAAACGCCCCGGATATTTCAGGACATATTCAAAAGACTGTGAAGTAATCCCGGAAGACTCGCCGGCCTTGCCTGGAGATGCTTCCAAACTTTGCTCTGACAGAGCTTTCATCACCTCCTCAGCGGATATTTTATAGGCGGTCATGCGATCAGGTTTTAACCAGATCCGCATCGCCAATTCCCGTGTTCCAAGAATATTCGCAACCCCAACACCGTCTACACGTCTCAATTCTGAAACGATATTCATATCGGCGTAGTTATACATAAAGTTTCCATCAAGGTCTTTATCCTTGCTATATAGGTTGATATACATCAACATATTGGATTCTTCCCTTGTAATTTTCACCCCCTCGCGTACAACGATAGGTGGAAGCTTATTAACAACAGAAGCCACGCGGTTCTGCACGTTCAATGAAGCTTGATTTGGATCTGTACCTAGATTGAATACCACCTGTATGCTGGCTTCACCATCGTTACCGGCATCTGAAGCCATATATTTCATTCCTGGAACCCCATTTATGGCGCGCTCAAGTGGAATGATAACAGATTTTATCATGAGTTCCCCATTCGCACCCGGGTATTCTGCTGTAATGTTTACTTTAGGTGGCGATATGGATGGAAATTGAGTTACTGGAAGTTGTACCATCGAAAGAACCCCCAGAAACACAATGATCAGCGATATAACAATCGAAAGTACAGGTCTATTTATAAAACGACTAAACATAGTAATTTAAGAGTATGGAGATTTATTCTGTTTTTAACTTCAAATTAGAAATGGCATCTTTAGGCTGAACGAAGCTGTAGTTGATCTTTTCATCTTCTTTCACTTTCTGTATACCTTCCAATAGGAATTTATCATCTTTTTGAAGTCCACTGCTGACCACATAAAGATCAGGAAGGGAATTGCTAATTGTGATATAACGCGCTTTTAACTTGCCGGCTTTATCCACGACATAAACATATTTCCGGTCCTGTAACTCGTAGGTTGCCTTTTGTGGAATAATCAATGCCTGCTTCAATGGAAAATTCATAACGACTTTACCACTTTCACCATGTTTCAATAATCGATTGGGATTTGGAAATCTCGCCCTAAAGGCAATGTTACCAGTTTCGCTGTCAAATTCACTCTCTATGGTTTCAACCACACCATGTTCTGGAAGCAATTCGTTATTGGCAAGCAATAATCCAACATGGGTATCTCCGCGTTTACTCACGTTTGTCTGATAATTCAGGTACTCTGGTTCCGACACATTGAAGTATACCAGCATTTGGCTATTGTCGGAGAGGCTTGTCAATAACTCGCCCTCATCCACCAAACTTCCTAATTTTAGCGGGATACGGTCAATTGTACCATCAAATGGTGCTCTTATTTCTGTAAAAGAAAGGTGCAGTTTGGCAATTGCGGAAGCCGCCTTGGCCTGCTCCAGTTTTGCTTTCGCCATCGCAAGTTCGTTGGGGGATACGACATTTTTATCGGCTAAGCTCTTGGTGTTCTGCACTTCAATCTCGGCGACATTCACTTCCGCCATAGATTTTCTAAACTCTGCTTCATACATTTTGGGCATAATGCGAAACAGAAGCTGTCCTTTGTGCACAAATTGTCCCTCGTCGACAAAAATCTGCTCCAGGTATCCTTTCTCCTGTGCACGTAATTCGATATTACGAAAAGATTTAATCTGAGAAACAAAATCCTTACGGATTGTTGTATCCACCTGTACGGGAGAAGTAACATTGAATTTTTCCTTTTCTTCTTTCTCTTCCTTTTTGGAAGTACACCCAATTTGGCATAATACCATAGCCAAATTAACGAGCATAAATACTCTTTTCATTTGTAAGCGTCTAATTAAAAATAAGTTTGATTGTTTGTTGATATGGTAGTTGAAACAACCTAAGCCTTAGATTATTGTAATACAAAAAACACACAGAATCATTAGTCTATCAATGAAAGTCTGAATTATTCGGAATACAACGAAAATAAAGTTGGGCTATTTCAGAGATTGCTATTAAATTCTCCAGTTTTGTTGAAGAATATACCTTTGGGGGTACAAATAAGCGACAAAATTGCAAAAAGGAATCTTTTTTGCAAAACGAAATACAAAGATAAAAAGTACAACCGCACAGAACAATAAAGCGACAAAATTGGAAGCTGCTTCGAGATCTTTGGTCAATTGAAAATTCTCACTGTTAAACTCTTCAATCACGGGGTTCTCATCATGTACGTTTCCCGCTATTAAAGGATCGATGTGGGCACTTAGAGAATTAATCCTGTCCTTCAGGTTGGCATCATTGTGCTGGTACATAAAACTGACCGTAGGGCGATCAGATTCGTTAAGCACAGCATGGCTATTACCGCTCCTAATCAATAGGAACCCTATAAAACATAGAATTGTAATAACCACTTTCATTTGAGGGCAAATATACCAGCGTATAAATAATTTCAATAAGGTTTAACACAATTTAACAAAATGATTACAATCCATCAATAATGTTTAGAAAAGTGACAACTGTTGCCCTATGTCACCATCCTTTGGAGCTTTTGCCTGACCAAATACGGTTCGACCATTGTACTTCCAAGAGTCTCTACGTTCTTCTGCTATTACCTGTTGAATATCAAACTGGGGTGTGAAATTATGCTCAGCGTCCAATATGATCTGATGGAGTTTATGTATGGATTTTAATTTATCGCTATTCCCCAGTTTTGACCTTTCGATACCCTTTTGTAAGATTTGAATACTTTGGTCGTAAATATCCAAAGGGACAGGAAAAGGATGGCCATCCTTTCCACCATGGGCAAAAGAAAAGCGCGCGGGATCTTTAAAGCGTGCTGAAGCACCATGGATCACCTCACTGACTAGAGCCAAGGATTGTAATGTACGCGGCCCCATCCCCTTTAACAGCAAAAGCTCCTCAAAATCCCGAGGCTGATTTTCGCGTGCCACATATAACATCGCTCCTAACCTTTTGAGATCAACATCTGCAGCACGTACATCGTGATGGGAAGGCATGACCAATTTTTTAAAGTCCAATAATGCACGGGAAGAATCTTCGTTAACGATAGCCATAATGCCTGTTCTGTTAGGGGCTGCACCAGAAGCTGTCAAGTTCAAAATAAGGCCCTGCGAACGACCTTCAATACCAGCATGAGGTTCGTCAATGAAAGAGCGAACTTTCTCCGAATGCCAATGATAGCGGCGGGCAGTTCCATCATGATTATGCATGCCCTGTTGTACCACAGCCCAATGACCGTCTTTGCTGACAATAAAATTGTGAAGGTATAACTGATAACCATCTTGTATCGCAGTATTATCCACCTTTGCCACTAACTTACTTGTTCGAACCAATTTATTCCCGTCCAAACCGGTTTTATCTGCCAAATAAAGTAGCTCCTGCGGTGTGTCTTTAGAAAATTTACCCTTGCCGCCACATATATAGAGGCCGAAGGCATCCGCACAGGGATTGATCGCGCGTTTTAAAGCGCCCATAACCGATGTTGTAATACCTGATGAATGCCAGTCCATGCCGAGTACGGCGCCAAAGCTTTGGAACCAAAAGGGATCTGCCAATCTCCGGAGCACCTCATCTTGCCCATAATCCATCAGGATGACCTCCACAATGGATTTGCCCAGTGAACTCATCCGTTCATACAGCCAAGCCGGTACCTTTCCATAGTGTAACGGCAAATCCGCCGTTCCTGAATGCCTCATAAATAAAACTAAATATATTAGCACAAATGTAACTCTTTTTATTTGCTAAACAAGATTTTCAGAGAATTGGGATTTATCACTTACAACACCAAGATCCTATACATGCCTAAGGAAATCAATAGCATGTAAAACCGGGAAATCAGACTAATAAAAGAACCAATACTAAAAAAGGCTGTATAATCGTGTGATTATACAGCCTTCTCGCTATTTCAATATATTGCCGGCCAAAGCCGATTACTTGCTATCTATCAATAGTTAAAGATTTACTTTCCAGTCAAAGCCGATATAAATCCAGCACGGAACGATGGATCTTTTTCGGAAAATTCAATCGAGTGTTTATAGGTATCTACATTAAAAAACAATTCCGCAGGTTCCGCCTTTTTATTCTCTAAAAATAGTTTGAAACTATAGGCTGTTTTCTTTGATAGATCAACATTCACCTTATTGGAGGAAAATACATTCGGCAGAACAACTTCTTTTGTAAAACCATCAGTAGTTGGCATTTGAAACAGTTCACCTAAAGCTTTAACTAAGTTGTCAGATTGTGTTCCTAGTGTAGTAATTTTAATTTTTCCTTTAGTAAAGCCCACATCATCACTTGGCTGACCATCGATAATACCTGCTGGGATAAAATCAACGACTTCAATTTTAGCACCTACTGTATCCTTATTGTAAATTGATTTCGTTGTATAAATGCGACTTGAATCGGTTTTAACTTCGTCGGTAATACGCAAAAAGAAATTCTTTTTTTCAGGTCCTGGAGTACCATTCGTCAGTTGTTCGATGCGCACCCGCTCAATGGTGTTCGCTGTCGCAGTATCACTTCCATCAGTTTTCTTCTGATTGGAATTTCCACAAGCAGCCACCATCATCGTAGCTGTTGCAAGAAGGGCTATAGATTGAATTTTGTACATGGTGAATTGTTTATTATCAGTAATCATTGAAATATTGTTCCTATAATATTACTACTATTACTGATAACAAACAACTATTCGCAATGTTTTTATTTTATTTCAATAAAGCGTCGTATAAAATTTCAACGGGGTGAAAAGATTTTCTTCCGGCACCATCTTTAATCTGATGTCGGCACGAAGTACCCGCAGCAGCAATTAGAGTCGCAGTATCTGTGTTACGTACAGCTGGTAATAAAACCAGTTCGGCCACTTTCATTGAGACATCATAGTGTTCGGCTTCATAACCAAACGAACCTGCCATACCACAGCAACCCGACGGAATCACTTCAACGGAATAATTGGATGGGAACGCTAAGACTTGCTGGGTAACGCCTACCAGATGAAAAGCTTTCTGATAGCAATGTCCATGCAGTTTGATGTTCTTTTCCACAGCTGTAAACTGCTCCTGATGAATACGGCCCGCCTCGATTTCCGCCAATAGAAATTCGTCAATCATAAGTGCATTTTTAGCCACCAACTGTGCATCAGTACGAAGATTTTCATCAACCAGACTTAAATATTCATCTCTAAATGTAATGATGCCAGATGGCTCAATACCCAACAACGGTGTTTCGTCGGTAATCAGACCTTTTAGGAAATTAATGTTTTGATTGGCAATCTTTTTTGCTTCTTTGACAAATCCTTTGGAGAGATATGTCCGTCCGCTTTGTACATGTTTTGGAATAATCACTTCATAGCCCAATGCCGTTAGTAGCTTGTAAGCTGTAATACCAATCTCAGCATCGTTATATTCTGTAAACTCGTCTGAGAATAGATAGACCCTGCGTTTATTCTGTGGTGTTATCGTTTGCTTCCTGACCCATTGGCTCAAGGTCGTTCCATTCACCGTAGGAAGAGAGCGTTTTGGTGCAAACCCTACGGTTTTCTTTACCAAACCAGATAAAAAGTCATTCTTCACAACAAAATTATAGATTGGAGCGACGAGCGATCCCAGTTTCTGGGAATCAGTAAAATTCGCGATCAATTTGGCCCTAAAGCCGGCCCCATGTTCATCGTAATAATGTTGTAAAAACTCTGCTTTCATCTTGGCAACATCCACACTCGATGGACATTCCGTTTTACAGCCTTTGCAACTCAAACATAGATCCATCACTTCCTTGATTTCCTCATGGTCAAAGCGATTTTTTTTCGTGGAGTTGGTCAAAAATTGACGCAACATATTCGCTCGTGCACGCGTTGTATCCTTCTCATCCCGTGTCGCCATAAAAGATGGACACATCGTCCCGCCGGTAATTTCTGTTTTCCGGCAATCACCCGAGCCCGAACATTTTTCAGCCAAACGGAGAATGGATTCATCTTTGGAAAAATCAAAATAGGTTTTTATATCCGTCCTATTTTTGTCATTGTCATAACGCAAATGGGCATCCATTGGTGGAGTATTGACAATCTTATTTGCATTAAAAATTCCTACGGGGTCGAAGATTACCTTTACTTCCTCCAGAAGTTTATAAACCTTTTCTCCTAGTACTTTACCAATAAATTCTCCCCTCAAACGTCCGTCACCATGCTCCCCACTCAACGATCCATTATACTTTAACACAAGGTCACTTGTTTTTTCCAATATGGAGCGGAAAGTCCGCTTACCTTCTTCTGTTTTCAAATTGACAAAAGGCTCGATATGTAGTTCACCCGCTCCAGCATGTGCATAGTAAGATGCATGCACCCCCTCTTCAACCAAAAGTTTCTGGATATCACTAACATAGGCCGGAAGATCCTCCGGAGAAACCGCACAATCTTCGATTAAATTGACAGGTTGGCTGTCCCCAGGAAGATTACGGATAAGCCCCAGTCCAGCTTTTCGAACATCCCAGACAAGATTAGTCTGCTCGACTCCAATAATATAAGGATAGGCATAGCCCAAACCTTTCTCAATCAGTTCTGCCTTTAAAGCCATCGCCTTGGCCTCGGTCTCCACAGCAGTATGACCTCTAAATTCTACGATCAACAGTGCCTGGGGATCACCCTCAATAAAAAAGCGATTGTATTTATAAGTCGGATGCCCGACCGTAAAATCCATGATATATTTATCGACCAGCTCAGATGCCTCAGGCTGATGATTCAACGCAATTACATTTCCATGCATACATTCAACCATATCAGCAAAATGAACACATAATAGTCCAAGTTCCTGCGGTGGTAAATCCATCAAGTGAAGCTTTGCCTCCGTTACAATCGCCAAAGTTCCCTCCGAACCCGCCAAAAGGTTACACATATTAAACGGTTGCGTGCGGTCACTCAAAATATCCAAGGCATATCCAGTATTTCGTCGCGTAATCGAACGCTTGGGGTAGCCTGTTTCAATCGCCGCCAAATTTTGAGGATCCGTCAACAAATCATTCATGTGACGGTAGATATCCCCTTCACGATCTGCTTGTAAAAGTTTTTTGAAATAACTTGCCTCATCTAGCGAAGCAAAGCTTACCTCCGATTTATCGTCTAAAAGTACATTTGCCGCAATTAGATTATGACGGGTATCGCCCCAAACAATGGAATGGAGACCCGAGGAATTATTTCCGATCATACCACCAACCATGGCCCGACTTGCCGTGGATGTCTCCGGACCAAACATTAGCCCAAAAGGCTTCAGGTAACTATTCAGATCATCACGAATCACTCCGGGTTGTAGCCGCACCCATTTCTCCTCCACATTCAATTCCAGTATGCGGTTAAAATGACGGGATATATCCATAATGATACCATTTCCGACAACCTGTCCTGCCAACGATGTACCAGCCGTACGGGGAATTAAGGTTGTTTGGTTTGCTCGGGCAAAATCAATCAAATTCTTTATATCGTTTATATCAGATGGAATGGCCACCGCCAACGGTTTTTCCTGGTACACCGAAGCATCTGTTGAGTAGGCAAGTAACATGGTTTGATGCGATGCCTCATCTGTATAATACAACTCCCCCTTAAGTTGAGTTGCCAATAAGGCTAACTGATTCTGATCTTTCACTGAATTTGCTTTTTTGTATAGAAAACAAATTTAGTCAAATTTCTCCTTTGGAAAAAGGAAGAATTGCAAGAAATACACAATTTCTTTTAACAAAACGCATAAAAACGCAATCACAAAATGCAATAAACCGGAATTTTATTTCGCATCTTCATCAATTGCTTGTATTTTTGCAGCAGCAACACGGTTTAATGAATTAACATCCGCTCTGTTATATGCGTAATCTTATCCTTCGATACACATTACATTCAGATTTTATTATATATTCGATACGGGTACTAGTAGGATTTTTACTAGGCTACATCCTATTCGTGTCCTTTCCGGAATACTCTGTTTCCTGGACACTTATTTCAATTATCCTAGTGATATCCCCGCAGGAAAATGAGTCCAAAAAAATTGCCATTGACCGTGCAAAATCCAATTTCATTGGCTCTGCCATCGGTCTCAGCTTATACTTCGTACCGATTCCGCAGCTATATGCGATGATTATCGGAATGCTTGCCTCCCTCATCATCTGCAAAGCACTGAATATTATGGCTGTGGCCCGCACATCTATGGTGGCTTTAATTATTGTCTACTTACATGAGCAGGAAAGTCGTTCTTATTTTGCAGCCCTCGACCGTTTCGGTTGTGTTTGCGTGGGATGTTTGATCGGCTTAGGTGTCATCCTATCTACCCGGAATATTATTATTAAGTTGAGAAATCGGTATAATTGTTGAACATCGTAAACTGTAGACCACCTGCAACTCTCTTTCAACCAACAAATTAAAGCAAACAAAGAAAATCAACAAGAACACCAATCGAATAAAATTCACAACATTAACCATTCTTTCAGAATAATATTCATAATTAATACTAATATTTTGAATATTATACTTTTTTCCTTACCTTTGCAGTCGAAATGACAAAAGTAGAATATAATTTAGATCAGGTAGATTACAAAATCCTTCGTTTAATGCAGGATAATGGGCGTATCAACAATGCTGATATCGCTAGAGAATTAGGTATGGCTCCTTCAGCAATACTGGAGCGGGTTAAGAAGCTTGAACAGAAAGATGTGATCTTAAAATACAGCGCCAAGATCAATCCAGCGGCTGTTGATCAGAAACTTTTATCATTTATTTTCATCAAATCCAATGATATCATTGGCGAACAACGTGTAGGTCTCGCCCTCGCGGAAATTCCGGAGGTACAAGAAGTACACGACATTGCTGGAGATGACGGTTATCTTATCAAAGTAAGAACGGCAGATTCAACAGGTTTGGTTGATTTAATGCGCAATACACTGGGCAAAGTAGAAGGAATAATTTCTACTCGTACCACAATTGTACTTCAGACGGTAAAAGAAGATCAACAGGTAGTTATACCTGAATAACAGAAAGGAGGTTTTAATTATGTTGCAAGGACACAAAAAAGCTGCAAGCCCTTTAATGGTTGTAGTTGCTTATTTTATTATTTATGTGGTATGGGGCTCAACCTTTTTCTTTATAGAAAAAGCATTGCATAGTTTTCCACCATTTATATTAGGCTCGTTTCGGTTTGTTACTGCAAGTGCCATCCTGATGAGTTATTGTGCCATAAAAGGTTATAAACTGTTTAACAAACGCTCCATATTGGAAGCTGCCTTTGTAGGCTTCTTACTTCTATTTGTGGATATGGCCGGAGTCATCTGGGCCGAACAATATGTTTCTGGTGGGGTAGCCGCGATTATTGCCGCTGCAGCTGCAATCTGGTTTATTTTACTTGACAAACCCAAATGGAAAGAGAATTTTAGCAGTGTCACTACAGTAGCCGGAGTTATGCTTGGATTCGTCGGGGTTGTTATGTTATTTGCAGAACAGATCATGGCTTCCAACGACAATGCCAATGGTAATTTGAAAATCATCGCGCTATGTATTTTGGTATTGGGCTCCATCGCCTGGACGGTAGGTTCATTAGCGTCTAAATACTTCAAAAAATCAGAAGCACAAGAAAAAGAAGATCTGCACGTAATGGTGAAAACAGCCTGGCAGATGGTCACTGCAGGTGTTCTTTTTAATATCACTGCGCTATTCACAGGCGAATACGCATCATTTGAATTAAGTAGTGTCGCTCCTGTCGATTGGTTTAATTTGGCATATTTGATCACATTTGGTTCTATCCTTGCATTTAGCTCCTATATTTGGCTTTTGCAGGTACGCCCAGCGATGGAAGTAAGTACATACGCTTATGTAAATCCGATCATTGCGTTAATATTAAGTCATTTTTTCACTTCACATGCCGTGACTTCCTTACAGATTGTAGGTTTGGCAGTTATTTTGTTCTCTGTTTTACTGATGAACTGGAAGGCTTACCGCACCAAATTGTCAACTAAAAATAAAAACAAAAAGATACTGCAAGGAGGTACATTGGATACTTTACCAAGGCATGATGATCGTCAATCAACTATAGATGATCTTCCCGAAGCAGAATTAGTTCACTAGGTTGTTATTTTTCTAATTATATGATAAAGCTTAACGTAGATCTATGTTAAGCTTTTATTGTTTTTATCATTTTAGCAAAATTAGACCAGGAGGAATAAGATTTCTTCATATTTAATTGGCTAACTTTGCCCCAGTATTTGGTTAAACTAACTATAATGAATATATCAAAGCAAATTGCCTTTATTGGTAGTTTTGGAGTCGCTTCGCTTTTGATGGTCACAGGTTGCTCAAAGCAACTCCACCCTACACAAAAGGACTTCAAACAATACCATATCAACAAGGATGTACAAGCAGATCCTACCGTCGTTTCCATCTATGAGCCATTCAAGCAAAAAATGGAAACTGAAATGAACCGCGTTATCGGACATGCCGATAAGGCGTTGACAAAAGAGAAGACACCTGAAACATTAATGGGTAATTTCTTTTGTGAAGCTTTGTTGTGGATGAGTGACCATTATGCCCACAATCCCGCCGACCTTGCCTTTGCGACAAAAGGAGGAATTCGCAATGATCTCAAAGCTGGAAATATCACAGTAGGACATATCTTTGAAGTAATGCCCTTTGAAAATACATTGACGATTATTGAACTAAAAGGCAGCCAAATACGCCAGCTTGCTGACTATATCGCGACAACCCATGGCCAGCCTATTGCAGGCATGACCTTAACGATAACTGGCAATAAAGTACAGGATATCAAAATCAAAGGACAGGTAATAGATGACAATAAAACGTACAAACTTGTCACCTATGATTATCTGGCCAATGGTGGCGATAATCTCGTCCTATTGACACAATCGATCGCTAGAACCAACTATCCCCAACGGATGCGTGAAGGTTTGATAGAATATGTAAGTGAATTAACAAAAGCAGGTAAACAAGTAAATGCGGAATTAGATGGAAGAATTAAAATCAATTAATCGGAGAACCTTTATCAAGCAAGCCGGTGGATTTTCTGCAGCACTTGCTTTGGGTTCATTACCTTTTCAGGCGTCGGCAAAAAGTAAAAAGATCAAATTGACCATTTTACATACCAATGATGTACATAGTCGCATTGAGCCTTTTCCAATGGACGGTGGTAAGTACCAGGGACTGGGTGGTGTAGCTCGTCGTAGCACACTGATCAATAAGATCCGTAGCGAGGAAAATAATCTACTATTATTGGATGCAGGTGACATGTTTCAGGGAACGCCGTATTTCAACCTCTTTGGCGGTAAATTAGAGCTTGACCTGATGACCAAATTGCGATATGATGCCGGGACATTTGGCAACCATGAGTTCGATAATGGCCTGGATGGACTCGTGAAATACCTAGACCATGCCAAATTTCCATTTCTGACTGCCAACTATGATTTTAAAGGTACTGTACTTGAAGGAAAAACCCAGGATTATACGATATTTCATAAAGGCGGTATCAAGGTGGGTGTGTTTGGACTAGGGGTTGATATCGAAGGTTTGGTAGATCCCAATAATTACAAAGGGATGAAATATCTGGATCCGATTGAAATATCCAACAAAATTGTTAAAATCCTGAAAGAAAAACATAAGTGTGACCTTATTATCTGTCTTTCACACCTCGGATATCAATATGAGAATGATAAAGTTTCAGATCTGGTTTTGGCAGCCAAAACATCAGATATCGATCTGATCATTGGCGGACACACCCATACTTTTTTAAATGAACCGACCTTGGTCACAAATTTAAAAGGTACACAGACAGTGGTCAACCAGGTTGGTTTTGCAGGCATCAATCTTGGTCGCATTGATTTTATTATGGAACCGGGATCAAACAAAAAGCAGATGATAGCAAGTACCTATCAGGTCAACCCGTCAATAGCAGAATCGCAACTGGCATAATATTATCCCTTTATAATAGATGCCAAATTGACCAAATCAATTTGGCATTTTTTTGACAGAATCCGTTGAAGTTTTTGTGAGCCAAAATCAGCCCTTACCGGAAAGATGGAAACGCTCATAATAAATGACCAGCTTTTAAAAAGCAAACTATTTGCATGAAAAAAATCATATCCATATACTTGGATTCCTTCAAAGGCCTTTCACAGGCCGCATGGCTCTTGGCAGTTGTTATGTTGATCAACAGAATGGGAAGTATGGTCATCCCCTTCCTGGGGCTCTATATGACACAGGTCCTTCATTTTGATATCAAACAAGTTGGGATTGTACTTATGAGCTATGGCATAGGCTCGGTTTGCGGCTCCTACATCGGTGGATGGTTGACAGATCGGATTGGTAGCTTTAAGGTACAATTCGGTAGTTTAGTATTGGCTTCGCCCCTATTTCTATTGATTCCTTTATTTAAAGAGGTTCAATCCCTGTCTATCATGATCTTTACACTAAGTCTAATTTTTGATGCATTTAGACCTGCCAATTCTGTTTCTGTTGCGAGTTACGCTAAACCCGAGAATATTACCAGAGCTTTTTCGCTCAACCGTTTAGCAATTAATCTAGGTTTTTCAATCGGTCCTGCTGCCGCAGGCTTTCTGGCGACGATCTCGTTTAACTGGATATTCTATGGAAATTCCTTTGCAGTGATGTGTGCTGCAGTAATTTTCTTTATCTTCTTTAATAAAAGACAAAAAAGAACAGATGTAAAAGCAAAAAAAGAAGCATTGGCAAACAGCAATATAATCGTAAAACAAAGTCGCAATCCTTATACCGATATTCCCTTTGTATTATTTAATATATTCTGCTGTATTTTCTCGTTCTGCTTTTTCCAGCTAATTACGACCTTACCGATATTTTATCGTGAAGTACATCACCTGGATGATCATCAGATCGGATTTCTACTAGGTTGGAGTGGTTTTGTGATTGTTCTATTGGAGATGTTTGTCGTCCATGTCGCCGAAAAGAGGTTCTCACTGATTAGTACATTGGTGTTTGGTACCACTTTATGCGCCCTCTCCTACGCCATGTTAAATTACATGGGTGGACTAGGCTGGTTATATTTCACATTTTTCATCTTCGGTCTTGGCGAAATGCTGACACTTCCCTTTATGGCGACCGTATCTGTCAATCGTTCTACACCCAAAACTCAGGGAGCATATATGGGTTTCAACTCCCTAGCTTTCTCTGCCGCAAATATCTTTTCACCATTGCTAGGAACTTCTATTGTTGACTCCTTTGGTTTTACAACATTGTGGTGGGCCACAGCACTGACCCTGTCCTTTACAGGACTCGGCTTTTACCTTGTGCTGAAATGGATGCGATAAATAATAAAAGGGACATTTCAAATGAAATGTCCCTTTTATTATTTAAATAAGATCGGTGGATTTTCCTACCAGATCTTAATACGTTTATCTGTAGGGATAAACATTTTATCGCCATCTTTCGTTTCCCAGGCAGCATGGAATGCATCCAAATTAATGATTGGAGCGAACGCCCGGTATTGTGCAGGAGAATGTGGGTCCGTTTTCACCTGATTCACAACAAATTCATCCGTTGTCTTCGTTCTCCAAATGGTAGCCCAAGAAAGGAAGAAACGTTGATTCTGTGTAAAACCATCGATTAAACCAGGATTTCCTTTGTCTTTTAAATACAGCTGTAGCGCATCAAAAGCGACCGAAGAACCACCCAAATCACCAATATTCTCACCTAAAGTGAAACGGCCGTTCACAAAAACTCCCGGAACTGGCTCATAAGCTTCAAATTGTTTGACCAACGCATCCGCTGCGGCTTCAAATTTAGCCTTATCACCATCAGTCCACCAGTTGTTCAGATTTCCATTACCATCGTATTTTGCACCCTGATCATCAAAACCATGAGATAACTCATGTCCTATGACTGCACCGATGCCACCAAAATTAACCGCTGCATCGGCTTTGTAATCATAAAACGGAGGCTGAAGAATTGCTGCCGGAAATACGATTTCGTTAAACAATGGACTATAATAAGCATTGACAGTCTGTGGTGTCATTCCCCATTCAGATTTATCAACTGGCTTACCTTGTTTTGCAAGGTTCTCATAAAAAGCCCACTTGCTGGATGATAAAACATTCGCGTAAAGTGATGTTCCAATATCAAGTTTGCTATAATCCTTCCATTTGTCCGGATAACCGATTTTCACTTTAAACTTCGACAACTTTTCGAGCGCCTTCACTTTTGTATCTGCAGACATCCATGTTAGACCATTGATATGTTGCCCGAATGCTTTTACAAGATAACTTACCAGCTCCTCCGCATCCGCTTTGGCTTTTGGTGGAAAATTCTCTTTTACATATAACTTACCCAAAAGTTCCCCAGCGATAGAATTAACGAATTCTACCCCTCTTTTGTCCAGTGCACGTTGTTCCTTCTGCCCTTTTAACTTACGACCCCAAAAATCAAAAGAAAGATCATTTAATTCCTGCGTTGTATACGAAGCCGCGGTATTTAATAGGTGAAATGTCAAGATATCTTTAATAATCGGAAGGTTCGCCGGATTGAAGATTTTATCTAAATTTTCATAGTATTTTAATTCGGGTACAATAACAGTATCTGCTTTGAATCCTACATCGTTTAGATATTTAGCAATGTCGACGTTTTTTACCATCTTTTTCAAATCAGCAACTGCCACTGGATTATAGCGGCCATTTGCATCACGCGACTGTTCGACAGTTTTTAGATTAGCGGCCAATTCTTTTTCAAATGCAACAATTTTAGGACCTTTTAGATCTCTTGTACGTTGCCCCGATTTGGCATAAAGAGCAGAGATATATTCCGAATAATCCTTTAACGTCTCTTCATTCTTTTGATCCTTAACTTGGTAATAAGAACGACCTAAACCTAGACTTCCACCACCCAAATAAACCGTATTGACATTAGAATTTTTGAGATGTGCATATACATATCCACCAAAGAAAGGGTTTCCTCCGATAGGCGCGACCTCTACCAGGTATTTATAAAGATCGTCAAAATTCTTTATCGCGTTAATTTTTGTCAAATAGGGCTGAACAGGACCTAATCCCAATTTGTCACGTGTCTTCGTATCTACAAAAGACCTGTACAAATCCCCTATTTTCTGGTTATCTGTTCCCTTTGTAAACTGGCCTGATAACGATTCCTGCAACACTTTCAATGTAGCGATGTCTGTATTTTCACGCAACTCATCAAAAGAACCCCAACGTGCCTTATCAGACGGAATTTTAACCGTTTTCATCCATTGACCATTCACAAAATTGTAGAAATCATCCTGCGGACGAACACTTTTATCCATGTAATTTACATTGATTGCATTATTTTGCGCATAGCCGGCCAAAGAACCACATGCCAACAAAGCAGCCAAAAGTATATTTCTCTTCATATAAATTTTAGTTTGTTATGTATCTACACAAACTTAAGAAAAGTTTCGCTATTGTTCCTAACACAAAACATAGTTTTGCAGACAACTGAAATAATATATATTACACTATGTCTGTCTTTTGTTTTGAGTCGATTTACGGAGCAGAAGAAAGAAAACCACCAGGAACAGTGCCACTCCACCCAGCCAAATCCAGGGATTGGCATACCACAACGTGCCATTTGCCTCCTTGAGCTTTTGATTTTCCTCAATCGGCACCTCCGCGTGGAGTATAATAATTGAAAACAGCAAACAAAACAGTAAAGACATTCTTTTCATACGATCTACTTTATATAGATAGAATGCTCCGCCAGCCTATTTTGTTTGCTTAGGATAAAATTTGTGTTCAGTCTTTTTGTCTAATCTCCCCCAGATGAACGACATCTTTTAAATCAAAAGGCGTTTCCTGGTACACAAAATAGTTGAGCCAATTATTAAATAACAAATTAGCATGGCTCGTCCAACGCACCAAAGGTTGATTTTCTGGATTGTCATCTCTATAGTAGTTCGCAGGCATACGAATGGCCTGGCCTTTTTCTAAATCCCTTTTATATTCTTCATCCAAAGTAAATGGCGCATATTCCGAATGGCCGGTTAGGTAAAATTCCCGACCACCGCGGGAGGATGCGATGGCAATACCTGCTTCAGGAGATTCGGAAAGAATTTCTACCCCGCTTTTAGCAAGTAAATCGTCTTTCTCCATGGTTGTATGCCGACTATGAGGAATAAAAAACTCATCATCAAATCCACGAAATAACGGATGTCTTTTGTCGAGAGCAGTATGTTTGAATACACCAAAAAGCTTTTCATCCAACGGTTTTTTCTCCACATCATAAAAATGATACAAGGCCGCCTGCGAAGCCCAACAGATATACAAGCTTGACGTTACATGCGTTCTCGCCCAGTCAAAGATCGTCTGAATTTCATTCCAATAGGTCACCTCTTCAAATCTGACCATCTCAACCGGAGCGCCTGTGATGATCATACCATCGTAGAAGTTTTCCTTCACCTCACTTAGGCTTTTATAAAACATCTCTAAGTGCTCCTCAGGAGTATTTTTTGAAACGTGGGTTTCCAATCGAAGAAACTCCATCTCAACTTGCAAAGGATTATTGGAAAGTAAGCGGATAAAATCGGTCTCCGTTGTAATCTTAAGAGGCATCAGATTGAGGACCAAAACACGTAATGGTCTAATATCCTGCTCATTTGCTCTTAGATCACTCATGACAAAGATATTTTCCTTTTTTAAAAGCTCTATCGCAGGAAGGTTATTAGGAAGTTTGACTGGCATATATAAATTTCTCCTTATACAATTAGCATGCAAAATTAACAAGAAAATGGCAGAATACTAAATGAAACCGCAAATTTAAGTTTGCACCAAATCATAGCCTTTTTCCCTTTCAGATCACTCTTCGGTTAATTGCCTTAGGGCTTTTTGAAACTTCGCCGAGCCAAAGTTCATCCCGCCCACGTGCTTATTGACCAGTTTGCCCGCTTTATCTATGATAATGGTCGTAGGGATACTCGTCGTACTAAGATCTTTTGGTAATGCGGAATTCAGCTGATAGACCGGAAGACTATATTTTCTTTTCTTTAAAAACTTCTCCGAAGACTTCAGGTTGCCGTCAACGTCCACCGATAAAAACACAATTCGGCTATTCCCTTGAAAGTCTTTATAAAGTTTGTCCAAAGAGGGCATTTCTGCTAAACAAGGTGAACACCATATCGCCCAAAAATTGATCAAAACAACTTTACCTTTGAGCTGATTCAACGAAATCACCTTGCCTTTACTGTCTTTAAAACTAACTTCCTCATTTTTGAGTCGCAAGCTAGCATACGTTGTCGGATCATCTCCATACGCATAACCCGATGTGTATGCAAATAATAATAGCAGTAAGATGCTGATCATAATAGATCCGACGCTGTTTTTTCTTCTCATATTGTTTCTTTCATGAAGGACACACAATCAACGTTTATTGTATAAATTGATTGTGTTAATCACTGCACAAACTACAATAAAATTACATTTATTCTAGCATTTTAATTCAATATCCATGTCAGTAAATTGACCAAACTTGATGGTTTAAATACATCCTACGGATCCAATGCAGTCTATGAACACAAGAAAACAACTGTAAAATCAGGACATAATAAACTAAGCATCTGATATTTAAACCTAACAAAAACAAATTGCTAATTTGCCACCACCCCATTTTTTTGGGAAACGATCAATTGAATGCAATGATTTGTCTAAAAGTTATTACAAACAAATTGGCGGCTATGATTATTATATAGTATATAATAAGTAAATCAATATGAGCAAGGAAAAATCAATCCAGGAAATCGAGATCAATGGAAAAGTTTATCAATATAGTTCCCTAAGAAATCTACCGGAGGGTGATATCGAACATCTGCCCTTCAGTATTCGGATTCTCCTGGAAAATGTCTTACGTAACCATGATGGATTTAGTATCACGGATGAGCATATCGGCACATTAATCAATTGGTCTCCTCAGCCTGTCGACAAAGATATTCCATTCAAACCAGCACGCATTCTCATCCAGGACTTTACCGGTGTCCCTGCAGTGGTAGATATGGCTTCTCTACGAGCGGAATTTGTTCGACATGGCAAGGATGGTCAAAAAATTAACCCAGCGATTCCCGTTGATCTGGTTATTGACCACTCCGTACAGGTAGATTATTTTGGCACCGAATATTCCTACGACAAAAATGTAGCATTGGAATATGAACGCAACCGTGAACGGTATGAGCTTCTGAAATGGGCTCAAAAAGGCTTAAAAAATTTCACTGTTGTTCCTCCGGGGATGGGAATCTGCCATCAGGTAAATTTAGAATATCTGGCCAAAGGTGTTATTTCACGTGATAATTGGTTATTTCCCGACACCTTAGTCGGCACGGACTCCCATACCCCTATGGTCAATGGTATTGGTGTCCTGGGCTGGGGTGTTGGCGGTATCGAAGCCGAAGCAGCGATGTTGGGACAACCCATCTTCTTTACCTGTCCGGAGGTTATCGGACTTAAGCTCACAGGTAGTATTCCCGATATCTGTACGGCGACTGATATGGTTCTTTCCATCACAAAAATTCTACGGGATAAGGGTGTTGTCGGAAAATTTGTTGAAGTCTTTGGGGACGGACTAGATACACTGTCCGTCACAGACCGGGCCACCATCTCCAATATGTCACCTGAATTTGGCTGTACGGTCACCTATTTTCCAATAGACGACCGCACACTGGAATACATGCACAGCACCAATAGAACCGAGCAGGAAATCAAGATTGTAGAAGAATACTGTAAACAAAATCTACTCTGGCGCACAGGAAAAGAACAGATCTTATACTCCTCCGTTGTCGAATTTAATCTAAGTACACTCGAGCCCACAGTTTCAGGCCCCAAACGTCCACAGGACAAAATTTTGGTTAAGGACTTAAACAATAAGTTCTCACAGCTACTCGATAGTGAACACCATAGACAATACATCCCGATGCCACAACGCTCCGAATCGGCCTGGTTAGCAGATGGCGGATCGGGTACCGAATTTACTTTTGGGAAAGTACCTGTTGAACATGCTTCACCACATCAAGTCATTTCAGAGTCTATACATGCCGTAAGAATAAAACACAACCATAAGGAATATATTGTTAGCGACGGTAGTATCGCTATTGCTGCAATTACAAGCTGTACGAATACCTCTAATCCAACAGTTATGATCGGGGCTGGTCTATTGGCCAGAAATGCTATTGAACGTGGGTTACGGACAAAATCTTGGGTAAAGACCTCCTTGGCACCAGGCTCAAAAGTAGTCACACAGTACCTTGAACGATCGGGACTCAATGCAGATCTTGACGCACTCAGATTCCACACTGTAGGCTACGGATGTACCTCCTGTATCGGAAATTCAGGTCCGCTCCCACCGCAAATTGCGGAAGCAGTTGAGAAAGGTGAGTTGATTGTCGCCTCAGTATTGTCAGGGAATAGAAACTTTGAAGCACGGGTCCATCCACAGGTAAAAATGAATTTCCTAATGTCTCCCATGCTGGTTGTTGCCTATGCCCTTGTTGGTCGCGTGGACATCAATTTGATGGAAGACCCTCTTGATTATGACCCAAATGGGCAACCCGTTTATTTGAAAGATATCTGGCCAAGTCGTGAAGAAATTACCAAAACAGTCAACGAATGCGTTAAACAATCTGATTTCCAAGAGGTCTACGAAGTTATCTTTGACGGTTCTACGGATTGGCAGGATCTAGCGGTCAATCTTGATCAGAACTATCAATGGGATGACACATCGACATATATCAAAGAATCCCCATTTTTTGAGAACCTACAGGCTGCTCCGGCACCTATTCAGGACATTCAGCATGCAAGAGTCTTACTTTATTTGGGAGACTCAGTCACAACGGACCATATTTCTCCTGCCGGATCTTTTAAAGAAGAGACTGCCGCTGGAAAATACCTCAAGTCTCATCAGGTCAATAAAGAAGACTTCAACTCCTATGGTTCCAGACGCGGTAATCATGAAGTCATGATGCGTGGCACCTTCGCCAATGTGCGGATTAAAAATAAAATTACCGATCAGGAAGGCGGTTTTAGCAGGTATTTCCCGACGAATGAAGTAAAAACAGTATACGATACGGCAATGGAATATCGCAAAACAGATACGCCTTTGATTGTCTTAGCGGGAAAAGAATATGGGTCGGGCTCATCCCGTGACTGGGCAGCCAAAGGCACTTTTCTCCTTGGTGTACGGGCTGTGATTGCCGAAAGTTTTGAACGCATACATCGAAGTAATCTTGTCGGTATGGGCGTAGCTCCACTCGTTTTTATCAATGGAGAAAATGCTGAAACACTCGGACTTGATGGCACTGAAGTCTATACGATCACTGGCTTAGCAAATGCGCTAACACCACATAAACTGCTAGCTGTAAAAGCCGTACACGACAATGGGAAGACAACAACATTTCAAGTCAAAGCGAGACTGGATTCAGCCATAGAAATAGAATACTTCAAGAATGATGGTATCTTACAATATGTACTAAGACAATATTTAAAAAACAATTAGCATTAACCTTGCTGAAGAAGCATGAAATGAACAAATAGAAAAAGGGCGCCATTAGACGGCGCCCCTTTCACAACCTATATAAAAACCTACCAGAGTTCTATTAGACGATTTTCCAGCCACCGCATATACAACGATGGAGCTAGGCCAAAGTTACACCCTTTAACACCTGTTTTCCCTCCCTGAAGTCAGCCATTTTTTATCAACTCCACTTTCATTATCCATGATAAAAATGTATTTTCGCAGGTAATCAATCCCAATATTTACGCAGCAGAAAAATCATGGATGAACTGGTAGAACAGACGATTTCTAAAGTAGGCTTCAATAGCGAATTGCAGCAAATTAAAGAATTTTATAAATGCACGTTTGAATATTGCGATTTCCAAAATGCCGCATTGATGGATCTAATCTTTACAGATTGTGAATTTAAATCCTGTAATTTATCCAACATTAAGCTCAAGGGTACTCAATTGGATCACATCCTTTTTCAGGACTGTAAGATGTTGGGGATACAATTCAACGAATGCAGTTCATTCTCATTCCATATCGAAGTGAAAAATAGCATGCTCGACTATGCTTCTTTTTTTGAACGAAATATGAAGAAATTCAAATTTGAACACTGTTCATTACAGCATGTCGATTTTGAAAAAGCGAACCTTCAACAGGTAATCTTTAAAGATTGCGACTTTCTGCGTGCCCGATTTGAACAATGCAACCTGGAAGGCTGTGATTTTCGTACCTCCATGAATATCCAGCTGGATCCAGAAACAAATCGTATGAAAAAGAGCAAATTTGAATCAGAGCAATTACCCGGTTTGCTCGCCAAATATCAATTGCTGATCGACTGATAAGATTTTATATCATCAGGCTCCAGAAGAAATCTTTAGCAAGAAATTACGAAATAACGGATTTCAGGGATAAAAGAGCCTATTCTAAATCATCATATTTGCCTATCAATTTTAGGTAGATGAAAATATCATGCCCCTACAATAGCGAATATACCTTGCGCATATGAGCACATGATAATTTCCGCACCACTAAAAAGCAAATTTATACAGATGAAAAAAACATTCTTATCATTCGCCGTATTAATGGCTGCCAGTACGGTATCTTTCGCGCAGGTCAATAAGGCATTTAAAATTAGTTATGCTATTGTATTCGCAAACAACAGTGGCGGCACGGAGCAAGAAGGCCCTGTTTCCCTTTATGAAGCATATGTCAGTAACGACAAGATAAAAGTTATATCTTCGGCGGAGGGACAAGAGTCCATTTTTCTTGCGAAAAAGAATGAAGATAAATCAACGATCCTTTATCCCTCCCTATCGAAATACACCGTACACGAAGAGGACGCAACCTCCTTCTCCATAAAATTAGTTGCCGGTCAAACTAAAACCATTGCGGGTTATCCTTGCAAACTGGCACAGATTGAGCTCCCCAATATGGAAGATATCGAAGGTAATACCAACTTGTCCATCTGGTATAGCGAGAAGCTACCTGTTATCTATTGGGAAGGTTTCGATGTCTTCAAAAAAATTCCAGGAGCTGTACTTCAGGTAACCACACCTCTTGGTGTAGATATTGTCGCACAAAGTGTCGCAAACAGTCAGTTAAATGACAATGACTTTATTGTTCCCGAAGACTATGATCAAGTAGAATCTATCTACGAAGAAGGCCAAGAAGGTGAGGAAAGCAATCAAATGGCGGAAAACCTTTACCTATTTGAAGACAGTATCTCTGGTCTTATGGGATTGCAAGATAATGCGCAACAAATCATCGTACCTGCCCAATATCATTACATTACACCATTTGTAGGTGAAATCAGTGTGGTCCAGTTTAAAAATGAGAAATATGGTGCAATCAACCTTGCAGGAAAAGCAGTTATCCCCTTTCAATACGAATATTTAAGCTATGATGATAATTCAGGACAATTTCTATTCGGTCTAAAAGAAAAATATGGGATACTTGACAAGGCAGGTAAAGTCCTTATTCCGGCAAATTACGATATGATCTCCTTTATCAATGGTGGTTACGCTGTTTTTCAACAAAATGAAAAATATGGCATTTTAAATCAAGCTGGAAAAATCACTGTACCGGCTAGCTATAGTTTCATTTCGGAGAATAATGGCACACATTTTATTAGTGTCGAAAATGACAAATACAGTCTCGTTGATATTAAAACAAACAAAACATTGGCTCCAGCTTATGATTTTATTTCAATAACCGAAGAACCGAATCTTTTTCTTGCGAGTAAAGACGGCAAATATGGCTATTTAAATGGTCAGGGAAAAATTGCCATTCCTTTTATCTACAGCGGTGCAACAGCATTTAGCGATGGTGTAGCATCCGTCTCAAAAGAAGGTTCAGATGACGTCATTTTAATCAATACAAAAGGTGAACAGGTTGAATTGGATGCAGCTGCTGAAGCGGTAGCCGAAGAAATCTAAAGCATAACAGGCTATTCAAAAAATAGGGGCTGGTAAAGATTACCAGCCCCTATTTTTTCACCTATTTGTGCTATTAATTTGCACTTACCGCCTTCTTTTTGCCGAAAATTTTCTTACCTACTGTAAAAAGTAGCACCGCGATAATACCACCGCCCAAACCGAACAAAAACTCCTTAGCCATACCGGGGAAATTAGGTAACGCATGGTGTAGAAAATCTATATAATGCGAAAAGATACCACCCGAAACCAAAATCAAGGCAATCGTACCTACCACAGCCAATAATTTGATAATAAAAGGCAAAGCGCGAACCAGCAATCTGCCTAAACTGGCCAATGGCCCTTTTTCCTTCGCGCTTTTAATCAACTTATATCCAGCATCATCCATCCTGACAATCAAGGCTACAATACCGTAGACACCAACTGTAGCAAGCAAAGCAACCACACAAACTGTAATGATTTGCAAGGTCAGACTTTTATCAAGTACCGTTCCCAATGCAATAATCACGATTTCCACAGAAAGAATAAAATCAGTCGTAATAGCTGCCTTGATTTTTGACTTTTCAGCCTCTACGTTATTCTCTTCGATAACCTCCTCAACATTGGATTCGCCCGCCTGATGTTTACGATGGAACAAATACTCAATAATCTTTTCAACCCCTTCAAAGGCCAGATAAAATCCACCCAAGATCAAGATATATTTGATCGCTATTGGAAAAAAGACGTTCAGTAGTAAAGCTATGGGAACGATAATCAGTTTATTCACTAAAGATCCCTTTGTAATAGCCCACAGAACGGGCAATTCCCTAGATGCTAAGAATCCGGTAGCTTTCTCCGCATTCACAGCCAAATCATCACCCAAAATTCCAGCTGTTTTTTTTGTTGCTATCTTACTAGCAACTGCAACATCATCCATTAAAGCCGCAATATCATCTAATATTGCAAATATTCCTGAAGCCATATTTTAATAAAAATTTGAACGTAAAAATATAAATTTAATTCAATTCCCAAATAAGTAATTTAATTGGATTACAATAATCGACTATAAACAGATTTATTTTAATTGTGTATTTTAGATTCAAATTATACCAAATATGAAAAAATCACTTTCGGCTACGGATCAGGCAGCATTATACAAAGTGCTGAAGCAGCGATTTGATACGAATATGAACAGACATCAGGATCTTGTCTGGGAGCAGATACAACATAAACTGGAAGAAAACCCGACCAAGATCTGGAGCCTACATCAAATGGAACAGAGTGGTGGCGAACCTGATGTTATCGGAATAGATCCGATTAATGCTGCTTATTTGTTTGTTGACTGCGCCGAGGAAACCCCAAAAGGAAGAAGGAGTTTGTGTTTCGACCAGTCCGCATTGGATTCCAGAAAAGAAAATAAACCGGTAGGGAGTGCCATGGAAACAGCTAAACGGATGGGAGTCGAATTGCTGACAGAAGAACAATATCGACAGTTACAAACGCTGGGGCAATTTGACCTGAAAACATCAAGCTGGATACAGACACCGGCCGATATCCGTAAACTCGGAGGCGCCCTATTCTGTGACCGTCGTTATGACCATGTTTTCATCTACCACAATGGCGCTATCTCCTACTATGCCGCACGTGGCTTTAGAGCAGTATTATACGTTTAACCAAAAAGGAATAACAAGCTAGTTTAAAACAGATTACATCTAAAATGAAACAGTCTATCATCTTATGGCTTAGCCTCATCTGCATCTTGTTTTCGCGATCAGTATTCGCGCAAGCCCCCTTTCCCGCATTTCTCCAGGGCACCTGGAAAGTAGCCGATAAAGAACGCTATGAACACTGGGATCGCATGAGTGACAGTGAATTAAAGGGTGTTTCTTACAGCATTAAAAATGACCAAAAAATCGTCAGTGAGTATCTGAAAATCAAAAAACTCGGCGACAAAGTTATTTACACCGCTTTGGTAATCGGTCAAAATAACGGAAAAGAAATAGACTTTGAATTGACTTTTAAGGATAGCACCTATTCGTTTATCAATGAGCGCCACGATTTTCCCAACCGAATACGTTATAAACAGCTTGCCGGAGACCGTATTCATATTTCAGTCGAAGGGAAATCCGGAAAAGCACATGCTTTTTATGTCCACAAAATAAAAAATGACAGTCTGAGCGAAAACCCCAATTATGACCGCGACTTAGCAGCCAAGTTGGGCGCTGACGATTATGGTATGAAAAGTTATATTTTTGTACTGCTAAAAACTGGCCAAAATAGAACCACAGATAAACAACTGATCAGCGAAAGCTTTAAAGGACATATGGAAAATATTGGCCGTTTGGTCAAGAATGGGCAGTTGATTGTAGCTGGCCCATTTGGAAAAAATGACAGTGGCTTTCGAGGTCTTTTTATCCTCAATAAGGTTGCAACAATTGAACAGGCCAAAGAAATACTGCAAACAGATCCAGCAATTAAAAATGGTCTTTTGGAACCCTTATACTATTCTTGGTACGGCTCAGCAGCATTATCCGAATACCTACCTTTTTCTGAAAAAATATGGAAAAAAGAACATTGATTTAATACCCTACATAAGATTTTGGATCCATTGGGAAGAACCTATTTTTTTTCAATCCAGCATTCCCTAATGACAAGCTGTTGTCAGCTGTCAAATCTATTTTTGAGAAAAATATAAAACGCATGGAAAATAGATCTATACCTTCTTTCAATATTATTGGAATTGCTATACGTACAAGCAATCAGAACAATCAAGCCGCCAAAGATATTCCTGGACTATGGGCCAGATTTTTCGAAAATGATATTATGAACCGGATTCCAAATAAAGTATCCAATGAGCTCTATTGTGTTTACACAGAATACGAAAGGGATCACACCTTGCCCTACACAACCTTATTAGGTTGTAAGGTTGCCCATCTTGATGATCTCCCGGAAGATATGGATGGCATACGCATCGAAGAAAGTCTGTATCATCATGTTGAGGCTGAGGGCAACCTGGCAGCAGGCATTGTTTACGATGCCTGGTTAAACATCTGGGAAGCCGGTCTTCCAAGAGCATTTTCAGCAGATTTTGAAATATACGGCGAGAAAGCACAAAACCCAGAGCAGGCGAAGGTTGATATTTTCATTGCACTCCAATAGCCAAAGATTTCGGCACATCATTCAGGGCTTTAACAGTCAAGCCTGTTAAAGCCCTGACAATTTTTATTTACTTTCCAGTGAATGTAACAAAACGTATGTCGGACCTCTCTTGCATTTATTTTAGCCAAAATATCTTTTACCTTTGTGCCGATTTAAAGTAAACTAATATGCAGGACACCACCGCCCACCGTAAAAAAATCGTACGATACAGCTACATAAAATTAATCGGAAGTTCAGTTTTCGTAAGCCTAATATGTTGCCTACTCGCTTACAGCCTGAAACATATTACTGGATATGTACAGGAAAAAATAGCTGAAGGCATTTTAAACTGGGATCCTAGACTATTTATCCTATTACCAAGTGTAGGTATTACAGCGATATATTTTCTACGAAAGCATGCTTTTCAAAACCGGAAAAACAAAGGAATCAAGGAGATTTACACAACGCTGGAAACACGAAAGGATCATTTGCCTTTTTTCAAAATACCGTCCCACTATATCAACGGCTTTTTGACCGTTATTTTTGGCGGATCAACGGGTATTGAAGTTTCTACTGTAGTAGCCACAGCCACGGTGGGAAACCAGGCCTACAAGCGTCTTCACCCTGCTTGGGCCTATAAAACAGAACTGATCTGCGCTGGTGTTATTGCCGGTGTAACACTATTGTTTGGCAGTGCGCTTGGTGGCTTGTTATTTGCCTTTGAAGTCATCGCCAGAAAATACAACAAAACACTATTGATCAGCGGCATCAGCTCCATGTTGGTCGCCTCGCTATTCGTACACTATATGGATGACAGTCCTTTGTTCAACTTTGCAGCGAAGCAATGGCAATGGCAGGCTGTTCCTTTTATCGTCTTACTAGGCCTAATCGCTGGTTTGTTAGCCTTATATTTTACAAAAATTGTGATCTATGCAAAATCTTTCTTTGCCGGAATAAAGAATAATTTTATCCGGGTCAATTTGGGAGCCATTACAGTGGGAATCCTGATCTTCTTTTTGCCAGCCCTATATGGTGACAGCTATCACGGTCTCGGAGAAATCTTGGAAAGTAGTTTACATGGATCTATCAATTGGCTCTACTTTCTGCCATTACTGCTATTAGTCCTGTTAAAACCGCTTGCAGCAGCACTTACATTAGGGGCTGGTGGTGATGGTGGTGTCTTCGCCCCCAGTATTGTAACAGGCGCACTTTTAGGTGTACTTTTTGCGCAACTTTGCAATCACTATCTGGGCACACATCTTATTGTCATTAATTTTGCGCTATTTGGAGCAGCAGCGATGCTTTCCGCTGCCATCCATGCGCCATTTACTGCGATTTTCATTATTGCCAGTATTGTCCCTTCAGGTTATCTACTATTTGCCCCCTTATTGGTAGTCAGTGTCATCGCCAAGATACTTGCCAAAAGGATCTATCCTTATAATGTATATACTTACAAGGAAGTCGCCCATAACTAGCAGCCAGCATTGGCTTCAAGGGGCTGTCTCCAAATTGAATTTGGGAGATAGCTTTGAAAATACTAATACACAAGAAAAAGGATCAAAATTCATTAAGAATTTGATCCTTTTTTATTTGATTCAATGAAGTTTTAAAATACCCCTAATCTTCACGGCTACCATCATCAGCCATACGGACAATTTTTGGTGAGAACTTTGCGACGACGTCCACCAACTCCTCTTGCGAGGCCATGACGGTATGGATGTCTTTGTAGGCCATGGGTGCTTCATCCATCCCGGCTCCCAAAAGTGTAATCCCCCGATCAGCAAGCATATCTTTCAACTCAGTAGCAGCGAGCCTCTTGATTGCTTGTGTACGGCTCATCAATCGTCCTGCACCATGAGATGCCGATTGGATAGCAGCCATCTCCCCTTTTCCGCGCACCAGAAATCCAGGAGTGGCCATGGAACCCGGGATAATTCCCATCACGCCTTTTGCTGCAGGAGTAGCTCCTTTTCGGTGTACCACAACCTCTCGGTCATTCCAGGTCTCTTTCCATGCAAAATTATGATGGTTTTCAATTTTCGCTAGCAATTCAGCCCCCAAAGCATCTTTTATCTTGTCATGAATAACTTCATGGCAGGCTGAAGCATAATCACCAGCCAGATTCATTGCCAACCAATATTCTTGTCCTTCCATTGTATTTAAATCCAGATAAGCCAGATTTTGAGCTTGATAGGGCAACTTACATAAAGTCTTCGCCAATTTGGTGTAATGAGCAGCCACAGTTGCGCCTAAGCCTCGCGATCCGGAATGTGTCAGCAAACCTAGGTAAAGTCCTTTCTCAATGTCCAGTATCTCATCCTTTTCGACAAACTCCACAATCCCAAATTCCACAAAGTGATTACCTCCACCCGAAGAACCTAACTGTGTCCATGCCTTGTCTTTTAAGGATCTAAGCAGATCATTTTCTGCAAACAATTTATTGTCCAGGACGGCATGATCCACACGTTCATGCTTCAGATAGCCATTGCCGGTACCAAATCGCGTATGTTTCAGAATAGTCTCTTTTAATGTAGTCGTATCTGTATCCAATAAAGATGCTGGAAGATCAAAGATGGACAAAGCCATCCGGCAACCAATATCAACGCCAACTCCGTAAGGAATTACAGCATTATCGGTAGCCAATACACCACCGATCGGCAGTCCGTATCCTTGATGGGCATCGGGCATCAAAGCGCCAGCAACTGTAACCGGCAGTTTCATGGCCACTTTCATCTGTTCTTTAGCTCCCGCTTCGATTCCGGACTCTCCATAAATCGTGTATCCTACAGGATTTTCATTTAGGGCAATCATGGAGGCATCAACAACATCCTGTCCTAATATGGCCTCTGCCAACACACTGAAAATAGCATCTTCAGTATACGCTGTTGGATTTTCCAGAACAGATTTAAATTTAGCTAACATTTCCGCTCGCGTAAAACCATGTCGCTTGCTGTTGATTTTCAACGCAGCACCCAATGTATGATTCTCTTTATATCCTAATGCAATCAGATCATTGCCATTAATTCTTTTATTTTCCATTTTTATCTTTTTTAACAAGGGGGATCTTTCCAATCCCAAGCAGGTAGCAATACCTCTTTACAATTGCTACCCGCACCTCTTTTGTCCTCAATTTTATTAACTTCCCTTTGTCGCTACTTCACAAACAACTGCTTTAATTGATCTACAATCTGCCCATTTCCCGAAATAGAGATGTTATTGATCCTTTCGGCAATTTTCTCTACATACTCCATTTCCTTCAATTTAAACAACATCGCATTCTCCTCCATAAGTTTTGCAGTATTCAGCAAACTTCTAGTCGAAGCTGTTTCTTCACGACGCATAATAATATTTGCCTGAGCGCGTTTTTCCGCGATCAACACTTGGTTCATGATATCACGAACATCCCCTGGCAGAATAATGTCTTTGACTCCACAAGTTAATAGACGTAAGCCTAATCCAGCAATATACTCCATCGTATTTTGCAAAATATAAGTGCTTATCTCTGTCTTCTTGTCCATCAGTTCATCCAGCGTCATCTGACCGATATATGTCCGGAGATTTAATTGCATCACAGCATACAATTGCTTCTCATATTCCTTATTATCCAACAGCGCTTTGACGATATCAACGATTTGATATTGCAAAGTGAAATTGATCCGTATTTGCGCTTTGTCCCGCGATAGAATCTCCTGACCTACCACATCCAAAGTTAACACACGCATATCCGCTTTTGACACCGAAATAGTCTTTGCGTTCTTCCACCAGCTATACGTTCCTGGATCCAAAATTTCTGTAAACACGCCTTCAACAAAAAGTAATCCTTTCTCATTTGGTTCAACTTTGTATTGACGGATATAATAAGCCAACGTTTGCTTTTCAAACAATTGACGGTTGACAGAAACTGGTATTTCGATCTCCGAAATATCCTCCAGTTGAAATTTGCGCACTTGCAAACCTTTCCAGAACACATGTCTACCTGCTGCCAAGGTCTTTTCAAAATTATTGCTTAAGAAAACCAGCGCAATTTCCGTATCCGCCACTTCGACAATATCCACCAGTTCACGAAAGCCCTCCACCTGTAAGAGCACATCAATGTTATGGTTAGACGGAAACGAATTTGCCCTATTGTATGTCTCCAGTTTTTCACCGAAACCCAACCAGTACTTACCGGCATCCAATACACGGATAACTTGGTTATTTTTAACCACCAATCCAATTTCATTGACATTTACTTGTACTCTTTTCATAATATTTATTGTTTATACTATTTTCCAATGACAAAACTTGCTATGAGCTGCCCATCGATGCCGAGCGGGATCAAAAAGAGCCCATACGGAGCTTTACCGTAGAAGCGTTCGAAATGGCCGCCTTAGCGATCCACGACAACGCTCTTCCTGTATCGTCTCTGTATGAGATGTTCCCGATCACGGGCTCCTCACCGACTGCCATGAAGAAAAACGAAGTTCTCCTCAGTGCCGGCCAGACTATAGCAAGCTTTATTTAAATAACCTTTTTAAAGAAGGTATAACTTTCAAAACCAGAACCTAAATTCTGTGCAATACCCTTATGCTATTCCATCCGAAAATGGAAGTGGGATTCGAACCCACACTACAACTAAACTGCCTTGCTCTACCCTTGAGCTACCTCTTTCGAGGGAAGGATTCGAACCTTCAACCCTGGCAACCTTCTCTCATTCTCCTCTTCTTATCAGTATATTGAGTCCCATCGGGAACAATACTATCCTGCTATACAGAAACAGGAGACTAGGACGCAAATCAAAGAATGAGAGTCTCTTTATACTTCTCCTAAAAAGAAGTGCATATCTTAAAAGCATTTTGCTATAATTTTCATCAAAGAACGTTTATCATTGCTGACATTACAAAGATCACACGATTAACATGCAGACCATTTGCGCGATAAAATAAAACACAAAGAAAATAATAAAAATAAATACAACACACTGATAATAAGTTATAAAAATTTCAAAATAAACGTTAGTATTAAAAATCAAAACCCTAACTACGCAATTATATTGCGTATATCAACAGTGATTAGACGAGAGATATGCTTAGATGATCATTTGATAACGATAAATATCACTGATTTCCATGAGAAAGCTATCTGATATAAGTGCTATTTTTACACCGTTATAATTAACTGGAATTTACTAAATGAGAGCAAAAACATTATTGGTTATACTGGCTACCTATTTTGTCGCTACAGGTTGCGCGGGTTCAAATCCTAAAAATAATGCTGTAAAGCCCCCTAGCGATATCCTAACAACAAAAAGTAGCGCTGATACTGCGAAAGCCAGTGATCAGGTAAAGTCAACAACAGATCTTGATCCAGCCAAAGTATGGCTGGAGCGCATTTTTCACTGCAATGACGATAAATCAGGGAAGTATTGTTATTATCTGGACAAGGAAGAAGCCCTCTGCACGGCACGTTTTATGGAGTTCTTAGCAGATGCCAATGAAATCTATGGTCCCTCCAATCTAACAGACGCAGAATTACCTGAGGTGGAAGCGCGATACAAAGCGAAGTGGGGAAAAATTTACCCGCTCTACACGCAGGAAATGTGGTTATTCGGCCGAGGTAACGATGATGCCCTGGCTATTAATACTGTCGAAATCAAGAAACTAAGCACAGACAAGTACAGCGTATTTATAGATTATGGTGACAACATAAAAACGCAAAATGAGGTTCAGTTGGTTCTTGAAAACAGTAACTATAAAATTGATTATTGTAAGACAAGCTTTGTACAATAAACTCTTCGTACTTTTCCGCACCACAGTTAGGATAATCAAAGGAAGGTTCTTTCTGACCAATATACCGAGCTGACAGCCAATTCAATAAAAGCCACTTTTTATCACTAACGGATAAAAAGTGGCAATATAATAAAACAATAAATGGGGCGTGTAAGCAGATTAAATTTGGGACGAATTGCTCCACTTGACGATATTCCCTTTGTGCAGTAGGCCATCGACAGCTGAGATACGTGATACAGCTTCAGCAGAGCAGCTTGCATCCACCAATAGGAAACTCGCTTCATCACCTACATTTGGCCATATCCGTTGACCACTATCGTCCAAAGGTAATTTTCCATTTGTCGCATAGTGTAGGCAACGGGACAGATCAAATTCCGTCTCATAACCATAGAGTTGCGCAGCAAGGTTTGCTTTTTGCAACATATTTCCACTACCGAAGGTCCCCCAGTGATCCTGCACATTATCATTTCCGGTAAGTACCTCCACTCCCGCTTTCCGCAGTTGAGGCAATGGCATCAGCATATTACGGAACGGGACTGAACTCGCAATACCGACCTTGGCGGAAGCCAAGCGTTCAGCTGTATATTGAAGATCTTTTTGAGACATATACCCCAATGCAAAAGCATGACTGATAAATGTCCGTCCCTGCAGTGCGGGATTCTCAAGTACTTTGTCTATTAAGTAATGGATGGTTTTGACACCAGATTCACCCCCCTCATGCAGATGGATATCAATTCCCTTTTTGTTGTCCAAAGCTAACTGAACAGTCAAATCCATGGGTTTTTCGATACTTCCATC
This sequence comes from Sphingobacterium sp. BIGb0165, assembly GCF_024810095.1. Taxonomy (NCBI): domain Bacteria; kingdom Pseudomonadati; phylum Bacteroidota; class Sphingobacteriia; order Sphingobacteriales; family Sphingobacteriaceae; genus Sphingobacterium; species Sphingobacterium sp. BIGb0165. The sequence continues at coordinate 605,801 of NZ_JANUEB010000001.1, read as the reverse complement.
AATACTATAGGGATCTAGACCTCCTATAAAATCAACCTTTTCCCAGGCAGCAATTTCCTTCATCAGCCCAGCAGAGTCCGTATAATATAACCCATGTTGTGGGAAAGCAACCAGTTCTGCGCCAAAGGAATCTTTCACATGTTCCAATGCCCGCAATAGATTTGCTAATGATTTGGTGCCAGAGGTTGGATCGACATTAAAATGTGTTCTAGCAAAATTAGTTCCATAGCCTTGCAGCAACATGATTAGCTTTTCAGCCCTTTCCACCGAGGTTTTAAGCAGCTCTGGAATAATTTCCTGCTCGCGGGCAATCATATCCTTCACGGTTCTATTTTTGGGAAATACAGCCTTCCAAGGTAGACCATAAAGGGTTTTATCCAAATGGATGTGCATATCCCTAAAGGCGGGTAATGCCAATTTTCCCTTCGCATCGAATCCGCCGGAGCCAACTGTAGTCTGACCCGGCCGAATTTCCTTTATCTTTCCGTCCGCTATTGTTACCGCAAAGAGTGCCGTATCAGTTCCAACAATTTTCCCTTCACTATAGAGAAAACCTGTTTCCAATCGTACATTTTCTAATGTATACTGTTCGTTGCGCTGATTGAGTTCATTCATGAAAATATCATTTTTTCCAAAGCTAAGCTATTTAGCCCCTTTTGCTTTGTAGATATTATCACAACATTTGTAAATATTATGGCTGCGGCTTAAATTATGAAGTCTGCATGAATTTTCTCTTAATCCTGTGTTTAATACAAAAATATAGTTACTTTGAACTCGTTTTATAAAACACCACTTCCTTAATATGCAGATTGAAATTGATCACAATTTTTATGAAATAGTCAGTTGGGACAAAGATTATATTCAAATTCAAGGTACAGATTCCCCCTTTCGTGTCTATGCACCAGCCTTTTATGATATTGCCTCCCTCGAACAATATATCAGGCTTAATCCGCCAACATCTTCCGGACATGATCAGTCCTATTCCTACCTGGAAAATCCCTATCATTTATTTACAAAACCCTACCTGGTTAAGGTTTTTCAAACCTCAGCAGCGCCTTTTATTGAACTTAAATCAAGCAGTATCTGCGTTCACCAACGAAAGGCTGTAAATACACTCAAGTTACTCAAACCCTGGAGTCATGAATTGTTATACAATGAACTGATCAAAAGGATAACCTATTGGGAAGAACAGCTGGACAACTACGCAATTTCAGCAATCCATATAGGCAAGCTATCTACCACGAATTATAAAATTAAGGGCAATGAAATCTATTTTTCATCCCGATTGATTGATTTTGACAAAGAACAGATTAATCTGGTTGTTTTAGCAGCATTTTGTAAAATTTCCAAAAAAAACAAGAAAGAATCAGAAGCGATCTATAACTTGTACATCCCCAACTGGAGAGCATTTAATGTATATTAAGACATGGCAGACATCAGCATACAATTAACAATAACAGGAGACAGCAACTTTGAATCGCTGCGAAACGATCCAATACAATGCTCAAAATTATTAGGTACCGAACAGCAGCGACTGATTGATGACCATGTTGTTGGTCAGCTCGATGATCAAGATGGTGCTCCGACACTGACAGATTTTAGCATCAGCAATATTCTCTTTGATCGCATGACGCTAAAGGGTTCCTTTCGCCTTCATTTCAAAATTTCCCGACAATTCTGCTGTAGCGACACCTCTTCTTGCCAGACCGATTATATGGATTTTAACTTCACAAAAGAAGGTAAAAAAACCTATGCAACAGGAAATTATACACCATGGACAATTCAATAAATTTACCCATTTAAAATCGACAACAGATCAGTTGATTCCAATTTAGGTATACTATTTAAAAATGAAAATCCCCGAGCGCTATAAAATTAACACAACCTCCTTTTCCTATTATTGGACCAAGGGTATCGGTGCTAAGTTGCTAGACAAGTTGCCCAATAAACCAAATCTGGCCGATGCGGATCAATATATTCCATTGTTATATCAGTACGATGAGGCCTGCGACCGACTGGTAGAACATTTACATCTGAAAATTGGTTTTACAAAAGGGCAACAATTGATTCGGGATTATCTGCAGGGCAAATCCATCGAAAGCATTTACGATAAACTGATTTCGGATTTTATAAACAACTTGCCTGTAGAGCCCCAATGGCTCGATTGGCAGAAATTACAACAGGGAATTGCGCTCAGTCAGCGCTCAGGATTGACTGGACTCATTGTATTACGCGATTATTGTCTCATGGGTGGTTATGAATCCAGCGCGATCAATAAACCCTTGATTTTTACTGGAGCACTTAAAAAAGGCGCCGTCAAACGCTTAACCGAGACGGTAACATTTTGGGTCGACATCACCGCTGACCAGGCATTACGAAAAGGTGGTATTGGCTTTGAAGCCATTCTATTGACACGATGTATCCATTCCTTCGCACGCTTGAATATATTGAAACATGGTGATTGGGCCACTGAAAAATGGGGTATCCCTTTAAATACTTGGGATATGTTGGCAACGAATCTAGGTTTTTCATTAGTTTACTTAATCGGGCTTAAACAAATGAAATTCAAATTATTAGAAATCGAAATAAATGGAATTATGCACCTTTGGAAGTATATCGGAAGCTTATTGGGTATTCCATTGGATCTGCTTCCAGACACTGAGGAAGAAGCCATCAAAGCCCTATACTATTGGACCATGACCCAAAAAGAAGGAGATCAGGACAGTATTGCATTAGCCCAGGCCCTTATGGAAGAACCCGTACATGCAGCTTACCCGACAAGCAAGTTTGGCAGAAAATTAATGCGGGAGGTACATTTGTACTATAACAACTATCTACTGGGCGATTACTCCTGTAACCTATTGGGACTGGAAAAGACAACGATCGGTAAGATAGCCTACTTCAACATTCTTAAAAACAAAAAAGAAAATAGCCATATCCTAAAGGATGAGGTTAGGCACCAACAGATACGGAAAGGCCGCAAAGTCCATGAGGGAGTCAAAGAGATCTATTTGAAATACAACTAGCCAACATGACGTTCGTAAGGCACCCTGGTAGCGATTGACCGACCCAAGGTGAGCTCATCGACATATTCCAATTCACCTCCAAATGCGATACCGCGTGCGATTGTTGTAATCTTGATATCAAACTCACGCAATTTTCGATACAGATAAAAGATGGTTGTATCCCCTTCCATCGTTGCTGAAAGTGCTAAAATAACCTCCTCAACACCACCCCGTTGAATACGGTTGAGTAATCCTTCAATTTTAAGGTCAGCAGGACCTATTCCGTCCATTGGCGAAATCAGCCCCCCTAATACATGATAAACACCTTGGTAAGAATTTGTATTTTCAATGGCCATAACATCACGTGTATCTTCGACCACACAGATGAGGTTCTTTTCACGTTTAAACGATCCACATATTTCACAGGTCGCATGATCCGAAATATTAAAACATTCCTGGCAATATTGAATATCTTCTTTCAACCGATCAATAGATGCCGTAAAACGGGCCACCTCGGGATCGGATTGCTTCAATAAATGCAAGACCAGCCTTAGGGCTGTCTTTTGTCCCACACCCGGTAATTTACCAAATTCCGCAACCGCGTTCTCAAGAAGTTTAGAAGAAAAATTCATAATGCAAATGTAAGAATAATCGTAAAAAGTAGCTAGTATTAAAAAAATAGCTATATTGTATTCCTTTTTGAAAAAAAATGGGTTTTAGAAATTAAATGTATAACGTTATATATGGACATTACAAAAGAAGATAAAATTATCCGCGCTTTTGAGAACAAAACATGGCAGGAAATTAAGGTTAAAGATTCATGGCAGATTTTTAAAGTCATGTCAGAATTTGTGGATGGGTTTGAAAAATTGGCTAAAATTGGCCCCTGTGTATCCATATTTGGTTCGGCACGCACACCACGTGAACACAAATATTATCAAATGGCTGTAGATATCGCTGCGCTACTAACTGAACGGGGTTATGGTATTATATCTGGAGGTGGCCCGGGGATTATGGAAGCCGCAAATAAAGGTGCTTATGAGTCTGGCGGAAAATCTGTGGGTTTGAATATTGAACTACCGTTTGAGCAGTTTCACAACAAATATATTGATCGGGATAAACTGCTTGAGTTCAAATACTTTTTTGTACGAAAAGTAATGTTTATGAAATACTCTCAAGGTTATATCGTTATGCCTGGTGGCTTCGGAACAATGGATGAACTCTTTGAAGCGATTACCTTGATTCAAACAGGTAAGATTGCCCGCTTCCCAATTGTATTGGTTGGTTCAGAGTACTGGAAAGGCCTCATGGACTGGGTGCAAAATACCATGTTGTCAAACAAGTACATCAGTGAAGAAGACCTCAAGCTTTTTCGCATCGTTGATACCGCTGAAGAAGCAGCTGATCATATTTTCCGTTTCTATGATAAGTATTTGTTGAAACCGAATTTCTAATAGCTATAACATTAAATAAAACACAAAAAAGAGTATCTAAGCAATTTGGGTACTCTTTTTTTGCTTTTATATACTCGCAATCTATCCGCAGCCTTCCATCATAATGAAAATCAAGCCTGCCCCAGCATTGTTGCTTTTTTTTGCGCATTGATATGGCTGCTTCACTCAGTGTTTATTGGGTACAAATAAACAGAATCTTAGCTTTAAACAAAAAGAAATATTTAAAACACATAAGTTAAAAAATCACACTTTATCTGTTCTTTCAATGCTAGTATTTTGACGTCTCAGTTGTCCATTACAGATAAAGCACTTGTCAAGCACAGATATAGCACAGATATAGCACTATCTTGCTAGATAGCAAAAAGTGCTTTAATGGTGCTTTAAACGGGCTATTGACCTGCTGAAAACGGATAAAATAGAAAAATAGACTCTTTGATCTATTTTAACTACTAGACAACCATATCTAGCACGATAAAGCGTATATAGTCATCCAGAAAATGTAGGGTCCACCTCTACTATCATTCTTCCATGCAAATCTCTAACCTAGCTCAACGTGTGGCTTATTTACTGAAAAACGAACTTTAGCCCTTGAGACCAAAACAGACAATACCTTAAACAATTGGACCGGTAATATTAATTTTAAAAATTGGAATATTCCTAATTTAGTAACTACATTTACAGCACAAATTATATAGTCACATAATATAACCGAAGAAAAACAGATTATTGTCTCAGATGAAAGATAGTGGGAGCCATTCGGATGAAGAGTTGATTCTATTGATTCAACAGGATGATAATATCGCTTTTGAAGCATTATATGAGCGCTACTGGAAGAAGCTCTACTATCAGGCTGCCCGAAAAACAGATTCGCTGGAGGACGCGCAGGAAATCGTTCAGAATATCTTCACCTCTATTTGGCTCCGAAGACAGCAATTGCATATAGAGAGCAATGTCTCCTCCTATCTCGCAGTCGCTGTGAAATACAAGGTCTTTAAATATCTGGCACAGCGTTATAAACGAGAAGCCTTTCAGCAGGATAACGATTGGGTAGATTTTGATAACTCCACCGAAGATTGGCTTCAGTTTGAGGAATTGCGGGCCCGATTGGAACAAGTTGTCTCAACCTTACCTGAGAAATGCCAGCTTATTTTCAAACTATCCCGTGAGCAGGGACTGACTTACAAACAAATTGCGGATGAACTTGATATCTCCGTGAAGACAGTTGAAACCCAATTAAGTCGTGCCCTAAAAAAAATACGCGCTGGTATTCAGCGCTTTCTGATTACTTTATAATTTTTTTTACCCAGCTGTCAGGGTACCTCCATATTTCGGGAACTATATAGAAAATAACCCCTAAATATGGTTGATAACAATCAATTTGAAATTAAGCAATTAGCTTATAAATGGCTTCAAGGCACCTGTACGGAAGAAGAAGAGGCGTATTTACTGCAATGGTATAAAGAAAATAGTGAAGAACCCCTCCCTATTCCCGAGCAAATCGCAACAAGTGAGCAAGAGCTTAAGGAACGTTTATTTTCGAATATCAAACAGCAAATAGAAAGCTCCAAAATCAAACCGATTTCCAGATGGTACAAATTGGCTGGAATTGCTGCTGCATTGTTACTCTTATTTGGACTTCCGCTTTATCTCGTACAGCACACGGACTATGAGCAAGTAACGGAAATAGCTATAGTTCAAAAAGAGGTTCATCCTGGGACAAAAGCTGCTGTATTAACCTTAGCAGACGGAACCAAAATAGATCTATCCGACAATAAACAGCATATTCTACATCAAGATGCAAAGGTAAAGATTACGACGACTGCCGAAGGTACGGTTCAATATCAGTTTACCGCCGGCAACAATAATCCTGGTCATAGAACAAATACCATAGAAACACCGATCGGTACAGAATATAATATCATACTTGCAGATGGCAGTAAGGTATGGTTAAATGCCGGCTCCAAACTGACCTTTCCCGAGACTTTCGCATCCAACAACAGGGAGGTAACATTGTCCGGTGAAGCTTATTTTGAGGTTACACCAGATAAGAAAAAACCCTTCTACGTTAATGCAGACCAGCAGATCATCCGGGTTTTCGGAACGCATTTTAATGTACAGTCTTATCCGAATGAAAACAACAGGACCACCCTTGTCGAAGGCTCAGTACAGGTGACACAATCTGGTCGATCCAAGATGTTAAAACCAGGTCAGGCCGCATTCAGCAGGAATAACAATTTACTTGTCCAGGACGTGAACATTGAAGAAGCGATAGCCTGGAAAAATGGCTTCTTCTATTTCGAATCTACACCGGTCAAGGAAGCCCTGTCTGCTATAAAACGTTGGTATAATGTGGATATCATCTACAAAGGAACCAATGAAAAACGTGAACTGACCGGAAAAATAAAACGCAACTCCACCGCGCAACAATTGATTGAAACACTCAACTTCCTAGATATTAAATGCCAATTAAAAAACAACAAAATTGAAGTAGAACTCTAACGTATAAAAATATAGAACACATTTACCAACTAAATTATGTATAAAGTTACAACGAATCATTTTGCGCATAAACGGGCAAAACTATTTGGTGCCCTACTGGCCATCCAGTGCCTAGCGACTGTAAATAACAAGGCTATCGCCTTGGTGAGTCAATCCAAAATTAAATTACACGACAAAGAATACACATTAGCAAAGTTTGCGCGAGAAATCGAACGGCAAAGTTCCTACGTATTTCTTTACGACAATTCTCAGATCAATGACAATCAAAAGATTCTGATCCATCATACGGATGGCTCCATTGAAGAGATTTTGAATGATAACCTAAAAGAACTATCGTATTCGTACAAAATCGTCAACAACACCATTGTATTAAAGAGAAAAATAGATATACCCCAGGCAAATAATCAGACTGTCCAACAGCTGATCAAAGGGAAAGTTGTTGATATGGATGGAAAACCGCTAGCGGGTGTCACCATCCGAAATATGGATAATGGCCGTCAGGCCGAAACCAACAGTAAAGGCGAGTTTAGCATAGAAGGTGCACCGACACAACAACTAAGCTTTAGCTCTGTAGGTTATGAAACGGTAAATAATACGATCAGCAGCAACAATCCCCTAACAGTTCAGCTGAAAACGGCAAATAACCAATTGGAACAGATCGTTGTGATAGGTTTTGGAACGCAGAAGAAGAAAGACATCACCGGAGCTATTGCCACGATGAACACAAAGGATATTGAAGACAGACCGGTAACCCAATTAGCTAGTGCCATGGAAGGGAAAATGGCTGGGGTAGAAATCGTCAAATCCTCGGGTCAGCCACAGGCTGGTTTCTCTATTCGTGTACGCGGAACGTCGACAATCACGGCCGGTAGCAACCCATTGTATATTCTCGATGGTGTTCCTACCGAAAATATCTCCGAACTCAATCCTTCAGATATACAGAGCATCTCGGTGTTAAAAGATGCCGCATCCGCAGCTGTCTACGGTTCTTCGGGTGCCAATGGCGTTGTTCTCATTACAACCAAACGTGGGAATAATGGCAAAACACTAGTAAACTTCGAAACTTATCAGGGTTTTTCAACAATCTGGAAAAGACCAAAGGTGTTGAATGCTGCGCAATATAAAGCTCTGATGACCGAAGTTGGAGAGACAGCCGATTGGTCCAAATATTCAGCAGATACCAATTGGCCAGATCAATTGTTCCGCACGGGGCATAGCCAAAAATATCAGGCCTCTGTACGCGGTGGTGATGAAAAGACCGGATTTTACATCTCAGGATCGTATCAGAAAGATAATGGTACCGTCATTACAAATACAGTCAACAAAGTCAATTTCAAAGTCAATCTCGATCATCAGATCAACAAGATATTCAAAGTAGGAACGAGTATGTCTTATAACCGCTGGTATGATGTAGATATTCCCGAAAATACACGAAATGGTGTTATTATGAATGCTTATTTAGGTTCCCCAGTGATTGGAATCTACGGTGACAAAGGTGCATTTACCGTAGATCCTTTTTATACAGACCTTGATAACCCTGTTGCATTGGCTACCGGAAATGAACATTCTTATGTCAATAATAGATTTACTGGAAATATTTTTGCTGAGGCGAATATCCTCCCTGAACTAAAATTCAAAACTTTATTTGGCTACGAGAAATACAACAATCAATACCGTAGTTTTGTCGATCCATTTCGTACCACCGAAGGCCGGAAATATAAGGGAATGGCCCAGCTCGACCAACAGGACAATCAGTATTGGATGTCCGAAAACACCCTAAACTATGATAAGACCTTTAATGAAAAACATCACTTCACCGGTTTATTGGGGTATATTACCACCAAAACACAAACAACTGGTTCAAGTATAAGTACGCAGAACTTCGCCAATCCTGCGATCCATACCGTTAATGGCGGATCGATGATTACAAGCATGCCTACTGCAAAGGATGCTGCAATTACGACCGTTTCCGGTATCGCCAAAATCGGTTATGATTATAATAGCACTTATTTATTCACGGCCAACCTAAGAGCAGATGCATCTTCGGTATTTGGCCCCAACAACCGCTGGGGTTATTTCCCCTCCTTTTCAGCAGGCTGGCGTATATCAAATGAGAGTTTCTTCGAAGCCTGGAAAAATACAGTCAACGATTTAAAGGTCAGAGCGAGCTGGGGTAAAGTCGGAAACAGCCAGATACCGGCCTTCGCCTATCTTGGCTTAATAGATGTGACAGGGTCGTACGTCATTGGCGATCAGGTTGTACCAGGCTACACACCAATCACGCTGGATAACCCCAGCCTGAAATGGGAAACAACCAACCAGACGGATATTGGTATTGATGCGAGCTTTCTAAACTCACGATTGACTATCGCGGCAGACTATTATGCAAAGAAAACGGTAGGACTTTTACTGGATTCGCGCGTACCTTATAGTTCGGGATATGCCAACGTCCTAAGGAACCTTGGCGATCTACAGAACAAAGGTTTTGAATTTGAATTAAGTAGCCGGAATTTTGTCCAGGACTTCAAATGGAATACATCCCTAACCTTTGGTCTCAATCGCAACAAAGTTCTGAATATTGATGGTGGCACCTATTACGATGGTAATATTGACGGTCGTGGAAACAGTACCATCGCCAAAGAAGGCCTTGCTTTAGGCACCTTCTGGGGCTACGTAGCCAAGGGTGTCAATCCGGAAACCGGCGATATGATCTATCAGATGGCTGATCCCGATGCGGGACTTCAGACGAGCGATATGGCTGTTATTGGTAATGCCACACCCAAGTTTTCTTACGGAATGACAAACGATTTCAGTTACAAAAACTTTAATTTATCTTTTTTCTTGCAAGGTGTACAGGGTAACGACATCCTCAATGCAACACGTATTTATACAGAAGGTATGTGGGAGCCCCGAAACCAAAGTGCGGCAGTCCTTAACCGTTGGAGTCCAACAAATAAAAACAGCACGATGCCACGTCCCGATTTAAACACCACGGAGGATAATTACAATACGCAGATCTCTTCCCGATTTGTTGAAAAGGGATCCTATCTCCGATTAAAATCGTTAACACTCGGCTATACCATACCCAAACAGGTCCTGGAGAAATGGAAAATTAATAAACTGCGTTTCTATGTGACCGGTGAAAACCTATTGACTTTTACCAAGTACTCCGGTTTGGATCCCGAGGTCAGTATGTACAGCGCAACCAATCAATACGCTGTGAGCTCCAATATGTCTCCAGGTATTGATTTCGGTACTTCACCACAAGCACGCACCTTTATTGTTGGTTTAAACTTAACCTTTTAACCATTTAATTTGAATAACATGAGATCTAATCTATATACGTCGCTCACAATAGCCTTAATGGCATCCCTATCCTTCACTTCTTGTAAGAAGTTTTTGGACGTACAACCAACATCTACGGTAACCAGTGAAAATGCTTACCTGACAGGTGATAATATCGAAAAAGCGATGAATGGCGCTTATAACTCATTCATCGGAAATGGCACAAGACCGGGTAGTAATGCCAATTACTACCAATGGGAGATGATTTTACAAACTGATATCCGCTCTGACAATGCACACGCTGCAGGTGGTGGTGAGATTGATTTTGGGCAAATTGATTTCAACACCATCACCAATACCAATGACATGGTACGCAGGGACTGGGAAGAATTATATGGAGCCATTTCAAAATGTAATATTGTCATTGACAACGTAGGAAAAGTCACTGACCCTACCTTTTCAGAAGAGCGGCGTAAACAAATTTTAGGGGAAGCCTCTTTTTTGAGAGCTTTCCATTACTACCAGCTAGTCAAATTATATGGTGGAGTTCCGCTGGAAAAACACTCGAACAGCACAGACCCAGAAGTCATCCGTATCAAAAGATCAACTGTAGAAGAAGTTTATGACTTTATAGATTCGGATTTGCAAGTTGCCGTAAACAATCTACCAGACGGATTTGGCCAACCTTCTATCGACAAAGTTCGCGCAACAAAAGGCGCCGCAAATGCCCTCCTGACCAAGATATGGGCACAACGGCCAGATCGGGATTACAACAAGGTTCTCCAATACGCAGATGCGGTAATTAACGGAAAAGGTGGCTATCAGCTGCTTCAAAACTATGCTGACCTCTTTGATGGCGCACACAACTACAACAATGAGTCAATTATAGAAATCCCATATGTTGCAGGAAGTCCCAATTTAAGTTGTTGGGGAGGTGCCTTCTTTTTCCCCGATCTGGATGGGAATGGACTGATCAATGAAAATGAATGGCGCAGATATGGCACTCCTTCTAAAGATCTTGTAGATGCTTATGACAAAGCGGGTGACACAAAACGGAAAAATGCCAATATCTGGTTCTTTTCTGTCCCTTGGGCTGATGAGTTCTGGAACCCTTGTGCAGATAGCAATACCAAAATCCCCTTTAATGTCAAACAAAAACACGCCAATAGTTTTCAGAGTGGAGACCACTTCTATTTACTCCGTCTGGCAGATATTGTTTTGTTAAAGGCAGAAGCTTTAAATGCCCTAGGCAATTCAAACGAAGCAATGAATACCCTTAACATCATCCGCCACCGTGCTGGGCTGCCCGATATCACAACAGGCAACGCAAGTCAGCTGAAATCTATTATACTCAATGAGCGCCGATTGGAACTTGCATTTGAGGGACAACGTTGGGATGATTTGAATCGTTATGGCGTTACAGTGGACGTTATGAACAAGCTGAACGAGCTCAAGTTTACCTGTAACGAAGGGAATGTAAGTTCCCCTACTCCAATAAAATATAATTTTAACCAAAATAGCCTCCTACTACCAATACCATTATTGGAAATGCAGGCAAACCCTAGCCTAACTCAAAATCCAGGCTATTAATGACCAACCCGAGCCGCTTTAGTTGAACTGAAACTTCCTAAAGCGGCCTTTTTTATATCAATTTATGAACCGCTTTAAATCATTAGACATATTTCGTGGATTTACAGTTGCAGCCATGATACTAGTCAATAATCCAGGGAATTACCACCATGTATATCTGCAGCTGGAACATTCCGCCTGGCATGGCTGTACATTTACAGATCTTATTTTTCCCTTTTTTCTGTTCGCGGTAGGAAATTCAATGGCTTTCTCCTTAAAAAAAATGGAAGAAATCCCATCTGCGGTATTTCTAAAAAAAGTCAGCAAAAGATTTCTATTATTATTTCTGATCGGCTTCTTATTAAATATCTTCCCTTATGTGGAATGGAATAGCCAGCATCAGCTGGAATGGCTGCCCATGGAAAAATACCGCTACTTTGGTGTTTTACAACGTATTGCCTTATGCTATTTTTGCAGTGCCGTATTAATCTATTACCTCAAAGATAAAGGAGCCGTTATTACGAGTATCTTTCTGCTGCTTTTCTATTGGTTAATCTGCTATATAGCCAACCCCAATGATCCCTATAGCTTAGAAGGATGGTTTGGAACGGCTCTGGACGTCAAGCTTTTCGGTGCTTCCCACCTTTATCATGGTGAAGGTAAAGCATTTGATCCCGAAGATATATGGAGCGCACCCGCTGCAATCAGTCAAACTGTTTTTGGTTATATAACCGGGAAATATATTATTCAAAGATTAGCAGGAAAGAAAGAGCTGATCAGGCTATTTGCCTGGGGAGTAACCTTGATCATTGCCGGATATTTATGGTCTTTTGCCTTCCCCATCAATAAAAAGATCTGGACCAGTAGTTATTGCTTATTTACAACCGGGATAGCCTTAGCTTTTCTGAGTCTGTTAATTTATCTGATTGAATTTCTAAAGATCAAAGGTCCGCTATACAGTGTGTTTGACGACTTCGGAAAGAATACACTTTTCATCTATTGTCTGAGTGGAATTGTTCCCAGCCTATGTGCCCTTATTTTGATACCAAATACTAAGCAAAACCTCTGGGACTTTAGCTATCAGGCGATATTTGGAAACTGGACAAACCAAGCACTGGGGTCAGTATTATTCGCCCTGTTCTTTGTTTTCCTCAATTGGTTAGCAGCCTTATTCCTCAGAAAAAAGAAGATCTATATCAAAATCTAGGTCTAAGTTTATTGAAGCAAAAATTTCGGCATTTTCCACTGTCTACAAAGTAGACATCTCCATCAGAATGACACAAAAAAAAGGGCCTAGGCCCTTTTTATATATAAAGATATGGATAAGATATACCGTAGCTACTTTTAGAAAACGCCCCATATTTGTTTACTAATTCCGCCATTACAGTATGCATGTACTAAAGTAAGTCAAATTAACCCCGTAGAGAAAAAAACAAGGGGGACAAAAGGGGGGACAAATCACAATAATTTGATATACAAACCATTACTGTTACACAATAAGATAGCAAAAAGTGATTTTTAAACAAAAATAACTGGGTTCAATTTTATATAAGAAGCGCTTTCCATCCAAACGAGCAACGATACACGCTGTCTCTGTATATAAAAAAGAAGACCTGAGGTTGGGAGCCCCAGGTCTTAACTAACCAATTATTAACCTAAATTATGAAAAGTCTTTTTTATTATTCTACACAAGGAATATTTCAACTATTAGACCAAAAAGAGTGTCAATTTTATATTTCACATTTTTTTAACAAATTGCTGAGATTGATATGACGAATCTACCCTTTCTGAGTCCACTGACTATATTATCGAGTAACAGATCAACTTATTGGAAGAGCTTGTCTGTGGTAATTTTGTCATAGTCAGTGTCAGGCTCAGCAGCTATAAGCCCAGCCGGATTTTGAGTCAGGAAATGCACCTTATTTGGATAGCGTTCAGCCATTTGCCTTACCAGCTCCATCATATAATGATTGCTTGGATAAACCTTTACCTGGGTTCTGATATCTGCTAAATCAGCATATTGACCATATAGATCAATATACCCCATACCATAAAACCGGCCATTTTCAATGACAATACAGCTCTTTTCTTCCATACTCCGCCCCTTATCTATAAATACATAAGAAGGTCTTTGCTTTAACCATTCATCAATACAACGCTCCACACGTGTATTATGCAGTTCTTTGTCAGGCAAATCAGCTCGACTGACGGATTTAGCTGACAAACTAGCAGTGCCAAAATGACAAAACTGAGAGCTAATTTCTCCTTCTTTCATAAAGGACTGTAATAATTGAATGGCATCATATTCCCGTTGAAATAACTGGATGCAATCTTGGATCCGATTCATCTTACCTATCGCCAAATGGAGATACCCATTTTGATCCTCATAGCAAAACAGACCGAATTTTGGTTCATACCGTTTGAGTGCCCGATTATATTTGGGCCAAAGTCGTTTAATCTCCGTACATTCCAGTAGCAGAGACATCAGTTCTGTACCACAAGATTCATAACTAATGTGATAGATCTCTTTTAAAAAATTTTGTCGCTGCGCCTGAATATTGTTACCTGTAAAGTGGGATAACACCCTTTTCTTGATATTGACTGCCTTCCCCACATAGATGACCTTCCCATTTCTATCATGAAAATAATAAACACCAGCGGTATCGGGCAATTGCTCAAATTCCTTCCGATCTAAATGCGGCGGAAACCGCTGGTCGATAGCCTTGTGTTTGATCATTTCCTGAAACACCTGTGTCGTATCGAGGGCGCGAAGATAAGCGAAAAGAATCGCTGTTGCATCGGCGTCACCACCTGCCCTGTGCCTATTTTCGATGGGTATATCGAGGTAATCACACAAACGGCCCAAACTATAGGATAAAAGCCCCGGTTTGATCTTACGGGCATAGCGTACGGTACACAATTTAATGGAAGACCAGTCTATTCCGGCCTCCTGAAGCTGAAAACGAATGAAGGAATAATCAAAATTAACATTGTGTGCAACAAAAACACGATCTTTCAATAATGCATAAATTTCCGGTGCAACATCCTCAAATAATGGCGCATCCGCAACCATGTCATTGTCGATACCCGTAAGCGCAAAAATAGAATTCGGAATTTCAACACCTGGATTTACCAAAGTCTCCCAACGATGCAGCACACGATTACCGTCGTGTATAACGATTGCAATTTCAGTAATCCGGCTGGATTTTGCATTACCCCCTGTGGTTTCTATATCCACAATGGCAAACTCTTGTTTTTTGCTCCGATTCATAGTCATTCCTAAAACAAATATACTAACATATTTAGTATATCTATATATTTTAGCATTTATTTGGCAAAAAGAGCAGATAGGCCTTAGCACATCAGTGATTAATGCCGATCAGCCTAACATCACTTGGTCAATTTTCGGCAATATTCGACAGGATAAACAATTCGAGGATAATGTTGATCAGATTTTGTTTATTTTGGATATACTTTTATATAACACATCAAATTATCATCAATGGAAGTAGTACATAAAAACGACGAAAAACATGGCAGTTTTGAGGTAGTAGATCAAGGAAAATCAGCTGCACAAATGACATATACCTGGGCTGGGCCAACAAAGTTTATTATTGACCATACCGAAGTCCGCGAAAACTATACAGGCAAGGGATTAGGTAAACAACTATTGATGGCTGCCGTAGCCTTTGCCCGAAAAGAACATCTCAAAATCCTCCCCTTGTGCCCCTTTGCAAAGTCAGTCTTTGACAAAGAAGCGGAGTTGGCTGATGTACTTTTTTAGCGCAACGAGAAAACATAAAAGCAGGTTAGATCTTTCATAGAAAGATCTAACCTGCTTTTATGTTTTAGACAAGTCTTATTTCACCAAGACCTATCCAAATACAATCGATTAAAACCTATTTAAAAATTTAAAAATAAGATCTGCCGCCAGTTTTGCTGTCCGGGCATCAATATCAAAATACGGGTTTAACTCCGCGATATCCATGGACCTCAAATTAGGCAGTTCAATAATAGCACTGTACAAGTCGAAAAATAGATCATCCGGAATAATACCATTGAAGGCTAGCGCACTTACGCCGGGTGCATAAGGAGCCGCGAAAACATCCAGGTCAACAGTTAAGTATATATAATCAACCTGACTGGCAAATACTTCAATTTGCTTCTTAATAGCATTAAGCTTACCTGGAACCAGATCTCTTCGTTCAATAATCTGCGTATGCTTTGACTTTGCATAGTTGATAAGACCACTTGTATTGCTGATCTCCTGTATACCAATAGCCATATAATGAAACGATTGGCCCATACCTTCACGGTCCGCTTCGATCTGGTAAAATCCTGTTCCTGAATTCCCCTGCCCTCCAGCAAGCGCACGCATATCCAAATGAGCATCCAGGTTGATAATACCGATCTTATGTCCACAATCAGCCAAAAAATCTTTTATTCCGAGATAATGGCCATAAGTCACCTCGTGTCCACCCCCCAATACGACAGGAAATCCACCTGCTTTAAGAATTGAAGATACAGCATAACCCAGCGCCAATTGAGCATACTCTAAATCACTATCTTTAAGAAAAATATCACCAGCATCTTTAAGTTTTAGTTCACATGAAAAATGAACCGGCAGATTAGCAAGTACATTCCGTATAGCACCAGGTCCATCCTTAGCACCCACCCGTCCCTGGTTGCGGGCGACACCTTCGTCACTGCAAAACCCCAGGAACACCACTGACTGATTCAAATTGGGATCGACCAACAGGTCTGTACATTCCATCAATTGATGCCAGCGCATCCAATGCCTTTGTTCGCCGTCGATTCGCCCTTTCCAGACGGCCTGGTCTCCCCTGGTATATAAGTCCCGCTGGTTAAGTAAAAGATTCATTCGTTGTCATTAAACAATTCATCAATAATATGGTCGTCCACCAGTTGTGCGCGGGTAACCTGTAGCGTCTGATTGCTTGCCATTGCACTATCCAAGGCTTGATTTGCCTCTTTATTACGTGCCCAGGCACGCCTAGCGATACCATTATTCACATCAAAGTACAACATTTTCTCCAGTTTACCATCTGCGGCTACCGAACCATCAAGCAACATTCCGAAACCGCCATTGATTACTTCGCCCCAGCCAACACCGCCACCATTGTGAATGGAGACCCAGGTTGCACCTCGAAAACTATCACCTATCACATTATGTATCGCCATATCCGCGGTAAACTGACTTCCGTCATAGATATTGCTTGTCTCCCGATAAGGGGAATCCGTTCCACTGACATCGTGATGATCACGCCCCAATACGACTGGACCAGCAAGTTCTCCGTTTCGAACGGCTTCATTAAATGCTTTGGCAATCGCGATACGGCCATTAGAATCTGCATACAGGATACGGGCTTGTGAGCCTACAACCAACTTATTCTTTCCGGCCTCCTTGATCCATTGGATGTTATCCAACATCTGTTGTTGGATCTCCTTTGGCGCTATCGCCTGAAGCGATGTCAGTACAGCCATTGCAAGCTGATCTGTCTTTTCAAGATCCGAAGGATCTCCGGAGGTACATACCCAACGAAACGGACCAAAACCGTAGTCAAAGCACATTGGCCCTAAAATATCCTGAACATATGATGGATATATAAATTTATCCCCCTCCGAATCCAATATTGCCGCTCCGGCACGACTACTTTCTAGTAGAAATGCATTGCCATAGTCGAAGAAATATGTACCCTTGGCAACATGGTTATTAATGGCATCTACATGACGAACTAAAGTTGCCTGGACAAGCTGCTTAAATCTATCCGGATCGGTAGCCATCAGCACATTGGACTCATCAAACGATAAGCCCATTGGATAATATCCTCCAGACCAGGGGTTATGGAGCGATGTCTGGTCAGATCCAACAGTGACATAAATATGCTCGCGGTCAAAGGCTTCCCAGACCTCCACAATATTACCAATATAAGCAAAGGATATCGTCTGCTTTTTATCCATCGCTATGCGAACCTGCTCCACCAATTGAGCAATATCTTCCACCAATACATCTACCCAACCCTGCTCGTGTCTTTTTTTCGCGGCGGTAGGATTGACCTCAGCGCAGACGGTAATGCAACCAGCAATATTACCTGCTTTCGGCTGTGCGCCACTCATCCCCCCGAGGCCGGAGGTCAAAAACACTTTTCCTTGGATAGATTCTCCAACTGGAAGCTGCCGACGGAAAGCATTCATGACCGTAATCGTTGTTCCGTGCACAATACCTTGTGGACCAATGTACATATAGGAACCTGCTGTCATCTGCCCATATTGGGTGACACCAAGCGCATTGTACCGCTCCCAATCATCGGGTTTCGAATAATTCGGAATCATCATACCATTGCTGACAACAACCCGGGGAGCATGTTCCGAAGATGGAAATAAACCCATTGGATGACCACTGTACATATGCAGCGTTTGTTCATCCGTCATCTGGGAAAGATAATGCATCGTCAGGCGGTATTGTGCCCAATTTTGAAATACGGCACCATTACCACCATAAGTAATCAGCTCATGGGGATGTTGGGCAACTGCAGGATCCAAATTATTCTGAATCATCAGCATAATGGCTGCTGCTTGTTTACTTTTTGCCGGGTAGGCTGCTATCGGACGTGCATACATTTCATAACTTGGCCTAAAGCGATACATATAGATCCTTCCGTAAGCTTTTAATTCGGCCAGAAACTCCGGTGCCAATTCCGCATGCCATGATTTTGGGAAGTAACGCAGGGCATTTCTAAGCGCAAGCTTTTCCTCTTTTTTCGAAAGAATATCTTTGCGTCGTGGTGCATGACTTACAGTCAGATCACGCGCTATCTTGGGGGGTAGCTGCGAAGGGATACCTTCTGCAACTACACGACTAAATACATTGTCCATCATCGTTCAATTGAAAACACTTCCTTACCATTTTTCCAGACAGCCGAAGGCTGCATACTTCCTTGATAATAAGTGATATTTTGATAATTATCGGTCTGAAATAAACTAAAATCCGCTCGCATTCCCTTTGC
Organism: Sphingobacterium sp. BIGb0165; assembly: GCF_024810095.1. Classification (NCBI taxonomy): domain Bacteria; kingdom Pseudomonadati; phylum Bacteroidota; class Sphingobacteriia; order Sphingobacteriales; family Sphingobacteriaceae; genus Sphingobacterium; species Sphingobacterium sp. BIGb0165. The sequence goes on along the minus strand of NZ_JANUEB010000001.1, from coordinate 586,961 downwards.
CAACTTGCCGCGATCATGCAGATTCAAGGCATGTGCTGCCCGGAAGGTCAATGCTGATAAAACCTCAGCGTTGCTGAGCTTTTCCATTGTTGCCAATATACAGGCACTGGTCAGCAATTGGCCAATCGGTGCGGAACCCGGATTCCAGTCACTTGCGATTGCTAAACTTGCACCGGCGTCCAACAGTTTGCGTGCCGGCGTGAAAGCACAACCGATACCAATAGATGCCGCAGGCAATGCCACAGCAACGGTATCTGAATGCGCCAAAAGCTCAATCTCGACGGCTGTAGACGCTTCAAGGTGATCAGCGGATCGTGCTCCTAATTCCACTGCAACTTGACTTCCGGAGGTACTGAACTGATCTGCATGAACCGTCAAATCGAAGCCCATTTCTTTGGCCCGTTGCAAATACGGTTTGATCGTTTCGGCATCAAATGCTGTTTTTTCAATAAAAGCATCCACTCGATTGGCCAACTGCTGTGCTTTCAATTCTGGGAAGAGAGTTGCCTCCATCAAATCAAGGTAATCTTTCGCCGATCCTTTATAGTCCCGAGGCAGCATATGTGCTGCTAAACAAGTCGGTATTAAATCCGCAGCAGTTTGGCCATTTGCCCTCTTAATAGCGCGCAAAATCTTAAGTTCTTCTTCAACTTGAAGACCGTAACCACTTTTAACTTCGACAGTTGTAATACCTTGACGCAATAAAAAATCGGAGCGATCGATAGTCAGTTGTACCAGTTCATCTTCGGCACTAGCTCTTGTCTGGGATACCGTACTCCAAATTCCACCACCGGATTCCGCAATTTCCAGATAGGAAGAGCCTGCGTTACGAAGCGCAAAATCATTTGCCCGCTGCCCTGCATAGCTAATGTGGGTATGGCAATCCACGAAGCCCGGTAAAGCGACCTGATCACCTTCAAGATGGATGATGGTAGCTCTTTCCTGCCATTGTTGACATAAAAGGTTAAAATCACCTATCTCTTGAATGATTTCTCCTTCAATCAAAATGCCAGCATGATCAATGATCTGTAATTCGTTATCCTTTATAGCACCTTTCAATGAAATATGATCCATTGTCAATAATTGCCTGAAAGGTCCTATAAGTTTTAAATCTTTCTCCATAATATGCCAATCTAAAATGTATCAAAACGTTCTACCAACGCGGTCTCAACATCTTGCTGCGGATTAGTCTGCTGACGTAGGGTAATCAGTTCGCCCGATTTGACCAATTCCAATGCATTCGTTAACAAAGCTTCCATTGGCTGATCAGATTCAATATGTGGAATAAACTGCCGTATGCGTTCATGGACCGCTTCCAATGCCGGAGTAGACCGCAGCGGGTGATGATAATCCTTCGCCTGTGCTGCGCATAACAATTCAATACTCAGAATTTTATCCACGTTATCTATGACCTGAAGCAGCTTTCTACCAGAAATGGAACCCATACTCACATGATCTTCTTGTCCCAATGATGTTGGGATACTATCCGCACTTGCTGGAAAACACAAACCCTTATTCTCACTTGCAATAGCAGCTGTACTATATTGAAGAATCATAAAACCAGAATTAAGTCCTGTCGATTTCATCAACAACTTAGGCACCCCATTGGTTTGCCCCTCTAGGGATAAATACACCCTCCGATCTGATATATTACCTATTTCCGATACGGCGAGCGTAGCATAATCCAAAGGTAAGGCAATAGACTGTCCATGGAAACTACCGCCACTGATCGTTAATTCGTCGTTTATAATAACAGGATTATCTGTTACCGAGTTGATTTCAACCTCGATCGTATCCTTTAAGTGAAGCCATGCATTACGTGAAGCGCCATGCACCTGTGGGATACAACGTAAAGAATACGGATCTTGAACACGCGAACAATCTTTATGACTTTCTAAAATAGCTGACCCATAAAGTAAGGAATGGATATTTGAAGCAACATAGCGATTGCCAGCGTGTGGACGCAGTTGATGTAATTCGGAAAAGAAAGGTTTAATGGATCCATTCAGTCCCTCAATCATCAATGCGGCAATAATATCCGCATTTTGAAGTACTCTATTGAACTCGCTAACAGCTTTCACACCATGAGCAGCCATAAATTGTGTCCCATTGATCAAGGCCAACCCCTCCTTAGCACCTAATTGAACAGGCTTAAGACCATGTTGCGCTAAAATATCCGCCGTTGTATAAATTTCACCCTCGACATTCACTTTGCCAAGCCCAATCAGGGGCAGGAAAAGATGGGACAATGGTGCCAAGTCTCCCGAGGCACCAACTGAACCCTGTTTGGGTACAACAGGAATAACATCCTGCTCGATATGCCATATTATACGTTCCAATGTACTGTACTGAACACCCGAGAAGCCCTTGGCCAATGCATGAACTTTCAATATAAGCATCACTTTAGCCAAATCATTTGCGATAGGCTCGCCCATCCCTACAGCATGGCTCTTCAGGATATTCTCCTGCAACACCTGCGTCTGATCCGCATCAATCAGCGTCGTACAAAGTGGACCAAACCCCGTATTGATACCATAAACCACCTGCCCACGTTCGACAATCTGGCGTACATAGGCTGCACTCCGATCGATAGCTGCCTTCACTTCTGCTGAGATCTCCCCTTTAACTTCACCTTTTGCTATTGCCAAGGCAATGGAACTGGTTAAATGTCCACTGCCGTATAAAAATTTTTCCATTGTTATAAAGCTTTTATCAAATTTAGCCGCTATATTTAATAATTAGAAATACCATTTTTATCATCAATTGATAACCATGAATTATCAAATAGAACTTAGACATCTTCTCTATTTTAAAGTATTAGCCGAAGAGCTCCATTTCAGAAAAGCTGCTGAACGGCTATTCATTGCCCAACCGGGTCTGAGTCGACAGATCAAGCAACTGGAAGAAAACTATCATGTAACGCTGTTTGAGCGCAATAAAAGAAATGTCTCTTTAACGGAGGCCGGAGGTTACCTCTTCGACGAGGTAAAAGAACTGTTTAGACATCTAGATCAGATTGAAACGCAGCTCCAGAGTTTGGCCAACGGCAAGATCAGCACCCTAAAGTTGGGCTTTATCGGATCGGCAGTACAAACAATATTACCTCAGTTGTTGCTCACCCTCAAACAAAAGCAACCCGACATCGAACTGTCACTACACGAACTTGCCAATGAAACACAATTGGATCTTATTCAAAAAAAAGAACTTGATTTCGGTTTTGTCCGTCTTTCCGAAACACCGATAGGATTGCATAGCCTTCCTATTCATACAGAACATTTCAGTCTGGTACTACCAAACAATCATCCCTTGTTAAAACAGGAGAAACCTGATCTGTACCAATTGAAGAACGAATCCTTTATTCTGTTTTCCAAAAATTACAGTCACTCCTATTATGATTTGGTCATGAGTATTTTTCAGGATCATCAGTTTACACCAAAAGTTACACTCCGGACGGTAAATGCATTAACCATATTTAATATGGTGGCACAGGGACTAGGGGTTGCCATTGTACCAGCCTCTTTAAAAAATGGTTATCAGGTTGATGTGCGTTTTCTTGAACTGGATGGCTTAGCACAACGAACCACCTTATCTTTGGTATGGAATGCCGAAAACCGCAATCCAGGGATACCTTTCGTTTTAGACATTATTGCTTCTCAGGGCCTGAAAGCTATCATTACTGAAACTTAGACCTTTTTTATCGTGGAAATATTTGATATATTTACTTGACTATATATTTAAAAAAACAAATTATGATTTTAGAAGTAGCCGTACTACAAATTATCGAGGGACAACAGTCTAATTTCGAACGTGATTATAAAACTGCTTGCCAGTACATTAGCGCTAGCAAAGGGTATATAACACATTCACTCCGCAAATGCCTTGAAAAAGATAACCAATACATCCTATTGGTCGAATGGGAAACTTTAGAGGATCATACAGTAGGTTTCAGAGAATCTCAATTATTTAAGGAATGGGAAAAACTATTACATCACTATTATGACCCCTTCCCGACAGTGGAACATTATGAAGTGTTAAAATAGTTTTTTCATCAATCTTTTTCAATAATATCTACTACCTTTGTAGGAATTATAAATTCAACTTTTAACCCCTGTAAAGTCCTGGACTTTATAGCTATGTACAGAATAAGATGTATACAAAAGAAAAAGCAAAAGTAAATAGTTTCACGGTAGACCATACCAAATTGAAACAAGGGATATATGCCAAGGCTTCCAATACCAATAGTAGCGCTATTGAAAGCTATACGACTTACGATATCCGCATGATCAGACCAAATTCACCGGAACGCATGTTGTCTCCGGAGGTGATGCATACATTGGAGCATTGTTTTGCGACAGAAATTAGAACAATTTTGGGTGATGAAGTCATCTATGTTGGTCCGATGGGATGCTGCACCGGATTTTATGTGGTCTTAGCGGGTACAGACAGAAGTCCCCAAGCTGTAGCCGAATTGATGAAAGAAGTTCTGGAAACGATTTTGACTGAGGGCTACGAAGTACCTTTTCAAAATCCGATCAGCTGTGGTAACTACACATTCATGGATTTCACTACATCGAAACAAGCCTGTGTCAATTTCTTGCATTTAATCAATGCTGGAGAGCTCGCTTTCGAATACCCTTATATTGAAGAAAATTAAATGATTCTTAACAAAGAGATTGAAACAATCATTCTGGTAGCAAATAAAAATGAATTATCTTTTACTACCGAAAATAAATCAACCTTCATCTATGAAATAGGTGTTGGAAAAGTAAACGCGCTTTTGTCGTTGGCAACGCTCTATGAAGACATCAAAGCATTGGGCATCAACCCTGTTCTACTGAATGTCGGCACGATCGGATGCACAAGACACCCAATTGGGCATGTATTGTATCCGAACTACTATGCACAAGGCGATGCTTATACAGAGGGTTTCTTTTTAGAAAATACACTTTTCCTAAAAGGGCAAGGAGTAATCGAATCCGTTTCTCTTGACGAATTTAACTACGAAGAGGCACTGCTGACTTCAGATCGTTTTATCAATGTCAATACGGCCTTCTATCAAGATATCAGACACCTGAACCCTTTGGCCTTTGATATGGAATCCTATGCGCTAGCAAATTTCTGCTTACTCAAAAATCTGCCTTTTCACAGTATTAAGATCGTTTCAGATAACTGTGATGGTACAGTAAAAGATTGGGAAAGTATCCTTGGTGAAATTTCGGGGCGATTGGGAACAATCCTGGATGAGTTTATGAGAGACCGACTGGTCAAGGAAAAAATAGACATCCCGAGCGTTTCATAAGACTGAACACGCCATAAAAGGACCTGTAGCGAACACTACAGGTCTTTTTTTTGAAATAATTATCACCCCTATTTACAGCTAAAAGTAAAGCGGAACCAGCTATTACCTAAATTTTCTATTTAAGTCCGATAAAAACCACCAATAGACCTTATTTGAATTAATCAAAACGATTTTGAGCTAGGCTTTGTTCATTTATATAGATACGCACCCATCGTTATATTCATTATAACTCTTCTACACTGCAAATAAATCGATCTAATATTTTTATGAAGAATAAAAAGAAAATAATAATTTCAAATAGACTGCCGATACAAATAGAACGAAAAAAAGACAAGCTTATCATCAAACCTAGTGCCGGTGGTTTGGCTACTGGCCTAAATTCGGCCTTTGACTCTACTGAAATCTGCTGGGTTGGCTGGCCCGGAATAGTTCCCAAAGATGACAGTGAAAAGGAGAAAATCATCGCACTGCTCAAGCCGATGAATCTGCTACCCGTCTTCTTATCAAAAGAGGAAATCCACAACTTCTACGAAGGTTACTCCAATGAGGTTCTCTGGCCGATCTGCCATTATCAGCCGAGCTATATTCACTTTGATCAGGAATACTGGTCGACTTATGTTGCTGTCAATAAAAAATTTTGTGATGCTGCATTATCGATACAAGATGCTCCTGATTTTATTTGGGTACAGGATTATCAGCTCATGTTGCTGCCGCAATTATTACGTCAAGAAAATCAGGAACTCAATATCGGCTATTTTCACCATATCCCTTTCCCATCGGAGGAATTATTTATGAACCTTCCGCAGCGGAAAGAACTCATTGAGGGTTTACTCGGCGCCGATCTTGTTGGTTTTCATACATTTGCAGATAGTCAGAACTTTCTTAATGCCTGTAAGAAGGTATTGCATGTACCTTGTGGTCACAATCAGCTCAAATACAGAGATAGACATATATTTGTCGAATCTTTCCCCATGGGAATAGACTACGAAAAGTTTGTCCACACGAGTTCCCTACCCGAAGTTAATGCAATCGCTACCCAATTTCGCAGTCATTTTCCAAACCAAAAAATAATAATATCAGTAGACCGGCTTGACTATAGCAAAGGAATATTGGAAAGACTACGTGCTTTCCTGACCTTCCTGGAAAAATATCCGGAATGGCATTCAAAAGTCATACTGTATATGCTTATCGTTCCTTCCAGGGATAAGGTCTCACAATATAAAAAACTGAAAGATGAAATCAACCGAAAAGTAAGCGAGATTAATTCAATTTATGGCAATCTGAGTTGGACTCCCGTGCTCTATTTTTATAAATCTCTTCCATTTGAAGAACTTATAGGACTCTATATTGCATCTGATATATGTATGATTACTTCTACGAGAGATGGAATGAATCTCGTTAGCAAGGAATATATTGCCTGTAAGACCAATTCTGATGGTGTATTGATTCTGAGTGAATTTGCAGGTGCTTCGAAGGAACTCGTAGATGCGCTTATTGTCAATCCATACAACCAAGCTGAAACTGCGGATAGTATCTATCATGCGATTAGAATGCCACCAGAAGAGATTCGCGAACGTACGGAAGCTAATCGCCAGATTATACAGAAGTTTAACGTCCATCACTGGGTCCGCCTTTTTCTAGACCGTATGGCAGAAACAAAGGCCATACAACGTGATGAATGGGCAAGGCGAATTTCAGATAAAGTTTTTAACAGTATAGCTGAACGGTACAAACAAAGCCATAACAGACTGTTTTTTTTGGATTATGACGGCACACTGGTCAAATTTCAAAATCATGCCCAGAAAGCCAGCCCAACGGTTCTTTTGTACAATCTCCTGGATAGTATTATCGCCGATCCGCTCAATACTTTGGTCATCATCAGCGGGCGTTCGCAGGAGAGCCTATCTACCTGGTTTGACGGACGCTCCTACTATTTGGTCGCTGAACATGGGATATGGTCTAATTTTCCCAACTTTAACTGGGCCTACAAAAAGGGCTTGGCGCTACACTGGATGCCCGAAGTCAAAAAGCTGATGGAAAAGTTGGCTGATCAGACACCCGGCTCTTACATAGAGGCCAAACCATATTCCTTGGCTTGGCATTACCGTAAAGTGGAACAAGGGCTTGGAGAACTGAAAGCGGCAGAACTGAAGGAAATTTTAAATCCTATGTTAAATGACTATGGATTACAGCTCCTTGATGGAAATGCCGTAATTGAAGTTAAGAATACCGAGGTCAACAAAGGAAAAGCGGCACTAGAAATCGCGGGGCATATTAAAGCCGATTTTTTATTGGCTATCGGTGATGATGTCACCGATGAAGATCTTTTCAAATATCTGCCCCGCTCAACTATTAGCATCAAAGTTGGCAACAATAAATCGGCGGCAAAATATTATTTGGATCAACAGGAAGATGTACTTCAATTTTTAAATCAACTTATTATAAATCATGAAGGAAAATAAGACAGCAAACAGACATATGTATCAAGCGGGGATAATCGGCAACTGTTCCTATATAGCGCATGTAGACATTAACAGTAATATCTCTTGGTTATGTTGGCCATCATTTGAAGATAGTTTTGTTTTTGGTGGTCTAATAGATAAAAATCAAGGGGGCTGTTTCGTTGTAAAACCGGAAGAAGAAGTCGTAGAAACGAAACAATATTACATCAAAAACTCAAATATCCTCTGTACAGAAATCCATACTGCATCTTTTGCCTATCGCATTACAGATTTCGCACCCCGATTCGAACAATTTGGACGATATTTTAAACCATTGATGTTGATCCGTAAAATAGAACCGCTACGCGGTGCACCCAGTGTTAATATCCAATGTCAACCAACGGGAAATTATGGTCGTAATGCGTTAAAAGCTACGCGGGGAAGCAACCATATTCTCTATAGTAGTGCTGATATCGGTGAACGCATTCGCCTGACAACAGATGTACCGATATCACATTTTTTTCAAGAGGACAGCTGGACAATCATCAGCGAGAATAAATATCTTATATTGACCTATGATGCAGCTTTCGAATCTGCAATTGCCAGCACCTGTGAGGACTTCCTTATCAAAACATTGAGCTACTGGCAGCGCTGGATTAAAAGATGTAATATCCCCAATATTTACCAAAAAGAAGTGATTCGTTCGGCCCTGGTACTCAAATTACACCAATACGAAGATACGGGAGCTATTATTGCCGCATCGACCACCAGCCTGCCCGAATTTCCAGGCTCAGGAAGAAACTGGGATTATCGTTATTGCTGGGTCCGTGACAGCTATTATGTATTGACCGCATTGACACATATTGGTCAGTTTGAAGAAATGGAAAGTTTTGCCAACTATATTGCCGGTATTACACATCACAACCCGGGCAGGCTTCAACCCTTATATGGTATATTGGGAACCTCTGAATTGACGGAACATATCCTACCTGATCTAAAAGGATATCAGGATAGTGGTCCCGTTCGCATCGGCAATCAAGCATTCGAACACATCCAGAATGATGTTTATGGCCAGGCAATGATAGCCCTCCTCCCCTTGTTTACAGACCAACGTTTCAAAATCCACGAGAACAAAAATGTACTAGGCTGGGTAAACTTTATTCTGGAGAAAATCGAAGCAACGATCGATGAGAAAGATGCCGGAATCTGGGAATTCAGAAATTTTGCCAACCACCATTGCTATTCCAACCTTTTTCAATGGGTCGGTTGCAAGGCTGCTTTGCTTATCGCCCGCCAAAATGGTTATCAAGATATGGAACAGCGCGCCACTGTTTTGCTCGAAAAGGCAGCCACCTATATTGAAGCCTGCTATGACGACGAAAGAAAAGTTTACCAAAATGCGTTAAACAGTCGAAATTTAGATGCCAGCACGCTACAGCTGATTGTCATGGATTACTTAGATCCCAAATCAGATCGGGCTTGGCAGCATCTCGAAATGCTTGAAAAAGAACTGAAAGGTGAAAATGGACTCTTTTACCGCTACAAACACCAAGATGATTTTGGCAAACCCAAATCTACCTTTTTAGTCTGTGCATTCTGGTATGTGGAAGCTTTGGCCTGCGTAGGAAGAGTCGAAGAAGCAAAAGAAATACTGGAAAAGCTGCTGACCTACAGTAACCATCTGGGCTTATTCAGTGAGGATGTTACAGAAGATAATGGTAGCCAATGGGGCAATTTCCCACAGGCATATAGCCATGTAGGACTGATGAACGCTGTATATCGACTCGCTATTAAATTGGACAAGCCCATCTTTTCATTATAACGCACAAAAAATGCGGTCAACTAGATTGACCGCATTCTCTTCTTATACGTAAGTTTACAATTAATCGAATGCTTACATTTTATCTAACCAATCTTCCACCTCTTCTTTTGTCTTACCTGTTTTTTGTTGCAACTTACCCAACAACTCATCTTCTTTACCTTCTGCATATAACAAATCATCATCGGTCAAATCAGCATATTGTTGCTTTACTTTTCCTTTTAACTCGTTCCAACGTCCTTTCCATGTTAAATTACTCATAATACTTCTTTTTAGTTTAAAAATGAAATGATATACTATATATTATATTAAAGTTTTTATATCAACGTTTGTTTATATTCATCGAAATGTTCGCATATTTCTTCCATTCCGATACTTTTTCCCATTAGATCAATAAAGCGGTTTTTATAAAGCGAAAAAATATACAAACCTGTGGCAATATTCCCGATAACAAATATGCCTTCAAGTTCATTGCTTCTAACGATCTTATCCTTCAGATGACATTCCTTTAGCAATGGAATATTGTAGGAAGACCATTTCCCCATTCGATCTCTAAGTATCAATCCGATATCTTTTGTTTTAACCATTGTTATTGTCTTTTCTAATGATAGAACAGTTGTCAAAGATTAAATGTTTCAAAAATTCAACGACTAAAAACAGAACAAGTGTTTAATTTTAAGTCCACCGTATTTATACGTCCGCTTATCTTTCCACTACTTAGCCCAACTATTGGTCAAGACAGGAGTCAGGCTATTATTCCCGGCCTACCTAGCGTTTCCGATTCCCTAATTTCATTGAGAATACCCCTGAGAAACATGGTCCGCTGAAAAAAAAAGTTTCCAAACCTTTCGGAATGGAAACTTGATGTTAAAGGTCTCCCATGGAGTAAGTTTTATTTTTTCCCTGGTAAGTAGATCTGGAACCCAACGCCGACACCCAAACCACTCGCTCCAGTACCGGTATTAATGCTGGCCTTGCTATAGTTGTAACCGAAAGTTGCTTCCAAGGCTACAGTTCTGGTAATAAAATGTGCATAACCAACATTTGCTCCTAATGCCAATGCAGCACTTTTTCCAACCGAGCTCCCAGAGATACCGACGTCACCCTGACCGAAAAACCGTCCTGTGGACGAGCCACCTTGAGGAAAATAGTATCGAACAAAGGGTGCTATACCATAGGTCCATTCGTTATCCGCGTCCTTCTTTGTTCGCAATCCAAGATTAGCCTGTGCGCCGATTGCTAAACCGTCTGACACAAAATAACCTGCGCGCGGTTGCAGTGCCGCATTAAATGACTTTCCTTCGAAACTATAACCCAAACTACCGATTGATCCGCCGACCATCCAGTTGCCTTGGCGGATAGGCTCAACGCCGACATCGGACGACATCTGTGGTGTAGTTTCGATCTTCTGCGCGTTTGCCTGTAAACAAATACCGCCTGTAACCAATAAAAGTAGTGCAAATTTTCTCATAGTATCTTTTTTAATAAATTACTTTAGTTTAATAACAAGCTCTATCGTTGAAAAGTTTTGTATTTATTATTAATTTCATTTTTATTGCAGAAACTATCTTATCCCATCCAATAGCAGACCCATCGCACAAAAAGACAACGATTCGATGCTGACAGCTGTTTAACCTATAAAAAGGAATGATGAGAACAACAATTCAATTTCGTAGTGGTGCGCCGATGACATTTGAAGATGCTTTTACACTACTAAACGAAATAGACCCGATCGGCAATAGTTCAGGTACAGATAATGGCACGCCCGTACGCAAAGCTCCAAAGGTTCCTGACTTGAAGGAAATAACACCGGATAACTATGATCCGGAAAGTGCTAAAGGCCCCGATCCGACAGAGGAAGAGCAACGTGACAGAGATGATCTGGACCATATCGATCCAGAACATGACAAACATCCGCAGAAACCGGATCATGAAGAAGAGGATATCTATACGCCCGATACTGACCAGGAGGAGGATGTGGAGGAAAAAGGCTTATAATGAATTAAAAATAAAACGATATGACTAAAAACCATGAAAAACAGATCTAAGATGATACAAACCGTTAATCAAAAAACTCTCTTCGTAAAGAGAGTTTTTTGATTAACGGTTCCCTATTGACGCGCTGATAACACGTCTAATGTTTGACATCCGTTGAACTATCCTTTTGTGTGGAGTCCAGTAAGGTCGTATCCTTCTGCATACTCATCTTTTGCTGCTCACTCAAGTTGTACCTTGTTTCATCGGCATCACTCGGGGCAATATTATCCGATTGTCCGCTTCCCTCCTTATTATTTTTGGAGGAATTTTTACAGGAAAATATGGTTGTACTACATAATAGCACAATTGCAATCATAGGTATTAATTTCTTAAATTCTTTCATATGTAATTATTTATGTTTGCTAATCTTTATAAAATAACCCTGTTCAAGAATCTTTAGTTCAATAAAAAATAAAAAACTGTTCCAATTGGCTACAAAGGCAGACAGTTTACCGGATAAATTTTCATTACCGAGACCCGTAATTAGGACATTTTTTAAGGGAATAAATACCCTATTGAACTGAGAGAAAAAAGTTTGGGCAGACATTCATTAAGACTTTATTTTTCGAATAAACTAGCCTCAATTGTAGCTTTTCGGCTACAATGTATCAAAATGCGGCTATACGTATTTTCCGCAGTTAGCTGTTTAAACAAACATTAACAGCTCAATTATAGCAAAACCTAGCACTCTAATTGTACCTGTTTGGCCAAGAAAATCAATCATTTTAATAAACGAAAGATATCATGAACAATTCCAATTTAAACTTGCTGGTCGAAGAAAAAAGAAGCTTATTGAAACATTTCGCGGGAAAATTCACCACCGATCCTGACGAAAAGGAGGACTTGATTCAGGAAACACTTATTCGCGCATTGAAGTCGATCGATGACTTTATTAAGCATCCCAAATTAATGTCCTGGCTGTACGTGATCATGAAGAATGTTTACATTAATCAGTATCGCAAAGCCAAGCGAACGAACGACATTCATGAAACCTACATTGGCCTCGAGGCTTACAATACAACTGAATCGAATAAAGGTGAAAACAAGTTCGTATCAGATGATATCGAAAAGGCAATGTGTAACCTTTCGGAGGAAAATTACCAAATTTTCCAGTTATTCCTCGAAGGTTACAAATATCACGAAATTGCCTCCTATTTTGGGATGCCAGAAGGAACAATAAAAACGCGAATACATATGACACGTAAGAAATTACAAAAGCAGCTAAAGGTATATCAACTTAAATAAAACCAAATATCATTTTTGCTGTTAACATAGTATAAGTCCGTTATAGAGATTTGTCAGTACACTAAAAAAATAGCCATATGAATCCTAAAATCATTAAATTCGATCGGCACTATATGTCGGTTTTGCTGATTATTTGTGGTGGTCCTATCGGAAAGGGAAATAATAAGACAATTGTTCTGTCAGCTACAACCACTCCAACAAATAAAAAACAAACTAAGGAGAATATTGAAGAGGAAAAGAAACCTGCTTCTTTAAATAAAACAAAGTAAAATACATACAAATAAAGAGATCACTTTATTTAGTTAAAGTGATCTCTTTTTGTCTGTGCAATAACCCAACCGACTGATAGATCTTAGCTCCGCATTTTACCCATTGATCAACAGGGTAGAAATACGTGTCCTTCTTTTTTTCTCAACCGAACAGTTTCCGCATCAGTTCTTAGATTGAGAAATAATTTAATCACATAAAAATCATACGACATGGAAACGATAACAATCAATGATAGTACATTAATCAATGACTTGATACAAATCAATAATGATCGTATTGCCGGGTATAAAAAAGCAATTGAAATCGCAACACGACTCCATATCGATAGTTTAAATGGCATCTTTGTTGAATATATGAGTCAATCTGAGTTATTTATTGAGGAGCTCAAACCGTATTTAGAGCAACAAGCTAAGGCGGCTACTGATGGCACAATGGTCAGTGGCAAACTCTTTAGGATATGGATGGATATCAAATCTGTCGTTTCAGGAAACGATGAAAAAAGTTTATTATCAAGTTGTGAACAAGGCGAAGATGCCTTTAAAAAGACCTATAAAGATGTTGTTGACAATCAAGATTGGGAAATTACACACGATCTATTACTTCTGATTGAAAAACAGCTCGCCATACAAATTGAAGCGCATGGATACATCAAAACATTACGGGATAATGCATCTTAATTAATCTTGCTTTTATCCGAAGACCTAAGATCCTTATTATCTCAATAAATGAGGGTCTTTTTTATGCCATTAAAAATAAAGTACAGCATATTAAGCTCTAAAGCAACCTTTATGAAGATAATAAATACCAAAGGATACAGCAGACGTAAAGTTAAACAGAACTTTAAATACTTTGATGGCTCAGGTAAAGAGATTACCGATACAAAGGTATTGGACAGAATAAATCATTTGGTTATTCCGCCAAATTGGAAAGCTGTTTGGATTTCAAAAAATGCGGGGAGTGATCTACAGGCTTATGGTTTTGACCAGAAGAACCGTAAACAATACATCTATCATCGCAAATTTGTTCAGCAAAAACAAACAGAGAAATTTAGACATATTCTTTATATGGGACAGTATCTGCAAGATCTCAGAAAAATAACCTCCCGTCATTTGAAACATCGGGACTGGGACATGGAAAAACTATGTGCAATTGCTTTTAAGATAATGGATAGTACGCTTGTACGGATTGGAAACAAACGTTATACATTAGAAAATAAGTCTTATGGGCTCAGCACACTAGAAAAAAGGCATGTAAAAATAGCAGATAATACGATCACATTAGCCTATAAGGGTAAAAAGGGTGTCTTTCAAGAAAAATCATGGAAAGACAAACAGCAAGCGAAATTACTTAGCGAACTACTCCAGTTTAAGGGAAAAAGCCTTTTCCAGCTTGATAAAACATCATGTGAAGGTATATTTTGCGGACGTATATTCAATGCTTATCTACGTGATCATTGTCCAGGCCAAATTAGTTGCAAAGATATCCGTATTTGGGGAGCCAGCCGGGAAGCTTTCAATCTATTATCCAAAACAAAGCAAGAGGAAGATTTAAATACGCGAAAAAAACAGCTCAATGCGGTTATAAAGACCGTCGCCAAGCAGCTGGGCAATACCAAAACAGTTTCTCAAAATTATTATATACATCCAGCTATACAGATAACATTTATGGAAGGAAGATTTCCATTTATCAAAGAAAAACTAACTCTCAACAAGTTAGAAAACAAACTGTTTCGTTTCCTGTTAAAATATAGCTGATCTATTATCGTCCAAACTTAAACCATTTGGACAGGGGGTGCTTTCTATTTTCTAACCAATAGGCCACCATTTCCATTGCCGTAACCGAAAATGTAATCCCATTGCCGCCAAAACCACAGACAAAATAACTGTCTTTAAACGCTTTATGTTCACCAATATAGGGCAGTCCATCTTTGGTTACCCCAAAAGTTCCAGCCCAGCTGAAATCTGTAAAAAAAGGTCTATTGAAAATATTCTGGAAAGACTTTCCTAGCTTATCCGACTTTTTGGCAATTAAGGCATCTCGCTTCTTTGGGTCGCGAAATTCCTCATCCTCCCCCCCGATCAAAAATCGACCGTCATCGGTCGTTCGCATATAAAGGTAAGGGTCGGAAGTGTTCCACATCAATAGGTCTTTGTACTGTTGATACAATGCAGAATCCACTTCGGAGACAATCGCGAATGTACTTAACAAGTCCACAAACTTATCGGGAATGACCGAAACGGTCTCATAGCCCATGCAATATATAATTTTTTTCGTTCGGATCATTGCGCCTGTAGATACTGTGACCACAGTGCTCTGCCCATCCCTTTTTACAGAGACAAGTTCTGTCTTATCAAATACCTCCAATCCCGCTTTCACATTATAAACCAATAGTTCATGAGTAAAGCAAAAAGCATCTATACTAGCGCCCTGTCTAGAAAGTATCCCACCATATGCATTCGCTAGCCCATATTGAGCTTGAATTTCGTCCGCAGATAGCCAGCTGACCACAAACCCTGCAGATTCCCGCGCATTAAATTCCTGTTTTAGCCATGGAATATCCTTTTTACGTGCGGCATAATATAAGGATTCCTTCGTACGAAAACCGGCTTTAGATTTGATTTTCCGCGTAAGTAAACCAATGTCGTCTATTGCTTTGCTACAGGCCTTATAACTAGCAATAGCGCCCTCTTCACCGATTAGTTTCTTTAATTCATAGAGTGGTGTATCAATCTCATATTGCAACATGGAAGTTGTTGCTGCTGAGCTTCCATTAGCGATCTCCCGTTTATCAATAAGCACACAGTTCTTTCCCATCGCCATACATTGATGAGCAATAAGTGCGCCGGTGATTCCGCCACCAACAATTAAAATATCACAGGTTTTATCCTGATGCAGGGAGGGGTAAGTCGCCAAAAGCCCATTTTTTATCAACCAAAAAGGTTCGTTAGATTTTATATCCATAATAAGTGACAAGCAAATGCCTTTATAACCAACTACGAAAGGAAAAGTTTGGTTTACTGTTTCCTGAAGTTCCATTTAGCTTACTCCAACGCGTCATTGCATACCTTAGGCATTTCGCAGATTTGGCCATGTCAGAAGAAGATCTTACCAATAGATAAATTTACAATTGTTGGCATCAAACCAAATTGAATCGAATAATGTTCTTTATTAAAAAGGCATGAAAAATATTATTCCTGAACAGAAAGAAGGAAAGAAACTGGATTGCTTCGAATCCATTGATTTTGAGAGTACGATAATGGCTGACCTGGCCTTTGATTCAGCATGTTCCAGTCTCTCGCATGTCAATCACTGGTATGAGCTAGCCACAATTCCAGCGACCACGTTTCAATTAACGGACAGTGTTGGGCTACCTATTGACCGTCCATTGATGCTACATGACTATATTAGGCTGAATATCCCTGGCCCTGGCCTTCCCAGTAGTGCCGGATATGATTGGGTCAATGTTGTTAACATCATCCAGGATTCAACGGCCGAATATAAATTATATGCCTTAACCCTAAAACCTTGCCCAGACCCGCAACATCCCGAAAATAAAGATACCGCCCATTTTTTTGAAGGGGTCTCCTCCTCTACCTTTCTTTTAGAACAACGACGCAACAGCATTTTAATTCAGTATGCCGGACGGAACGAGATTATCAATGTGGAAAACCATAGTCTTGGGGACAATATCAGAAACTTAATCATTGGGATGGCTGCTAAAATAGGTGCATCCTATCCGCAGTGGAAACTGCTCGTCAAAGGTCTTGCAAACCATATCCGCAGGGAGCAAAAATGAATATAGCAACGAACTGTCAGCCAGAACATGGTTTATTTAAAAGAAAATAGTTTTAAATATTGAAATCTAACCAATAAAAACATCCGATTTGCCACATATTACCATTCAAATTGTGTTAATTTTTCGTATATTTAAGCTATATCATAAGGAGTTTTTGGGTTACGTATGAATACTGCTTTTCAATCTAACAATCAAAATACGATCAATCTTCAGCATTTTGGTAGTCTTGTTGTTTTGGACGAACAATTTACTATTGTGGCTTTGAGCGAGTTTGCAGCTGAAAAAGCTGCCCTTTCTACTGCCACACTATTGGGAACTAACTTTTTCGAAAGTTTTGTTGTAGCTTTTGGTGATGCTATTCAAAAAATAGCGACTGCCTTGAGTGAGTTGCGGGAAAATGGACAATCACGTCATATTCTACCTATTAAAATATTCCAGGAACGTGTCTATTTTAAACTTAAAATATACAAGGGCCATTTTTATATTGAATGGGAGCAACAACACAAAAAATATATATCCGCAAGAAAGATAAATGAGTTCAACTTCTTACTTGATACCATCCAACCTAATAACTGGGATCGGGTCTGTTTGGCCATCAACAAGTTATTGAATTACGATCGTGTTTTTGTTCTTCAGGTTCAAGAAACAGGATATAGTGAAGTGATTGCCGAACATACTTCTGATGGCAAACCTTATTTTAAAGGGAAAGAATTTTCTAAAGACTTCATGCCTAAAGAGGCAATGGAATATTACAGTAACTATTCGTATCGTTATATTCCCAATGTTAAAAAAAATGACCAGAATTTTGTTTATATAGAAGACAGCATTGATACACTCTCCAGTTTGCTCTGCCCACTTCCCCATCTCCATCGTCTTTTTCTGGAAAAGATCAATGTTCAAAGTGCCTTATTTTTCCGCATTTGTATAGATGACGAATTTTGGGGGCTGGTTGTAGCCCAACACGCGGAAGAAAAAGTGATAGATCTGCAACAACGGAAGCTTTGTACTTTTGCTATTCAGGCCGCTACCAACAAATATGAAAGCCATGTTAAACAGAACCTACTTGAAAGAACAGAACTCCTTAATACCGCAGAAGTAGAACTAAAAAAAAGTCTATCTGAGAATAAAATGGTCAATTGTGCTTTGGTTCAGCACATAGATACCCTAACGCAATTGGTCAATGCGGACGGTCTGTCTATATTTAATCAGGGCGATGTATTTAACCATGGGCATACACCACATAAAACATTGTTTTATGAAATCATTCAATTCCTGCAAAAGCATAGTGATAAAGCTTTATTCAAGGATTACAATTTTACATTAAATCATCAGAATCATTTTAAAGAAAAATTGAATTTTGCGGGTCTGATGTACCTCAAGGTCGGCATAGAAAGTGATTATTACCTTGTATGGTTTAGAAAAGCAAGCCAAAGTCGTCTCATGCAAATCCGACAAGATCAAAATCACCGTCGAAAGCCTGATTATTTGGAGGTCTGGGAGGATGTTCGTTATGATGTTGCAAAACCATGGAATGATGCTGAAATCAATTTTGTCCTGCGATTGAACCAGATTATCAAAGAATCTATATTTAGAAAGCTCAAAGAAAGACAGTTACTCAACGAAGAACTGCTGAGCCTGAACAATGAATTAGAAATGTTTACTTATACCCTATCTCACGATCTGAAAAACCCCTTGTCAATCTTAAAAATGGGTATACAATTTCTACAGCAGCATTCCGACGACATTGATCTTTCAAAAACTAACAAATGGTATCAAAATTTCAGCAGGAGTATTTCCAATATTGAAGACATCATCAACAATATGGTTCAATTGAGTCAACACCGTGCGAGCGTTTTGGACAAAGAACCACTTCCCATGGCTTACACATTGCAGCGTATTTTCCAGGAAAACAAAACCCTTTATAATACACCTGATTGTCAGTCATATTTCGGACAACTACTACCGATCTGGGGCGAAAAGAGTGCCGTCTACCAGATCTTTACGAATCTTATTGTTAACGCGATCAAATATTCCGCTCAATCAGACAAACCTGCGATTAAAATTGAGAGTACAAATCAGGACGATATGACTTATTATTGCATCAAAGATAATGGCATAGGTATCCCTGAGGAGCATCTGCCACATATCTATGAAATGTTTTCCCGTGCTGACAACGTCTCTGGGATTCCAGGAACGGGGATCGGACTATCGCTTGTTAAACGCGTCATGGAACGTTTAGGAGGTACAATTGAGATCGAATCCAGAGTTGGTCTAGGAACAACAGTCCACCTATATTTCCCTATTGTGGCACCTTTTCCAGATCATATGCTCAATGATTGAATTATGTAGCTACCAGAGACTATGACTGATACAAACATCTCCCGATCTATTCATATCGCTGATGATTGAGGTTTCAGTTTCGCCCAAAAAGATCAATGCTAGTTCTTCTTCGTTAATTTTCGGTAAACAACCAGGGCTATCACAAAAATAAAAATGAGGATAAAGAGCCAAATGCCTGGTTCGGCATACCATTCATTTGAATTCCCCATATTTAACGCTTCCGTTTGTTCCGATGGTTGTGTTACTAGAGCTATTATTATAAAATTTAAAACATAAGGTACCTTCATCATAATTTGTTTCGTTGATCCAACATCTATAGAACCCTCGTCATGCAGAAGTCGTTTGAATTGCATTAGTTTAAACCAATTGCCCTTTGTAATTGTTCCTTTAATAAAGCTATAGTTATAGTTATAAATGATATAGCAATTGTATTCAATCATCAAAACAATGGAAAAGACATTACAGCATTCGATAGTGAAACAAGGTTTGATTATTTTATATTATTTCAGCAATAGATGGTATCGTAAATGTCTCTTTACGGAAAGCCATATTCCCGCTCTAAATGCTACTAGCACCATGAAAACGTCAGTACAGGACCTCGATAAAACGAATACACTTACCGAAGCAGAACTCAGTTGCAATCATAAAGATGAAAACAATGACGGCAGTGGCATGCTGCATCAAATTAGTAAAAAATCAGGTCAAGATAAGGATTTGAAAAAAACAGTTAACCCAAAAAAAAACACAGATTAACCTTAGCGGTTAATCTGTAAGAACTCGTAACTGATTGTTTTGGCTAAAATCGATGTCACGTATAAATACCATCCGTTTATCTCCGGTTTTTGTTGTTCGTCCATGGTAAACACATCGGAGTTTCCCCTCGCGGTCTCTAAAAATGCTGTTGTGTCCTGTACCTGACACGATCCCCCCTCTATCCGTATTTTTTTCAATAATCGGATTCGTTTGTGATTTTTCATAGCTTCCCAACGGAGATTTAGCGGTAGCATAACCAACGGCATAATTCGCACCCGCAAAGTAATTTGCAGAATACATCATATAATACTGTCCTTTTGCGTGGAGTAAGAAGGATCCTTCTGTCCACCTTCTGTTAATTTCGCCAGAAGACACCGACCGACTTTCCCATTCCGATTGTGCATCACTCATGCGCGCGGGAGGACGTATTAAAAGTACCGGTTGCCCAATAACGTGCTGCATACTACTGTCTAGCTCGATGCCATAAACCCAGCTTTCCTCAATAGCATTGTACCCCCATTTAGACTTGGCCCAATCGGCAATTTCGGAAGCAACTGGATGTTCATAGCAGCAACGCGAATAAAATAAATAATTTCTATTGTCGACATCCCGAAAGACATTCGCATCAATAATAGGATATCCAGGGTCAAATAATGGTTTACCTGTCAAATCTATAAATGGCCCCAAAGGATTATCAGCCACAGCGACACCAATACGATAATTCTCCAGCTTATTTCCAGGGTTTTCCTTCCAGTGCGCACTATAATACATATAGTATTTATTATTGATGGCGTACACCTCTGGCGCCCAAAAGTCTTTGATGCCCCATCCTTTGACTTGTTTGCCATCGTACACTTGCCCAGCTTTCTTCCAATGCCTTAGATCTTTAGAACTGTATGCTATAAACCCATTTTCTGTGCCTCCCGTTCCATACAGATAGTATAGGTCAGTAACTTGATCATACAGAATAAACGGGTCGCCAAAAGCGACATCAATAGGCTCGTCAGGTTTGTTGACAAGTTCAAGCAACCTGAACTTGGAACCGTCAAATTTGGGAATTGCAATACCACTTTGTCTAGCAGAAGCAAGATCAACAGGTACAATAGCTGTACGTCTTGGAGCAACTTGAGTGTCAGAATAATGTGTATGACATATGTAATACCATTGTTGTCCTTTTTGGAATAAATCACCATGGCCAGTACCTGCAAACCCACTTGTATGCTGGCTCAATAACGGATTTGTTTCAATTTTTTCCCAGGGACCATATACATTGTCCGCCACCGCAACACCTACGGCATAGTCTTTATTTCTAAAATCATTGGCTGAATAAAACATATAATAATGACTGCCTTGCTTTACAACAGTAGGTCCCTCACTGACTGACCATGTTGAACCGGCAGTATTCTCCCAAGCTTGTTCAGCATGAAGACATTCTTTTAATGTTTCTTTTTTGATTCCCGAATAGTCATCTTTTAATTCAGCAACGAAGATGCGATTTCCTTCAACCAGTCTTACATGAAACAAATATTTTTTACCATCGCTGTCCTTAAAAACATAGGGATCAATCTGCTTTCCATCATCAATAAGCGTTCTGGCAATGTCCTGTTTAAAAGGCCCAATCGGAGAATCACTGATAGCGATGGCAATTTGCTCATCAGCCGTATAAGCCATATAAAATTTGCCTTGCTCCGACCAGACTTGAGGTGCCCAAAAGCCTTTGGTTCCAAATACATCTTCTTTTACCAATGCAAATCCGGCTTTTGCACCAATGGGACCCTCCCATTGTTTCAAGTCCTCAGACCGATATACTTTAAAGCCTAACTGTTTATCGCCATCACCATTGGTACCATATAAATAGTAATAACCGTTATCGTAGAAAATGGTGGGATCCGCCTGAAAAAGACCATTTTCTAATATCAGTGACCTGGCCATGGAATCGGTTGGAGATGGTGTAAAAATACCATGCCCTGTTGCGTAGCTCAACGAATCTATCGCACTGAGAATAAAAAGCAATACATAAAATTTCATCTGTTTCACCTGAATACAATTTAAGTCCACACTAAAATTGAACAAATAATTTTTATATCACAGGTGTTATCGTATCAATGAAAGATCAATTTGTATCTTTTTCTTATTATCAGGGTTAATTCAATATCCCATTTTCGAAGGCAAACTTCACTAAATGTGCTGTATTTTTCACACCCGCTTTATCAATTAAATTTTGACGGTGGCCTTCCACTGTACGTTTACTCAAAAAGATCTTATCGGCAATTTCAATATTTGTATACCCTTCAGCGATAAGCCCCAAGACTTCAAGTTCACGTTCGGAAATTTCAAAATCCGCCCGTAACCCTATCGGATGCTGCGCGTAACGTTGTCCCGAACGTATATGCTCCAAAAGCAACATGGAGATCTCTTCACTCATATATCGGCCACCAGCTGCAATGTGGTTGAGCGCAAAAAGTAATTCGTTATACCCAATGTTTTTCACCAAATATCCCATAAGTCCATACTCAAACCCCTCGATGACATAATTAATCTGGTTCAACATCGACAGGATGACGACTTTTATATTTCCATATTGCTTATATAAGACCCGCAAAAGCGCTATACCATCCATTTCCTCCATGCTGATATCCGTCAAAATAATATCTGGAACTGAATCTGGATTCGATTGCAGGTAATCTAGCGCTTCCTTACCATTGGAAGCCTCCCCAACAACTTCAAAACTATCCTGGGATTCTAAAAGCAATTTAATACCATTGCGCACTACCATATGGTCTTCTACCAATAGGATTTTTATCATATCGTCTTTTTAAATAGTTAATTTAAGAATTATACCCTCTTCGAGGGTGTCACTAACAATTTGAGCACTGTAAAGCTCTGTTATTTTTATTAAACGCAATGGGCTATCCACACGTTTGGGTGTCTGTAATGAATTATCTTCTTTAAAATAAGGTAACACCTTAATAAAGATCGCAAAATCGATGAGCTGCACAGATATCGAAATTGCCTGAATAGGCATTTCCTCCTTCAAATATTCAAATAGTGCCGTAAGCAACTTAAAAAGGCGAACTTGAATATGACGCTGAAGTTCCTTTAAATTTGGATCGAGAATAATATCTATGGTAAAACTCAGCTTTTGTTTATAGGAAGCCACTACTTCATCAATCGCATGGAAAATCCCGAGATCATTCAAAATAGGGTTATAGAGCAAGGTCGCTTTATTACGCAACTCGATTACTAGAGAAGTCAATGAATCACGTAAACAACGTAGCTCTTCAAAATCACCGTGTCTATTGGTGAAATTCTGGAGCGAAATACGCATACCATACACTTCTTGCGCAAGTTCATCTCTAAAGTAACGCCCAATACGCCCGAAATCTTCTTGTTGACTCCGGATAATGGATTTGTAAAATTCTTCTTGGTTCCCACCCCAAATCTGATTTAGATCATGCCCCCCTTCGTTTCGCTGTGATTGATCTATATATAAATTTTCGTCTTCGTTCCCCATAGTATTCTCCTTTTTGTACCTATGATTAATAACCATTATCAAACTCGAACAGTTTTTAAAAACTGATAAAACGTTAAAAGATGGCTGTATAGTTTATAGTACTACGTATAAATACGTAGTACTACGGGATAAAGAATGGATTTAAACAAGGTAAACACTTGTTGTTAAAGTAAAAAACACCTTAATTTTCACTCCGAATCTGACAGTACAATCATTGAAATAAATGATAATTAACACTGATTTACAGCTAATTACAGTAGAAAGTAAATTACTCAACGCGATTTTAAATTTAAAAACGTTGACTTTTATCTTTTTTTTCTAGCACCCTAATTGCAGTAACCTTGGCACTGATAGACACTTAAAATTGATAATATGGAAAATACAACAATCGATCAACTGTTTAAGGAAAAGAGACCTACATTAAAATATTTGGCTGCTCAATTTACAAGTGATCCAGATGAAAGAGAAGACTTGGTGCAAGAAACTATGGTTAGATCATTGTCTTCCATAGAAAAGTTTATAAAGCATCCTAAGCTCATGTCCTGGTTATATATCATTATGAAGAATACGTATATTAATCAGTATACACGGAATAAGAGACTGGAAAATTACCGCAATGAATATATAAGCACCGGTTATGTCAATGAAATTACACGTAACCGTGGCGAAAATAACTTTGTGGCATCGGATATTCAGCAGGCGCTCAATAATTTACCCAAAGATTATTACAATGCTTTTGCGCTATTTTTGGAAGGGTTCAAATATTATGAAATTGCGGAACACTTGCAAATACCTGAAGGAACTGTAAAGACGCGTATCCATATGGCACGCAAGTCCTTACAAAAGCAACTTAAAACCTACTCGAAGACTATTTATTAAAAATAGCAATCCTTTATATAGTGAAGCAGGCGCTCATCGTGCCTGCTTTTTTGTTTGCTATTTCCGATTTGATTTTTTGGGTCAACAGCAGCTCTCCCATTAATTTAGTATATTAGACTAGGTACTAACTAAATACAGATTAATAATTATAGATATATGAGAAATAAAATAAAGTTATTGTCGCTATTTATCAGTAGTGGTTTCCTATTGATGATATCCTGCCAGTCTGTCTCCAATGACAATCAAAACCGGATACGGGTCAGCGGTGAAGGAAAAATTAGGATAATGCCGGACCAAGTTACACTCACCATAAATACGGCATTTACAAAACCCAGGATGGTGGATGCTGTAAGGGAAACACAAAATACCGTAGATAGTGTCATTGCTATACTTGGAAAATACGGGAATAAAAAGGAAGATATAAAGACAAGCAGTGTATCAGCCAATAAAGACTATCAATATATTGGAAATACGACTAAATTTGTCGGCTACCAAGCACAGCAGACTATCGATTTTGTCCTACATGATCTATCCAAATTCACTGAATTAACGGGAAAATTACTCGAGACAAAAATAAGCGGAATTGGTTCCATTTCATTTGCCCACTCCAAAGCCGACAGTATTCTACGGGAAGCTGACCTGATTGCCTATGATGACGCACTAAAATCCGCACAAAAGCTGGCTTCGAGAGCCGATGTAAAAATTGGTAAACTCTTGTTCCTGTCAAACGATGGCAGCCCTTCCAATGAAACTACTGGTAACAGAACCGGGATGGCTTTAGAAACATTTAGTAAAGCTTATGGCGGCGAAGGTTTTAAAATAGCACCTGAGGTACTTGAATTTAAAAGAACAATATACACCGAATTTGAAATAAAATAGCGTCCTCGCTATACAATACAATCGGTCCAACGCGTAATAAAATGTCCCCAAAAAGTTGCACACTTTTGGGGACATGATATTTTCAGTATTTTTTTATTGCAATTTTGCTAGAATTTGAGACTCAGCTCGGCAGCAAAATTCCTAGGCATTTGGGCGACAACCACCCCTTGTCCAGAAAAATAATGTGCATTACTGATGTTGTTCATCTTGACACCAAAACGATAGAAATCACGTTCAAGAGAGATCGAAGCATTAATCAACGTATACGCCGGAAATGTAAATTTCCCTGTTATAGAATTATCAGCCGAAACCTGCTTTCCAACGTGATTGACCCCAAATCCAAAACCCAGTCCCTGTAGTTTTGGAGTCTGTAACACATAGCTGATCCAGGAGTTAAAAACTTGTGCAGGACCTGCAGAAGCAGGACGGCGCCCTTCTACCGTAGAATCCGCCCGTTGATACCGGCTATCATTATAGGTATAGCCCGTAAGAATATTCAACCCTTTGATCGGATTGGTAATCAGTTCCAACTCAATACCTTTGCTGCGTTGTTCCCCATCCTGAAAAGTTATATTATATTTATCACCTTCATACACAATGGACTCCATACGGGTCATATTATTCACGACAATATCGTAATAAGAAGCCGTAAAATTAAAACGGTTATTCCAGAAATTGGTTTTGATACCAGCTTCCCATTGATTGGCCAACTGTGGCTTCATCTCATTAGGATATTGACTTAACTCATTATCAGCTGGAGGCACATAGCTAAAGCTATTCATATAATTACCATAGGCCGACAATTTATCTTTAAGAACTTGATATACAACCCCAAACTTGGGTGAAAGCGCCGTTTGCTTAAAGTTATCCTCTCTTACATTTGTATTTAAGTTCAATTGACCACGGCTGTTATAATGATCCAAGCGCAAGCTCAGGATAGTCGTTAAACGATCTGTCAGAGACAGTACATCGGATATATAAGCGCCATAGATGTTGCTGGAGGAGTAATTCCGAAGTAGCGGTTTAGTGGACAGCTGTATCTTTTGGGTAACGAGTTGATTGGAAATAGATTTATAACCCTTTTCTAAATCCAGCGCGTTGATCGTGTCAAAGACGATAATGGATGAATTATTATTCCTTAAGGTCTGGTTCAGGTAATCTAGCCCGATCAAAATTTTGTTTTTGACATTTCCGATCTGGAAACTTCCATTGAAATTTTGTTGTATACTCGTCGAGCTTCCTTCTGTATTCTGCCATTGAACATTTCTCTCGAGTAAAGCGTCACTTTCCTCACCTCGAATAAATTGGTATTGATAAATACCTTCTGTTTTTCTGAAATTTCTGGAGATCAACGTCTGTGAAGTCCAATTATCTGAAATCTTATAATTTACCTCACCTTTGATATTGATGGATGGCGCTTTCAACGTAATATCATTGTTCGAATAGGATTTATTCCAGTCAAATCCAAGTTCTTCAGGTCTCTTTGCAATAAATTGGCGTCTGCGTGTAAGAAAGATTATGGGGGTATTGGTTCCTTCGTAATTGTATATCTGGGCCCCCAGATTAAACGTTAACCTATCATTGACCTCATAGCTAAATGTTGGTGCAGCAAAAAATGATTTTCTAAATTCGGAATCACGGAAACCGTTTTGGTACTGATAGGCTGTATTTAAACGAAACAGCGTCTTACGGTTGCTGGTGATAGGTCCGAATACATCGGCTGTAAGGCGATTTAAGTTGTAGCTCCCAAATAAATAAGATACTTGGCCGCCATAATAGTCCTTAGGTTTCTTCGTGACGAGGTTCACCAATCCACCGAAAGAGGTGGCTGCTCCGCCATATAAAGTACCTGAAGGACCTTTTATAACCTCGATACGTTCCACATCCGCAGGATCAATTTCGCCATTTGTATTTGCGGGGAGACCGTCCACCAAGCCTATTTTAGTTGGGAATCCGCGCAAATTGTAATAAATAGCACCATCTGACCCACGGCCTGGACTTCCCTGCACTTTCACCATCCCCACAACGTTTTTAACTGCCTCCGACAAATCTGTGGTCAACTGTTCTTTCATCAATTCTTTGTTGACATTAGAATAGGACTGTGGATTTTCCATATAACCCAACTGCACCTTTGCCACTTTCGAACTATCGCGTTCCAAAAATTTATTGCGTCGATAACCATACACGGTCACCCCATCCAGATAATAATTGTTTTTAGTCCCGTAAATCGTCGGAAGGACAGTTGTCTGGTTGTCAACATGAATATTTTCCCGCAATAACTCAATATCATTTAGACTGACTTGTAGAATATAATCACCGGGAGGAACACGATCTAAATAAAATTCTCCAGTTGCATTTGTCCGCCCCTGGTAAGATGTATTTAATAGCCGGACAATGGCATCCTTGGCAACAACGGACTGGTCTACCATGATTTTGCCGGATATACGATCGGCCTTTTGGCCGAATGCTGTGAAAAACAGCAGGATTGAGACGATAAAAAGTATCGATCTTTTCATAAAAATTGTAATGGTTTTTAAATTCTATTGAAAATTTTATTTAGACAAATTCTAAACAAAAGTAATCTATATTTTTAAAATTCAAAACAAGCTTATAAATTCAGGGCAATAACAAACCTTTCGCTATTCATTTATAATATTTAGTACAATTAAATAAAAGCATCCAATGAATATAATTATTTCCTCATAATACTACTAAACAACAAAAATAGACTACTAGCACTTATTTATATTCAATAAATTTAAACCCAATTTCAACAAAAAAGATAAAAAAACATGGTATATTAATCGATAAAAAAGGCTACTCTCAGAAATTTCTAAGAGTAGCCAAAGTTTTAGATTTTTTCGTAAATAATTAGGGTACGATGCTCAATACTGTATTCGTGCTCCGTGCGTTAACCCCAGGATCATACATAGATTCTATTGTCGTGATTCCTGAATTAAAAGTCCCCAGGTTATTCGCTTTAACCTCATACTCGTAAATGGATCTTCCCTTAGACAAGCGATCCATAAAGTAATTTGTTGAGGCATCTTTCGAGCTGAAATAGTAATTCTTCCGCCATTGATATCCCGAAGGACTAAACACCGGTTCTACACCAGCTGGACGGCTATCTTTCAGATGAATGTATTGCATCGGCTCATCATTAATTACCGTGATCCTAACTTTGATACGTTCCCCCAGTTTAGCTTCCTTGGATTCTACCCATTGCCCTTTTCGTTCCACTAGATATACTTTCTGAACCGAAAGCGCATTTGTACTTGATTTTATCTGATCAAGATCAGCAAAATACTGATGAACAACAGCTCCATAAACCGTTCTTTCGTTATGATTTTGAACTTGAATATCGAGATCGGTCTTCAAATCGACTTTATCGAACTGCTTACTGACTTCGCCCAAAACAGTATTGCTCAATTCGGCCTTTTTGTTGTTAATCGAGATCTGTACCGTATTTTCAATAACAAAGTCTTTTGGATTGTTGGCCAATAACAGTGCATATATTGCATCTACAGTCATCCAGGTATTATACCAATGATTTACCTGTTTGTTATAATAGATCCATTGGGTGACTTGATTTAGCTTAGCCGGATTGTTTATTTTGTAAGCTTCCACAAGATAAGATTGCAAACTAATCTTATTGTACTGGTTTACATTACTTTTCCAGTACATTCCTTTCTGCACATCGATCACGGCCTCCTGATCAAGTCTATTCTTGATCTCCATGCTCTGCTTGCCCTGGCCAAAGATCTGGCTCACAATCCATGTTTTCGCTGCCATTCCTGCGCTCCGACCAGCGCTACTTAAAGAAGAATTGACCAATTTGCGTTGCAATAACTGGAGGGAATCCTTTGGTATAGGATTAAATTCAGTCCAATACCGTCGTGCAAACAAATAGTCTATCCCCATATCTGTGCTGGCCTTTGGCGAAAATATAGCGGGATCCCGGTCGAGATATTGCGTAAGTTTTGAAGCCATCGCACGGATATCACTATTGACCAAGCTTTTGTCCAAATAGAGTACCTTACCGATGATTTCCAGCATACGGATACTAATTTCAGTATTAGCCTGTCCCCCATCAAACCATGAAAAGGAACCATCTGCGGATTGATTATTACGTATTTTTTGTTCAACAGCGTTGATTTCCGCTTGTATATCCGATCCAAAGAACGTTGCAATTTTCTTCAATCGTTCGGCATCACCCTGTATGTCACGCAACCAAGGCATTTCTTCCATTTTGAACTCATTTAAACCACTATTCTCCTCCAATCGGCCTTTTTTTGTATCGACATCCAATTTCTTAAAGTAGTCTGTCACCACCGGATAATGCAACTGAATATATTGGGCGATCTTGAGACCAAACCACTTACTGCTCAACTGTTCGTTGCATTCGTAAGGATAATTTTTCAAATAGTCCAGTGCGGAGAGTATTTCCAAAATGGGATTGCTTTGTACCTGGATTCTCCCCATGAGATTGTCTTTCGCACTTCCCTTTACCGTAAAATTTTTGGATTCACCGGCTTTTAGGACAATCTTTTCTGTATCGCCAATCAGTATCTTATTTGGCAATATGGGTATTTCTACAATCTCACCATCCGAAAACTCACCACCTGCTGCGACGATGCGGATCTGTATCGTCGGATATTCTGCCGGAATCTTTAACGACCATCCCACTGTGCTGTTATTGGATGGCTCGACACTAAAGTTTTTTAGTACTGAATCGACCTGGAAAGCAGTTGAAACCACTTGATTATTTCGTGGATCGATAAGCTCTATTTTTGTATTTCCCTCAATACGTTCTTTGCTCAGGTTTTGAATCTGTGCCTTGATTGTTAACTGGTCATTCGTTCTAAAATAACGCGGGATATTCGGGCGCAACATTAACTGCTTTTGGGTTTGTGTAAAATAGGTTCCGCTAGCCGACGCCAGATGCTGATCATGAGCGAAAAGCAGCAATTTCCATTTCGTCAATGCTTCGGGACTATCAAATTCAAAACTGATATTCCCTGCTTCATCGGTATACAAATTGGGATAGAAGAAAGCTGTTTCCTGTAGGTTGGTGCGGGCTTTTATATGCTGTAATTGATTATCTGCGGATAAATCCAGCCCTCCATCAGCTGTCCGACCACTGCCCATCCCAAACTGAGCTACTTCCTCATTTACAACCATATATTCTGCGTTTGCTGCATCCCCCTCAACTGGAGGCTCATACATAATTGCCGAAGCCGATAAAGGACTTGACTGTTTTGCCACCACAGACACCCCTCTGGCACGTGTCTGGAGTACCTCACGTAAGAGACTCGGATCCCGTAATTCATCATACATGATCGCTGCCGCCCTATAAGCTTGCTCGTCGATCAACTCTTCGTATTTGGCATCCCGTTCCAAGGAATTTTCACCGTATCCCTGACGGGTTGACAAAAGATCATAGTTGTAAATTTCATCACGCCGATTATCCGCATAAACCCCATAGAAATTCGAAGTAAAAATGTTCCCTGAATAGGTCTGCTGTTGAAAAGCATTAATAATATAGTAGTTATTTGACCTCGGATAATATGGGTAACGAAATTGGAAAGAGCCAAAAGCGTGGCTAGCAAATGCGTCCAAAGATGCATCATACATTGTCGCTAATACCTCAGTGGCGGTGGGTTTATCCTCTTGTTTTACCGTAAAACTCCATTTTTCTTTTTGACCGGGCGTTATTTTATCCCTAAATGTCTTCGTCTGGATTGTTAGTTCCTTATTTTGTTGCGAAATAGGGATAACAATCTGGGATAGCGTCATTTTATTATCCACCAAAAATAATGCATTCAGTTGCAGTTGCCCTACAACATCCTGCTCAGTCAACACAAATTGATAGCTGATACGACCATCTTTCCAACTTAATACCTTTGTCTCCAATTTTTGCGAAGCCCGCTCGCGTAACAGCAGCAATTTCCTGGCATTTTTTACATCCGTCTGCATATTGATGGTAACCTGATCACCAATTTTGTATTTGACTTTATCCAACTGGTAGGAGAAAAACTGCTGGTCGCTTAGTTTCTTATCTTTCGACCGATATAGACTAGTGTAACTAATAGCGCGCACCGTATCCCCTTCCTGTATACTGATAGCTTCGATCTGATATCGTCCCCAATCAAACTGTAATGAGTCCAGTATAATCTTGCTCGTATCTGCGTTATCAAAATCATAACTGGCTATCTTCGTTTTTTTCTCTTCTTTTTCGAGCGAGGTCGGATCGAAATAAAGCGGAAAATACTTACTATAAAGATCTCTTGAAAGCAGGTGGTACTCTGCCCTTGCGAAACTTCCCCGATATTCATCTGTCAGCGGAAGGCTTGCCTGTTCCAATTTATAAATGTTGACCTTTCCGCTGAATTTTAATGGGAAACCATTTTGATTCTGCTTTAAGATGGTAATATCTCGCCATCTTTTTTCTTCCATCAGATTCGGCACCTGAATCTGGAGCTGCCATGGACGGGATGAATAGGCATAACCTCCAGAAGCCATCTGCATTTCCCCTGTCTGATTGATCACCTCAGCCTGGTATACCAATACATAATCTTTCAATCCTACAAATTGATGGTCCATCAATGGCACGCGAATCGTAAAGTTTCCCTTGGCATCAACGGTTGTAGTAGAATCGCTATGAACAATATCCTTTCCTTCCTTGGCATTATAAAACGAAACTTTATACTTCACTGCTGCGCCGATTAGCGAAACACCTGAAAGGCTCTCCGCCTTGCCAATGAATACTGCTGTGTCTTTCGGAGTATAGGTGAACTTGTTTGGCTCAAAAGTTACTTCAAATGTTGGACGTTTATATTCTTCAACCTGAAAATATTGCTGATCAAGCTGTTTAGAATCGTGAAAAACCAATAGATTATAATTTCCGTTCAATGCCTTTGATGGCAATTGGAAACTCGCATGGACAGACCCAAATAGATTCGTTATCAAACTGATCGAGTCAATCTTCTGACGATTGGCATCCTGAAGATAGATTTTCACATTTTGCTTTTCCAGGACTTTACCCTTTTGTACATGATCATCGTAACGAATAGTCTTAAAATAGACCTTTTGCCCAGGACGGTAGATAGCTCTATCCAGCAAAGTGAGCGCACGCATATTTGTTCTTTTATTGCTCTCCTCTATAGACGTAGTCCGATCTTCATAATAAACATTATTTTGCTGCTTATCCAAAGGAATCATCGCTTTTTCCCCATGAAGCAACAGCATGTGATTATGTAAGTAGGCTGCATTTTTGGGAGAATAGGTGGATTTGTAATTGAACTCGCCCGCAGCATTGGTCTTTAATTGCGTGATCAGTTTAGGCAGTGCTTTATTCCTCAATTGATAAAGTTCCACCATTTCATTTGCGTAGGGAGCGCCCGTTTTCCGGTTCAATAGCAAACCCGTATAGACAAATTCATTTTGAGGTTTTATACTTATACTTCCAGACAAAAATGCATCAGAAACAATCAGTTGAGAAACAGCTATATCCCGATCCTGACCGTTATCTTGAAATGATTTATTATTACCCATCAAAATCGTGTAGGTACCAGCTTTAAGGGGATTAATTTTATAAATTGTATTGTGCGTCGTATAATCTTTAAAGGCTTTCAATGCCACCTGTTCCTCATAGACCAATGGCGCATCTACTGTAGTCTGATAACTTGCGGAATCATATTTTACCGTAAAGTCCTTTACGCCCTTAGGCGTAGGACTTGTATTATAAATACGGATATATAAAGTATCCACATTCGTGTGGTTAACCTGGAAAGGAACATATTCGTCCGTCGGTGCCGTTCTTTTATAATTTAGCCTGATGAAAGCCTTTTTTATTTCCCTCGTCAAATTATCTACATTCGAAACCCAGGGCGATTTTGGATATTCTTTTAACGCTTGTTCAAGATATGTAATTGCCTTTGTCTTTTTTCCAATATCGTTGAAACTTGCCGCCAACCGATAGAGTAAAAATGCGTTGTAGTTACTTTTATAGGTTTTTATATGCTCCAGGTAGTCTCCTTCCCGCTCTTCGATATTATTCCATTTCCAATCATAAGACATGATATAGCTGCTGGCATCTGGATAATCATTCTTGGTGCTGATTGCCAACAATTGCTTTTTAAGTTTATCCTTATCAGCAGCGTTAGCAGCTTTTAATGTATTCAAAAAATCCAGATATTGATAACCTAAAAAATGGTAAAGAGTGGGATTCAGGCTCATATTTCGTGTTTCGACAAACAGCCCCTTCCAGCGCGCTATAGGTTCCGCACTTAAACTGTTTACATCCGAAATTGAGAGACGAAAAATAGAATCGATCATACCGATTTTACCTTTTGCATCTTTTGCTACAAATTTGTTCTGGCTTTTACTTGCATATCGGTTGATATTTGAAAATAAATAAAGTGCATAAAAGTTTTGGAGAACCGATTTATTCAGCTTTTCAGCAATCCGGATATTGTCTTCAAAATGTTTCTGGATACGCAAAAAAGCGGAATCTTCAGATTGGTTTACTTCCAAAACTTTCCCTTCCGCCAAAAATGCACGAACCCATTCCGCCTGGTTTCCAGAGCGTCGCGCTTCGGCTTTAATATCCGCCAATATGGGCAATGTCTGTGTGAAGTTTTTAATTGCAATGAGCCTTTCGACCTCATTCCACTTTGTCTCCACCTTGCCTGGCTTAAGCTCCTGCGAAAATCCCCAGATTGGGAGACATGTCAACAATAACCAAATGTATCTTTTCATATAATACGACGCTAAATATCTACTAAATATGAGCATTTTTTTTCTGAAAGGATGCAGTAAATAAATAGATTCCATAATCGTTTAAGAAAAAATTAAATAGCACCCTATTTAGCATCCCGAAAGCGTATTTTACTTCTTTTATTTATCTTTACGATAAAATACAGCATATGGGTTATTTAAAATTTACGAGCATCTCTTTCTTTCTGGTCCTAATCTTATCCGCATGTCAAAATAAGGCTACGAATTCAACGTCCACAAAACAAGAGGCTGCAATGGATACAACAATTCCTCCTCAGCAATCACAAGCTGAAAAAGCCCTTCCAGCTGCATCAGCACCAATGACCAATCCGACAGACTCCATGATAGATGGTCAGGTTTTAGTACCTTTTGCCTATCGGATCTGGGATGATAACAATGTATCCAAAGTGATTAACAACGGCTGGTTGGAACTTCATCGTAAAAACGGAAAATATAACGTTGCACCAGCGAAATATACCATTACTTATGAGAAAGAAGAACCTTGTTCGGGCTTACCCACAGAAACCATAAATCCGCAAAATGATGTGTTGGTATTTTTTAACATATCCGCTATACAGAATGGTTCAGTAGACAGTATAGCGCTCCCCAATAAGATTATTCCACCCAATAAACCGGTTGAATTTACCTACAAAAATGACCGCTATGAGTTGCGTGCTACTGGCATTGAATTCTATAAGGATGAGGAGCAGAAACCCAATGCAAGATATGCATTAAAGCTTTTTGTCAACGGTCAATATCAACGGACGCTGATCGACCAGACCGCCTATCATGACACAGCGACAACGCTTGAATTTATTGGCGACCTCGATCGGGATGGTAAATTAGACTTTGTTATCTCCAGTCCCCGTGATTACGAAGAATCGAGAACAATCATCATTCTATCCACAGCAGCATATCCATTTGTTGGTACGGTACAGTTTGATTGTTAGCTGGTCTTAAATTGTTTTGATTGTCAGGAACTTGTTTTTGCTTTCCTCCTCACTTTCCATGAATGCGAATAAACGATGCTTCATATCAAAGGTGACCACTGATTCGTATTTCGGTAAGGTATAGATAATCCGGTTTGTATTGGTATCGAAAATAACATAGTCCATTCCATCGGGCACATCGACATACCACGCATCAAGATCTTCCTTGTCAGGTTTTTCGCGATGGATTAACAGATAACGTCCATCACCCGAGACTTGTGTGTGCAGATAATTATGGACAGATCTAAAACCAAGATCTTCCCAAGTGATATGATGTTTTTCAATTTTTGATCTCAGATCAAAGTAACTAAAACCCAAACCTTTTCTAAATACCACTAGGGTGTCATCATCGGTAAACTGGAGCTTGCACATAAATAACTGATGATGGGATTTTTTATACGGCAGCGCAAGAGCTGTACTTGACATAGTTTTCAGATCAATAATAGACAGGCTATCCTTCAATGAATCATTCCAGCTTTTGTACGCGATCAGATCATCAGTCTGGTTGATGGCTAGCTCATTCGTCAGTCCAGCCTGCTCCGATAATGCGATATCAACTGATTCCGCTGTCTCAAAATTATAGATCACCAGTTTTTTCCCATTTGGATAAACAAGACTATTTTGCCTATTGAAAAAGCTAAAACTGACGGAAGCCTGTAATTCAAGGTCCTTTGCATAGTCAAATTCCTTTACAATCTCCTTTTGCTGAAGATCTATAACAAAAATCTTAAATAAACAGCTAAAGGCAAAATAACGATTGTCAAAACTAATCGCACAATAATGGATTGGTAGATCATGTTTCGGCCCTTTTAACCGGACTTTAAACAGTACTTTATCCTGTTGTAGATTAAAAATCTGAACGCCACCTTCATAAGTCCCAACCATAATATAGTTCCCATCGGCGGAGAAGCGGAGCATACTTGGATATCCAGTTATTTTAAATTTTCTCAGTATCATTTTCAGAATCTATTATCAATTTTAAATATGTCATTTCCCTATTGTAACCTTAAAGATAATAAT
The DNA here is from genome assembly GCF_024810095.1 of Sphingobacterium sp. BIGb0165. Classification (NCBI taxonomy): domain Bacteria; kingdom Pseudomonadati; phylum Bacteroidota; class Sphingobacteriia; order Sphingobacteriales; family Sphingobacteriaceae; genus Sphingobacterium; species Sphingobacterium sp. BIGb0165. The sequence goes on along the minus strand of NZ_JANUEB010000001.1, from coordinate 550,902 downwards.
TTACCAAAAATACGAGATCAAAAATCAAACAATTCCACTGTCTAAAAACGATCAAAATAAAATAGTTATTTTTTTATATATTTAATAAATAATTCATATTCAGTTAATATCAGTTTCGTTCCTTTATAATAGAATAATTAATGCAGTTAACACTTTAATGTATCAATTATGAAAACGATCAACTATTTTTTCCAACGGATTATATTTAGAATCTTTTTAGGTCGATTCAGTTCATTCTATTCACCACTAAGATTCCACAAAAATTAATTCATATTCAGGTCGGATGACACATCCGATAGCTATATTTCGATAAATGCATTTAACCAAAGATGCCTTTGGCAAAGATTTTATTTGGGGAGTATCTACCGCCGCTTATCAAATCGAGGGGGCACATGATCAACATGGCAAAGGCCCTTCTATATGGGATATCTTTGTAAAGAAAAGAAACCGTATATTTCAAAATCAACATGGCGACCATGCCTGTGATTTCTACAACCGTTACATGCAGGATCTGGCATTAATGAAAGGTATGCACATTCCTAACTATCGTTTTTCCTTATCCTGGAGCCGTATCCTGCCGAATGGTATTGGGCAGCCCAATCTGTCAGGTATGGATTTTTATGATCGTCTGATCGACCTCTCACTGGAATTAGGGATTACACCCTGGGTTACTCTATATCACTGGGACCTCCCCCATGCGCTGGAAAAAAAGGGTGGCTGGGTCAACCGTGATGTCAAGGATTGGTTCGGTGAATTTGTATCCACATGTGTTGCCCGTTATGGAGATCGTGTCAAAAATTGGATGGTGCTTAATGAGCCTACCGTATTTACTGCTGCAGGGTACTTCTTTGGTGTACATGCTCCGGAAAGAAAAGGTTTGGGCAACTTTCTTGCGGCGGCTCACCATGCTGCATTAGCACAAGCCTATGGCGCCAGGATCATAAAATCTTTACAACCGGACAGCCAGGTGGGCACGACTTTTTCCTGTTCCCATGTAGAACCATTCACAGCAAGGGAAAAAGATGTGATTGCCGCAAAAAAAGCCGATGTATTACTCAATAGATTGTTCATCGAGCCACTACTGGGCATGGGCTACCCTACACAGGAGATCAAAATTCTCAATCGAATTGAAAAATACATAAAACAAGGTGATGAGAACGATTTAAAGTTTGATATGGACTTTATCGGTATTCAAAATTATACCCGTGAGATGATTCGCTATGCCATGTTTGTTCCCTATCTTCAGGCAAAGATCGTGACGGCCAAGGAACGTAAAGTTGAAATGACCGAAATGAACTGGGAAGTATACCCCAGCTCCATTTACCAAATGCTGAAAAAATTCAGTAACTACCCCAATATGCCGCCACTCATTGTCACCGAAAATGGTGCTGCTTTTAAGGATCAAATTGAGCATGGACAGGTACATGATCCCAGACGGTTGAACTATCTGCAAGAAGCCATACAACATGTCTATCAGGCAAAAGAAGAAGGCGTAAATGTGAAAGGCTACTTCGTCTGGACTTTTTTAGACAATTTTGAATGGGCGGAAGGATATCGGCCACGATTCGGGTTGGTGTATGTTGATTTTCAAAACCAGCAGCGTATTATAAAATCCTCCGGCCATTGGTATGCCAATTTCTTAAAATAAACCTTACTTATTTTCCGGACGGTGTTTCCGTCTATTGACCAGTTTCAACAACAAGGGAACCAATAGAATGGCCAGTAAGATACTGATCATACTAACGACTGTATTTCGTCCGTTATCGCCCAGGAAGTAAATCGAAAGACCAGCTAACAGACATGGAACCCCAAAGATCAGAATTTTCACCCATGCTAATTCGGTCTCGGCCTGACGAGTATCGCGAAGGGGAATAGCCTCGACCACTTTAAGCTCTCCTGCATTGAAATAAGCTAAAATTTGTGTTATTTCAGATACTGTTAATTCCCGCGGTCGCAAAATTTCTCCTTTTACAACAATGAGCAATCCACGCTCGTCCTGTTGAATGCTATCAATATCCTTTGTTTTAAAGTATTTCCTATACCCCATTGGGTTAAGAGCGTACCCTTTATAATCACTTCCGGGACAGAGACAGGAGAAGTTATCCGCATTCAGTGAAAAAATAATATCGGTATGATCATCCCGAATAGCCGCTATAAAAGCTATCACAGCGTGAATACAACTTAGTGCCAGAAATTGAATTATAAATATCCAAAACGACAGCTGTAATAACCAGGATATAAGCAGCGCTAAAAGAACCAAAGCAATGGAAAACCACTTCAGGTGTAGGATCAGATTTATTTTACGGTTCAGAAAATAGCTAGCAATCACGCAGACGACAGAAACTATACCTGATTTCCACTCCCAAAAGATGGAAAGAAAACCTATGAAGAAAATAAGGCTATACAATACCAATGTGAAATAATTCCCACTTTTACCTAAATTTTTCCGTTCAATTTGGATACTATTTCCCAACTTTCAGCGCTTTTAAAATAATGATTGCTTTCTTGTTCGCTTATATAGCAATAATTAGATAAAGATATTTATATTTATCCAATTAATGAATATTTAAATAGAGAGATAAGCAGGGTAAATTTGACTTATGAAGACTTTTCAGTTTAAATCACACAATGTTAAAAAGGGCTTAATCTTTGGATTCAGCTATTTGATTATAGTTTTTACTATTTTCTACCTTATCTATGGTGGCATCAATGGGATGGCCGATGCTGTCAATAACTTTGGACCAGCCAAAGCGCTGGGCTTCTTGGTCGCAATCATCGTTATTGGTCCATTTGTTGTGATCCTGCAGCTAATTAACCCCAAAATAGAGGTACTTATTGATCATCAACATATCCTGATCAAACAACAGAAGAAACCGGAGCAGGACATCCTTCTAGACGATATTTATAGCATGAAGATAAACCATTCATTGGTTAATCAGCTTCAGCTTTTCGATCAGCAAGGACAGTTACTCATAACGATCCATCCCCAACAGGATATGCAAGTCATTTACAGGATTGCTACTGAAATAGCGCAGCATAAATCCTTCACCCAACAAAAAGGAAGCAAGAAGATCTTTGGTAACCCTATTGAGACCATGTCTTACACAAGGAAGCTTTGAAGCTAAAACAGATTAACATTCCTGACTTCATTCAAAACAACACCAAGATTTTGAATAAAATAAAAATAATACATGAAGGTATACTATCCCAATAATCAATGGACATTTTATATGATAGCCCCCCTCATTGGCTGGGTGGGGATTTGCTATTTAATCTTTGTCGAGCGAAATTTTTCCTTGGTTCTTATGGGCTTGGCTTTATTTTCTTTCCTTGCTTTTTGCTATTGCCTTTACGAAAGATTTGGAACCAAATTAATCATCTATAGAGATCGGCTGGAACTCCGCCAAAACTTTCAACAGCTCCAATCATTTTACTATACAGATCATGAATTTGTCGTTGGCCCAACCTATGATACCTATACCCGACAGGTTTTTTCAAAAAAATACGCAGGTCGAGCACGTTATTTTTTTATCTATCCATTGGATGAAGGTGGCAATCGTGTGAAAATGCTTTCTACTGCGCTTGAACTAAGTATTACCAAGGGTCGATATCGAAAAATCCAAAAAGATTTGTCAGAAAGCTTGGAAAAGCTGGATCTTCTAGCACATTTGCGTTATAATAACAACAATGATACTCTTATTGTTAGAAATAGATAATCCTGTTTATAATAGCTGTACCGTATTCAAATTTATTTTAGCTCCAGCAATTCCTTGCCGAATTTTTTCTCAATAAAAGGATTCATCGATGGGATGCCAAATTTAGTATTGTCCAACCAAAATTTGCTTGTATACCGGCTTTTCAATTCGAGCCAAAGACCTGAAGTAACCTCTTTCTTTACACTCTTGAATTCTTCTTTCGTCATGAATCGACGTTCTTGCGTATAAAACTCACTCAAAAAATCAAAAGGAACAAATTCCGATTTACGACCTCTTTTGATAGCACCGACGTTCATTACCACCCTGCTGACCAACTTACCCTGTTCAGGTTGATCGAGATTTGTCGGCGAATAATTTTCCATGGTTACGCCGGTATATTGCTGCCCTTTGACCTTAAAGAAGCTTACTTCTTTTTGGCTATTGGGTGGAATAATGTCAAAATATACCTGTACATCACCACGGACTGTTTTTTGGATATATCCGGTATTCAGATTACCCATCCGAATGATTCTCCGCCCTTTATCCTGAACCATAACAAATTTTGACGGAAGATCATTGGCAACAGACTGCGCTTTCATGCGCATCACATGTGGCTTCCATTGCCAAAAATTGCCCATCACCTCTCTAAAATTCTGAGTAGCGATGGAATCCTCAAAAATCCGGTAATCCAAAATACGGTGATAGACTTTCCCATTTTTGTTTTTCAACGGAATATAATATTCAATAATTCCGTCGTAGAAATAACGTGTACGCTTATTGAAAAAAGTAGTATTTCTAAAATACCCTTTCAAAATCAGATAATCATACTGACTCTTATCTTCGATAGCGATCTCATCTATTTTAATGCTACGCGGAATCAATTTGATCAGCTTCTCTTTTCGCAGCTTCGAACTCGATTCATAATAATTATTATAGGAAATATGCTGCAATATGATCTTTGTATTTGCATGCTGCTTCAGCGAATCCATAGCGAACTCCCCTTTCGCATTTGCTACACCTAATAATGTTCCATCTTCAGCGTAAATATTCACTAAAGGCACAGGTTCACCACTCAAACTATCAACGATATGGATTTGAGCAAATAGCATGTTGCAACTAAAAAAAACACACAGGGAAAATAATATTTTTGCCATAAATCAAATTATTGATCTAAAATATAAAATAGTCATTAAAATAACTGTCAAAAATAGTTAAAGAACAGCCGCAACGAAAATCCACTACAGCAAATATAGTCTACTAGCTCTCCTTTTATTAAGAGCTTTTTTGCCCTGTATCGTCGTTCTCTATAAACTTCTTTTTATATTTAGCCATTAATCTAATGGTATAATATGGATAAACGCATTTCAATAAAGGAGCTTGGGAGAAACGTAATCTTTTGGTATTATTATTTATGCTGGTTCCGTGGTTATGATACTGAAAACGAATTAAATATTGATGAAGCACTGGATGTTCTAAAAATTGATGCGGAAGATTTAGCCAATTGGGAACAACTTTTCTTCCCTCCTAATACAGATGATGAAGTACTTCGATATATCGCTGAAGACCTGACAGAGGAATTGTCCATTTATATCCAATTCCGTTCAAATGCAATCGTTTTCTTTCTCAATGATAACTATATCGGTAATCTAGGCGGCCATTTTGAGGCCTGGTTTCTGACCTTAGAAGAATTGAAATCTTTTGTGAAGTATCCGTTTGTATTTTTGTTACTTCTACCGATGCTCGGCATTCCGGCAGCACAGGCACAAGAAACCAGATCATTGATAGCAAAACACTTGAAAATTATTCCAATTCTTGCAGATCATGCTTCATATATCGCAAGCTGTATCACAAACGGGTTAGTTATGACAAACGGTTTTGTACAGCAAAATGCACTAGGCCTAACCAATGATCAAAATCACAGTGTCAGAAATATAAATCAATATCCGAGCGATAAAGATGACATCATCACACTGAATAAAATATTGGAACAGTTTGTCCAAAAAGACTAACCTCTAACAACTTTATTTGATAAGCATAATCACGATGATAAAATTAAAGAGAGTCCACTACCTGGTTTTAATGTGCGCAACAATAGTCTTCGGATTATTATCGCGGAAAATTACAGGAATCCCTTTATTTGTGGGCGATGGTTTATATGCTGTGATGATATACTGGTTATGTAGGTTTATTTTTTTTCAGCGATCCCTCAGCTTTTGCTTTGTAAGTTCACTGTTATTTTGCTTTGCAATTGAGTTTTTACAGTTGGTACAACATCCGCTATTAATCAGCGTCAGAAGCCATCCGCTATTACGACTGCTATTTGGCCAAGGCTTTCTCTGGTCGGACCTGATAGCCTACATTGCTGGATCTGCTATCGCTTTTCTCTTAGATCGAACTTTTCACCGATCCAAGACAAGATAGAAAAGATTCCAATCGCTTATTAGGGAGTATTTTTTACTTTGTCGTTTTCGCTCCAATACTTTTTCCAAGATTTTCATACACCACATCATTGGGTTGCCATAGTTCGATTTTATTCCCTTCAATATCCATGATATGAACGAATTTTCCATAATCAAATGTTTCTATTTCATCCAGTACATTTACCCCTTCTTTTTTCAATTCAGCAACTAAATATTCGAGGTTTTCGACACGATAGTTGATCATGAAATCTTTTTCGGATGGTTGAAAATAGCTAGTTTTCTCGTTAAAAGGGCTCCATTGAGAAAAACCTTTCTTGGTACTGTCCGCTCCCTGGTACCATTCAAATACTGCACCATATTCATTTGTATTCAGCCCGAGATGGGTAGCATACCAAGCCCGCATTTTTTTAGGGTCTTTACACTTAAAAAAGATTCCACCAATCCCTGTCACCCTTTTTATTGGAGGTTCTATCGTATCATTCTTCACTGCGTTAAAAGCATAGCCCATGCAAAACGCCGATAATATACTGACAATAAAAAAGAATCTTTTCATATTTTGATCGTTTGTCGTCCCTAACGAATGTAGTGATTAAGCCTTATATAAATTAATTACAGGTGCTTTATTTTACAGGTATAATTTCCTCAAATCATATTCAGATAGTCATTTAATGACAGCTCCGTTTCGACCTGTAATTTTTTCCGTAATCTATAGCGGTGGATTTCAACTCCTCTGACGGTAATATTCTGCAATTGCGCAATTTGTTTGGATGTAAAATGAAGTTTCAAATAAGCACATACTTTAAGATCATTGCGGGATAATCCCGGATGTTTTTCCTTTAACTTATTCAAAAAACCATCGTTAAGCTCATCAAAATGACTGGCAAATTGATTCCAGTTAGCGCTGTTTTTTTCAATATCTTTTAATAGGTTATTAATGCGCTTTAGATTGGAATCTTCATCGTCACCCGTATCCAGCTTAGCCAATTCATCCCTTACTTTGATCAATGCTCCCGAATTTTCCAGCAGCTGCATACTAGTACTCGCCAATTCTTTTGTTTTGGTGATGACCTCATCTGCCAACTTCTCATTGTTCAGCTTCACAATTTCTTTTTCATTTTTTTCAATTTCCAGCTGATGGATGTAACGCAATTGCTCCAATTGTTTTTCATGTTTTAGCTGCTGTTTGTGCTGTTCAATTTTTCGCAGACGAATCAGACCCAATACACCAAGTGTAGCGAGTAGAAAATAGCCGATTTTTGCCAACAAGGTTTTATACCAAGGTGGCAAAACGACAAAACTGTATTCCGCTACATTGGACTCTTGATTTAGGTTGTTCCGAACCTTAACTAAGAACGTATACTGACCGTCCTGCAAGTTGGTATACGACTTTTCGGACTGCTGTGTCCAAGAAGACCAATTCTCATCATACCCCGACAATTTATAGCTAAACTCAAGATGTTGATGTATGCCATAACTTGGTGAAGAGAAGCTAAATCGGAAAGAATTGAACACAGCCGGCAACTGCAAGATACTATCCTTTCCAGACGCTTCTTTTAGTTTTGACATATTTGAAAAAAAACCAGCAAAAATAAGACTATCCCCCTTCCCTGTTGCGATGACTTGCGAGAGCATAGCGACCGGTTTAAAGCTTTGTTTCAGGTATTTGTCATAATTGATATGAAGCACTCCTTTTTCTGCGCCTACATAGATATTATTTTTATCGAAACTATAGATATGCTCAAAACCGGAGGTACTCATGCCTTCTATTTCTGGAAAATTAACCAAATGATAGGTTCCCTTTTTCGCGTCAAACTGTCCAAGGCCAACTGTTTTCTTTGTACAAAACCAGATATTGCCATCTTGGTCATCCTTTAGATAGCGGATGGTCAGATCCTTAAAAGCAGCAAACTGTTTGCTTGGCACAAATCGCTTGCTATTATAATCATAATTATAAAGCCCTTTTTCCGTTGCAAATACCACTTGATTTTTTATTCTAAACACATAATTTTGATAATCCGCGGGTAGTCCATTCTTTTGAGTATAGAGCTCAGCCTGATAAGACTTCTTATCTTTTGACAGTGTTATTCGATATATTCCTCTGTAGGGATGTGAGGCCCATATTGTTCCATTTTCATCCTGTTCAAGAAAGCGAAAAGAATCAGATGGTCCATTGAGCAGGCCTTTGGACGAGAAAACACCGTTATGAAAATGCAATAGCTCCAAGCCCTGATAGGTACCAACTAAACTCTCTTCAATAGGATATACCATATTTAATGGAAGCAATTTCCATGTCCCTATACCCTGTGTTAGTGGTTTGATGGAATGATCCGTGATCTGAAACAAACCCTTATTGTGCCCCAATAACACGTGGCCATTGAGTTGTTCTAAGCGCCAGGCTTCTCCAGCATCACTCCCCTGAAGCAGTGAAAACACGGCCGGCGAACGGCTTTGATCTATTAGATTACTTTTTATATTGGCATAATATACTCCATTGGATGAAGAAAGATAAAGTGTATTATTAAAGATAACTGAGGAATATCCGGTAACATCATTGTCCATATTTGGTCTCAGGTAGCGAATAGCGCTTCCATAGCTGATGACCGAAATTACATTATCAGTACCGATCCATATATTCTTTTGCTTATCAACGAAAACGGCGGTGACGTTCTTATTTTGCAAACCTTCCCTGACGCCGATCCGCTGTATTGTATTTCCGGCCATATCACGTATGTGACAACCTTCTTTTGCATTACCCACAACAAATGTTAACTCGTCGATCTGTGCTAAGGATGGGGTATAGCTACCATCGTTATCCTGCTTATTCAATCGCGTCATTTTTCTGCCTTGCAGGGCATAATTTTCATTATTTAAAGTGGATAATAATATACGATCCTTGCCAAAAGGCATTATAGTAGCAATCTTAACATCTTTAAAGGGTAAGTCTGTGATATAAGGAGTCCATTTATTATCGCGGAATTCTAATAAACCATTCTTCCGATCCTGTGCATATAATATTCCCCCCGATTGTCCCATAAAATACCATTCCACAGCAGCAGGGTGCACCTGGATCTTTTGCCCTTTTAACTCAAATATAACATCAGTTCCTCGAAAAAAAACTGATTGTCCTAACCCAACAGTATTCCAGATATCCGCAAAGTTTCGATATTTTGGAGGAATTAACTCTTTCAATGACCTGTAGGTCAATCCCGATTGTGAAGAGCGTTCAAAATAGCCAAAGTCCCCTTGACCACCCACATATATACGATCATTAGCATCAATCCATATGGAGCGGATATTGGTATGGTTGGGCAAGGAGAATGTTTTCCAATATCGTCCATCAAATGTCAATAACCCTTCACTATTGCCAAAATACATAATCCCATGGCTATCCTGTTTGATATCCCAAGTTCGGCTCCCACCCTGATATATCGATTTGCTATAATTATACACCAGTGGTAAGCCAAGCAAATCCTGTCCTATCAGCCGATTTGAAAAAACAGAAAGTAGCATAAAAAATAGGATGACAAAACACTTCATAATAATTCCCTTCAATTGGCTGACGTAAACTTGACGTAGCCCAAATATATTGAATTTTAGCCGAAAAACACAACATGACGTAGTGTTGTAGTATCTCTAAAATTCATCAATCCCATTTGTAAGACTAATTTTGATACTTGATAATTATAAACAATTCCTAAATTTTAATTCATTACACATGAGAAATAATATCAGTATTATTGCCAGTGTTGCACTGTTCTCTTGCTTGACAAATACAGTCATGGCACAGAACAAAACCATCAGTGGAAGGATCACCAACCAAGCGGGAAATCCTATTGTGGCGAGCGTCTTTTTGCAGGGCAATTCCAAGATCGGCACCAGCAGCAACGAAAACGGAGATTTTAGTCTTTCAATTCCGCAAAATTCGACCGATTTGGTGATCTCCTCTTTAGGGTATGAAACACAAACCGTTTCTATAAATGGGAATCTCTTAAATATTCAGCTCAAACCCAAAGGTGACTTCAATCTGGACGAAGTAGTTGTTGTCGGCTATGGTACACAACGAAAAGGAGACCTAACAGCTCCTATTGGAAAAGTAGATATGGGAGAAATGGTCAAACGGACTGTGGCCAACCCAATGGATGCCCTACAGGGTGCTGTCACCGGCGTGCAGGTCGTCAGTTCCGGCGCACCGGGATCAACGCCATCCGTCCGTGTCCGTGGTGTAGGCTCTTTTAATAATGAAAGTCCCCTATATGTTGTGGATGGAATGTTCATGGATAATATTGACTTTCTAAATCCAAATGATATAGCCGACATTTCCATTTTAAAGGATGCTTCTGGAGCAGCAATCTATGGGGTACGTGCCGCAAATGGTGTCATTCTGGTGACTACAAAAAAAGGAAGCTTAAACATGAAATCAAAAATTACTTATAATGGTTTCGCAGGTTTCCAGACACCAACAAATGTTTTAAAAATGGCCAATGCGCAGCAATATGCGGCCTATGCAACGGCTATTGGTAATGACGCATTTGTAAAGAGTTCTGTACAGAAATTTGGTGGTACCGAAACCAATCCCGCGATGGATACCGATTGGTTCAAAGAACTGTTACGTTCCAAGGCCCTGATCACAAACCATAACTTGGATATGATGGGTGGAGGTGAAAAAATAACCTATGCGATGGGACTTAATTACGTCAAACAGGATGGGATTATGGACGCCAGCAATATGAACCAAAAATACAATATCCGAATGCAGGTGGATGCTAAAGTAACAGACTGGTTAAAAGCAGGTTTTAGTGCGCATTTCAATAACTTCAAAACCTACTCACCTAACAACGCAGCATTCAGACAGGCCTATTTTGCTTCACCACTTTATCCAGTCTATGATCCTTCATTGGAACTTGCCAAACGTGAAAAATTTGGATCCAGTACCGCTATTGGCATGCAATCCGGATTTTGGTACAATAATCCGATTGCAACGGCATTCTACAATACCAATCAAACAAAAGGTTTTCAGATTTTACCAACAATCTATTTAGAAGCAGAGCTTTGGAAGGATAAGATCACTTTTCGCTCACAGCTTAGCCAGCGGTATCAATCTACCCACAACATAAACTATAATCCTGTTTATTATATTGATAATGACCAACGCAATGACCGCTCTTTTTTACGATCAGCGCAAGCACGTAACACCAATTATATCTTAGATAACCTCTTAACATATAAAGATCAGGCCGACAAACATCACTGGTCGGTCCTACTAGGCCAGTCTTCGCGTGAAGAACGCTGGCGTGAGACCTGGGTTCAAGCTAATGATGTACCTGCGTCCGAAGAATTTTGGTATGTAGGTGTAGATGCTCAAGGTACTGGTTCGGCTACTGGTTACGGTGAGAGAGGGTCAAGAAATGCTGGGATTTCCTATTTCACGAGAGGCACCTATGACTATGACAACAAGTATCTATTGACCGCAACATTCCGTGCAGATGGAAGCTCCAAATACCAGACAAAGTGGGGTTATTTTCCATCCATAGGCTTAGGTTGGGTATTGACCCGTGAAAAGTTTATGGAAAACCAAAAACTCTTCAATCAATTAAAGCTCCGTGGAAGCTGGGGTAAATTGGGGAACGACGGTATTCAACCCAATGCTGGATACGCGACAGTGTATTCGGGTAATAACTATTCGGGAATATTCGGCAGTGAAGGTGCAACAAATGGAACACGTGTGCCAGGATATCGTGTCGGTCGGTTTTTCACCCAGGTCCGCTGGGAAGTTGTTGAAGAATGGGATGGTGGTCTCGATTTCGCTTTGTTGAACAATCGCTTAACAGGTACAGTAGACTACTATCACCGTACAACAAACGATCTCGCTTTTAGCAGACCTATTCCCTTTTCCTGGGATCGTGTCTACGGCAATTGGGGCAGCGTAACGAACAGTGGCTGGGAGATCGGATTGCAATGGAAAGACAAGGTTGGTGACTTCGGCTATGCGATCGGCGGGAACCTGACCACATTAAAAAATAGTGTAAAGAACCTCGGTGGACTGGAGAATATCATGAATGGTTATCCCGAATGGTCAGCAGAATTTCCAGCGAGGATTGAGCTCAATCAACCCATCAACTTCTATTATGGTTATGAAGTCGCAGGTGTGTACCAGAATCAAGCGCAGATTGATGCAGATCCCATTGCGAAAAGATACAACCAACAAAATCCAAATACACCGATTTTACCGGGATATCTTCAATACAAAGATCAGAACAACAATGGCGAACTTGATGAAAAAGACCGCGTCAACCTCGGGAACTATCTTCCAACTATCGCCTACGGGTTTAACCTAGCATTTGATTACAAAAAGTTTGATCTAAGTATCGCCTTTCAAGGTGTAGCGGGCAACAAAATCCATAATCTTAATCGTGCAATGCGTCGAAAATACAATCAGATGAATGCAGACGCTGCTTTCATCGAAAATCTCTGGACCGGAGAAGGTAGCAGCAACACCCACCCTTCTGCAAAAGGATCTGTAGCCCCATGGAATCTACAAGCAAGCTCGTTTTTTGTCGAGAGTGGTGCCTATCTGCGGATACAGAATATTCAGCTGGGCTATAATTTTGATCTGAACAAAATACCAGTACGTGTTTTTGCAACGGCTGACAGACCTTTTATGTTCACGAAGTACAATGGTTTTACGCCAGAAATAGCTGGAATGGGATTCGATGCCAACGTCTATCCAATTGCTTCGTCCTATAGTCTAGGTGTCAAAGTATCGTTCTAACTGTTAACCTTTTAATTTAAACTGCATGAAAACTTTAAAATATATTCTGATTGCAAGCTGCTTAGGCCTCTCTTTTACCATATCCAGCTGTAGTAAGTTTTTGGACAAACCCTTAGAAAACCAGCAGCGTTCCGAGGAAATAGATTACAGCAATACTGCATTGATGTACGGCCCTGTATCCGGCGTGTACCGTTCGGCTGCAGATGATAATCTGGTTCATTGGATCGACCTTTCCATTCGTTGTATGCGCGATGACGACTACCAACAAGCTGCCCCAAATCCAAATGACAATCCCGAATTAATGAGCATCAAAAATTTTCAAAATGATGTTACAATTCAATCCTATTGGGGACTAAATCAATCTTGGATTAGTTATTACAGTCTCGTTATCGCAGCAAACAATGCCTTGATCGAGCTGGATAATTTTGCGGCGAAAATTCCGACATCCAATATGGCTGACATAAAGCTCAACAAACAATACAAGGCTGAAGTCAAAGTCTTAAGGGCATACGCCCATCTGATGGCATCACGTCTATTTGGCAACGTACCTATTCTAATTGATAGTGATAATATCGGCCGATTAGCTACGATCAATAAAAGCACAGCGGCGGAAGTCCGACAATTTATTATAGATGAAATGAATGCCTGTTCAGAGGATCTTGAAGATGCACGTCCAAACCAGTCTAAACACATTGGTGCTGTGACAAAATACACCGCCCTCCTGTTAAAAGCAAAAGCAGCAGCAGATCTCGCAGGAAATGACAATGCAAGCACGCATTGGAATGAAGTGCTTGATGCCACCAACAAAATTATAGCCAGTGGTCGGTTTTCTTTATACCCTAACTATTACGAGCTTTTTAAAATTCCTGGCAAGCTAGCCAATGAGTCTATCTTTGAATTACAATATTCCGATTTTGGATTAGGCACGGGTGATATCGTTCGACCAGGTGTTGACTGGGGGACTTTCTTCAAATGGCAAGGCCCTTCAGGTGATCAGAAAGGAAGTCCTATTTCCGGTGCTGGATGGGTTCCACCTTCACAAAATATTGTTGATTTCCTTACCAATAGAGGTGAAACCGAACGCTTAAAAACGACGATCCAATATTGTGGAATCAATGGCAATCCGGCTACAACAACTACAACGCCAAGCGGCGACGTGGTCTATGGTAATCCTTTTGGTGTCAAATATTTCAACGGTAAAGCCTATCTTCCGAAATCCCAGATGACGGCAGGTCGAATGGAGTATGGTGCGAATAATAATGTTCGTATATTACGTTATGCAGATGTGCTTTTGTTAAATGCGGAAGCAAAGGTCAGAAAGGGACAAAATGGGGATGAACCTTTTCGTCTGATTCGCGAACGCGCAAAACTAACAGCAATTGCAAATGTCACCTTAAATCAGATACTTGATGAGCGTCGTGCTGAATTTGCCTGTGAATGGTGGGGCGAACGTTTCAATGACTTGGTTCGTACGGGGCGTGCAAAAGATGTCTTTGGTTCAAAATTCATTCCGGGCGTAAGCGAGTTTCTCCCTATACCACAGACCCAAATAGATGCAAATCCTAACTTTAGATAAATGAAGACAGCAGGAAGACTAATAACATTATTATTGCTAAACCTTCTCTTCCTTCCTATTGTATGGGGACAAAAAGGGAAAGTCATAAAAACAGCAATCGCCAAAGTTGACGGTGGCTTTACAATCATGCGTGATGGAAAACCCTACTTTATCAAGGGAGCGGGCGGAACAAGCAATATGGAACAATTAAAAGCGTATGGAGGCAACTCCATACGCACTTGGAGTCCACAAGGTGCTGATGAAATCCTAAATAAAGCACAGCGGTTGGGTCTTACGGTCACCTTAGGGCTGGATGTGAAAACAGAAAGACACGGTTTCGATTATAACGATCAAACAGCAGTTGCCAAACAGAAAGAATACCTTCGCACAGTTATCCTGAAATACAAAGATCATCCAGCCTTATTGGCCTGGGGCATCGGCAATGAGCTCAACCTTCATTACAGCAATCCCAAAGTCTGGGATGCCGTCAATGATATTGCAAAAATGATCCATGAATTAGACCCCAATCACTTGGTAACGACCATGCTTGCGGGTGTAAATCAAAAAGAGATTAATTATATCAAGGTAAAGTGTCCGGCTCTGGATCTTATTGCGGTGCAGGTATACGGTGGACTCGCCGCTGTTCCCCAAGAATTAAAAAAAGTGGGCTGGAATAAAGCTTATATCGTCACGGAATGGGGGCCTACGGGTCATTGGGAAAGTCTACAGACTCCGTGGAGAGCCTCCATTGAGGAGAGCAGTAGTCAGAAGGCAGCCGTCTATAGATCCAGGTACGAAGCTTCGATCGGTCAGGACAAAAACTGCCTGGGTTCTTATGTCTTTCTGTGGGGACAAAAACAAGAACGCACACCAACCTGGTATGGTTTGTTTACCGAAGCGGGAGAAGAAAATGAAGTCATCGATGTGATGCATTATCTCTGGTCGGGCAAATGGCCTAACAATCGAGCTCCGCAGCTGGACACCCTTTTGTTGGACAACAGGCAGGCAAAAGATTTTATCTATCTTGAATCAGGTAAGGAATATCCCATTGAAGTCTTTGTAAAGGATCCCGATGGGGATAAATTACAGATCCGCTGGGAACTCCTCCATGAGAGTACAGATCTTAAAGAGGGTGGTGACCGTGAAGAAAGACCTCAAGCGCTATCCGGATATATCAAAAGTAATTCCGATACCAAGGGCTCTATCACCGCACCCATCAAAGCAGGTGCCTATCGCCTATTTGTTTATGCAAGCGATGGAAACAATAATGTCGCGACAGCGAATATTCCATTTTATGTGAATTCAGATTCGGCTAAAACAGGAGACATCACCTATCATTTTTCCCCTTCACCGACCTGGTCTGATGAATTTAACTATTCGGGTCTACCGGATAGGAACAAATGGTCCTATGATGTCGGTTCTTTAGACGACGGCTGGGGTAACAACGAACTGCAATATTATATGGACGCATCATTAGCGAATTCCAAGGTAGAAGATGGCCTGTTAAAGATTACGGTAAAAAAAGAAAATAAAGGTGGCAAATCCTATACTTCGGCTCGATTAGTCAGCAAGAATAAAGGCGATTTTACTTATGGAAGGTTTGAAGCCCGTGCCAAATTACCTAAAGGTCGTGGCACCTGGCCTGCTATCTGGATGCTTCCGACCGATTGGAAATATGGAGGATGGCCCGCCTCAGGTGAAATAGATATTCTCGAACATGTCGGGTATGATCAAGATGTCGTTCATATTTCGACGCATACCGAAGCTTACAATCATGGTATAAATACACAAAAAACAAGTAAAAGACAGATTACAGGCGTTTCCGATGAGTTTCACAACTATCGGGTTGACTGGACTCCCTCCTACATCAAAGGTTTTGTGGATGACCATGAAATCTTTCATGTTGACAATGAGCACAAGAGTTTTAAAGAATGGCCCTTTGACCAAAACTTCCATTGGCTCATCAATTTGGCCGTGGGTGGCAACTGGGGTGGCAAGGAAGGCGTCGATGACAGCATATTCCCTGTGACATTTGAAGTTGACTATGTACGTGTCTATGATTTACTAAATTAGAAGTTCATTCGATGTTCCCGTTTTAAAACGAAACCGCTTGTCATTATTGCTTGACAAGCGGTTTTACTTTTTAGGATTGCTTCATTGCAGATTTAGCGAAAGACGAATTAATTAATGATCCCGAACATGTTTTTTTGCTCAAAATCAGGAAAAAGTAAGAACGTATTTATACTTTTGAAAACGCAAGCGGCGATTGACTTTTCTCTGTTCATCGTTTTGGTATGAAAGATTGAAAAAACTGCAACAGTCATTGGTTAATTAGAAAGACACCTGAGCTAAAACACTTACTATGTACAACTTTAAAAACGACTATTCGGAAGGGGCCCACCCCCGTATTTTAGATAAACTTATTGAGACCAATCTCGTGCAGCAATCCGGATATGGAGAGGATGAATATGCACAACAGGCAAAAGCAATTTTAAAAGAAAAATTAAACAACCCAGATGCAGGTATCTATTTCGTATCTGGAGGAACGCAAACAAATTTATTGGTCATATCGTTCTTGTTGCGTGTCCATGAGGCTGTTATAAGTGCAAAAACGGGACATATTGCAGCAAATGAAACAGGTGCAATCGAAGCCACCGGGCACAAAGTTATCACAACCGAAACAGCAGATGGGAAATTAAGGCCTGAAGATATTGCCAACGTTCTGGAGGCCTATGCGTTGGCTCCCCATGTCGTAAAACCACGTATAGTCTATATCTCCAATTCAACAGAAATTGGCACAATTTACACACGTGATGAACTCAAGGCACTCTTTCAATTCTGTCAATCCCATCATTTGCTACTGTATCTCGATGGTGCCAGGTTGGGACATGCACTTACCGCTGAAAATAGTGATTTGACACTCGCTGCCATCAGCGAATATACCGATGTCTTTTATATTGGTGGCACCAAAAATGGAGCGCTTTTGGGAGAAGCCATTATCTTTAATAAACCTGAATTGGCTATAGATTTTGAATATGCAATCAAACAAAAAGGTGCTATGTTGGCCAAAGGGCGTATTCTTTCAATTCAGTTTCTAGAACTATTTAAAGATGATCTCTATTTCGATCTGGCTCGGCAGGCAAATGCCCTAGCCATGCGTATTGCATCAGCAGTTCGTGAAAAGGGCTATACTTTTCTAACAGAATCCACCACAAATCAGTTATTCCCTATTCTTCCAAAGAAGATCATTGAACGATTGAGCCAGCATTACCAATTCTATAACTGGAAAAATATCGATGCTGAGCATACCGCGATTCGACTCATCACCTCTTGGGCGACTGATGAGGAAAAAGTTGAAGCTTTTATTCGGGATCTGCAGGAAGCCTAAAGGAAAAGACGATTATTTGCTGAGCGATAACTACTCTATATAAGCAAAAAAAGCGCGCAAGGAAATAATAGAATCCTTGCGCGCTTCAGTTTTATAACAAAAAATTAATCTTTAGGTTCCAGTGCTCTCCATACACCAGCTGCGGCAGCTGCACCAACTAATGGCGCGACGATAAATAACCACAATTGCGATAATGCATTGCCTCCAGCAAGGATCGCAGGACCGAATGAACGCGCAGGGTTAACCGAAGTACCCGTCACTGGGATCGCTACCAAGTGGATCAAAAGCAATGTAAATCCGATTGCTAAGCCTGCCATAGTACCATTACCTACCTTTGAGGTTGTAGCCAATATGACGAAAAGAAAGAGAAAAGTTAAAACTGCTTCGATTAGGAAGGCTGAAGTTTGACCATATTCATTTTGATAACCTTTCCCCCATCCATTGGACCCGTAAGCCCACTCTCCTGCCGAAAAGCCGGCTAATTGTCCGCTCAAAATCTGTTGCAATACAAAGGCACCCAAAAGTGCACCGATAAACTGCGCAATGATATAGACAATCGCGTCCTTAGCGGACATTTTTCCGGCCAGTAGCACGCCTACTGTCACCGCTGGGTTAATATGACAGCCCGAAATCCCTCCAATGGCGTAGGCAAAAACCACTACCGAAAGACCAAACGCTACAGCAATACCCAAGAGGCCTAGCCCTGAAAGTCCCCCCATGGTATTGGCCCCAGCAATCGCGGCCGCACCACAACCAAACAGTACCAAACCAAATGTTCCAATTAGTTCGGCAACAAACTTTGAAGATGTTTTAATTTCCATATGAATCTGTTTATAACTTAGTTAACTCTAATTTAATCATTTTTTATATAAAACAAGAATAACGAATAAATTATTGTAGAACAATATCTACATCCTCCGTAAATCAAAGCAATCCTATATTTCTAGTTATATTCGATATTGCTTCGCTATTTCATTTCAACCTACCAGCGCTTCAACTTCCTGGATCAGCGCCTTGAGTATATCCCCCGTCGAATCATCCCGATAGAAATGAATAGATTGCCCTAGCCAAATACCAACAAAATCTATATTTTTATTCGCTTTGGCAGCCTTTCTCAACGCATTCGTCAGCTTATTTTGATAGGGATAAGGTAAAATATAATCAGTCCCATCCAAGGTATCAATAAAAATGTTCTTTATCGCCCTAGTAAACCGTCCCGAAAAACTCCTGGTCAAGACAATATCTGATTCTTTCACATGGCCTAAATGTTGTTTTTCAAAATCCAACAACGCACTTTCCTCGGATTTAAGCAATAAACTGCCAACCTGAAAACCAGCAGCTCCCAATTGTCTCGCCGCCAGCAAAGTATTGGCATTGTATATCCCGCCTGCATAGATCAAGGGTTTACTTATATGATCGTGTACTTGCGACAACAATGCCAGTCCGCCAATCTGTGGAATAGCAATATCATTGAAGCTTCCGCGATGGCCACCAGCCTCTAGCCCCTGTACACAAATAATATCAACACCTGACTTTTCCAATATCAGGGCCTCCTCAACGGATGTGCAGGTACCGATCAGGATAATCTTATTTTCCTTTAAAAGACCTATGCTCTCATCGTCTAAATTGCCAAAAATAAAACTGACGATTTTGCACTGGCTTGCGATAATAGCAGCTACTTGTTCTCGATAATCCGTCAAATGAATTTCCTCAAACTTCGGCAGCACGACCGCCAGTCCATGTTGACGAGCTAATGCTGTTACAAAGGAACTCACCTTATCATAGTGGGATCTCAGACTTTCTGACAGCTCAGGCATGCTATTGACAAAAATATTGACTGCAAAAGGCCGTGTCGTCAGCTTTTTCGTCTCAGCAATGGCATCCATACATTTTTCGTAGGATAAATCTCCAAGGGCCAATGTGCCTAAAGCGCCAATTCCTGAAGCTGCTGCGACCATTTCGGGGGTTGTAACACCAAACATAGGCGCCTGTACGATCGGATATATTGTACCTAATAGCTGTGTAATTTGAGTTGACCAGTTCATGATGAAGTGATTTTTATCGTCAAAAGTTAAATCGGATAACTTGATTGTGATTTTAAACTAATTTACTGCTTTTATTGGGCATTTTGCAAGCATCAACCGCATTTATTCGACAAACTTTAAACCGGATAAAAAATTAATACTGTATATTTACCTAGGAAATACAATTTTATGAAAATAGCTTTCTTTTCAACCAAACCATACGATAAAATATTTTTTGAACGGGAAAACGAAACCTACGGTTTTCAATTCAATTTTTATGAAACCCATCTCGGACCTCATATTGTCAATGCAATTGACAATGAAGAGGTTGTTTGTGTTTTTGTCAATGACAAGTTGGACCGCAAGGTGATAGAAATCCTTGCTCAAAAAGGCGTAAAATTAATCGCCTTGCGATGTGCAGGTTTCAATAATGTAGATTTGGATGCTGCGAAAGAATTTGGTATCCAAGTCTGTCGTGTACCCGCATATTCTCCTGAAGCCGTTGCCGAACACACGATGGCTATGCTATTGACACTCAACCGAAAAACACATAAAGCCTATAATCGCGTCCGTGAGCAAAACTTTGCCCTAAATGGCTTGTTGGGCTTCAATATCCATCAAAAGAAGATTGGCGTTATCGGAACAGGGAAAATCGGTAAAGCGTTTATCCGAATTGCTCTCGGGTTTGGAGCACAGGTCATCGCGTATGATCTGTATCCTGATCAAAATTTGATCACAGCCGGTGTTCAGTATACAACTCTTGATCAATTATTTAAGGACTCCGATATCATCTCATTGCATTGCCCCCTTACACCAGACAACCATTACCTCATCAATAAAGAATCACTAGCAAAAATGAAGGATGGAGTCACCATTATCAATACGAGTCGCGGTAATCTTATTCATACCAATGATGCCATTAGCGCATTGAAAGAGCGAAAAATAGGTTTGTTAGGAATTGATGTTTATGAACAGGAAGAGAAACTATTTTTTAAAGATCTTTCCACCGTCATTATAGAAGATGACACCATTCAGTTGTTGATGAGTTTTCCAAATGTTTTGGTTACAGCGCATCAGGCCTTTTTCACAACGGAAGCGCTAACCCAAATTTCTCAACGCACATTAAAAAGTATTGCTGATATATTGACCACCGGCACAACCGACAATGAGGTGATTTTATAGCAGTACATCCAAAGATCATTAATTTTTAACATGAATAATACAGAGAGCAATAAAGTTTTGAAAGGCTTTTTATTGGCCGTTTGCGCGGCCATACTTTGGGGCGTTTCCGGAACTTTTGGTCAATTTCTTTTTCAAAAACGTGCAGTAAATGTTGAATGGCTGATTACCATTAGAATGTTGGTAACGGGTGCTGTCCTCTTAATTTTAGCAGGAGCAAATAACCGCAGGGATTTATGGTCTATCTGGAGCAACCGCAAAGATGCTATTGATCTGCTCTTATTTAGTATTGTTGGCGTACTTGCTGTTCAATATTCCTATTTTGCGGCAATCAATTATTCCAATGCTGCCACAGCAACCGTCATGCAATACACTGGCCCGGTTATGATCGCGATCTATATTGCGTTAAAAGAGCGAAAATTTCCCAATGGCAAAACTTGCCTGGCAATTTTACTGGCCATATTAGGTACGTTTCTGTTGGTCACCCATGGTAAAATAGGAACATTGTCGATCTCTGGAATTGCGCTGTTCTTTGGATTAGTTTCGGCAGTAACACTGGCCTTTTATACCTTACAACCTGTTCATCTCCTCAATAAGTATAAATCAACAGTTGTCATTGGCTGGGGTATGCTCATCGGTGGAATTGCATTTTGTTTTGTCAGGGCTCCCTGGGATGTTGCAGGTGTTTGGGATATGCAGACCTATACCTATACTTCGTTTATCGTTATTTTTGGAACCCTCATCCCTTTTTACGCCTACCTCACAGCAGTCAAATTAATTGGCGGTCAAAAAACCAGCCTTCTCGCTTCCGCAGAACCTTTATCAGCGGCATTACTGGCGGTATTATGGCTTAACACACCTTTTGCCTTTACCGACTGGATGGGTACTGCATGTATTATCCTGACTATTGTTTTATTGGGAACATCGAAAAAAGAAGAAATGCATACTGTGTAGGCAACTACCAGGATGCATTTCCAAATCCTTCCTATACACGCTCACTTTTATAGCTTAACCACCACTCATCGAGCTGCTCAATAATCGGCAATAATGTTTTTCCTAAATCGCTGAGTTTATATTCTACCCGTGGTGGTGATTCTGCATAAATCTGTCGGCACAGAATACCATCACGCTCCAGTTCACGTAATTGTACCGTCAATGTTGTCTGTGCCATATCATCCATTTCCCTACGCAATTCTCCAAACCGCTTAGGACACTCCCTTGCAATGGCCTTGATCAGTAAAACCTTCCATTTTCCACCTATAATCTTGAAAATACCATTGACATCGCAACAACTTCCAAAAAACTCATTTTTTTTTTCGTCCATAATCACCTCATACTGACCATTAGTTCATAAAACCATACCAAGTACATAATTTATAACTACTTGATCATAAAAAATTTCCAAACTACTTTTGACTATAAAATTATCAAAAACTTTCTATATGCGCTTCCAAATTAAAGATTTGCTTCATATTTCTATCCTATCCATTGGCATCTTTTTGTTTGTCATCGATCTATTCATTATCAATGTTTCTTTACCTACCATACAGCATGCCTTGAATCTGAGTAATAGTGCGACACAATGGATCATTATCCTATATATCATTGGGTATGCTAGCCTGCTGATCAATGCAGGAAATGCCGGAGATTATTTTGGCAAAAAGAAATTATACCTACTGGGTATGGCCGGTTTTACTTTTGCATCGATCTTATGTGGACTGTCAACCAATATCTATTTCTTATTACTCGGCAGGCTGCTCCAGGGAATTAGTTCAGGTATGATGGTGCCACAGGGCATCGCATTAATTACTTTACTTTTTGAAGATGCGACAAAACGATCAATGGCATTGGGGATATATGGCAGTATCGCAGGCGTTGCCTCCGTCATTGGCCAGCTACTCGGTGGTCTGCTTCCGGATCAATCCTGGATACAGGAAAGCTGGCGTCTTATTTTCCTCATTAATATCCCTATTGGTGTCCTTGCCTGTATTGCCGCTTATCGTTATGTCCCCAGTGATCAGGCAAACCCCAAATCCACGATCTCATTTATACCGATGCTGACTTTATTTATACTCATGATAGGCATGATATACCCCTTGATCATGGGACCTGAACTGCATTGGCCGATCTGGTGTATCCTACTGTTGGGGACCGCACTCATCTTAACGCTTTTATTCCTGAAAAAGCAGAGGAGGCTATACCAAACCGGACAACAGGCGCTTTTTAACTTCTCACTCTTCCGCAGCAAGGTCTTCAACCTTGGGCTGGTAGCTGCACTAGCCTACTACATGGTCCAAGATGCTTATTTTATTATTAATTCCAATTATCTACAGAATCACAAGAGCTACACTGCTACGATGACTGGTGTCGCTTTCGTTTACCAGGGTATTGGGTATGTCGTTGCAAGCCTTATGGTCAACAAGTTGATTCAACGTTATGGGAAAGCAGTGATACTAGCCGGATTGGGCACAATGGTTATAGGTCTGTTCTTTCATCTGCTCGTTCTCAACAAAGAGACTATCGCGACTGATCAGCTTCATCTGCTCTTTTTCATTTATGGGCTTGGATGTGGTAGTGTACTCCCCTCCTTGATGACACTCGCATTAAAAGATGTCAACAAGGAATTAATTGGTGTAGGATCAGCCATCTACCTCACGATACAACAGCTGTCTATCTGTCTCGGTATTGCTTTTGTTGTCGGACTTTTCCTACATGAAAAGGGAAACACCTTCTTCCTTCTGAATAATATTACTGCTGCTTATGGTTATGCGACGACAGTATCGATGTTGTTACTCATCCTGGTTGCCTGCTGTATTGCATACCTCCCCACAATTGGGAAAAAGAAAGGCAACTGTATTACCCCTCAGCAAAATCATGACTGTGAAGTATAATCATGATTATAAAGCATTTGAACAAAGACGAGAAGACTACACTAGCCTTCTCAAATCCTGATCGTCTACATAAGACTGTTGATCTGCTGTCCGCAAAAATTTGGTATATATATTTTCAAAATCTTCCGGGGGATAGGTTAATGCCAATGCATTGAGACGATCCTTTAACGCAGCCCGCCCGCTTCTGGCGGAGAGTACCAATGCAGGAAGCGTCCCTCCGATAATCTGAGGATCAATAATTTCGTAATTTCTCCGGTCTTTTAGTACTCCATCTTGGTGGATCCCCGAAGAATGAGCAAAAGCATTTTTACCAACAATGGCTTTGTTAGCCTGAATAGGATTGGACATGGCTTTGGCCACCATAGCACTGAGCTCAACGATATATTTTGGATCAACACCACTTTTTAACCCTAGACTTTCTTTAATAAGGAGTGTCAATATGATTTCTTCCATAGCGGCATTTCCCGCACGTTCCCCCACGCCGTTTATTGTCCCCTCCACCTGCTCTGCGCCAGCCATTAATCCCGCAATACTATTAGCAGTAGCCATACCCAAGTCATTGTGACAATGGACAGATAAGATGGCTTTTTCTTTATATTTCCTATTCTTGTTGACATAGGATATCTTTTCGAAATACTCAAAAGGGGTACAAAATCCATTGGTATCCGGTAGGTTGACAACTTTTGCGCCTGCCTCAACCACTGTATCTGTCATCTGTACCAAAAAATCGTCCTTTGCTCTCCCCGCATCCTCCGCAAAAAATTGCACCTCATCACATCGGCCAGACGCATAAGTGACCATATCAAATGCCTGCTGCAAAATAGCTTCCCGGCTGCTATTGAATTTATGTTTGATATGGATATCTGATGAACCGATACCAAGTTGGATACGTGCAATCTTAGCTCCCCGCAGTGCTTCAGATGCGGTATCAATATCTTTCCTCTGCGCCCTGGCCAAAGCACAGACTGTTGCATTTTTCACCATGTGACATAATTCTTTCACCGCCTTAAAATCACCCGGTGAACTGATCGGAAATCCAGCTTCGATCACATCCACCCCCATAGCATCCAGCTTCTCGGCTATTTCCAGTTTACTTCTTAACGACAGTTGGCAACCCGGCCCCTGTTCACCATCACGTAGTGTGGTGTCAAAAATCTTTACTTGCTTCATCAATATACAATTTATGTTGTCTAAGAGGATGCTTTCATGAGCCACTGATTCCTTTCGGCAGCTGCAAATTCTACCGGTAAGCTGATTCATGCTCATGATCGTTTCATTTAGACTTGTTTCTATGATCCAAATCTAATGGAACGATAAAATTTTCTATATTTGAAAATAAAACAAATGTTATTGAATAATGCCAAAATCAGCAATATCAGTTTTTCCCTGTGCCAAGACCTTCCGAGATGGAACAATTGAGTTGAGTGAGTATGGTCAATTTAATACTGAAATGCATTTCCATGAACAAGTACAGCTCCTGAGTCCAACAAATGGAACTCTATTTGTTTATACAGAAGGAAATAGTGTATGTGTGCCAAATAATTTTTATGTGCTTATTCCAGCGCGAGTCCCCCATAAATTAATTTCCCGGTCTCCCCGTATGGTGCTAAAAACTATTTTTTTGGATATGGGGCTTTTTAATGATACACTGACGGTATACCCCCCACAGGAATTATTGGATCATTTTCTACGTTTTGGTCAACAACACTGGAATCTAAATACGAATGATTCAATGACACAAACAAGCATTGAAGCATTTAAATCTATGCTTCCATTATTATTGGCCAAACCCTTTCAATTACAAATTAGTGCAGCGCAGAGTGATAAAATGATGGCTATCTGTACATTTATCTTGGAGAATCTCACCAATAAATTATCCATTACTCAACTTGCCCAAAAGTTTAACCTTTCGGAGCGATCGCTGTTTAGACAGTTCAAAGAAGAACTGCAAATGACCATATTTCAATTTATAAAACAACATCGGTTATTGAAGGCACTGCATCTCCTGGAAAACAAAGACCTACAGATCGCCCAGATTGTCTATGCCATCGGTTATGACAGTGTTTCCAATTTTTCAAATCTATTTAAAGAGTATTTTGGCATTTCGCCACAGCATTACCGTACCAACCTCTGATGTCCATTGTTGTTTAGACTGATTAATCTTTCCCTTCGTATTTTTTGAATAAAGCGTAATCAAAAGGTATGTGCATACTGAGGGACTTTGCTTCCCAAGTATCTCCACCTTCAGGGAGATAGAAATCATAGGCGTTGTCCAGGAAATTCTCTCCATCGGGTGCTTCCTGCCAATCTTTCTTCTCGCGGTTATAGAGTAATATCATGCAGCTTACACAGTGTTGGTTTCCCTCTTTCTTGGGATTTTCATAACATTGGCCAATTTTGATGTTTAACTTCTGTTGAATAATAACATCTGTCAATCGCTTGTTCGTGAAGTAGATTAATGCCAATTGTGCATCTTCATCCGTAGGAGACTTCTTTGCAGGAATAAGTTTATCAAATTGAGCATTTTTAATCTTTGCCATCTCAGCCGATTTGAATTCAGGAGCAAGAAGATTGGTATCTACAGGACGAAAGTCCTCCACATCAGCTACACGGGTGATACCGGGTTCTAAAGAAGATCCCCGCACTGCTGTATCAGCATCCAATGCAGCCGCGCCCCCATCATTTTTCCCAAATACCTGAGCTAGTTCCGACAAATGATGTCCGATATGGTTAAAACCAACAACATAACGTAAAAAAACAAAACCTATCACAAGTACAGATAGTCCTATTATCAGACCTTTTTTACTCCCTGAGCGGTTGCTTTTTTCTATTTCCAAAAAAGAAGATGGCTCAGGTTCTCCTCTGTTTATAGCTTGGCTATTAGACACTTCGTCGTAATCAAATAAAAACAAGTCTTTACCATCGAAAAGATCAATATCACCTTCCTCAAACATTTGGACAATATCGCGGGCCGTTTTCAATTTTACATTTGCGCGATTGGCGATTAGTTTAATTGCGCCATCGTAATTGCCTTGTTTAATTAAATCTATAATTATTTCTTTATCAATTTCGATCTTGTTGACGAGAATAGTTTTGTTCATCTGCTTGTATCTTCTTTCAGTTGATTCCTGTTATACTATGTTCTTTACGATATTCAAAAATGAGATTAATAAATGGAAGATCAATGAAAATTTCTTCCTTTATAAAAAACATCATTCACCTGCTCATCCTCTTCTGCCAGATTTTTTAATAAACCTGACATATCAAAACAGCGTTCGGCAATGATATGGATCACCTCTCCCTCTACCTGTATTTTTCCTGCAACCATAAACAATTTAGCTCGAAGGATCTCCTTTCGGTATTTTTCGAATACTTTACTCCAGATAACCACGTTTGCAAATCCAGTATCATCTTCAATGGTCACAAATAGCACGCCTTTGGATGTTCCAGGCTGCTGCCGCACTGTAATTAATCCGCATACCTTTACGGGCATATTATTTTTGATCAGATTTAATTTTTCAGTTGGTACAATATGCAGAAGATCCAATTTGTCACGTAGGAAACTTACGGGATGCGCTTTGATGGACAACCCGGTTCTTGCATAATCCGCTACGACATGTTGGCTGGGGCGCAACAAAGGTAGCTCAATCTGCCCTTCTATGCTTTGTGGTGAAGGTTTCCCTTCAAATAATCCAATGGGACGATCTCCTAAAGCAGTGATTTCCCACAATGCCCTCCGGCGATCGATGCCCAGTGAACGGAAAGCATCCGCCTCAGCCAACCTTTCCAGTCCAGACAGGGACAGCCCAACTTCCATCATCGTTGTAATCGCCGAAT
Organism: Sphingobacterium sp. BIGb0165; assembly: GCF_024810095.1. Taxonomy (NCBI): domain Bacteria; kingdom Pseudomonadati; phylum Bacteroidota; class Sphingobacteriia; order Sphingobacteriales; family Sphingobacteriaceae; genus Sphingobacterium; species Sphingobacterium sp. BIGb0165. The sequence goes on along the minus strand of NZ_JANUEB010000001.1, from coordinate 523,144 downwards.
ATCCATGTTGGCGCGCCGAGGTCAGCAATAGCGCTTCTTCTTCCGAAAATCCCTTGATCTGACGTAAGCCCAAGCGGAGCGCATGCTGGCTCCCTATTTCACCTTCAAGGGTATTATTCCAGTGGGAATGGTTGATATCGATGGGGAGAACTTTCACCCCATGGCGCTCCGCATCAATAACGATCTGCGCAGGCTGATAGAATCCCATAGGCTGACTATTGAGCAAAGATGCTGCAAAAATATCGGGATAATGGCATTTGATCCATGATGAAACATAGACCAACAATGCAAAAGATGCCGCATGGCTTTCCGGAAAGCCATAACTCCCAAATCCTTCCAGTTGCCGAAAAACCCGTTCAGCAAATTCTAGGGTATAATCTTTCTTCACCATACCGTCTATCATCTTTTGCTTAAACACCGACACCTGCCCTTTTGCTTTAAAGGTCGCCATACTACGGCGCAGTTCATCTGCCTCTGCGGGTGTGAATCCGGCCGCAACGATCGCAATCTCCATGGCCTGTTCCTGAAACAGCGGAACACCCAGCGTTTTTTCCAAAATCGCCCTAATTTCTTCTTTAGGATAGTCCACACCCTCTTCTTTATTACGACGGCGCAGGTACGGATGCACCATATCCCCCTGTATCGGCCCCGGACGTACAATGGCCACCTCAATAACCAGATCATAAAATTCCCTTGGCCTTAGTCGTGGCAACATAGACATCTGCGCCCGGCTCTCAATCTGAAATACCCCCAGTGTATCGGCATGACAAATCATATCATATACCTTTGGATCTTCAACTTCACCAATCTTGGCCAACGTCAGATCCAGCCCATAATGCCTTTTGGCAAGATCAAAAGCCTTCCGGATACAGGTCAGCATCCCCAATGCCAGTACATCTACTTTGAGGAAACCCAGTGCCTCCAGATCATCTTTGTTCCACTCCAGGTTGGTTCGGTTATCCATGCGGGCATTTACCAAGGGACAGAGTTCATGCAGATTACCCTGTGTAATAACAAAACCACCGGTATGCTGCCCCAGCTGTCTTGGAAACCCGATATACTGATGCGTCAATTCGAGGACCTTACGTAAATGCGGATCGTCGGGATTAAAGCCTTGTTCCTTCAAGCGCTCCAGATCAATATAATCATCCCAATGGCTGCTGACCACACCAGACAGACGGCCGACAGTATCCATGGATAGTCCCATTGCTTTCCCTACATCACGTACAGCTCCTTTGGCACGTACCTGCGTCACCGTCGCCACAATAGCCGCACGATTGCGACCATATTTCTCATAGATGTACTGAATAACCTCTTCGCGGCGTTCATGTTCAAAATCGACATCGATATCGGGTGGTTCATCCCGCGCATCGGACATAAACCGTGCAAAGAGCAAGCGGAATTCAGCAGGATTGACTGAGGTAATGCCTAGGCAATAACAAATCGTCGAATTGGCAGCCGAGCCACGTCCTTGACATAAAATGCCCCTTTCTTTTGCAAAATGCACATAATCATAGACGGTCAGAAAATAAGAAGCGTAGTTTTTCCGTTCGATAAAATCAAGTTCCATCTGGATGGTACCCCGGATAGCATCAGGGATCTGATCACCAAACCTATCTTTCGCCCCTTTCCATGTCAAATAGACCAACTCTTCCTGCGCGGTACGCCCATTAGAAGACAGTTCATCTGGATAAACATATTTTAAATCATCTAAGGAGAAGCTGCATGCTGCTGCTATTTCCATTGTCCGTGCGATGGCTTCAGGATAAGGTCTAAACAGGCGCTCCATCTCCGCGATAGGTTTCAGATAACGTTCGGCATTGGGATACAATTTAAATCCTGCATTCTGAATGGTGCATTTCTCCCGGATGCAGGTTAAAACATCCTGTAGTTCCCGCCTTTCGGGTACATGATAATATACATCACCCAAAGCAACAAGGGGAATTGCAAGGTTGTCGCCCAATTGTTGCATACGGAACAAGAGCTTGGCATCGTCACCACGGTATAGCCGTTTGACGCCTAAATACAGGGCAGCGCCCAGTTGCTGCTTATATTCCGTTACAAAAGTGAGAAAACCGGCTTCCAGTTCAAATGTGGCCGTTAACCGAGCGGGTGGACAAATGATAAATCGAATTCCTTCCTTATACTGATAAACATCCGATCGATAGAGATGACATTTTCCTTTTTCAGCGCGCAGATTGCCTACAGTCAATAAGGATGATAACCGGCCATAAGCTTCTTTATCGGTTGGATAAGCCAATAAACTTGGACCATCCTGTAAGTCCAAGCGACAAGCTGGAATAAGTGTAACACCGTGCTTCTTCGCGGCAATATGGGCGCGAACAATACCAGCAAAACTATTCCGGTCAGTAACCGCTATTTTGCGGTACCCCAATTGTGCTGCACGTTCCATCAGTTCTTCCGGATGGGAAGCTCCTTCCAGAAAACTAAAATTGCTCGTTACCTGTAATTCACAATACCCCATCATTATGCAAAAAAACCATGTAAAAACCATTGATTGAGCAAACTGTCGTCGTAATGCCCTGAACGGTAAAGCCAAAATCGCTGGCCTTTCTCATCCTCAACGGCATAATAATCGCGATGTTCACCTTTATCTATCCACCATTCCCGTTCAATGCGCTCCGGCCCATCCGCCTTTTTAACGGTATAGACTTCCCCTTTATAGCGAAATAACAATGGTGGATAATCGGGAATAGGTGCTGTAACCAAAATAGGTTCTGGTATGCTTAACAAACGCGTGGGCCGGGGTCTTTCAGTTTGCCAGTCAACAGTGGCTACTTCCTGGACTGAATTGGCAGTTTTCATGGAGCGCTCAGGCCAATAATGCGCTGCGGGCAAATAACGTGAAATATCACAGCTGGGATCTCTGCTTTTTAGACGATCCAATAATTCGGTCACCATGGGATTATCAAGTCCAATGCGATTGCCCCATAAATTCTCCTGCACAGGATCGGCCTCTTCAACCTTGGGTACCTCCAAGATAAACAGTTCAATACCCAATGCAGGTTCTATCTGTGCGATCTTCAAGGCAAATAACTGAAACAAGTGATGTTCATGCGCTGTCGCCCGATTGGTTCCGATGTTGATCTGTTCGATTTTTCCGTCAATACGGTGACATTGCAATACAGCCTCCCGTACACCTTTACCTTCCCCGATCAGGCGTTTACAGATTGCATGTAAAAGCTGCTGGAGGGCGAGCTCAATACCTTCGGCTGTACGGATCGGTTCCAGACTGGGCAAACGTTCTTCATAGGGAAAGATTGGCTTTATGGAAACGATAAATTCATCTTCATGCCCAATAGCCTGATCCAAGCGGAGAAGCAAATGATTTCCGAAACGTCGGCGCAATGCTGTACGTGGCATGGCCGCAAAACTTCCAATTGTTTTCAAGCCAAGGCTTTGTAATCGTGCTAATACAGCGGCTTCCAGTCGAAGTGCCTGGGCTGGCAAAGTCAATAATGCATCAAAGTGCATATCCGCCTTTAAAATACTGCTTTCCTTGCCGAAACGGGCTATTGCCCAAGCAGCACCGACGGTATCTGCAATACACATCTGCACATCATAGCCATGTTGCTTAAACCTGGAAACGATATGCTGTACATAAGATTCTTCTCCACCCCAGAGGTGGGAACAACCACTGATATCCAAAATAATTCCTTCGGGCAGGTCTATCGCTACGATAGGTGTATACCTGATACACCAATGTGCAATGTTATGGAGCAATTTTTCCTTTAATCCCGGACGTTCATTAATCACTTTTAAGGAGGGGAAAAATGCCTTTGCATCGGCAATGGCCAAACCGGGATATATACCTTCCTCTTCAGCCAAAGGATTACTGGCACTGACGATCAGCTTTCCATGGGTGGAAATCGCCAATACAAAAGGTATTCCCCTGAGCTGGGGATGCCCAACAGCCATCCAGTCTGTTTTTAGATGGCGAAACCACAAGGAGGCAAATCGCTTTTTCATGCCAATCCCTGGTTATGATAAGATGGTGCCCAACCTTCAGTCTCTTGCCTTGTTTTAGCAACAGGCGCAAAGCCGCTGGCAGTCCATGTCATCTGCCATCGCCCCGGATTTCCGTTCCGAACTTTCAACAAGGCTATATCCCAACTTGGGTAGCCAATTCCCGGCAGTCCATCTTCCAATTGACTCGGCAGCGAGCTAATTTTCCATCGTGCTGCACAGGCAGTGGCACCCAGTAACTTTGGGTTGTGCTGTAGGATAAATCCCGTCACTGCACTTTTCTCCACGGCCAACTGCAAGCGTCGCGACTGTACAAAGTCCAAATGATGTATCTCCGCCAGTACAGCCGTGATCCCTTCACATTTTAGGGCCTCTTCCATCGCCCATAAAACATCCTTTTCCCGTCCCATACGAACGAAAATAACATTTTCAGGAACAACACCAAACGATTTCAGGGCCGTGGGAAATAGTGTATGAAAGCAACTTATCCAAATGCAAATCCCACCATTACACATCAGCTTGCCCAACAATCCACTGATAAAACCACAAGAAACAGCTCCCCCTACCCGATCAAAACTAACAAATTCGTGAATCACTCCCCTTGGGAAAATTCCATTGGGAAAAGTCTCTTCCAATGGACCAAGGCCCATCGGAAGTACATCGGCCGATTTTTGTGGTACTCCCTGCCATACCAGCAGGTCCTTTTTCAATTGGCCGATTAAAGCTTTTTTTTCTGTTAATAACATAGCCACCTCCGTCTTAAAGTTTAAGCAAATTTAATACTAATAATTTTAGTATTAAAGCGGAGTTGCTATATTTTTTAGCTTTTCAGAATTTATAAATAAGAATAAGCCTTCTTTTCGATTCCAAAAGAACTTACATTTCCATTAGAAATCATTCAGAAATTGCTGAATAACATCCTTCTTTCTCGTCGCTACAGGAATCATTTTGCCATCTGCCATCTCCAACTGACCATCTTTAAAATATTTTTTAATATAGTTTGCGTTGATCAGATAAGATTGATGACATCGGATAAACTCTGTTTCGGGCAACATGGTTTCGAAGTGTTTCAATACTTTAGAAACCATCATAGGCTTGTTGTCCTTGATATAAAATGTGGTATACCCCTTGTCGCCATGGCAATAAAGCACATCGTCGATATTCACAATCTGTGTATATTCAAAAGTGCGCAAGGCAATTTTTTTGGGTTTATTAGGCGCCTTCAGATAGCTCTCCGCCATATTTAACTGCATGCTATTGAATCGATATTCGGTATTCTTTTTATAGCATTTTTCAATCGCCTCTATAAACTGATCGGGCACCAACGGTTTCAACAGATAAGCAATGGCACCGATATTAAGAGCTTCAATGGCATATTGATTGAATGCTGTAATAAAAATCGTATTGATATCCAATTTAAGTTCAGAGAGAAAAGATAAGCTCGAACCATCTTTCAGCTGAATGTCAGCCAAAATTAAATCGGGGTTGGTTGCCAGTAGTTCCCGCTCAGCCTGTGCAATGGAAGGGCTGTAACCAACGATTTGAACATAAGGGATGCTATCCAAGAGTGACTTTATATACAAGTATATATTATACTCATCTTCAAGAATATAAACTTTCATAATATTGATTTTTTAGTTAAAATATAAAACAAGCGGAATATAAATTTCGACTTTATAACCACGCTGATCCTCGCTATAGTTTGGTGTTATTTCAATCCGTGCTTCCGGTTCAGCATCCGTAAACAAAAGCTCCAGACGTTCTTTTGTAATGATCTGCGATAAGGACGTCTTATGGGGAACCTGTTCCTTAGATACCTGCATTCCCCAGCCATTGTCACAGATGCTGACATGCAGTTGATTTTCATGTGTACGGAAAGAAATCTCCAGTTGTCCCATATAAGGTAAATTCTTAAACGCATGCTCAATGGCGTTTTCCACAAATGGCTGTATAATCATCGGTGGAATCATGACATCATCCAGATCCAGCTCGTCGGTCTCAATCTGAAAGCCAAACACATCTTGATAACGCATCTGCTGTAAAAGTATATAATTATTTAATGATTTAATTTCCTGATCCAATGAAATATATTCTTCCCTATTCAACTCAAGAATATCACGGATCTGACGCGACAATAAGAGCAGATATTGATTAGCCTTTTCCTTTTGTTCGCTACTGATCAATCCCTGTAGGTTGGCGATAGCATTGTATATAAAATGCGGATTCAGTTGGTTTTGCCTTGTCTTTTGTTCTAAAATAAGCTGCTTATTCTCCGCAAGAATGCGTTGATTGATATTTTTCAGCAATTTCTGTTTGTTTCTGAAATAGATAAAAAATGCGATACTGAATACCAGGGCCAATAGAATTACAAATATCCAGCGTTGTTGTACCAGTATCTTATGATTGAATGTGTTTGTTGTTCTTAACAGCGTAATCGCCTGATCCTTTTTCTCCGTTTGGTATTTTGTATTGATATCGTTGATTTTTTCGGCTTCGATCCGCTGTGTACTCAGTTTGTAATCTTGAAAAGTTGAATCCAATGCAAAATATGCCCGTTCATAATCTCCTTTTGACGCATAGGCTAATTGCAGATTTTTATAATAAAACATTTTATTATGCTTAATCTTGTGTTTTTTAATAAATCGGAGCCCGGCATTAAAATAAAATATGGCCGAATCCACTTGATTATTGTTCAGGAAATTCTTACCAAGATTTGCAAAAATATACGCATTGAGGGTATTGGATGCTTCTAGATAATTGAAATACTTCTTGGACGCCTCTATTGCTTTGGGATTATTATTAATACTAAAATAATATTGCGACTGTAAGTCATACATCCGCATGATGATGGCCGAGTCCTTGGTTACATTTGCATAGTGTTTACAACTGTCCAAGGTACCTTTTAGTTTCTCATAATCATGCAAAGCAATATATTGCATAAACTTCATTTCCTGATAGGCCTGAGAGACATGTGGGTTGGACTTATTGGGATGATAATGATACCAGGACTCAACATCTTTCAAAGCCTCTCGGTATTTTGCCTGTCGGTATTCCGCATTGGCCAATAGATTATAGAACAGAAAGGTAAACACACTTTCATGTGCTAAAGCGTACTCTTTTGCATCAATAATCTGCTCCATCATCGTTCCGCTGGTTACATCATGAAAACTAAAATTAGCACGGATTTCCAAATAATCCTTTAAAACAGCCAAATCCGAAGATAATTTTTGTCCTTTCAGATTTTTTAAAGCGATTTCGACGGAATCAATATTGTCATCCAATAAATATTCGTAGGCCAACAGAATCGAACTGTAAGAAGAATGCTCAAAATAGCCATCTTTAAGCAGTTCATTTCTTTTCTTGTTTACAAGGGCTGCACTCCTAAAATCCTGTGTCGAAAGATAGCTCAACATCACATTCTCATAGCTCAAGTCAAGAGAGTCGTTGGCTACGACCGCAGCCTTCTGTGCATCTTGGGGCTTATTCTGATGACAAGAAAATAACTGGACCAGCAGTAAAAACACGATAAGACAGTAAAACGCTCCAGTTCTATATAATTTCATCTGAATATCTATTAATTCACTTTTGTTCTTCTCCAAAGGTATACTTATGTCCTCAGTGATTTAAAATAACAATGCCGCTAAGATGAGTACGATATTTTAAACGTTAAGGTATAGCGCTCATCAGGGTTGCGTCAATAAGTAATCGAATATCGGAATATTCCCAACAAAACAATATACCTGAGTTCAAAAATATTTAACTTTCCTGATATTTAAGTATAACTCTTAATGGATTAAAGATACATAGAAACATACTTCTTACGGTTCATCCTAAACAGGTAGGTCTACTATCTTTAAATCAGGTTGTTTATAAAAAAAACTTCGTCATGCGGTCTTATTAACAAACAAATATACAGGATCGAAAAAAGATAAATTAGGCCTTTTAACAATCGTACAGGTAGCATCAATATTTGTATTGAATGACCTAGTTTCCGAACTAATAACGCAACTTTGAACTTATTTTAATGATTTAATGTAACAAAAAACCATCTTCTTATACTAATACCATACACTAAATATTTTAAGGCATAATGACGAGTAGCTTAATATTGAATTTCATCACCTGGGATGTCAATAGCGACATCTTTACCATACCGATCATCAATCACCCTGTCCGTTGGTACGGCATATTTTGGCTATTTGGAATTATCCTATGCTACAGACTGTTATGGACAATGTTTAAAAAGGAAGGCCGAGCTGTCGAATTTTTAGATCAGCTTAGTATCTATGTTGTCCTGGGCACAATTATAGGCGCACGTTTGGGGCATGTCTTATTTTATGATCCCTCGTATTATTTCAACAATCCGCTAAAGATCTTCGCCATATGGGAAGGAGGGCTTGCTAGTCATGGCGGTGGCATTGGTATTTTGGTCGCTATTTTCTTGTTCGCGAAGAAGCAGAAGCTTCCCTTCCTTTGGGTCGCAGATCGAATCGCATTGGTGGTCCCTATCGCAGGAGCGTGTATCCGCCTGGGTAATCTCATGAATTCGGAGATGATCGGTACACCAACAAACATGCCCTGGGCTTTTGTCTTTACTTCTATTGATCAAATACCACGACATCCGGCTCAGTTATATGAAGCGTTGTTTTGTATCATACTATTCCTGTTACTGCGTTATCTCTGGACAAAACCAATCCTAAAAAACAACATTGGAAATTGCTTTGCTTTATTGTTGATCCTGTTGTTCTCTTTTCGATTTTTAGATGAGTTTCTAAAACTCAATCAGGAAGACTTTGAGAATTCATTGTTCATTAATATGGGACAGCTACTGAGTATCCCATTTATACTTATCGGATCTGTCTTACTTTTCATCAACAGGAGGAGAAAATCACAACAGCTGTTGCAAACCAAAAGTTAGTCAAGCAGGAATCGCTTGTATTATTTTAATGCACTATTTGAGAATACCAGACTGGAAGGCAACTTTAACAAGTTCTGCCGTATTTTTCACATTCATTTTTTCGATCAAACTTTGTCGATGGCCCTCTATTGTTCGTTTGCTCAAAAATATTTTGTCGGCAATCTCCATATTCGTAAAACCGTCCGCGATCAACTTCAGTACTTCCAGTTCACGTTCACTGATATCAAAGTCTGGTAGCGAACGGTTTGGTAAATCCGTGTAATTTTCACCAGACATCACCTGATCAAGCAGCGCCATACTGATTTCTTCACTCATATATTTACCACCATTAGCCACATGGTTGAGTCCAAAAAGAAGTTCGTTATAATCCACATTTTTAAGCAGATAGCCCGAAAGGCCATGCTCAAATCCTTCAACAACATAATGAATCTGATTCAACATCGAGAGGATAACAACCTTAATGGACGGATACTTCGCTTTGATCACACGCAATAGCTCCATACCATCCATATGATCCATACTGATATCCGTTAAGATAATATCGGGCAATAATTCGTTGCTCAGGAGTTGTAGCGCCTCATTGCCATCCGAAGCCTCCCCAATGACAACAAAATCCTCCTGAGACTCCAATAACAATTTAATACCATTACGTACGACCATATGATCTTCAACCAACAGTATCTTAACCTTACCCATCTTTTGCAATATTTAATAAAAATTATCTTTCTTCTTCATCCGAATAGTATGCTACTATGGAGTTTAGTTGCATTTTTTTACCTTGGAAAGATCAGGAAACCTCTTGTACCTCCAGCTACCCTCCTGCCTTCTTTCCAAACCGGTACATACTGATAAAGATACAAAATTCTCAGCAAGAAGCCCCTGTTCGGTTTAAATTTTAAGGAAAGTATAAGCAGGATCTGGAAAGGGAACAATATTTGTTTTAAACTAAATAGCATTTTATTTTTTTGAAACTTTATGATCCGTTCCGACAAAGATATTTTAACCATACTCAGAACAGCATCGGTGGCCTGCGCGATTTATGATAGCCCTGAGCTGCATATATCCTATGCCAGCGCAAGAATGCTCCAGCTATGGAATTGTGATGAAACTGTCCTTGGACAGCGTCTGGAAGATCGTGTTCAACAGGATGATCTCCTAGCTACTGTCTCCAAATTAAAACAGATATGGTTTAGCCAGAAAAGCCTACTAGAGGAAAATATATCAATCAGGATTGATCTGGAAGGGCAATCCGATAGCTATAACTGCAGCATGAAATACCAGCCCCTTTTCAATACAACAGGAGAAGTGTATGGCATCTACCAGGAAATAAACATTATTCCCGACCATATTCCGATCGTACAGCAGTCGGATGAAAAGAATAGCATTGAGCAAAAACTTCTTGAAGATCTACTGACTCCAAAATACAGTCTGGAAGGCAACATTCATGCAGTCACCAGTTTAAATAAATATCCATTACCGGGCAGGGAATCCAAAAATTTAAACCAAAAGCTAAAAGTTGCACTAAAAAAAATTATCGAAAGCGAAGAACATTATCATTTTGCGCTACAATCTGCCGAAATGGGAACCTGGAATCTAAACTGCAAGAGCTACATTGTACACTGGGATGAACGTACACGTGAGCTCTTTGGCTTTGCCAAGGGTGAGACTGTTCCTTATAGCGAGGTTTTACGCTATATACATCCCGATGATAGGAACAGAATAGATCAAGAAGTCAAAAAATCATTGAGTTATCAAAATAAGGGTGTTTATGATGTGCAGTTTCGTACCATTGGTGCCGAGGATCAAAAATTACGCTGGCTACATTGCAAGGGAAAAATGTATTTTGATCAGGACCAACAGCCGGAATGGTTTGCTGGCACCACCCTGGATATTACACAACAGCATGCAGAGCGTGAACAACTGGAGGCGATCAACAATCTGGTCGCAAAGAAAGATCAAGAGTTTAGAATGATCGTGGAGGCTGCAGGAATTGGCATCTTTTCCATTGATCTGGAATCAAGGAAAATGGAACTCAATGATCAATGTCGCGAGCTTTTTGGCTTTGATCACCATAGGGAAATACAGGAAGTGGATTTCTTCACCCAGATCCTACCGCAATACCGAGACAACGTACGTCGTATCTTTCAGGAAGTTGTATCCAAGCAGTCCCCCTTTGACTGTCAATGTGAAATAGAAGATAAAAAAACAGGCAAAATAAAATGGCTTCGATCTGTTGGTGGAGGGCAATTATCGGCTGATTCAAACCGACAAATCATATACGGTGCGATATTCGATACCACTAACGACAAAGAAGAGGAAAGGAAAAAACTGGACTTTATCAGTATCGCAAGCCATGAATTGAAGACTCCTTTGACTTCGCTGATTGCCTATATACAACTGTTACTTGCAAGGGAGCAGACACTCAGTTCGGAAAAACGTCTACAATATCTCCATCAGTCAAATGAGCAGGCTACACGCATGCGTGGATTAATCGAGGGTTTCCTGAATGTATCTCAGCTCAATGAGGGAAAATTATTGCTTCACAAAAATACATTTCGCATCTGCACACTGATAGATTACATCCGTAACATCTATTCACTAAAACCCATCAAGCATCTTATTCACTATACCGGAGCAACCCATTCCAGACAGGAAATTGTTGCTGATCGTGATAAGATCGAACAGGTGATCATTAATTTCATCGATAACGCCATTAAATACGCTCCGACCAATTCAACCATTATCATGGATGTCCTGGTGGATGATGATTATTTCAGTGTAAAAGTCAGCGACCAGGGAAGAGGCATCAGTGACAAGCACCAAAAGCAGATTTTTAATAAATTCTATCGGGTGAATGATTCAACAGACAGTTACGCCTCTGGATTCGGCATCGGATTGTTTATCTGTCGTGAAATTATCCAAAAACATCAGGGAGAAATTGGTGTGGACAGCACACTCGGTGAAGGTTCGACATTCTGGTTTAAGGTCCCTATCCATTGTCAGGAATTATCTGTAACTACAGTGCATAAAGCCTCTAACAGGATTGATTAATGCTTTGCTTGCACCGAGGAAGACCATATTTCTTTCTGAGAGCCTGATTCGCTATCACCAGCAGGAATCAGCTGTAGCGTATAAAATGTACGAGCAGGATTGATAAAGGCTACGCTTCTGCTTGCACTGTGCGGGGATCGTGGATCTTTTAAAAAACAACAGTAGTAATACATTATTACTGAAAAAAGCAACAACTGTACGTCAATTGTACAGCTGTTGCTTCATACTTTATCAGTCTTCTCTAAAGACTATTTCTTTTTTAGCTCCTGCCCCGCGATATCTTCCCAACGGTAATAGTGAAAAGTCTTATCATCGCTCATGGCAACAAATAAACCATGCTGAAATGTATCGTTTAGACGGGAAGAAACGACATCCGAACCATCACTTTGCGTAGCCATAACAGGCACCGTTTTCAAATGAGTATGTTCAAATGGGTTTGCCTTTGTACCCTCACGGCTAAAAACCTGAAAGCGGTTAGCTCCCTGATCGGACACCAAAATATAGCCCGTACTATCCGTCAATTTATAAATCGAAATACCTTCATGGTCTTCTTTGAAACCTTCGGTCGCAAACAAAGCCAACTGCTGATTTCCCTTCTCAGGATCTGCATAATACTGCTTCACCCCCACTTGTTCATCCGAATAGTAGATATAGCCCAGTTCATTGTCTACAGCGATAGCTTCAATTTCTTTCTTCCCACTGAATGAACCAAACTTACGGACTAAGGTGGCCTTCACAGCACCGGCACCATTATCCGTCAAGAGATATTGGCCCAAGTAACCCTCTTTGGGACCATTTTTTCTTCCCACAATGGCATAGATCTCCCCTTTCGGTGAGGTATAAAGTGCTATTCCCATCAGATCCCTGAAATCAGGTTCGGTCTCCCCTACAAACATATCCAATCCACCCTGATCGATTGGTTTCATATCTGGCAGTGAGAATACGCGCAGTTTATGTGTCATCCGTTCTGTTGTCACAGCGATATCGACAGATTTCCCTCCGATGATCAAACCATAGGCGATATCCACATTATTTGGGCGTTTCAAATTTGAGATTACCTTATCTTTGACAATTTTACCTTGTAAATCGTACACAAATAAAGCGCCATCCGCATCTTTGTCCGTTGCGATGACCAGACTTTTGCTAGGATCGGTTTTATCGACCCAGATCGCAGGATCATCGGAATCATAACGTACCGTATCAGTAACAAAAACAGGTTTAATGGAATCCGTTGCGGGCGTATTCGTTTTTGGGTTATTACAGGAGACTTGCAGTAATGTCGATGCTGTCAAGCCAAAAAATAGTATTGTTTTTAAAGTTGTTTTCATGTTGAATTAATTAAAATTTGGCACCAAAAGCACCAACATAAGTTGTGGGTTGTGGAGAGCTGTAGGATAAACCATTTGATAGTGTCAATCCGTCTATAAAATGTGGTTTGAATGCTAACGTACCAGCCTTCAAAGCGGGTGAATTTCCTTGTAGGTGGAAATCCCAGGCTGCATTAAATACATAGTTATCACCGGGAGTTTCTAATGGATAGTTCACAAATTTAGGGTTGTTCTCCCCTGCCAATTTGCCCCTGACATCATTGGTACCTTCAACAATATCATTCTTTCCGACCTGAAATTGATCCACCGTCAATTGATCATAACCATAATACCAATTGTTGCTTGATACCGAGCGCTTATCTTCGGGCTTCTTGGGATCGCGTTTAACCCCGAATCGCGTATTGGCGAACAGATTATTGTACACTTCCGCTTTAACAGAGGCCTCTAACCAAACCGAACCACCTTTTGCTGTCGGCCGACGCCAGCCCGTATTCAGCATGGTATTGTTGTAAACGATGATATGTGCCTGTGGTATTCGGTCTCCTGAATTGGATAGCTTTAAGGCATTGGTATTGACACTGTAGACCAGATTGTAGGCTACATCAGCGAGACAACCCGATTTAAAGTTCATGGCTTCACCTCCAGTGACGCCATTCGAGAAGAAACGATTATTAGCGAAGATAATTTTACCACCTTCAATATAGGTGCAATCTTCATGAAAATGACTGATTGTGCTATTTTGAACAATCAGTTTCCCATCAATATTGGAAAACCATAATGCAGGTAGCGCTTCACCAGCTGTCTTTTTATATAATCCCATTTTGACAGACATTGACGCATCTGAAGTAACTGCTCCCCCATATTCAATAATTGTATGGTCTAAAACTAACTCCTGGCAACTAGGTGCCGCTAAAATACCACCCCAAAGCTTTCCAAATTCATTGGTTTTGGATTTGTATTTATCTTCTACGGTAAATTTCACCGGATTTTCAGCTGTACCTAGCGCATATAGATTTCCTAACACCACGATTTCAGCTTTACCAACAGAGTCCATTAACACCGTCACGCCCTCCTCAATGGTCAATGTTTTTCCTTCGGGAATAATAATATCACCTTTAATATGCTGGATACTCCCCTTACTCCAAACGCCGGAAACTTCACCAATAGCACTACCATTGGCATCAGAAGTATCCACGTCAATATTTGCCTTTTCACAGCCCGCTAAAAATGCGATTGAAAGAGATATAAACAATAAAATAATGTTATTTTTCATCTGTATATTTCATTATGAGCATGTGCTCGATTTATTTAATTATAATATGCTAAATGCTTCACAAACCTATTTATTCAGATTATAGCGTAGACCTAGGATATAATTTTGGCCATATAAATCCTTCCGAATAAGCGTATTACCACCCTGTACGAGCTTTTCCTTAATCTTGTCATTCTCAGGATTTGTCCCCTTCACATACAGTTCCATAGGTGTATTTAAGATATTATTGGCTTTGGCGAAAATTGCCCATCCTGCACGGAATTTCTTTTCCACAGAAGCATCAAGTTGAATAAATCCCTTTTGCCATAAATCATTATTCAAAAACTGGGAAACGGTATTGATCCGAGATCCGGTATAAGATCCAGCCAATTGTCCTTCCCAACCTTTGTTAGCATCTTTGTATAACAAGGATAAATTAGCTATATGTGCTGCTTGCCCATAAAGAGGGCGAGTTTGATCCAAAAAGATAGGATCAGGATCCTGTGTAACTTCGTTCGTCTTACGGGTCATTTTAGTGGTCGTGATGCGCGAATGCGTGTATGTATAATTTGCCTTAACCCCAAATTTTTGGATATACTTAATATAATCAACCTCTAAGCCGAAGTTTTTAGCAGTTCCAAAATTTCCAGGTGTATAGTATACGTCCTGCCTGCGTACCTCATCAGGCTGAAAAGTGTACTCGATGGGGTTTTTAATCTTTTTATAAAACATACCCACAAGAAATTGTGATGACGCTTCTGGGAATAATTCGTAACGTAAATCAAAATTATCGGCCAACGCGTGTTTCAAATCTGGATTTCCTCGTTCCATAAATTCCTCATTGACAACACTAGATGGAACAATTTCGTAAAAACCAGGGCGGTTTAATGCCCGATAGTAAGCTGCATGAAGTTGTTGCTTTTTGTCCAAATGATATTTAATTGTTAAACTCGGCAACCATTCTGTATAAATCTGGGATCCCTCAGGTCTCTTTTCTCCAGCAGGGAATAATAATTTATACCCCTGATTCGTATGTTCCATACGTATACCTCCGATCATTTGAAGCTTGTCATTCTCATAGTTGAACATACCGTAAACCGCCGTCGTTTTTTCATCAGCATCGTAGGTCAATGCATTAGCAACAGCACCAGTAGCATTACTGACTGTCAACTGGAGATCCGTATATTTCTGAAAATCAACCCCATACTTATATTTTACCTCATCAGAGATCGGAGAAAGGTTATAATTATTATAGAAGCTGCTCCGTTGTTTGTCACGATATAAACCACCAGTAGAAATCTCCAGTTTGTTTTCTGCCATCGGAACTTTATAAGCGAGGTCCCAATAACCGGCTCGATCCTCATCGGTATTACGTTCCCAACGGTAAGTCACTGGCGACTTGTTTACGAGAGAAGTCCGTCTACGTTCGAAGTTCTCTTCTACTCCATCTAAGCTAATTGTCGTGTTCTGCGGCAACTCATTGCGCGCCGAAGACAAGACACCCGACCAGCGAAAATTCAAACGATTATCCAAAAAATGATGATCGCCTTGGAGATTACCAGTGTAGATCTGTTGTTGTGTCTTCCTGCTACGGGTCACATAGGTCAGCTCTGACTTACCAATACTTGGATCGTACTGTCCATTGTAAATGGTATTGATCGCATCACGTAATTGGAGGTTGTTCAAATTCACATACATCTGATAAAAACTCAGCCGATGGTTTGGGTTAAATCGATAATCAATTTTATTATGCAGTCCCAAGCGTTGTTGCTGTTCATCATATTGTCGGTCACTCTGTTCAGTAATGACCGCATTGGGATTGATATCAACGACAGACGATTTGTAGAAAATAGAACGACTGCCGCGATGAAGATTTTGATAACTTGCCCCTAGTATGACCCCCAATTTATCATCTAAATAGCGATTTCCAATCGTTAGGTTACCGATAAGATCTGGTGATGGTTTTTTATACGTATAATCCAACGTTCCCTTATCAAAATCAGCGGAAGTAGCATTATAATTTTTCCCATGAAGTTCATAAGGAGATTTTGACGAAACCCCGCTGGTGGAAAAACTTCCAAAATCCCGATTAAAATACCGTTGGCTGTATCCTGTAGCTAAGTTGGCCTGAAACAATAATTTGCTTGGAGCAGATTTCATGACCATATTCACGACACCACCAATGGCATCAGCCTCCATATTTGGCGTCAGGGATTTGTAGATTTCCAATCGCTCCAACATATCCGATGGGAATAGATCCAGGGGCACATAGCGATATTTATTGTCAGGACTGGGGACTTTCACGCCATTGACCAAAGTCGTATTATAGCGTTTGTCCATGCCCCTTAAAATAGCATACTGCCCCTCACCATTCGAATTCCGTTCGATGGAAACACCCGAAACACGTTGCACAACATTTGCCACTGTAATATCCGGAGAGATCTCAATTGCCCGAGCTGATACAACATTCATGATCTGTGAGGCATTCTTTTCTAGTCGACGAGCGCTTGGATCATCATCACCGCCATTTCGCTTTCCTTTGACTGTTACCTCCATTAAAGTTTGCTCACTCGAGGTAAGCTGAAAAGTAAAATGAGGCGTATTCTCTTTTTTAATCTCAATTTCTTTAATCAATTCAGTATAGGCCACATGTCGAATATGGACTTTATCTGTACCTGCGGATAGTCCTTTGAATTCAAATGAACCATCCAATTGTGTCTTGGTTGACAAACCACTTTGTTCGAGGAACACAGTAGCACCGACAATGGCTTCCCCTGTTTGTCCATCCAGGACTTTCCCCTTGATCTTGGTCGCATAAGCGGCGCTGATCGAAATACTGGAGGCAAGCAATACCGTTAAAATGTTTTTCATTTTTAATAGATTATTATGAATCTCTGATTGTTGCTGCAAATATGACAGCCTGCAATAGATTCACAAAATCTTTGGCGTTACAAGAAAGAAACAAGCCAAAACAGGGAATCAACTAGAGGGAATCAACAACAAGCAAATAACTGAAATAAAGACGATTACAGACAAAATAAGCGCCATTAATCTTCAGTTACCCCTATGTTAAGAAATTATGAAATACTAAGTAGATACCCGGCGAGATCCTCACCCTGTTCCAGTTTTAGTTTTTTCCTTAACCGATGTCTGGCCACCCGAAGGCTATCCTGTGATATCCCCAACAGGATCGCGATGTCTGTATTGTTGAGATTGATTTTTAGCAATGCGATCAGGCGCATGTCGGCTGCGGTCAGATCAGGAAATAGCTTGATCAGTTTTTCAAAGAAACTATGATGTACGCGTTCAAATGTCCCCATAAACTCTTTCCAATGGATGCCTTGTGTAATATGTTCATTGATCTGTTGTACCAACCGTTGCATGGGTTTCTTTTGATCCCGTCGATCGTCTTTGACCAGCGCTTTCAATTCGTCACGAAGTTCTTCCAGAAATTGGTTACTGCGGATAAGATTGAGTGTATGGGATGTGAGTTCTTTTTCCTTCAGCGTTAACTCCTGCTTGAGCTGCTTATCTTCCAACAGCTGATTTTTGAGAGCTATTTCCGCCAATTCACGCTCCGCTTCCTGTTTCCGTGATTCAGCGATCTGAGTTTTGATCCTTATTTTCTGCCGGCTATAAAGGACATAGGATAATACACTCAATAAGATCAATACCACAATCGTACCGAGCAATAAGATCGAATTGATCCGTTTGTTTGTCTGTAGTTCTTCAATTTCCTCCGCCTTTTGATTCATATCATACAGTGCTTGGAAAAATGCCGTGTGCCGCGCCCCATCCACACTATAAAGCTCCAGCACGAGTTTTCGACTCCGTTCGGCATAGAAATAAGCACTGTCCATTTGTCCGCTTAAAGCATATGTCTTACTGAGATCTTTTGTCGTTGATGCCATCTGATAAACATCTCCAAGATTCTCCGCTAGGCGAAAAGCGAGTTGGGTGAGCTGAATACTTTCGGGATATTTATTGGTTTTTCGAAAGATATCACCCATATTATTGATCACCACAATCCTTCCATAGTTATCCTGCGTTTCCTGATATAAATTCCTCGCCTTTTCAAAATGCACATAAGCACTATCGTATTTCCCAAGATCTTCATAGATACTGCCCAAGTTTTCATGAATCTTAGCTTCCCCGTTACGATTTGTCTGCTCACGGTAGATTGCCAAGGCCTGTTTTTGATAGACAAAGGCCGAATCATAATGTCCCTCCTTTTCAAAAAGATGCCCCATATTTCCCAGGACAGAAGCCTCGCCATTTCGATCATTTTCGCTTTTGAATGTTTGTAGCGCTTTGTTAAAGTATTCCTTGGCCAACTGATGTTGCTTGTTGAAGATATTGAGTTCACCGATATCACTCCAGTTGGATCCTAACGCTTGTTTTGCGTTAAGCTGAGTATAGATGCGATCTGCCTGGAAGTAATAGTCTTGCGCCTGGGCATAATGCCCCTGATTCACGCATAACCAACCTATTGTCTGCAGGCAATTTCCCTGCAGCAGTAGATCGCGGTCGTTTATGGCTTTTGCATAATGTTTTTTCACTAAAGTAATCGCCGAATCCGGATAATTTTGACTCAATACGCGAATCTCTTTGAATGAATCTACTTGTGCCGTAGTCAACTGTGAGAAAAAAAACTGTACCAGAAAGAAGGTTGAAAATATAATATTGTAAGAAATTCTCATTTTTGCCGTAAATAGTCGCCGCGTAAATTTAAGCGTTAGCATGTTAACAGAATATTAAATCCGATTAAACTTAACATGCAGAGCATAGAACAGCTTCGACTGTTCCTCGGAATAGTTTCGACATTTCTCCTACATTCGTTCGACAACGCTTCGGGACTTCTTCGACAACGCTTCGAGATCTCTTCGACTGGCCTTCGGGAAGTAGTCGAAGCCCAGTCGAACAACTGTCGAACAGCACTCGAACAATTCCCTAATCAGTCCCAAAGCTGTCTCGAATAAACGTCGAATAAATACCGAATAGGTGTCGAAAAAAGTATGGGATACTCCAGAAAGACAAAAGGGTATCCGATCTTCATATCGGATACCCCCCTAGTACCTATTGATTTATTAAATATTAATACAAACGCACTACGTGACCTTTTGCTTATTACTAATCCTTGCAGAGAAACTGACCTAATCCAAAAGCAATATAAAAGGAAATCGTATCACATATCAATCACCAGATTTGAGCTCGATCATCGGTGTTATGCGTTCTAAAATATCAAAAGCGACCTCCGCCATCTTGTTTCCTTTATTGTCCAACAAAGGGTTTACTTCGACAATCTCCAGACAACCAACTTTTTCAGAACGTATGATTTCTTTCAATATCAGAACGATTTCCTTTGGTATAAACCCTTTGGGAACAGGCGTCCCAGTACCGTCTGAGATCAATTCGCTATCCATACTATCCACATCAAAAGAGATATAAATCATATCGCAGTCCTGCAAACTGATCAATGCTTCAGCCACACAGTCTTCAATTCCTCGTTGGCGAATTTCTTCGACACGGTAATTTTTAATTCCCAAATGCGCAATCAAAAGATCTTCTGGTTCCTCAGTATCCCTGACACCAAAATAGATTAAACTCGCTGGTTGTATCTTTTCTGCCGGACCGGCAATACGCTTCAGCTTATTCCAGAATTCCTGCGTTGATTGATCAATTTCATTAATTTTACAGGACAGGTTATCTTCATTCAACATGGCTGCCAAGGGCATGCCATGCATGTTGCCAGAAGGTGTCGTATAAGGCGAATGAATATCAGCATGGGCATCTACCCAAATCACACCCAATTTTTTATCGGGATAAGCCGACTTGATACCGCTGATTGTCCCCATTGCCGAAGAATGGTCACCCGAAAATACCAAGGGGAAATTACCAGCCGACAGACTATCTTCCACTGTAGAGGCCACCTGCTTACATTGTTCGTAAATCTGTTGGATATGTTTACCGAAAGGATGGTTATCATTTTGGTAAATGGAACTATTTCGTGTAGGCACATCCACAAAGGGATAATTGATAAAATACTGACTTCCCTTGTTGATCGCCGCAATCTCAATAGCATCTATACCAAGGTCAGAACCTCGGGTACCCGCACCAATATCCGATCTGTTTTTGATCAATTCAATCATTTTCTTCATCGTGCAGTCACATTAGTCAACGATCGTTCGATTATCTCCAGGCAGCTGTCAATCTGACTTTCCGTAATGACCAATGGCGGCGCCAAACGGATCTTGTTGCCATGGGTAGGTTTTGCCAAAAGACCATTTTCCTTAAATTTCAGGCAAATATTCCAAGCTAGATCACTCTCTTCGCTAGCATTGATCACAATAGCTGTCAATAGTCCTTTGCCTCTGACTTCGGTAATCATATCCGATTTAGCCGCAATTTTTCGTAACCCCTCCAAAAACAGATCCCCCATTTGACGGGCATTGTTGATCAGATCTTCATCCAGTACAACCTGGAGCGCTTCCATCGCTACCGCACAGGCCAGTGGATTACCACCGTAGGTAGAACCATGCTCGCCCGGTTTGATACACAACATAATAGCATCATCTGCCAATACCGCTGAGACTGGCAATACACCTCCAGACAGCGCTTTTCCCAATATCAATACATCCGGTTTACTCGCACTGTCCGCATCATCAATGGCATAAGAAGCCAACATGCTTCCAGTTCTTGCAATACCTGTCTGGATTTCATCCGCAATAAAGAGTACATTATAGGTTGTACACAACTGGCGTACACGTTTCAAATAATCTGCATCCGGAACCACAATTCCTGCTTCACCCTGAATCGGCTCAACAATAAATCCGGCAATATTTTTATCCTGTTTAAACAAGGCTTCCAATGCCGCAATATCATTGTAGGGCACCAATGCAACTCCCTCCACGAAAGGACCAAAATCGTTGGTTGCAGTCGTATCGTTTGAAGCAGATATCACCGAAATGGTACGTCCATGAAAATTATCTTTGGCAAAAACTATTTTAGCCTGATTTTGAGCAATACCTTTGACCTGATATGCCCATTTGCGACAGAGCTTCATCGCTGTTTCAACAGCCTCAACACCCGAGTTCATAACCAAAGCTTTATCGAAGCCAAATAGCTTACAGATCATTTCCTCAAAATCACCCAGCTTATTGTTATAGAAAGCACGCGAAGTCAAAGTCAACTTCTGAGCTTGATCTGTCAACGCAGCAATAATACGCGGGTGACAATGCCCCTGATTGACTGCTGAATACGCCGACAGGAAATCAAAATAAGACTTACCATCAACATCCCATACCAACACACCTTCTGCCCGTTCCAACACAACCGGTAAAGGGTGATAGTTGTGTGCTCCATATTTTTCTTCCTTGGCAATAAATGCCGCGCCGTTTCCTTGTTTAGATACAATACTCATAATTTGGATTTTATTTCAAATAATAACAAATATACAATTTTTACTATTTTTAAGGCAAAATAATAGAATTTAACACTAAATTAGCGTTAAAATATTAAAATTAACTTTTAAACCTGCATAACAATGAACGGCATAGATGAATTTGACCTTCAAATTTTAAAATATCTGGATGCGGATGGCCGAATGGCGTACTCGGCTATTGCAACAGCATTAGGCGTATCCAACACCATGATCCATCAACGTATCAATCGTCTCATGGAGCAAGGGATATTAACAGGCATAAAACCCGTATTAGATGAAAAAAGATTAGGTTATGATTGGGGAGCTTTTACAGGTCTCAGTCTGGAAAAAGATCATGATTCAAGTCGTATCATTGCCGAGCTTAAAAAGATCCCTGAAGTTACGGAATGTTATTACATCACTGGAAACTACACCTTATACGTAAAGATTATCGCCAAAAACCATGAACATATGCGTCAGTTGCTTTATGAAAAAATTGATAACATTCCGGGCATCGCAAAGACAGATTCTCTCATCGAATTAGGATGTGCATTTAAACGCAATATTATCCTTTAGCAACAATAGCAAACTCAAATGGTCTCGGATCTCAGAAAGCAATCTTGGATTCAAGACCTTGTTATTGTTTCCCGATATTTGCCAGCTCCTCCTCTGTCCAATAAATCAGTTCCCGTAATACAAACACATTTTCATAGCTTCCCAACCCATCTATATAATCCCACAGATTGCCTTCAACTTTAACCGGCCTGCCATGGTGCAGTATATCATACCCATTATCCAACCAATTTTGTATCTGCTCTTTATCCATCTTTATATGATCTTATTGTTAATATTTATTTAAAACGATTACTTCAAATATAAGGCATTTTTGTGAGGGAAATAAGTCTCCGGATAAGAAAATTTAAATTCTATACTTTATTAAAAAACAACATATCAGCGACAAGTTTTCAGTTCGAATTAGGCAATTTTAGGATTAAATAAAGTATATTCGTATAAAACCAAATTGTATAATTATGGCAGATTTTTTCTATGTTGGCTATGAAGGTGAAGACGAACTACTCGAACTCGTAGCTGTATCAACCATCCAATCGCTATTGTATTTTCAAGACGCCGATCAGGAAGATTTTACGACAATAAAAACCTCTATCGATCAAAATTTTATTGTGGAAGAAGATCTGATTACTGTAGCCGACGCCCTGAGACTGGATCAATCCATCGTACGTTTTACACCCGGAAAACCAAATTACAAAGATTAGGGATTCTGCTGTAAAAAATTGCTACTTATCAGTAGCAGTATTGCTATCCCGATTGACAGGGATAGCCCATAGTTCATTTGTGAAGTAAAATAAAAAAATCAACAACATGAGAGCAGTTTTAATTGGTGGTTCCGGCGCAACTGGAAGAGTACTTGTTCATGAACTATTAAAGTCTACTGATTTCACCGAAGTCATCGTCCTCTTACGTCGCAAGAGCTTTGATGAACAACCCAAATTACGACAGATCCTTGTAGACTTCAGCAAACTGCAAGAGTTTGAACAAGAGATTCATGGCGACATTGCTTTTTCGTGCCTGGGTACCACTGTCAAAGATGCCGGTAGTAAAGAAGCTCAATGGAAAGTGGATCATGACCTCAACCTGCAATTCGCGGCGCTGGCCAAGAAAAATGAAATCCCCTGTTTTGTATTACTTTCGGCGGTCAACGCAGATGCGGAATCGAAGATTTTCTACAATCGGATGAAAGGGAGTCTGGAGCAACATGTGAAAGCACTAGATTTTGGTAAACTTATTATTGTACAACCCGGCGGCTTGATCCGTCCCAACACCGATCGCCTAGGCGAAAAGATTGGCATAAACGCATTACGCGCTTTTAACCGTATCGGCCTTTTTAAGAGCTATGAAGTGCTACCTGTTGCCACAGTTGCCCAGGCAATGATAAAGTCCATTCATGCCCGCAAAGAACGCATCAATATCATCTCAGTTGAAGATATCAAACAGCTATCAGACACTGCGAACCAAGGGTAATGTAAAAAGTATTCATAACAATGAATTAACAATAAGCTAATCCAGGCTTATTAATTTACCGTCATTTATTTTACTTATCACACTAATGAAAAAACGCTTTTTATTCCTTTTTCTCTTTGCTTTTATTTATGTATTTCCGGCTTTTAGCCAAGAAGCAAAATATATCTTTTACCTCATCGGTGACGGAATGGGACTCAATCAAGTCAATCTAACCGAAATACACCGTGCCGAACTCCAGCAAAAAAACAGTACGGTACCTTTGGTCTTTACCCAGTTTCCCCATGTTGGATTTGCTTCCACGCACTCCCAATCCAATGGTGTTACCGATTCTGGCGCTGGTGGTACAGCTCTTGCCGTCGGTAAAAAAACGAAAAATGGTGTTATCGGAATGGACAGTACCGGAACAGTACCACACAAAAGTATCGCTTATGCAGCTAAGGAAAAAGGAAAGAAAGTCGGTATCATCACGAGTGTGAGTATAGACCATGCTACACCTGCTTCGTTTTACGCCCATCAGCCCGACCGGGATATGTATTACGAAATTGGCAAAGAAATTATCAGCTCCAATTTTGACTTCTTTGGTGGATCCAATTTCCTAAAACCCGAAACAACCTTTGATAAACAACCCGCTCCTTCTCTTTTCCCCCTATTTGAAAAAGCAGGATATAAAGTTCTAAAGGGAAAAGAGGCCTATATGCAACATCCCCGCAAATCTGACAAAATCATCCTCATGAATACAGATGGCACTGCAACAGATGCGCTAAAATATGCCATAGATCAAAAACCATCTGACCTCAAGCTAGCGGATATTACCGCTGCGGCAATCCAATCTTTAGAACAAAACAATAAAAATGGATTCTTTTTGATGGTTGAAGGTGGAAAAATAGACTGGGCCTGCCATGCAAATGATGCAGCCACCACCATCCAGGAAGTATTAGACTTTAATTCAGCGGCGGAACTTGTATATGAATTCTACAAGAAACACCCCAAGGAAACACTTATTGTGGTCACTGCTGACCATGAGACTGGCGGATTGGGCATTGGCAATGGTAGTTCTACTTTAAAGACAAAATTACTGGCTAATCAAAAATTATCGCATGCCGAGCTTTCAAATGAAATTGGTCACCTGCGCAAAAACAATGCAAATGCAACTTGGGATGACCTAAAAAATCTACTTTCCAAGCATACGGGCCTTTATAACCAGGTAAACGTCAATGCGGATGACGACAAATCACTACAAGAAGCCTATCAACGAAGCTTCGTTGACCATCAGAATGAAACAGCAAAAAGTTTGTACGCCAGTGATGACAAAATCGCTGCTTTAAGCATTGCCATATTAAACCGTATGGGGTCAATCGCCTGGGCTTCCAATAACCATTCGGCAGCTTATGCTCCTGTTTATGCCATTGGCGCAGGAGCAGAGCAGTTCAATCAGAAAATGGACAACACCGACATACCAAAGAAAATAGCGATAGCCGCCAAGCTAAGCTTAGACTAAAAACAAAAAAATCCCCAAGAATTTCCTGGGGATTTTTTTGAGCCTCTTATCGGAATCGAACCAATGACCTACTGATTACAAGTCAGTTGCTCTACCAGCTGAGCTAAAGAGGCTTTTTAAATGAATTTTAATGAGTATCGCTCAAAGAGCCTCTTATCGGAATCGAACCAATGACCTACTGATTACAAGTCAGTTGCTCTACCAGCTGAGCTAAAGAGGCTTTTTAAAGAAGTTTGATGAGTAACACTCGAAGAGCCTCTTATCAGAATCGAACCAATGACCTACTGATTACAAGTCAGTTGCTCTACCAGCTGAGCTAAAGAGGCTTTTTACTTCTTCTCAATCTTAAAACGACCTCCGTTTTAAGATGCTGCAAATATCGAAAGCCTAAATCAAAAATGCAAGTCCCCCGCCATAATTTTTACCCGCTTTGAAGCCAAATATTTAAAAATCAACAGCATTATTTTTTAATACTGAAAATTTGTCATGAATCAATAAATATTAATGTCATTTTTTCCGAATTACCACATAAAACTCGAATGGCATTTCAATTGTTATACCCATACATATCAACAAAACTTTAATTAAGCGATACAGAATGAACTTTAACAATTACACAATCAAAGCCCAGGAGGCTATACAAAAAGCGTCGGAGATAGCCGCTGGAAATCAGCAACAGGCCATTGAGACAGCACATATATTAAAAGCATTACTTACTGTAGATGAAAATGTTGTCAGTCACCTATTAAAGAAATTGAACGTCAACATCCCCTACCTTGGCGCCGAGCTTGATAAGCAAATCGAGAGCTTCCCCAAAGTAAGCGGAAGTAACATCTATCTCAGCAGTGATGCAAACAATGCTTTACAAAAAGCACAAGGATATCTCAAAGAATTTAACGATGAATTTGTCTCTGTCGAGCATGTACTATTGGGTATATTGGCCACTTCAGACAAAACCTCATCCCTGCTGAAATCACAAGGGGTTACGGAAAAAGATCTCAAGACTGCCATTAAAGAATTGCGGGGCAATAGTCGCGTGACTGATCAAAATGCGGAAGCAACTTACAACGCACTTGGAAAATATGCCCGTAACTTAAATGAATATGCCGAATCCGGCAAACTAGACCCAGTCATCGGCCGTGACGAGGAGATCAGACGTGTCATGCAGATTCTTTCACGACGTACCAAAAACAACCCCATACTCGTTGGTGAACCCGGGGTTGGTAAGACCGCTATTGCGGAAGGAATCGCCTATCGGATTATCAAAGGCGACGCACCAGAGAATCTAAAATCCAAAATTGTATTTTCTTTGGATATGGGCGCCTTGGTTGCCGGAGCTAAATATAAAGGTGAATTTGAGGAACGCTTGAAAGCTGTTGTCAAAGAAGTAACCGATTCCAATGGTGAGATCGTCCTTTTCATTGATGAGATCCACACCCTGGTTGGTGCTGGTGGTGGTGAAGGCGCTATGGATGCCGCAAACATCCTGAAACCTGCCTTAGCCAGAGGTGAGCTACGTGCCATTGGAGCGACCACGCTCAACGAATATCAAAAATACTTTGAAAAAGACAAGGCCCTGGAGCGTAGATTTCAAAAAGTCATGGTAGAAGAACCTGACACACAAGACGCCATCTCTATCCTACGTGGACTGAAAGAACGCTATGAAACACACCATAAAGTACGTATTCTTGATGAATCTATCATTGCTGCGGTGGAGTTATCACAACGTTATATCGCGGATCGTTTTTTACCGGACAAAGCCATAGATTTAATTGACGAGGCTGCATCCAAATTACGTTTGGAAATGGACTCCGTACCAGAAGCCGTAGACGAACTGGAACGCCGTATCATGCAATTGGAAATCGAACGCGAAGCGCTGAAACGTGAGAATGACGACAAAAAGGTGCAGGAACTTTCTGAAAGTATTGCCAACTTATCTGCTGAACGCGATACCTTGAGAGCTTCATGGCAGGAGGAAAAAAGTCTGGTGGACAATGTGAACCAAGAAATTGAAAACATTGAAAACTATAAACTTGAAGCCGAACAGGCCGAACGCTCAGGTGATTATGGTAAAGTAGCTGAATTACGTTACGGACGGATCAAAGAAGCACAGGAAAAAGTAGAAAAGCTAAAAGCCGAACTGGCTGAAAAACAGGAAAGCAAACGCATGCTCAAGGAAGAGGTAACTTCAGAAGATATTGCTGATGTCGTTGCCAAATGGACCGGAATACCTGTCAGCAAAATGATTCAGTCTGAACGTGAAAAGCTGTTGAACCTGGAAGAGGAACTTCACAAACGGGTAGCAGGTCAAGATGAAGCCATTGAAGCGATCTCTGATGCAATCCGCCGTTCAAGAGCAGGACTGAATGATGCGAAACGCCCAATAGGTTCATTCATCTTCCTGGGTACAACCGGGGTCGGAAAAACCGAACTCGCAAAAGCCCTGGCTGAATTTCTATTCGATGATGAACAATCTATGGTGCGTATCGACATGTCCGAATATCAGGAAAGACATGCCGTATCCCGTTTGATTGGCGCGCCTCCGGGATATGTTGGTTATGATGAAGGCGGTCAGCTTACAGAAGCCGTACGCAGACATCCTTATTCGGTCGTATTATTGGATGAAATTGAAAAAGCACATCCGGATGTATTTAACATCTTGTTGCAGGTATTGGATGATGGTCACCTAACAGACAACAAAGGCCGTACAGTCAACTTTAAGAACACAATCATTATAATGACCTCTAATACAGGATCACATATCATCCAAGAGAATTTCAGTCATTTGGATGATGACAATAAAGAGGAGATCATTGCAAAAACACGTACTGAAGTGTTTGACCTACTCAAACAGTCGATCCGTCCAGAGTTCCTGAACCGTATTGATGAGGTGATTATGTTTACACCATTGAGTAGAGATGAGATCGGTGATATTGTGAGACTTCAATTTGTACATGTCCAAAAACAATTGGCCGAACAAAATATCTTTATCACAGCCTCGGATGAAGCGATGGATTGGTTGGCACAACTCGGATACGATCCGATCTATGGTGCCAGACCATTGAAACGTGTCATTCAGAAACGTATTCTGAATGAGTTATCCAAAGAAATCTTATCGGGCAAAGTCAGTCGCGATTCGATTATCAGACTGGATGTCTTTGATGGAAAATTCGTCTTTATCAATAAACAGGAAGATTGATAGTTTATAAATAGTCATAAGAGCCCCGCTAATGAAGCGGGGCTCTTATGTTATAAACAGGTATTTTACAGGTTAAAGGGTAACTATCATTTAATTCGAAACCCCTACTGCTTTCAGCAATTTCTTCACATCGTCCTCCCCGTCAAGATGCTGCACTAAGGTCCGCGTTTTTGCATCATAAACATAAAGGGAAGGATAATTACTTGGGCTGAATTTTTCTATAAACTGTGTTCCCGAATCAAACAAAAATTTCACATTGGCAGCACTTTTCAATGCTTTGGCATGCATATTAATAAATCCATCCACATAAGGTTTATCGTTCATGGAGATAAAATAAAAACTAACGTTTTTTAGCTTTTGTAAATTCTGTGCAATGCCCGCTCCCATTTTCTGACAATGGCCACAACCTGGATCATAAAAATTCAAAACGATATAACCTGTCTTGGGCAATTTGTCTGAATTAAATTTACCCGACTGATAAACCTCATCAAACGTAAATACTGGAATTGTTTTTGGAGCCTGCGCAAATAAGGGCTGAAAAAGAAAAAATGCACATGCAAAAAATAGGGAGCAGAGTAACTTCATGTTAAAGAATTTTAAACTGACAATGAATATTCAATTAATTTTAACCAATAATACCTAAAAATGCGGTTCTATTCGTCAATATTTTAGTTTTTTTACAAAAAATGCGTAAGTTTGAACTAATTTTTAAATCGATCAAATCTATTAACACTCATTAATCGTGAAAAAACGAATTGCCATTTTTGCTTCAGGTTCAGGGTCCAATGCTCAAAAAATAATGGAACATTTCAAATACTCAGATGAAGTTGAGGTTGCGCTGATCCTGTCCAACAACCCTGATGCTTATGTTATTCAACGCGCTGACAATTTTGAAATTCCAGCTCATATATTTGATCGCAATGAATTTTACAACACGGACAATGTCGTTAACATCCTTAAAAATTTGAATATCGATCTGATCGTCTTGGCAGGTTTCCTATGGCTTGTTCCAAACAATCTTTTAAAAGCCTATCCAAATCAGATCATCAATATCCACCCTGCTCTCCTACCTAAATATGGTGGCAAGGGTATGTATGGCGACCATGTACATAAAGCTGTTTTAGCTAATAAAGAGGAAGAGCATGGCATTACCATTCATTTTGCCAATGAGCACTTTGATGAGGGCGAGATTATTTATCAAGCAAAGTTTAAGGTAGATGCCGGTGACACATTGGATATCATTAAGTTCAAAGGACAACAATTGGAGCACCAGCATTTCCCGAAAGTAATTGAGAACCTAATCAAAAAAATGTAAAAACAACATTTTTATTTAGAATTATTTTAAACAAATTGTAACTTTGTCTCATGAACGAAGTTATTGAATCCTTTGTGGAACAGTGTGAGGGCGAGGGCAAAGCAAGCCCATTTCAATTTAGAAGTGCCGCAATGAATCCTTTTTCTGATTTTTCCTGTGTTTGTTTCAAAAAATGCTGTAAAAAATACAAAGAAGGGAAACGTTGCAAAAAGTGTCCAGGCCGAAAAAAATAAGCTATTACCATATTTTTGGGCTTACTCCTCTAGATAGTTCAGATCCTTATCAAAGCTTTCTTCAAGCTGTGTCAGTGAATACATAGCGATACCAGAAAGCACCAATACCATCGTAATTGCTGCGGGGACGATACCAAAAGAATCTACCAAAAGTCCATAGATCATTGTTGATGGTATCAAGGCGCCTCTGACAAAATTAGGTGCTGTGGTAGCCACAGTAGCCCGCAGGTTGGTCCCAAATTGTTCTGCCGAAATAGTCACAAATGTGGCCCAATACCCTACTCCTAACCCCATGATAAAAGCCAAAACCAAAAATTTATTAGCCGTAATTCCAGTACTTAAAAGATACCATAGCGAACTCCCGATAATAATCAACTGGCAGATAAAAACCACCTTTTTCCGGGATTTTAGAATCTGTGCAAACACACCTGCCAACACATCGCCAATGGAAATTCCGATATAAGCAAACATCACCCCTTTACCCGCGCTCAGGGTCTCGGATGCCCCTAGTGCTTTTCCTATTTCCGGAGCCTGCGTGACCAGCACCCCCACCACAAACCAGATTGGCAAACCTATACAGAGGCAATTGATATAACGTTTTAATCGGCCTTTATCGGTAAAAAGCATCCTAAAATCACCTTTAGGAACATCCTTTTTATCCTGTTCCTTAAATAGACCCGATTCAAAAGAACCAACACGCAATAGCAACAACAATAAACCCATTCCACCACCAACAAAATAAGCGGTACGCCAATTAAATTCCTCTGAAACAAAGTAGGCTAA
The DNA here is from genome assembly GCF_024810095.1 of Sphingobacterium sp. BIGb0165. Taxonomy (NCBI): domain Bacteria; kingdom Pseudomonadati; phylum Bacteroidota; class Sphingobacteriia; order Sphingobacteriales; family Sphingobacteriaceae; genus Sphingobacterium; species Sphingobacterium sp. BIGb0165. The sequence goes on along the minus strand of NZ_JANUEB010000001.1, from coordinate 492,120 downwards.
AATAGCGCCCAACACCCCGACACTGGCGACCAGCATCGTTCCATAACCGCGCTTTGACTTATGCATGCTTTCCGAAACCAAGGTGATCCCCGCTCCCAGCTCCCCGGCCAACCCAATCCCTGCTATAAACCGGATAATCCCATATTGCCACACATCCTCCACAAAACCATTTGCGATATTCGCTAAGGAATACAGTAGAATGGAGCCAAACAGCACCTTTAAACGCCCGTATTTATCACCGATAATCCCCCAGATAATCCCACCCAACAACAGGCCGCCCATTTGCATATTAAGAACAAACTCTCCTTTTACCCGCATCTGTTCTATCGGTACACCGATATCTGTAAAGGATTGAATGCGGACAATAGAAAAAATAATGAGGTCATAGATATCGACAAAATACCCCAACGACGCTATCGTCACCAATAGCCATACCTTCTTGCTTTCAGCTTGTTTATCTTTTAATGTTGACATTTTAGGTTCTTTGATGCCGTAAAAATACCATAGTGAAATAAGAAAACCAAGATTTCGAAAAATAATCCGGTACATTGTTCTATTTTTGTATCATGAGATACAGTCCGCGTGCATTAACATGGCTATTGCGTTTTTACCCTCCCTTTTTATTTCAGGGAATCTGGGTAAAAAAAATCAGTCCCGGCTTTAAAGGAGCCGAAGTGAAAATTTACAAGACTCCGTTCAATATCAACACCAATAAAACCTTGTTTGGGGGAACAATTTTCGCTGCTGCAGATCCTATATTTCCGATCCTAATCGATCAATACCTTCAAAAAACAGGTTTTAGAAAGACCGTAGCCTGGCTCAAGTCGTCTCGGATTGATTTTAAAAAACCCGGCAAAACGAGTGTGGGCTATTCTGTTCAACTTTCGGACGAACTACTGGACGAATGTACCCAAACCATTCGCACGAAAGGCAAAATTGTCAAAAACCTGAGTCTGGAAATAAAAGATAAAAATGATGAGTTATGTGCTGTAGTACATTGTGAAACCTACATTCGTGACTTGAATTTTACATTCCCGGATAGAAATCGAAAGGTCGAGCAATAAGAAATTGATATCTTTGTCCAATTACCAAAAAAATAGAAACATGAACAAAATCGCTTTCATGGCTATCGCATCCTTGGCAATAGCGGCATGTGGAACCACTGGCACAAACAATGTAAAGGTTTTACAAGATTCAACAATCAAAATCCATGATGAAATCATGCCTCAGATCGCTCATTTTGACCGCGATGCAGTCAAAATAGACTCTATCTTGAATAATCTAAAAACACTGAAAGCTGCTAAGGCGGACTTAGACACCACAACGACAAAAAAGGAACTTGGTATATTAAAAGCCAATCTGGAGAGTGCAACAGACCATATGATGGACTGGATGAAAGCATATAAGCCCGACAGTACCGATATCAAATATTTTGAAGTCGAATTGCAAAAAGTATCAGACATGAAGAAAATATTTGATACTGTCTCCAAGGAGAGCCAAGATAAATTAAAGAACTTCTAGGCGAACCGCACTACTCATTGCCTTCTTAGGGCAAGATAGAAAAGCCCAGTAGGGCAAATTGATAATGAAAGAATACAAACGGATGAAATCTATAATTAAACTTTGTTGTGCTACGGGCCTATTGCTTGGTTTATTTTCTTGCAAAAACACGAGCCAGTCCAACTTACCAATTTATGGCGAACGGGAAGCCGTCGAAAAAACAGTTGATGGAAAACAAGTGATAGATACGGTTTATCATACCATACCAGCATTTAAATTTTTGAATCAGGATAGTGTGATGATCTCAGAGAAGGATTTTGAGGGAAAAGTATACATCGCAAACTTCTTTTTTACGCATTGTCCAAGCATCTGCCCAACAATGAACCGTAATTTGCTCAAAATCTATACGCAATATAAGGACAATGATGCTGTTCGCTTTTTGTCCCACAGCATAGATTTTAAATATGACCAACCTTACGTATTGAAAGATTACGCAAATAAACTAGGCGTCAGCAATGACCATTGGCAATTTGTTTCAGGTACAAAGGCAGATGTATATGGTATAGCCAACCAATATATGGTTTACACGGCTGAGGATAAAAATGTTCCCGGTGGTTATGATCACCAAGGTTATCTAGTCTTGATTGACAAGGACAAACGCATCCGTGGCGCTTATGATGGCACAAATGATGAACAAGTAAAGAAATTAATGGAAGACCTACCAAAGCTATTGAACGAAGCTAAAAACTAATATGCGCACCCTTTTAACGACCTGTTTTATTATTGGATGCCTATTATCGGCTTTGATCGGCTGTCAAAGCGAAATTGATATCAGGACAGCACAATACAGCGTAAATGGTCAAAAAGTGTATATAACACATTGTCAGAATTGCCATGGCGAAAAAGGAGAAGGATTGGGAAACCTCTACCCTCCGCTTACAGATACCAAGTTTTTGGAAAAAAATCGCCAAAAGCTTGCCTGTATCGTTAAGCATGGCGCAACAGGAGAACTCGAGGTCGCAGGCAAGAAATTCAATAACACCATGCCGGCTTCAAATCTTTCCGCCGTTGATATTGCTTATGTACTGACCTATATCAATACAAAGATCAATAAGGGTAAGGAAATATTTCCCTTAAATGAAGTGGAAAAACAATTAAAAAATTGTCAATAAAAAAAGAGGAACTTGCATAAAGTTCCTCTTTTTTTTGCCCTATTGCCAGAAAGACACGTTAAATCCAGCCGACTAAAAAATAATCACCCAAAGCCAAAACAATTTAAATCTTTTTTCCTTATTGTATTATTGGTCCAATTTGTTTTTGTATTTATTGATTTATAACAATAATTTGACATTTTGGATTCAAATTAATCACTAATTTTGCAACCGAATGAACGTTCGATTGATGCAGACAAATGAAAAAATTGCAGCTGTCTTTGCTGCCACACTTAAACTGATACACACAAACGGTTTCCATGGGACGCCAATGAGTAAGATCGCACAAGAATCCGATGTAGCGATAGGAACTATCTACCACTATTTCCCCTCTAAAGATGATTTGATCTTTGCTCTGTTCAAACATTGCCGATCAATCTTGAACGATTACATATTTGATGGGATAAAAGAAGACTTTGATTATAAAGCTTCTTTTTTTCATGTGTGGCGCAACTTTGTCCAGTTCTATTTAGAAAACGGACGGATCTTCAGTTTTTTTGAACAGTTTTTTTCCTCACCTTATTACGAGAAGAATAAAGCTGAGATACAGGAACCTGTCGGTGGCCAAAACAAAGTACTCGACTTTTTGCAAGAAGGCATTGACAAAAAAATTTTAAAACAAGTAAATGTTCACCTACTGGTGGCTAGTTATATCGGAGTGGCTTTGTCCACAGTACATAGCATCAAATTCAAAGATCTTCACTTCTCCGAACAGAATATGAAGGAGCTGATGGAAATAATTTGGGATGGCGCTGTCAATAGAAATAAAATAATTAATGAGATATATGAAGTTTAATAAAATCGTTTATTCCTTAGCGACCCTGTCGCTGTTGAGTAATACAGGATTTGCACAACAGCAATCTGAAAACTTGCCGCCAAATGCGACGCTTCAGCAGCTAATAGATTATGCACTACGCAATCAAATTTCTGTAAAACAGGCACAATTGGATGAAGCCATCGGTGAAAAGGATATCGATATCTCCCTCTCGGGCTGGTACCCACAATTAGGTTTGAAAGGAAGCTACAACTACAATGTGATTGTCCCTGTGGTCAATATCGGTGGAAATAATATCAAAATGGGGCAGAATAATGCCAGTGCATTGACGCTACAAGCCGATCAGCAATTGTTGAATCCCGAATTGATACAGGCAAAAAAGGCTGCCTCATTAGTTCGCTTAGGCAACAAGCAAAACACCGAAAGCAAAAAAATAAATGCGGTTGTGGAAGTCAGCAAAGCTTATTATGACATCCTAACAACAGAGGAAATGATTAAAATTGTCCGCGAAAATATTGCTAGGCTCCAAAAGCAGCTGAAAGACGCAAAATCGCAATATGATGTTGGAGTGGTTGACAAAACGGATTTTAAAAGAGCGCAGATCGCTTTGGCCAATTCCAACGCAGACGAAAAACGTAATGTCGAATTACGAAAATATAAATATGAATACCTGAAACAGCTGCTAGCATTGGATAAAGGCCAAAATCTTACTTTATCATTCAGTAACAGTAACATGGAATCCGAAATTTTATTGGATACCACAGCTGCTGTGAGTGTTTCCAATCGGATCGAATTCCAACAATTGGAAACATCGAAAAAGATTCAACAATTGAACACGCAATATTTTAAATGGACCTATTTACCTAGCATAAGTGCCTTTTATAACTACGCATTCAATTATCGGAATGATAAATTCAGTAAACTCTATAACGACAATTTTCCGGGTTCTGTCGCAGGTTTGAATCTCTCTTTTTCTATTTTCGACGGATTCAAACGAAAAAAACAAGTCAATAAATCCAGGTTGCAGGAGGAACGTATTGACTGGGATATCAAGAATCTGGAAAACAGTATCAATACGGAGTATGCCTTATCAAAAGCCACATACAATGCTAATCTAAATGATTGGAAAACGGCAAAAGAGAATGTAGAATTGTCCAAAGAGGTTTATGAAACAATCAAATTGCAATACGATGAGGGAATCACAAAATACCTGGATTTAATGACGGCTGAAAATGATCTCAAAATAACGCAATTCAATTATCTGAGTGCGCTCTATGCATTGCTATCAAGTAAATTGGATGTTCAAAAAGCAGTTGGGGCAATCCAAACTAATTAATCAATTCAAACGGAAACTAATACAAATCATGAATAAAAGACAATTATTATTCGCTTTCTTCCTTGGGACGGCTTTAGTATGGACCTCTTGTGGAAATAAAGATGCAAAAAAGCAAGGTGCAGCACAGGCTCAGGCCGAGAAGGTTGTTCCTGTTACCTTTGGCGCAGCATCACATGAGACTGTTACGGGAACCATAAGTTACCCAGCAACAGTCAAACCGTTGAACGAAGCAGACCTATTTGCCGAAGTAAGCGGTTATATTACCAAAATATATGTTTCAGACGGTGCCGTGGTCTCTAAAGGTCAAGCCTTATATGAGATTGACGGAACACGTTATAATGCAGCGGTACAACAGGCCAAAGCAAGCCTTCAAATCGCACAGACAGACCTTGACCGTCAAAAAAGAGATTTAGCGCGTTACCAAACATTGGCGGACAAAGATGCGATCGCTAAACAGGTTTATGATAATGCCGTATCAAATGTTGCTTCTTCGCAGGCACAGGTAGAATCTGCGCGCGCGGCATTGGTAACAGCCAATACCAACCTGTCCCGTTCTACGATTCGTGCGCCATTCTCCGGAACCATTGGTATATCACAGGTACGCTTAGGTGCTTTGGTCAATCCTGGTACTACGCTATTGAATACATTATCCTCAACAAGCCCGATTGCCATTGAGTTTCAGGTCAACGAAAAAGATATCAGCAAATTTGCTCAAATGCAGAGCAGCCATGCTTCTTCGGACCTTTCGCTTTTATTGCCGGACGGAAGTACCTATGAAGGTAAAGGAAGCATAACGACCATTGACCGTGCTGTTGATCCAGCGACAGGAACAATTAAAATACGGGCTACATTCCCGAACAATGCCAATGCGTTAAGAGCGGGCATGAATATCACCATGAATGTATCGACCACATCGGCAACTGAAGAAATCGTTGTCCCTTACAAAGCTGTCTTCGAGCAATTGGGTGTGTTCAATTTATATGCCGTTAACGATAGCAGCAAAGCTGAAATCCGTCAGGTAAAATTGGGTATTAAAGCCGGTGATAAAATCGTTATCAAAGAAGGTGTCAAAGACGGTGAGAAAATCGTTGTTGATGGTGCCATGAATGTCCAAAATGGTGTTAAAGTTGTCGATGCTGCCACTGCTGCCCAACAAGCTGCAAAAGGCGCTCCGAAAGGAAAATAACAGCATTAATTTTTAAAGAGAATCTAAAAGATATAGAATGATTTCAGAAGTATTTATTAAGAGGCCAGTTACCGCAATCGTTATTTCGATATTGATTTCAATCATCGGAGTTATTGCTGTATCTACGTTGCCAATTAGCCAGTACCCTTCTATTGCACCTCCAACCGTAACAGTTACAGCAAACTATACGGGCGCAGATGCACAGACGGTTGAGCAGACCGTGACAACTCTGATCGAGAGTCAGATCAATGGTACACCTGGCATGATTTATATGTCGTCAAATAGTACTTCAAATGGTCAAGCAACAATTACTGTCACATTTGAAGTAGGCACCGACATCGATATCGCAACCCTAGACGTCCAAAACCGTGTCGGGATTGCAGAACCTGCCCTTCCAGAAGCTGTTAGACGTTTGGGGATCACGACCCGTAAAGCCAATAACGATATCTTGATGTTGGTGGCTTTAACATCACCCAAAGGAACCAGAGATGAAAATTTTCTGGCCAATTACAACAACTTGTACGTCAAAGATGCGTTATTGCGTGTCAAAGGTGTCGGTGATGTAACGGCCTTCGGTCAACCTTTCTCCATGCGTGTGTGGTTAGATGCCAACAAATTGGCTAATCTAAGCATGACACCTGCAGATGTTTCCGCAGCTATTGCCGAACAAAACACCCGTATACCAGGAGGTAGTGTCGGAGCACGTCCACAAGAGTCTTCGACCGTATTTGAATATCCTATTATTACGGATAGTGACCTTTCTAATCCCGAGGACTTTGAAAATATTGTCGTCAAAACCAATAAAGATGGATCCATTGTACTTTTAAAGAATGTCGCACGTGTAGAACTGGGACAATTTAGCTATGGAACTTCTTCCAAAGTAAATGGAATGACCTCATCAGCGATGATGATCAACCAGACACCCGGTGGAAACGCCGTTGAATCCGCAGAAGGTATTGTTGCTGCCCTGGAAAAATTAAAGCAATCCTTTCCAACTGACGTTGATTACACCATCAGTTACGAGACCGTTTCTGTAGTAAATGCATCCATTTCTTCAGTAATCCATACCTTGGTAGAAGCATTACTTTTGGTAACTTTTGTGGTATTCTTCTTCTTACAAAGCTGGAGAGCGACATTAATCCCTGTTCTAGCGATTCCAGTGTCGATTATTGGTACCTTCATCTTCTTCCTGATGTTTGGTTTCTCCGTCAACAACTTGACGATGCTTGCCTTTGTACTGGCCATCGGTATTGTGGTGGATGACGCCATCGTTGTGGTGGAAGCGGTTCAGCACTATATTGACCACTATAAACTGGATGCAAAAGAAGCGACCCGTCGCGCAATGGGTGATATTACTGCGCCGGTTATCGCGATTGCCTTGATCTTGGCCGCGGTATTCGTTCCGGTAGGATTTATTCCGGGGATGGTGGGTAAACTGTATCAACAATTTGCGATTACCATTGCTGTATCGGTTATGTTATCCGCATTTATTGCCCTTTCCCTGACACCTGCGCTATGTTCAATTTTATTGAAACCAACGGCTGTACACGAAGGTGCAAAAGGATTGAACAAGTTCTTCTACAAATTCAACGTATGGTTTGAAAAAGTGACGATCAAGTACTCACGCGGTGTAAAACAAGCCATCAAAAAGGCGCCGCTTGTGTTGATTATCCTTTTATGTATTTTTATCGGTACAGGTTATATGTTTACCACCAAGCCAACAGGATTTATTCCTTCTGAAGATGGTGGAGCCTTCTTCGCTGGGGTCACTTTACCTGAGGGTTCATCCTCTGCCCGTACCAATGAAGTATTAAAAGAGATCGAGGACGATTTACACAAGACCTTCCCTGAAATCAAATACGTTACAGCCATCTCGGGTATCAATATTTTGAACCGTGCCTTCAAATCAAATGGTGCAACGCTATTCGTCTCCCTAAAACCTTGGGAAACACGGACACGTACCGCCAACGATATCGCCGGTATGATCATGGGTAAATACATGGCTTATACGAAAGCTCGGGTATTGGCAGTAACGCCACCGGCAATCCCGGGTTTAGGTACTTCCGGCGGCTTCTCCCTACAAATTCAAGATTTACAAACAGTAAATATCAAAGATTTTGAAGCCACTGTAGGTAAATTCCTTATGGCGGCCAACCAACGTCCTGAAATTGGAATGGCCTATACGATGTTTAACACCAATTCGCCAAACTACAAATTGGAAGTCAACCGTGAACAAGCTAAACGTATGGGCGTACCGATCTCAAGTATCTATTCGACAATATCGGCCTATTTAGGAAGTAGCTATGTCAATGACTTTACGAAATATGGCCGTAGCTACCGTGTCGTTACACAAGCCGATATCCCCTACCGGATGAACATTGAAGACATCAACAAGCTGTATGTCAACAATACGATGGGTAATCCAGTGCCAATGGGTACATTGGTGAAGTATGAGCTAATAACGATGCCTTCAATCATCAACCACTACAATATCTTTAGAAGTATTGAGATCAATGGTAGTTCTGCCCCAGGATATTCTTCTGGAGATGCTTTGAAAGCTTTGCAAGAAGTTGCGGCGCAGACATTACCTGAAGGATTTGACTATCAGTTCTCAGGTCTTTCATTACAAGAGATGCAGTCCGGATCGAAGACCGTTCAGATCTTTGCCCTATGTATCTTATTTGTATTCTTGCTGTTGGCAGCATTGTATGAAAGCTGGTCTGTTCCATTCTCTATCCTCCTATCAGTTCCTTTAGGTGTATTTGGAGCGATCTTGACCTTGACGTTGATACCAACATTGGATAATAATATCTATGCACAAATCGGTCTGGTGACCATCATTGGTCTTGCGGCCAAGAATGCTATCCTGATTGTGGAATTTGCCAAAGAACGGGTTGATATCGGGATGAATCTCTATGAAGCGACATTAGACGCTGTAAAATTGCGTTTACGTCCGATTATCATGACCTCTTTTGCCTTCATCCTGGGTATCATTCCATTGATGTTGTCACACGGTGCCGGTGCCATATCCCGCCAAACAATCGGCTGGACGGTATTCGGCGGTATGACTGCGGCAACACTTTTAGCAATCTTTATCGTACCGGTTCTATTCGTTGTGATCACACGAATGGCTTACGGTAAGAAAAAATTGGCTGAATTAGAAGCTAATTTTGATGAAGAAAAAGCGAAGAACTTAAGTGCACACTAAGCAAATAAAATTTGCAGTATGTGCTAAGACCATACCGTAAACGCTAAGACGCCTTTCCTTCCAACGAAGGAAAGGCGTCTTGCTTTTTGCTCTTCCAATTATAATTTTTAATTTTACCACACACTATTAAATAGATATGTCACCTGAATCACAACGTAAATTTGAACAGCTAAACCTTCTTGCCGAATCCTACGACGCCCTACTATTTGACGTCGACGGTACTTTGGCCGACAACATGGATGCCCATAAACAAGCGTATAAAGCTGCCGCCGAACAATATGGTGTCACTTTGGATGTCAATCTTATTGACGAAACAGCCGGCTGGCCTACGGTTGCTGTTGCAGAGGAAATCAGTAAACGCTATGGCGTAGACTTCGATTATCAGGAATTCTCAACGCTGAAGTCCACCATATTTCGGGATGAATATGTCTTTAAAACAAAGCCTGTGGACTATGTTGTTGAACATTTAAAATATCAAAAGGGTAAAAAACATATTGCTGCTGTCTCAGGAGGCACAAGAACAACCTTGTCGATGACCCTGACAACCATAGGCGTGTGGGATGACCTCGAAACATTGGTCTGTGCCGGTGATACAGCAGAAGGTAAACCCTCACCTCAACCGTTCTTACTTGCTGCTTCACAGTTGAATATTGCTCCTGAAAAATGTTTAGTCTATGAAGATGGAGTCCCCGGTGTAGAAGGCGCAAAAGCCGCCGGAATGGGCTGGGTCCGCGTAGATGAGCTATAATTAATCAAATAAAGACGCTACAAAAAGCCCCCGAATTTTCTATTCGAGGGCTTTTCTTTTATTCCAGCGCTCCCTCCTTTCAGACTGTTCAATTCTGGGAGGGATTCGCTTCTACTTCTGCATGACTTCTTTCTATACTAGAAGCTGGTGATAATTTTTACTCCACCATTACTGTAATTCAGATCAGACGATCTTAAGCCGCCAACAGGTATTTTATAATAGGGTTCCACAGAAATGGAAAGTTTTCCTACTTTCTGTTTTCTTCCGACCGAGAAATTCACAAAACCATTCACCCCTTTATCATCCACATTCTTTTCGGTGGATTTTTGCTTATACTCCGTATTGTTGGTTTCATAAATGGTCGCGCGTTCCTGATCCAGTACACCAACATAAGAAACCCCTACAGAGGTATAAAAATTCTTAGTGATTGCATAACGAACATCAACCGGAATATCCACTGTCAGAATTTTACCAGAGACACGTTCGTTGCTTTTTGCATCTTTTGCATCAGCTAAACCCTTCGCAAAAGCATTACTCAAACCATTGGGTTGCGAAAGATAACTTGGTGCGTTCATTTCAAAAGAATTGGAAGCCATCGCTGGTGTGATTGGCGTATTTCCCGAAACAGCACCATAGTGTTGGATCGAAGCACCTGAACGAATGCTGATCTTACTTGAAACATTATAGGCCAGGGCAACTCCCCCGCCAAGCGTGATGCTTTCAGAAGTGGAAGCTGGAGAAACAAATGCGCCCATTTCCCATTTTCTATCAAGGTCATTATTGGATTTCAACATCACACCACCCCCCCGGTTTTCCTGTTGTCCAGCATATAGCGCAGCAAGACGTGCAGCTTCACGTTGGGTCTGTGTAGAAGAAACCACAGTATTTGAGTTCGTTGATATCACATTTGAATGTGTTGCTGTGGCAACCTGAGTCCCTGTTGTGATATCTGCCGAAGCAGTAGCTGTAGGGTCATCCAAATTGATCTGTGCGGATAATGTACTATTTCGCAGTTGCATGGTCTGCCCACCCAAAGCGGCGAAATTATTTGATACACTGATCTTATTTCCACGAACTCCATTTCCGCCAAATAGAACAAACTGTTGTTGCTGACTGCTCTCGGCAAGCTCGCTTTCCACTTTCGAATAGGTAAACGGTCTATCCCGCAATAGCTCCTGTGCACTTAGCCCCTGCTCTCCAGTAACAGCAGACAATGAGCGTTGAATAGACTCTTTTAAATCTTTATTATCGGCGAGAACCTCGCTATTTTTATCATTTTGTGTTAAAACTGCAGATGACGGAGCTACCGAAGAATTATTTTTTAAACCCCAATACCCCACACCAAAACATAAAAGTACAGCGGCTGCCGCACTCCAATATTTCCAGGCGGAAGAAGGCGGTGCTGCTACCCCATGCTTTGACGCAAACTTTTCCCAGGAGCCTTCCCGATACGGTAGCTCATGGTCTTTTAATTGCCCAATGATTTCTTCTATCAATTCTTTTTTCTTATTGCCTTCCATTGTAACAACAATATTTATCTTATTTCTTGAACTACACCTGTATAGTCCAAGTATAATTTTCTCAGTTTTTGTTTTGCCCTTGTCAGATAAGTACGCGAAGTACTATCCGGTATATTTAGCATCTGGGCAATTTCATCATGTGAATAGCCTTCTATTTCATAGAGATTAAAAATAGTTTTTTGAATTTCGGGAAGCTGATCCAACAGACTTAGAATTTCATTCACCTCTAACCGGCTGTCCAATTGAACCGACGGTGTGTGCATATCCCCCTCAGCCATATCTTCAACAGAATACATTTGTTTTTTACCCCTCAAAAAATCAATAGAGATATTGGCAGCGATTCGGCCGATCCAGGCCCTAAATGACTTTTCGAGGTTTTCCGCATCGATATCCATATTAAAGGATTCCAATTTTCGAAAGATCCGGACAAAGCTCTCATTCACAAGTTCCTCGGCATCCACATCCTGTTTGACATAACGGATAATGATTGCCATGAGGTAGCCATAATATTTTTTATAGACGAAAGCCTTTCCGTCCTCACGATTTCGCAAGCAACGCTCCAGGGCATCATGTAAAGATGATAGCTTCTTGTTATAAAAATATGACTGAATAATTCCCACTTAAACTATTTTAATATTAAGCTTCAAATAACGAAAATAAAATTATAAAACTTAAAATCAAATAGTCGAATGTCCCCGCTTAATATCACTATTTAACTATTTTTATTCTCCTAACGGTTCCTATTTATATTTCGCTACACTGCTTTCAAAAAAAATCAATAAAAAGAATTGAAAAAAATGGCTATTTTTGCATGATTTTCACATTTTAAATATTATTCAGACCGAATGAGTACTGTATTATCCGAACAGGAACAACTTAGAAGACAGGCGATGCAATCGTTGTTGGATATGGGAATCGAGCCTTTTCCAGCAAATGAATTTGTCGTCAACGCACACGCTGCCGATATTTTAGAAAACTACGATAGAGATAAATTGAATTATAAGAACATTACCATTGCCGGACGTATCATGAGTCGTCGCGTCATGGGAAGTGCTTCATTTTTTGAAATTCAAGATTCTACCGGACGTATCCAGGCCTATATCAAGCGTGATGACGTATGTCCTGATGAAAATAAAGATCTCTATAATGTCGTTTTCAAAAAACTATTGGATATTGGCGATATTGTAGGTGTCAGAGGATATGTTTTCACAACACAGACCGAAGCTATCGCAGTACACGTTGAGGAACTTACCGTATTATCCAAATCTTTGCGCCCACTTCCAATCGTTAAATCTGCTGAAGGCAAAACTTTCGATGCCTTTACGGATCCGGAACAACGTTACAGAATGCGTTATGTGGACTTGATCGTAAACCCTGCCAATAAAGATATATTTGTAAAACGTACCAAGCTTTTCAATGCCATGCGTCAATTTTTTAATGATGCTGGTTATATGGAAGTGGAGACACCTGTTTTACAGTCTATCCCCGGTGGCGCCACTGCACGTCCATTTATCACACACCATAATGCACTGGATATTCCATTATATCTTCGTATCGCCAATGAGCTTTATTTAAAAAGATTGATCGTGGGTGGTTTTGACGGTGTTTATGAGTTTTCAAAAAACTTCCGTAACGAAGGAATGGACCGTACCCATAATCCCGAATTTACTGCAATGGAAATCTATGTAGCCTACAAGGACTACAACTGGATGATGGATTTTACAGAGCGCCTTTTAGAATATTGTGCCGTAGCAGTCAATGGTACCACTGAGGCAACTTTTGGTGAGCACAAAATCGATTTCAGAGCGCCATATAAGCGTATTTCCATGACCGATTCCATTAAAGAATTTACTGGATTTGATATCACAGGCAAAACCGAAGACGAAATTCGTGTCGCTGCAAAAGGCATGGGAATCGATGTCAACGAGACAATGGGTAAAGGCAAGCTGATCGACGAGATTTTCGGTGCCAAATGTGAAGGGAACTATATCCAACCAACATTCATCACGGATTATCCAAAAGAAATGTCACCATTGACAAAGAAACATAGAGACAATCCTGACTTAACGGAACGTTTCGAGTTAATGGTCTGTGGAAAAGAGATTGCCAATGCTTACTCGGAATTGAATGACCCTATTGATCAACGCGAACGCTTTGAGGATCAATTACGGCTTTCAGAGAAAGGTGACGATGAAGCGATGTTTATTGACCAAGATTTCTTGCGTTCTTTGGAATATGGTATGCCTCCTACTTCTGGTTTGGGAATAGGTATGGACCGCCTGATCATGTTCCTAACAAATAATGCTTCTATTCAAGAAGTATTGTTCTTCCCGCAAATGCGTCCAGAGAAAGTGGCAAAAGTTGCTGATGTGAGAGACTATGAAGAACAAGGCATTCCTGCTGAATGGGTACCAGCTCTACAAAAAATGGGTTTTACAACCATTGAAGCATTGAAAGAAGCCAACCCGAATAAAGTTTTCAATGACCTGGGTGGTATGCGTAAAAAGCTAAAACTAGAGGTTGCGATGCCGAGCAAAGAAGATGTACTTGCTTGGTTTAACTAGCCGACTACAAGCATATAAAAGGCGTGTCTGAAAAAATTGGACACGCCTTTTTTGTTGGTATAACTAAGGACAGCCCATTATTGCTGTTTAATCCAACCTATTGCCTATATTTTTATTACAAAAACCTTACCTAAGAAAGGGTACGCTAAATTGTAAACATTTTCTATATTTACGTATCTTGAAATAAAAATTGCTTTAGCGTATGAAGAGCATACTTGCCCTTGATGGCGGTGGTATACGGGGAATTATTCCGGCTATGATACTTGTGGCTTTGGAGGAGAAATTACAAAAAAAAACAATGGATCCTAATGCACGGATCGCCTCCTATTTTGATTTTATTGCCGGTACAAGCAGTGGTGGGATTCTGACAAGCATCCTACTATTCCCGGAAGAGGGAAATCCCACGCACCCCAAGTTTTCTGCACGCGACGCCCTAAACCTATTTGTCAATCACGGGACAGAAATCTTTCACACCTCCAAATGGCGACGTTTTCTGGGCGGATTTGGTCTTGTCAGCGAATTGTATTCTTCAGTCGCCTTATCAAATGTGCTGGACAAATATTTTCAGAATGCACGGTTAAGCCATCTCATCAAGCCATGTATTATCACGGCCTACAATATCGAGCTCCGTAAAAATCATTTTTTCAGACAGCAAAAAGCCATTACACATGGCGAAGCGCGCGATTTTTATCTGAAGGACGTCTGCAAGGCAACCTCAGCGGCCCCGACCTTTTTTCCCGTTGCTGAAATATATTCCATATCAAACACCAGATACCCGCTCATAGATGGTGGTGTATTTGCGCAAAACCCCTCCATCTGTGGTTTGCTGGAAGTTCTAAAAGCCTTCAATAGTACACAGATCAATGATGTATTTATGGTATCCTTGGGTACCGGTGTTTCAAAGACAGCATATAATTACGAACACTTCAAGAAAAAGCTTGCGATCCAGATTGGCCCTGCCCTGGTCGATATCATGACAAGTGCTTCTTCTGAAAGTACCGAATTTTTTATTAAGCAATTGTTTAGGAACAATGGCAAACAGCAGAATTATGTCCGTCTGGAACCGGCAAACCTGTCCAGTATCAATGCTTCCTTGGATGCTGCCTCGCCAAATAATATACAGAAACTCATATCCCTATCCGATAAACTGATCAGCGAACATGAGGATACGTTGGATTATATCATCGAACACCTCATCAAAGAAAAGAATCAGAATAAGAAGAAAAATCCATGGAGCCAGTTGATGGATAAATTCTAAAAGGTTACTTTTACGCATATTTAAATCTATTATGGCATTAAACTACGTTTGGGTTGCATTTTTTTTAATCACATTTGCCGTAGCCCTAGTAAAACTTATCTTCTTCGGAGATACCGAAATCTTCCAACAAATTGTCAACTCGATCTTTGACAGTGCTAAAAACGGAGCCGAAATCTCCTTAGGACTGATCGGAATGATGAGTTTCGCTTTAGGGATCATGAAAATTGGTGAAAAAGGCGGCATGATCAATATCTTCGCAAAAATCGTAGGCCCTTTCTTCCACAAATTATTTCCCGAAGTCCCTAAAAACCACCCTGCTCTTGGATCTATCCTGATGAATTTCTCCGCCAATGCACTTGGTCTGGATAATGCTGCTACCCCTTTGGGGCTTAAAGCAATGAAAGAGCTTCAAGAACTCAATCCCAATAAGGACACAGCAACCAATGCACAGATTATGTTTATCGTACTCAATGCATCCAGTCTGACCTTATTACCGATTTCGATCATGGCTTATCGAAAAGAAGCCGGTGCGCCAGATCCTTCCGATGTTTTTCTTCCGATTTTGATTGCAACATTCTTTTCCACTTTGGTCGCTTTAATTCTTGTAGCCATCTATCAGAAAATAAACCTATTCAACCGGGTAGTTTTGGGCTATCTAGGTGCCATGTGTTTATTTATCGGTGGATTGTTGTATTATTTCTCGGGTTTACAGCAATCTGAAATCGAAGTCTTCAGCAAGGTGTTTGGCAATGTGATCTTGTTTAGCTTGTTCACTTCGTTTATAGGATTGGCGCTGTTCCGCAAAGTCAACGTTTACGATTCCTTTATCGAAGGTGCCAAAGAGGGCTTTGAAGTTTCTGTCAAGATTATCCCCTATCTGGTGGCGATGTTGGTCGGTATAGCTGTCTTTAGAGCTTCTGGAACGATGGATTATATGGTTGCGGGAATATCCAAGGGTATTGCTCTCTGTGGTTTAGATACGTCTTTTGTGGATGCCCTTCCTGTTGCATTTATGAAACCGCTAAGCGGTTCGGGTGCCCGTGGACTAATGGTCGACCTGATGAATGCCAAAGGTCCGATGGACTTTGCTGCCCGCGTTGCCTGCGTAATCCAGGGTTCTACCGAGACAACATTTTATGTACTGGCGGTCTACTTTGGTGCCGTAGGTATCAAACGGACAAGACATGCCCTACCTTGCGCTCTTTTGGCTGAATTGGCCGGTGTGGTAGCAGCAATTATTATCTCTTATATCTTTTTCAAATAGCGTTTATTGTCGGCAATAGTTGAATAGCAAATAAACACTTAAATGAGTAAACCGGGAGACCTGTAAAGTAGATAGATAAAGGTCTACGTGTATTCAATCAGTTAAGGAGCGCTTCGAAGCGTTTGAATGCATAGACAAATGAATAAATAATTTAGAGACGAATGAAAAAAACAATCGCACTGATCGCCCATGATGGCAAGAAACCAGAAATGGTTGCCTTTGTCAAAGACCACCAAGATTTGTTGGAACATGCTAATATCATCGCAACGGGAACAACAGGTTCCTATGTGCGGCAAACCGGATTACCTGTGGAGCTAAAATTAAGTGGCCCTATGGGCGGTGATGCACAAATCGCTGCATTGGCCGCTGAAGGTAAAGTGGATGGTATTATTTTCTTCCGTGATCCGCTAGGCAAACATGCCCATGAACCCGACATTCAGATGTTAATGCGTGTATGCGACCTCTATAATGTTCCATTAGCAACAAATCCTGCTACTGGAAGCTTAATTATCGAAGGGTTATTGGAAGATCTCGTTGACTAACAAAAAGCTATTTTATTCAAGATGATGGAAAATGAAGTTATTGTCACCATAGGTGAAATTCCCTATACAACGACTGTACAATATGGCAAACACCAGATTATTGTAGACGAGCCGGAAGATTTAGGTGGTCAGGATCAAGGCATAAGCCCAACACCGCTTTTACTTTCTTCTTTAGGTACATGTAAAGCTGTCACAGTAAAAATGTATGCTGATCGAAAAAACTGGCCCTTAGAAGAAGTGAAGATCCGTCTCTCACACGAAATCCAGACCAGTGAACAGCAGCAGACGACCTATATACAATGTCACATTAGCTTCAAAGGCGATTTGGACGATGAACAAAAAAAGAGGTTATTTAAGATCGCCGAAAAATGTCCGGTACATAAAATCTTAACTAATCCTATTGTAATAACTTCAAATCATTTGTAATTGTTTCTTGGGATAACGGACAACACTATTTATATTTGTCCGCACAAAAAATCTTCGCATAACAATCCATGTTTTTGAGGCAAATGGATACCGAAGGTTCTAATTGGCCTTTGAATCGAGTGGAAAGCGCTCAATTTTGAAAGAATAAGCAGGAATCAAGAATACATACACGTTCAATAAAAATAGCAAACCGATGCAATTGGATCCACAAATAGCAATAGACTCTCCTTTTAGATCAATTAAACGGGAAGACTGGAAAAATCTAAATGGAAAAATATTGCACAACTTCAGTTCCGAAGATCTTGAAAATCTACATGCACTCAATGAGCCATTGACAAATCAGGAGATCGAAGAAGTTTACGTTCCTTTGAGCCATTTGCTAGAAATTCACATTGACCGTTTCCAAAGCCTGCATCAACGTACAAATCGCTTCTTCGGTAAAGAAGAGAGCAAATTGCCCTATATCATCGGCATTGCCGGATCTGTGGCAGTCGGAAAAAGTACAACAGCAAGAGTATTGCAACGGGTACTGAGTATGCTGCCTTCCAAACCAAAAGTAGATCTGGTGACAACAGATGGCTTCCTCTACCCCAATCAACAGCTGATCGAAAAAGGTATTCTCAACCGCAAAGGATTTCCGGAAAGCTATGATGCCAAACGGTTGATCCATTTCCTCTCTGCCGTCAAGTCTGGAGCCCCTAAGATTACTGTCCCGGTTTATAGCCACCTGGTTTACGATGTCCTGCCTGACGACCAACAGCAAATCATTGAACAACCGGACATATTGATTGTCGAAGGTATTAACGTATTACAGGTTAATTCACAACGCCCCCGCAAGGGACATAGTGTTTTCGTTTCCGATTTCTTCGATTATTCCATCTATGTACATGCCAGTGAGAAAAACCTCATCGAATGGTATACCAACAGGTTTGAATCCTTGCGCGCGACGGCATTCCAGAATCCGGCTTCATTTTTTCATAAATATGCGGATATGTCACCTGAGGAAAGTCATGCCATGGCCGTAAACATCTGGAATGAGATCAACAAGCCCAACCTGATCAAGAATATCTTACCGACCCGCTATCGGGCCGATCTTATCCTCGAAAAAGGCAGCCACCACTTTGTCAAGAATGTGAAGGTCAGAAAGATCTAACTGACCCTCCCCTTGAATTGAAGCACTTCATTCAGGATCTTGCTCTGCACCTGCTGGTGAATCCGATTGCTTGAAGATATGGTACTGACTTCAACTTTGTATTTCACATAATCTTTGGCCAGGTCAGCTATTTTCACCGAGAAGCCCTGCCCATGGTCTAAGTTGGGATTATCCTGAAATAAAGGTTTAAAATACTGCTCCAGCTCCTCCACAGCGACCGCATGGTCAACCGGTAACTCGAATTTCACGACTATTTTATTGGATTTCTGTGAGGTCTTGTTGACCAAAGTCGCAGTAAACACCAGGTTATTCGGAATCATCACAGCATCATCATCCTCGTCCCGGACAACCAGATTGGCTAAGGTTATATCAACAATTTTACCCTGATATTCCCCGATTTTAATGCGGTCACCGACAGAAAACTGATCCGAAAACATAATGATCAGACCCGATATCATATTTGTAATATATTCCCTAAAAATAACAGCAATGGCCATGGCGACGATTGTCATACTGGTGATAAAATCTTTCGGATTGATACCAACAGCAATCATCACACTCACAATAATGAAAAATACATTTCCTACGGTCGCCACGCGTGTGATGCCGAGCACGAAATTACCACGCACAACCTGATGTTCATTTCTACTGTTGTACAGTTTGACCAGAATAAAATGACCAATCGAAATCAGCACGCTGGCCGTCAGAAAGGTATTCAGCCCGTATGCGATATTTCGTATGCTATCTTTTTGCTCATAAAAAGCTTCAAACTGCACAAACGAAGCCGTCAGGGCAATAAGTAATATGATCCGTACAATAAAAGAAATTGAAATAGATTTCGTCATTTTTAAACGTTGATGATTTGCAAATAAAAACAAATTTATCGTTTTCTCCACTGTCACCAAAGATTTTTTTGCTACATGGAGGAACTAAAAATGTTGCATAGCTAAACAATTTTACTTTACGTAAAAAGCATTATCAGGAAATACCTATCTTTGCCTAAAGACATTACATGCTATTAAATGAAGGAATCCAACGTGCAAACTGAACTCAACGTCACCGGAATGCATTGTACAAATTGTGCTATTTCAATCCATAAATACCTAGAAGACAACGGCGCTAAGGAGATTTACGTTGATTTCGCTTCAGATGAAGTAAAGTTTTCCGATATTCCGCAGGATCAGGTTCCACAGCTCGTTAAAGGCATAGAGTCATTAGGTTACAAAGTCATCAAGGACAAAGACAGCAAAGTAAGCTTCTGGAAATCAGTTGAGTTTAAATTTCTGATCTGTCTGCTCTTGACGATTCCACTCTGGAGTCACATGTTTGTGGATCTCCCCTTGCTTCATGACCCCTATATACAACTGGCTTTATGTGCGCCTGTCTATCTTGTTGGTTGTATCTACTTTGGCCATAGTGCACTACGCTCGCTATGGAATAAAATGCCTAACATGGATGTACTTATCTTTGTGGGTTCCACGGCAGCATTTGTCTATAGCGCTATTGGCACATACTATAAACTGGGGCACGATTATCAATTTTACGAAACCTGCGCAACCATCATTACCCTAGTTTTTATGGGGAATGTGCTCGAAAAACGTGCTGTTACCAAAACCACATCTGCAATCAAAGATCTAGTTAAATATCAAGACATTAAAGCAATTAAAATCCTCGAAGATCAGGAGATTGAAATTACCGCTAAAGAGATTAAATCCGGAGATATCCTCAAGGTAAATACGGGAGGCCTGATTCCAGCAGATGGCGACATCCTTGATGGACATGGCTGGATAGACGAATCAATGATCACGGGCGAGAGCATGCCTATCGAAAAAACAAAATATGAGGCTGTCATTGGCGGAACACTGCTGACTGCTGGCAATATCAGAATCACGGCAACCAAAGTAGGTTCAAAAAGCGTTTTGTATCAGATCATTCAATTGATCAAAGATGCACAGAGCAAAAAACCGCCTATCCAAAAATTTGGCGATAAAGTAGCGGCCTATTTTGTTCCTATTGTTGTCACAATCGCCTTTTTCACCTTTTTTATTGCTTACTTTATCGCCCAGTTGCCCTTGCAGCAAGCCTTGATGAATGCCATTGCGACACTTGTTGTGTCTTGTCCCTGTGCAATGGGCCTGGCTACACCAACAGCAGTGATGGTAGGTCTCGGTCGGGCAGCCAAGCAAGGTATCCTCATCAAGGGCGGAAGCACAATTGAAGAGTTATCCGAACTCAAACAGATGGTCTTTGATAAGACAGGGACACTGACAACAGGCGATTTTAACATCAAGGCCATCCAGACCTTTGGCATCGAGCAATCTCAGGTCGAATCCATTATCGCACAACTGGAAAGCTACTCCAGTCATCCGATTGCCCAATCTATCCGCAAGCAACTCAAGGAAATAAAGTCCTATCGTATTATCTTCAAGGAAGTCAACGAAATTAAAGGACAGGGAATATTTGCGACAGACACGAATGGGAACAGCTATTCGATCTGTAATGCAAAAATCGGTAAGAAGGATTATTCCAATCGATACGACCTGACGCTGACGATTAATGAAGTTGTCATTGCAGGTATCGTTTTGGAAGATCAGATCAAGCCCTATGCAAAAGAACTTATTCAATATTTAAAAGATAAAGGGGTCAGACCTATTCTACTAAGTGGTGACCGACAGAGTAAATGTGAACGGGCAGCACAAAAGCTTGGCATAGCTGACGTCTACTGGGAAAAATCGCCCAGCGAAAAACTGACGATTCTATCTGAGCTAAAAAAGACTGCTCCTACGGCGATGGTCGGTGACGGCATCAACGATGCTCCTGCCCTTACGGCAGCTGATGTCGGTATTTCTCTCGGTGACGCAACACATGTCGCCATTCAATCGGCGAAAGTGATCCTCCTCAACAATGATCTGAAATCAATCGAGAAACTGCTACAGATAGGGCATCACACCCTACTGACCATTAAACAGAACCTTTTTTGGGCATTTGCATACAACATCATTGCGATTCCATTAGCCGCTGCGGGGTTTCTGGGACCCATGCTCGCAGCGTTAAGTATGGCCTTCTCCGATCTTATTGTGATCGGCAACTCGATCCGCCTGCGCTTTAAAAAATTGAAATAAAAACAATACGGCATCAGTACCAAGACAATCCATAAAAGATTGTCTTTTTTATGTATATTAGGCTTCAATTGATTCGCTTTTGAGGTTAAATTTTTGTAACTTCGCATGCGTAGCAAGCCAATTAAAAAGGCTTGCTTACTAGTTTTATTGAAACCAAATTCATATGGCTGAAGAAACAGAAAACGACAACAATCTTGTTCCGGCAAACGACCGGATTATCCCAATCAATATCGAGGATCAGATGAAGTCTGCTTACATTGACTACTCCATGTCTGTCATTGTATCCCGGGCTCTTCCTGATGCACGTGACGGCATGAAGCCTGTACACAGACGTGTACTTTATGGTATGTTGGACTTAGGGGTTACCAGTGGCAAGCCTTATAAAAAGTCTGCCCGTATCGTTGGTGACGTATTAGGTAAATATCACCCACATGGTGATTCTTCCGTTTACGACACCATGGTTCGTATGGCTCAAGATTGGAGTTTACGCTATCCGTTGGTAGACGGTCAAGGTAACTACGGTTCCATTGACGGTGACCCTCCTGCGGCAATGCGTTATACAGAGGCGAGATTAAAAAAGATTGCCGAAGAAATGCTTTCAGATATCAACAAAGATACTGTTGATTTCCAAAATAACTTTGACGACTCCCTACAGGAACCTACCGTATTACCGACCCGTATCCCTAACCTTTTGGTTAATGGAGCTTCGGGTATCGCTGTAGGTATGGCAACGAATATGGCGCCACATAACCTGTCTGAAGTAATTGATGGCACCATTGCCTTCATTGATAACCGCGATATTGAAGTACCTGAATTGATGCAGCATATTAAAGGTCCTGATTTCCCAACTGGGGCATTGATCTATGGTTATGCTGGTGTTCAAGATGCTTGTAATACAGGTCGTGGCCGTATCGTCATGCGTGCAAAAGCAGAAATTGAAACAACCAAATCTGGAAAAGAACAGATTATTGTGACCGAAATCCCTTATCAGGTGAATAAGGCCAATATGATTGAGCGTACTGCTGATTTGGTTAACGAAAAGAAACTGGAAGGTATTTCTGCAATCCGTGATGAGTCTGACCGTACAGGTATGCGTGTCGTTTATGACATTAAACGTGATGCTAACGCCAATGTTGTCTTAAACAACCTGTTTAAATATACAGCGCTACAAACTTCTTTTTCAGTCAATAACATCGCCTTAGTTAAAGGAAGGCCTGTACTGATGAATCTAAAAGATATGATTCGTGAGTTTGTTGAGCATAGACATGATGTCATCGTCAGACGTACACGTTACGAACTGGCGGAAGCTGAAAAACGTGCTCATATCTTAGAAGGATACTTGATCGCGCTGGATCATTTAGATGAAGTCATCAAATTAATCCGTAACTCCGATACACCTGAGGATGCACGTCTTGGATTAATGGAGAAATTTGGTTTATCCGATCTTCAGGCTCGTGCGATTCTGGATATGACCCTACGTCGTCTGACAGGACTGGAACGTGATAAGATCAAAGAAGAATATGCTGAATTGATGAAAACAATCGACTATTTGAAATCTATATTGGCAGATGAAGATCTCCGTATGAAGATCATCAAAGATGAGTTGATTGAGATCAAAGAAAAATATGGTGACGAACGTAGATCGCAGATTGTACACTCTGCAGAAGACATGCGTATGGAAGACTTTATTGATGACGAAGAAATCGTGATCACCATCTCCCACAACAGCTATGTAAAACGTACGCCATTATCAGAATATAAACGCCAAGGTCGTGGTGGCCGTGGATCAATCGGAACAAATACACGCGAAGAAGATTTCACAGAGCATATTATTACAGCTTCGGCACACAACTATATGCTCCTATTTACCGAAGCAGGCCGCTGTTTCTGGTTACGTGCATTTGAGATCCCTGAAGGAAGCCGGACATCGAGAGGCCGCGCACTTCAAAACATCATCAATGTACCGAAGGAAGAGAAAATTAAGGCCTTTATCTTAGTGAAGAACCTGAAAGACCAAGAATACTTGGAAAACAACTTCATTATCATGTGTACTAAAAAAGGTACCATCAAGAAGACGTCTTTGGAAGCTTATTCCCGTCCAAGAGCAAATGGTATCAATGCAATTAACATCAACGAAGGCGATCAATTAATCGAAGCTTGTTTGACTACAGGAAGCAGCGAAATTGTGATGGCACTGCGCTCAGGAAGAGCAATCCGCTTTAATGAATCTACCGTTCGTCCAATGGGTCGTACAGCAACAGGGGTTCGCGGTATTACCTTGTCTTCCGAAAGTGATGAGGTGATTGGCATGATTAGTGTCAATGATTCAGAAACAACTGTATTGGTGGTTTCAGAGAAAGGCTACGGAAAACGTACAGATATCGAAGACTACCGCGTTACCAATCGTGGTGGTAAGGGAGTCAAAACAATCAATGTAACCGATAAAACGGGTGAATTGGTTGCGATAAAAGGCGTTACAGATGCTGAAGACCTTATGATCATCAATAAGTCTGGTATCGTTATCCGGATTGCTGTAGAAGGATTACGTGTGATGGGCCGCGCAACACAAGGTGTGAGACTCATTAATCTGAAAGACAACGACGAGATTGCTTCCATCACGAAAGTAGATCGTGAAGAGGAATCTGACGAGGAATCTGGAGATATCGAAAATCCAACAGAAGGAGATAGCGAAGGATCTGCTTCCGAAGAAAATATAGATTCAAACGAAGAATAAACTGCATGAAAAACTTACTGATATCATTGTTAATATCTGCAAGTAGTTTAACTGTTGCTGCCCAATCAAATTTGAAAGAGGGCAGCAACAGTTTTGCTTTATATACCAAAACTGGTGATCTTAAACATCTCGAAAATGCCAGAAAGTTTGCTGACGCAGCATTTCTAACAAAAAAAGACACCTCTGCTGTCAACAATAATCTTTTAAGGGCTTTGGTATATAGCTCACTGGCAGTTGCAGATTCAACTAGAAAACAGCAGTATAAACTGGACCCCATAGATATATCCATCAAATCGCTAAAATTGTTGGATGCAAAAAAAGCGCGCCGCAATTTTCCTGCAGAGATGGACTATGTTCGTCAAAATCTTGCTGGCGCAATCTCCTATCAGGGCGGTATCGCACTAAAAGACAATAAATTTGATAAAGCATATAAGGCTTACCTTCGAATAGACTCCCTTGGTTTTAAAAATACCGACCTCAAATATAATCTTGCCGTACTTGCCGGAAAAAATAAAGATTATATGAATGCTATTAATTACTATAACGAGCTTATTAAAGCTGAAAATCCCAAGCCAACCTACTTTTTGGAATTGGCACAAATTTATAGCTTAGGAGGTACTAAACAGGATGTCTTAAACGTTCTAGAGAAAGGACATGCTATATTCCCGGAGAATAAGCAAATCCTTTTTAGGTTAATAGATGTGTATTCGGCCAATAATTCTTACGATGCAATATTGAACGTTATCGCTGATGCAATTCGTTTGGAACCTGAAAATGTGGAATTAAATTACATTGCCGGTTATTCTTACGAAAATGCGAATGATCTAAAAAAAGCAAAAGAATACTATAATAATGTGTTACGATTAGATCCAAACAATTATGAATCTAATTTGGCATTGGGCTTAATTAATCTCGAAACGCTATTAAAAGATCCGACAAACCAGGATATCCAGGATTTAACGGTCGAATATCTATTAAAAGCAAACGAAATCAAACCCTACGATGTTAATGCCTTAAAAGCCTTAGCAAAATATTATACGCTTATCGATGATGCGTTACAATTAGACAGGGTGAATTTATTATTGAATCAATTAACAGTTAAATAGATATGAATTTAAAATCTCTATTATTATTAGCGGCAATAGGTACTGTATCTACATCAGTTTCTTTTGCCCAAACGGGTAACGTAAAAAAGGCAAAAACTGGTCTTGCTAAATTTCAGGAATTAAAAGATGCTGGTACTGCACAGTTAGGCTTGCCAAATCTTAAATCAGCAAAAGAAGCTATTGACGCTGCTGTGATCAACGAGAAGACAAAAGATAATGCAGAAGCTTGGACAGTATATGCTTTAATTAACGCAAACTTATCGACTATAGATAAATCCGCTGAATTGGCAAAATTAGCAGAAGATGGTATTGCCAAAGCAAAACAATTGGATACAGATGGAGCAAACAAAGCGAACATCACTGTAGCTGAGCAAATCCTTGGACAATACAACTTCAATATTGGTGCTGAAGAATACCAGGCACAAAAATATGCCGATTCCTATAGTTCGTTCACCAAAGCATTGACGTACCTTCCCGGGGATACGCTAGTGACTTACTATAGTGGTGTAGCGGCATTGTCCAACAAGGATTATAAAAATGCGATCGAACGTTACAAAGAATTGATCCCTAGAAAGGATTTCTCTTCACATAAAACAATTATGGTTGATTTACCTAAATTGTATTTATCATTACAAGACACAACTTCTGCTCTTGAATATGCGAAGAAAGCTGCCGAAGCTTACCCGGATGACAATGCAGCGATGACGCAAAATATCGAATTGAATTTGATCACAGGACATGAGAAAGAGACCATTGATGCCATCACGACACAATTGGCTAAAGATCCTTCGAATAAAAGCTTAAACTATTATTTAGGTATCGCACAAGCATCAGCAAAAAATGATGAGGCAGCAGTTGTAGCATACAAAAAAGCGTTGGAAATCGACCCTAACTTCTTTGAAGCCAATACAAATTTAGCGATCACGTTGATGAATAAAATTCGTGAAAAACTAAATGTTGTTAACAACAACAGAAAGTTGACGCAAGCGCAATATAACACAGAAGTGGATAAGATTAAAGCAGAATTGAAACCTGTATTACCTTACTTGGAGAAAGCTGTTTCTTTGCAACCAAAGAATGTAGATGCTTTAACAAACCTAAAGAACTACTATGTTTTTATGCAAGATGAAGCTAAAACTACTGAAGTCAATGCTAAAATCAAGGAATTAGAATAGTTTTAAAAAATTTTTCTAAAATAATTAGAAAATCCCCAGCGTCTGTTGGGGATTTTTTTATGCTTGAGCCGTAATTATTGTTTTCGCCAGGGATGAGCCGCCCCCCATTGGGAAATTGGTATTTCCAATCCGCTATTATAGAATTGCGATCAGTTCAATCTGAAATACCAAGGTGCACTCCCCTCCTTTTCGGGGCATTAATTCTTCCTTGCCATAAGCTAAGTGTGGTGGAAGATAAACTTGCCAGATTGATCCAACGGGCATCATACACATGGCCTCCTGCCAACCACGGATAAGTTCATTGATATAAAATGTTTCTGGTCGTTTATGCCTATAGGAGCTGTCAAATACCGTTCCGTCCAATAGTTCCCCCTTATAATGACAGATTACTTTTGAGGTTTTCACCGGAATTTTACAGGCACCTTTCGTCAATATTTTATATTGTAAACCCGATGGGCTGGCTACTACACCTTCCTGCGTAGCGTTCTCTTTTAGAAATGCAATCCCTTCCTCCTTATTCTTTTCCAATAACGCTGTCGCGCTTAGCTTATTCTTCTTTTTCTGTACCAAAGTAATATTCGTTTAAATGCTCTAAAGTGGTGATCAGTGCTGCGCATACCGCCTCAGTATCCGCGATAGGTTTTATTGCGGAACACAAGGTGCTGACCAAGGTCCAAAGTAACGGCTTTTTATCTTTTTAACGAAAAAATGCAGCGATTTTTAGGAAGTCTAAAATGTCACTGCATTCATAGCGTAGATCTACGCCAATTTTTATATTCCAAACCGCTATACCAAGGCAGCATGCAATGTTTTTTCAAAGCTAAATGCTTTGCTGACCGGGCAATTCTCCTTTGCTTTCTGAGCAAGCGCCTGAAATTCTGCGTCGTCAATGGAGGGTACTTTTGCGGTCAATTCGAGTTCAGAACGTACGATTGCACCATTTTCAAAGACAATGGTCGATACCGTTTTGAGTTCATCTGGTACAAAACCAGCTTCGGTTAAAAATGCGCTCAGCTGCATCGTAAAACATCCGGCATGGGCTGCGGCCAATAGCTCTTCCGGGTTGGTGCCAATACCATTCTCAAACCTTGTTGAAAACGAATATTGTGCCTGATCCAATACCGTACTATCGGTGGTCAGATTTCCCTTACCTTCTTTTAGACTCCCATTCCATTGGGCTGTTGCTTTTCTTCTCATGATTATTTCTTTGTTGTTATATTTTATTATCCTTTGATACTAGCTTTATTTTCAAAGATTTGCTGAAAATAACACTCCAGATCCATTTAAGAACGATCTATATATACAACAAACCTGCCTATAAAAAGTTGTATTTAATTGTATAAAATCATGTCGCACTTCTAAAGAAGGTCTCGTTATTTACTACAATAAAACTAAACTCATGAATAAATTAGCGTATCTCCTCATCTTAGTAGCATTCACTTCCTGTAAAACTCGTCAGAACACGCAACAGGCCTTAATTCAAGCTTGTCCCGAAGAAAAAATCGTCAATAAGATCCCTGGACCGCCAGTAAAAGGAGAATCAGAAAAAATCTACTATATCTATCAGGGCAAAAAAGTATCACCTAAACAATTCGATCAGGAATGGCTTGAAAAAAATTGTGAGATTAAGGAGACAGTCGTCTACTAATTTTATTTCTAAAAACAAGTCTAAACACGTATTTTTGCCTAAAATTTTTTAAAATGACAGTTTCTCTTCGGGAGGTCAATAAAAAGATTTTAGGCTATGTTTCTTTAACTTTTCTCGGTTATTTCACGATTGGCTTATCACTTGCGACCCTACCCATTTTTATTCATCAAATTTTAGGGTTTAATACAATTATCGCCGGATTGGTCATCAGTGTCCAATATATTGCGACCTTTTTATTACGGGGTTATGCCGGAAAAATAGTGGATACCAAAGGTCCCAAGGTATCGGTCCTGCGCAGTATGCTCTTTTTTGCGCTTTCGGGGATCTTACTCCTATTCGTCTTTTTATTCAAATCGCAGCCTTTCATAAGCCTTGGTTTATTGCTGATCACGAGGTTATTCACAGGCATTGGCGAGGGACTGGTCGGCGCCAGTCCGATCAATTGGGCGCTATTGGAGCTAGGCGATGAACATGCTGCCGAAGCCATCTCCTTTAATGGTATTGCGAGTTATGGCGCACTTGCCCTCGGAGCACCATTGGGTGTATTGATGGTTGACCATATCAATTATGAATCATTGGGACTGCTGACCTTTGCTATTGGTATCTTGGGCTATCTTTATAGCAAATCAAAAACTCCCTTTCGGGTGATCGCCAAGAAGACTAGCACTGTCAGTTTCAAGCGTGTACTTTTTACTGTCGCTCCATTTGGGACCTGTCTGGCCCTGGGCGGTCTCGGTTTTGGGAGTATATCGACCTTTATGACACTGTATTATGATCATTTTAACTGGCAAAATGGTGCTGCCTGTTTGACCGTTTTTGGTGTTTTCTTTATCCTGACAAGGCTTGTGTTCAATAAGGTCATTGATCAATATGGAGGTTTGAAAGTCGCCTTGGTCAGTCTTTTTGTAGAATCATTAGGTTTATTAGTTATTGCCCTCGCCCTCCATCCCTTTTGGACACTTGTTGGAGCAGCATTAACAGGCCTTGGCTTTTCACTCGTTTTTCCTGCCCTTGGTGTGGAAGCGATCAAAAAGGTCGATCAAAGCCAACAGGGTTCGGCATTGGCTGCCTACGGATTATTTATTGATATTTCTCTGGGTATTACAGGTCCCTTGATCGGCTTTGTAGCCAACAATGTTGGCATGACAGGTATCTACCCCTTCAGCGCCATTATGGTGTCTATTGGTTTTGCAGTCGTAGGCAATTTATTATATAATCGGAAACCGAAGCTTGCCTGACACCCCCGACCTGTGCATGGTAGATTCTCAAAAACTACAGGGGATAACAAATAGAAGAAACGAAAAAAGGCTAACCTGACGGTTAGCCTTTTTTATATTACTCGTATTGCTAGCTTATATTAGTTTTCAATGCTCGGTACAGCAACAACCTCATTGGTATCAGCGTTGTAATCTATACCATCAAAGTTAAAACCAAATAAGTTAAAAAACTCATTGCGGTAACCTTCGATATCGGAGATCTCAGTCAAATTTTCTGTATTCGCTTTCTCCCATAGTGCGGCTACTTCAGCCTGAACATCTGCACGCATCTCAAGGTCGTCAACACGGATTCTGCCTTTATCGTCAAGCAATACTTTGCCATCAGCAGTATAAAGGCGCTCTGCAAATAAACGTTGCATTTGTTCAATCGTGCCTTCGTGGATTCCTTTTTCTTTCATAACCTTGTATAATAAGGAAATGTACAAAGGTACAACTGGGATCGCTGAACTAGACTGTGTTACTAAAGCTTTGTTTACAGAAACATAAGCTACTCCGTGAAGATCACTTAAGATCGCGTTGATTGCAGGTACAGTACCTTCCAAATCATCTTTCGCACGGCCAATCGTTCCATTGCGGTAGATCGGATAAGTCAATTCAGGGCCGATATACGAATAAGCAACTGTCTTT
The DNA here is from genome assembly GCF_024810095.1 of Sphingobacterium sp. BIGb0165. Taxonomy (NCBI): domain Bacteria; kingdom Pseudomonadati; phylum Bacteroidota; class Sphingobacteriia; order Sphingobacteriales; family Sphingobacteriaceae; genus Sphingobacterium; species Sphingobacterium sp. BIGb0165. The sequence goes on along the minus strand of NZ_JANUEB010000001.1, from coordinate 461,740 downwards.
GCGCCTTCAGCTAAAAGGCCTGCAGCTTTAAGATCTTCGATCCAAAATTTCCAGTCTTCTCCACCCATTACGGCAACTGTATTGGCAATATCTTCACTATTTTCTACGGGTTGAATCGTAATATCCGAAACAATACCCGTATGGAAGTCTACCGTTTTATCGGTAAAAGGTTCCTGTATAGGTTTTAAAACAGAAGCGTGTGCAACACCTGTTTTTGGGTGTGTACGACGCGGAGATGCTAAACTGTAAACCACTAAATCTACTTGTCCCAGATCCTTTTTGATTAATTCAATGGTCTGTTTTTTGATATCGTCCGAAAAAGCATCACCATTGATACTTTTGGCATATAATCCAGCTTCGTGGGCTTCTTTTTCAAAAGCCGCAGAATTGTACCAACCAGCGGTACCCGGCTTACCTTCTGCCGCAGGTTTTTCAAAAAATACACCGATTGTAGCAGCTCCAGAACCAAACGCTGCAGAAATCCGGGATGCAATACCAAATCCTGTTGAAGCACCGATCACCAACACTTTCTTTGGACCATTCGCGATCTCACCCTTCGATTTCACGTATTCAATTTGATTTTTAATGTTTTGCGCAGCCCCTTGTGGATGCGAGGTTAAACAAATAAAACCTCTAGTTCTTGGTTGTATAATCATCTTGATGAATTTTCTTACTACTTGTTTTATTGATTAGGCAAAATAAGGAATTTTAAATGAGAAAATCGCCATAAAAATCAATTACTTTTTGTTTCATTTCCAATTAAACGCGCATTTGCTTACTTTCACTGTATTAAATTGACAGTACATTCTTTTTATTTATGCCATTCCAATTTACAATAAAAAACAATAAAAATACGGCACTTTTTTTAGGAATAGTTGCCGCATTATTTTTCGCCAGCACCTTCGTCTTAAACCGCGTTATGGCAGTTTCGGGTGGAAGCTGGCAATGGACAGCATCCTTACGTTTCATCTGGATGCTTCCCATCTTGTTTGTTATCGTATTCATTAGAGGTAATTTAGCGCCTCTCTTTGATGCCATCAAATCCAATCTGCCACAGTGGTTGCTATGGAGTACAATAGGTTTTGGTGTATTTTATGCCACCCTTACCTTTGGTGCTAGTTTTGGCCCTTCATGGTTGGTCGCCAGTACCTTTGAATTCACCATTATCGCAGGTATGTTTATCGGGCCCTTACTGGAAAAGAAAGAGAATCGAAGCGGAATTTCCAAAGCCTCACTCCTGTTCTCGATTATTATTTTTTTGGGAATTGTCCTCATGCAAATCTCAGAAGCACGTGCAAGCTCCATAAAATCCATGTTATTGGGAACCATCCCTGTATTGATCGGGGCCATTGCCTACCCTTTGGGAAACCGCAAGATGATGCAAATAGCGGAAAATAAATTGGATGCCTTCCAACGAACACTGGGCATGACATTATGCAGCATGCCCTTTTGGATTGTGCTCAGCATCTTTGGCTATATGGACAGTGGGCTCCCAGCCGAGAGTCAGTTGCTGCAGACCTTCATGGTTGCCATTTTTTCTGGAGTAATCGCCACCCTCCTATTCTTTACGGCAACAGATCTGGTTCGCACCGACCACAAAGCCCTCGCGGCGATTGAAGCAACGCAAGCCATGGAAGTAATCTTTACACTATTGGGCGAAATAATACTATTACAAGCTGCCTTTCCAAATAGTTATTCCTGTGTGGGAATTGCCCTCGTTGTCATTGGAATGATACTCCATAGTCGTGCAAATTAAGGTCCGAAAGCGTAAGATATCAATTTTCATCAGCCTGTAAGGTCTTGCTGATCTTGCTTAAATTAAGGCTATTGGCCATAGCTGAAAAAATTTCGTAGTAGGTTCCTTTCTGCATATAAAGTTCCTCATGTTGTCCCTGCTCAACAACATGGCCTTTCTCCATCACGACAATCGCATTTGAATCAATAATCTGGGAGATGCTGTGCGATACAATAATTACCGTACGATCTTTCTTGATCGCATCAAGGCTATTTTTAATCTGCTCCGTAGCAATGGCATCCAGATTCGCTGTGGGCTCATCCAGAAAAATAATAGGCGGATTTTTCAGAAACAACCGTGCAATCGCGATACGCTGTTGCTGTCCACCAGAAAGCAATTGCGCATCAGAATCGTAGCCTTTTGGCAACTCCATAATCTGTTGATGGATATAGGCTTTTTTAGCTGCTTCCACGATTTCTTCCCGTGAACTCCCCATCTTGCCATATTCAATATTTTCAAATATTGTCCCTTTAAAAATATGGTTACGCTGCAACACCATACCGATATGCTGCCGGAGGAATGCAGTATCATAATCTGCCAAATCTACACCATCCAATAAGATCTGCCCACCTGTCGGTTCATAGAATTTATCCAACAAGTTGATAATTGTACTTTTCCCCGCACCACTTAGTCCGACTAAAGCTGTAATTTCATTGGGTTTAATAGCAAAGCTGACATCTTTTAGTGCCTGTGTCCCATTGGGATACTCAAAGAAAACCTGACGCAATTCCAAATGACCGTGGATTTTCTCCGGCCGATACGTTCCTTTTGATTCAATCTGATCATCCGATTCCAGGATCTCAAAAAAAGACTCCGAATAGATCAGGGCATCGTTGACCTCATCATAAATGCGATGCAATTGGCGAATCGGTGCCGAGACGTTGTTGAACAGCATGATATGGAACATAATGGCTCCAATTGTAATTTGTCCAGATAGCACCAAATAGGCTGTCAATACAATAATGATAACGACTGCAATCTGTTCCACAAAATTCTTTATACTATCGTAAAAGAAGCTCGTCTTTCGAGTTTCCATTTGATTTTCGGTCATCTCAAATTGAATCTTCTCATGTCGTTTTGCTTCTTCGGGCTCCCGTACAAAAGATTTGATCACGAGTATTGATTCAATAAGACTAATAATTCGATTATTTTTAGACTCACGATAATTACGCATTTGTCGCCTAAATCCTGTCAGTTTTGAGGCTTGGGTCTGACTAATGTAAAGGTATAATGGAATGACTGCGACCCCCACCAGGCCTACATATACATTGGCATAGAACATACAGGCCAATGCGATGATTGCATTGGCAAATAAAGGCAAAATATCAATAAAGAAGTTTTGCACCAAACGTGTAAGTGAGCTGATTCCAGCATCTATACGGGTGGCTAACTTTCCACTTTCATTATCTGCAGAAGTATAAAAGGCAAGTTTATAAGTCAAAATACGGCTCACAATAGACTGTGAAAAATCACGTGCAATATAAATCCGGAGTTTTTCCCCATAGAATTTTTGACCAAACTGCACCAGCGCATAGATAATTTCCTTCAGCAACAATACCGCACTGATGATCCCGACGATATACAGCCCCTTAGACAATGGTTCCTTGGCCACCATCATTGCATTAATGGTATCTACTGTATACCGTAAAATAAATGCGTTAATTTGAGCAGCAAATGACCCTACCACGGTCAAAAGTAAAGTATAAACAATCAGCTTGCGATAAGGGCGGGCAAAGGGAACAATTTTTTTAAACAGCTGTGGAATAGTCATGGAGAAAGATCATAATAAGCATGGAACAAGTAAACAGTACGCTTTGTTTAAAAGTAAATAGAAAATCATATAAATCCTATACAGCAAAACTGAAATACTAAGGCAAAAAAAAGTCGTACCATAAACAATGATACGACTTCAATATACTGTGCTTTAAATGAGCTTATCCAAAAATCCGGTTCAGCACCTTAGCCAGACGTAGACCACCTTTGAGTAAACATTGCTCCATGGTATCTTTATTTTGATAAACGTAGGAATAAGACAGGTTGGCATTGTTGGCTACATCAGCATAAATCTTTTCCGCAAGCTGATTTGACTCATACAACCAATTGGACAATTCACCAGCGGCCAATTGTTCGTTTTCCCTTTTATCATTGACATCCAATACTGTTGCATATTCCGTATAACTATATTTCTCATTATCCACCAAATCGCTGTCCCAAACGCGGTGAATATTCGATTTTTTTCCAAACCAGCTTACTTCGATCTTATTTCCACCCTGATCTTCTGCACGGCTGACATGCATAGGTTGATGTGCATCCCCCAAGATATGAATCAAGAAATAAAGATTCTGTTTCTGTTGATCAAGCGAAATGTTTTTATCTGCAAAAGATTGCTCGATACGGATCGCTGTTTTGTATAAATTTTCATCGGCCGAATTTTCAAGTCCCAGTTGAAACTCGGCCCAAGGTAAATTTGAATTTAAATTTATAAAATGCGAATTACCTAATTTCTTAAATTCTGGGTTAGGATCCGACTTGATAAAGTCACCCCAATTTGCCCAATATGCCAACTTTTGCTGTCCAATGATTTTTCCAATATTCTTTTTTGCTTTCTTGTTCAAATGATGCTCAGCGATCTCAGCGACGACACGATGCCCAATGGTTCCCCAGGCAAATACCGATGAAAGTTGAAAACACAAAGCCACAGCCAGCAAACCCTTAATCATTTTTTTCATTGTTGTATTTATTTAATTGTAATTATTTAAAAATATCGAACGCATATTTCGCCGAAGACCAAAACTCGTCGAGTGCGATCATCCGTGGTTTAAAGAACGTGATCAGCTCCCCCCACTCCGTTTCCTTAAAAATACTATGGCCTTCCAGTGTCTTGTAGATCTGACAGATCGGCTTGCCATATTCGTCATAACCATCCATATCCCATTCCCATTCTTCTCCCAGAATATCATGAAGCAGATTTTTGTACTGCAGAAAATGCTCGGCCATCAACGCACGGATTCCGGCATCAGTATGTGACCAAGTTATCGCAATTTTGGCAGCTTTCTTGTCGGCATCCATTTTAAAATACAGCTGTTTGATCCCTGTTTTATAGTTAACCCAATTTACTTTTTCACCGTCAGCGGATGCATGCAGGGACATGAATTGCCCAAACTTGGTCCAGAACAGCTGTTTTAATTGTTTTACCTCTTCTCTAGAATACACAAATACAATTTTTAAGTCAACAAAATTAAGAAAATAGCTCAGTATGCCTAAACCTTATTGGTATTAAAATTGTTGTTTTATCAACAAACAAATTCAAAAGATGAATATAGACAAGAAAAAATCGCTCTTACTGCTGGCCGCTGTGGCTTTGGGAACTGTCGCATACAATGCATTAAAGCCGGTGATATCGCGCCCCGATGTAGTGGACCCTTTTGACTTAGATAAATACCTTGGAAAATGGTTTGAAATCGCTCGACTCGATTTCCGTTGGGAAAGAGGACTGAGTCAGGTTTCAGCAGAATACAGCAAAAATAAAAATGGAACGATCCGGGTAAACAACCAAGGCTATTCGGAGGAAAAAGAACAATGGAAACAATCCATCGGAAGAGCCAAATTTGTCAATGGCCCTCATGAAGGCGCATTGAAAGTCTCTTTCTTCGGTCCATTCTACAATGGCTATAATATTGTAAAAATAACCCCAGATTATAAATATGCACTCATATTTGGAGACAATCTCGATTACATGTGGATTTTGGGCAGAGATACAGCGATTCCAGAAAAGATCCGAAATGAGTTTCTAACCTATGCATTACAATGTGGATATGAAACCGGCAATCTGGTCTGGACAAAACATTAGTCGAAAATCGGTGCTAATACTTGATAATTGAGGGTGGGATCCTGCGCTAGAACATCAGCAATCTCCTGAAGATCCTGCTGGTCGATGGCATTTTTGATCCCAGCATTGTATAGATTCGCAAGAAATAGTGCGGCATCACGCTTTTCAGCTAACGCTAAAATAGAACTTCCAACATAGAAATTGAGAACAGATGTGGCATAATCGCCAAATATATTAAAACCAAAATCGCCATTTTTCTGTAAGGAATAGCGCATCATTTTCTCAAAATCCGAACGTAAAGTATCTTTTGTAGTATCTTTCATAGCATAAACTCAAATATTCCAGCCTATTCAACCTTTGGCAAAGGTGCAAAAAAAATCCCAAACAATGCTGTAAGGAAAAGCATTGTTTGGGATGATCAATTACTCCGATCAAGGGGCTTAAAGAGCCTCAGCGTGTTGAGAAACGTCCAGGCCAAGTTCTTCATCTGTTTCCTCCACACGTAAAGGAGAAATCAGATCCGTTACTTTTAATAGAACCAGCGAGCCCACAAAGGCGAAGAAAGATACTGCGAACAAGGCAACGGTATGCACAAAAAATAACTTCGTTTCACCAAAGAACAAGCCATTATCAACCACCAAAGGATTGACATTATGGTGGGCAAATACGCCAGTCAGCACCATCCCTACCATACCACCTACACCATGACAAGGAAATACATCCAAGGTGTCATCAATACTTGTTTTACTTCTCAGATAGACAACCAGATTGCTGATCAATGCAGCGACTAACCCGATGACCATGGCGTGTGGAATACTGACAAAGCCCGCTGCTGGTGTAATCGCAACCAAGCCCACGACAGCACCAATACATGCACCCATCGCTGATGGTTTTTTACCTCGGATAATATCGACAAATATCCATGCCATCGCTGCCATCGCCGAAGCCGTCGTTGTTGTTGCAAACGCATAGGCCGCTATTGTATTAGCCCCGCCAGCCGAACCGGCATTAAATCCAAACCAACCGAACCACAGTAAGGCTGTTCCCAGGATTACATAGCTTATACGGGCTGGATTGTGTGTCTGTGATTTACGGCCTTTTAAATAAATGGCTGCAGCCAACGCTGCCCAACCTGCCGACATGTGTACGACAGTACCACCGGCAAAATCAAGAACACCAAGTTTCGCCAAAATGCCTTCAGGATGCCAGGTCGCATGCGCCAATGGCATATAAATAAAAATACCGAATAAGATAATAAACAACATATAAGAGTTGAATCGGATACGCTCGGCAAATGCACCCGTAATAAGTGCAGGCGTAATAATCGCAAATTTCAGTTGAAACATCGCGAATAAAACCAATGGAATAGTTGGCAATGCACCCCAAGCGATATTTCCTAAGGTCCCCTTCATCATAAAGAATGTGCGCGGATCACCTATAATCCCACCGATATCTTCGCCAAAGGCTAAACTAAATCCGACGATCACCCAGAGGATTGTCATCAGACACATACAGATAAAACTCTGCATCATCGTTGAGATCACATTCTTTTTACTGACCATTCCGCCGTAAAAAAATGCCAGACCGGGCGTCATAATCAACACCAGCGCTGAGGAAGTCAATAACCAGGCCGTATCCCCTGTATCGAATTCCGCTTTGTCTAGTGCAGACAAATCTATAGATGGAAATACAAGTCCCAATACGCCCAAAAGTACCAGAACTAAAAGTGGAATAATTTTTTTCATTTGTTTAAACTGATTAGTCTTTATTAATACATCAATAAATTGTTATTTAAAATACAAAAACAAAACAAAAACCCATTTTTACTTATTGTTTTGACAAATATAAAGTGTTTTTATTGAAAAATTACTATCAAATATTATTTTTTGTAATATTTTTTCCATATTTTCACATCAACAAACACAAAAACAACAAAAACCTATAAAAAATCAATTAAAAATCAACCAAAAACCCAAAACAAATCAAACTTAAAACCTCTTAGACATGAAAAAAATCTTAACATTCATTATTTTTTCAATAATTTTCATCAAAACATCAAAATCACAAGAAGAAAACAAGGAAAAATCAGTAGAAATATCAGGATCAGTAGACACCTATTGGAAATATGACTTCCAAAACAAACCAAACATAAACACTTACTTTACTGAAGACAATAATTCAGTCTCCATTGGTATGGTTGATCTGGCCTTAAAGAAGAATTTTAAAAAAGCATCTTTTGTAGGAGAACTATCTTTTGGACCCCGCGGACAATATCGATCTATCGTAAATGGAGACGGCCAACCTGGAGACGACAAAAACAGCTTCCACATTCAAAATCTCTATGTAGGTTATAATCTAACAGACAAGCTCAATCTGACCGCCGGATTTATGGGAACATTTGTCGGATTTGAAGTCATCTCACCCACCTACAATTTTCATTACTCCACCTCTTATTTATTCGGCGCCGGTCCTTTTCAAGATGCCGGACTGAAAGCAACCTATAGTTTCTCAGACAAGTTTGCACTAATGGTCGGTATATTTAACGATTGGAATGTATACCAGGATCTAAATGGCGTATCGCACGTCGGTTCGCAATTAACTTACAGACCTAACGATAAAGGCAGCTTCTACCTCAACTTCCTAACAGGCTCCTCCGTTGGTGGTAAATCAAACTACAGCTCAGGCACGCTCGTGGATTTTGTGGGTAATTATGATTTCACACCCAAATTCTTCCTCGGCGTAAATGCTACACATTATAAGAGAAGAGCCGAAGGTGGTTATACCGGGATAGCACTCTACCCACGGGTTCACCTCTCCGAGCATTTTGGAATAGGATTACGTGAGGAGTTCTTCCAGACTCACAAAGAGGAAAGCAATGGCATCCCAAGTTCAAATATGCTAGCAACTACCTTGACAGCCGAATACAACTACCACGGCTTCAAATTCATTCCCGAAATTAGATTTGACAAAAGCAATACCGAAAAATTCATCAAGAATGACCTATCCCCAACAAAATCGGCCGGACAATTTTTGTTAGCATGTGTATATAGCTTCTAAATGAAGTATTATCCACACACTTCTTTACCTATAAATGCTTGCAAGAATGATTTCATATCCTCACGAAATCAATTAGATATCCATTAAATACAATCTCTGCAAATAGAAAAAGCGGATCTTTTGGATCCGCTTTTTTATCTCTCCTCTCTAGAATCTCAAGTCTAGAATATCACATCTCAAATCTCCCATCACCTCACACTAACCGCAACATGTCGGTCTAAAATCCGGTCCGTCTCCGGTGCATCTGCAGGGTATTTTGCAAATTGCGAGCCATAGCCCTCCGCTCCGGTCACCTGTTTAGACAATCCCGCCTTGTCCAGGTAATCCTTGACCGCATTTGCCCGATCCAACGATAATTTTTTATTATACTCTTCATTTCCGGTTTTATCTGTATATCCACCAATTTTCACATTGGCAGCAGGGAAAACTTTGAGAATCTCGGCCAGATTACTGAGCTGAGCCTGGCTTTCAGGTAATACTTTCGCAGTACCCGTTTCAAAATTCAGGTTATCAAAATCAAACCAAGTATTTTTCAATGAATCTTCTCCCAAAGATTTATAGTCGGATTTTAAAAATTGTACCAACCGATCTTCTATACCACTTTTAAATGCCCCCAGCTTCCCTCCATTCGGCAACATCACATCCAAATGCTCACGATCAATCTGACTGGCCGTACCATTTCCCATTGTATTACCCGAGTCCACCTGCCCCTGATTGACACTGGTATCTGTAACACCACCATTTTTATTACCACTACAGCCTTTTCCAAACAAAAACCAGAGCAATGCGATAACGATCAAAGCAATCAAAATTTTCCACCAGCCTCCGCCTGAGGAACCCGTTGATGCGGCGGCTGTTCTGGCTCCATCTGCTCTAGGCAATGCCAACGGCTCCTTATGTGCCTCCAACTCTGTAGCTGGATTAATGACTGTTGCTCCTGGATGACTTTCGATATGTTTAACTGGCTCTTCCACTGGAGGTTCTGGTATGACCTCTTCAGGCACGATCTCCTCAGGTTTTACTTCCTCAGGTACAGAAAAATGCCCACCATCAAATAATTTCCCAAAAGCGCCCAAACCTAATCCTGCAGGTATGGCGGCCGCAAAAGCTGTTTTATTATCCTGCAAAGTCTGATTTATCGTATTCGCATCCCATTGTTGACCTTTATTGGTCAAACTAGAAAATATAGCTGGCAGGGACAAGCCCATCAATTTTTGCACCGACTCAGCGCTAAATCCCAGATAACCAGCAACTGTACCCAATACGGTCTCTAGACCACCACCAAATATTGAAGTCAGTATATTGCTACCTCCGGATTCTCCCAGCAGCCCTTCAGCATCTTCACTAGCTTCCTGCCCGCCCAGAAGTTGATTCAGATCAAAATTCGAAAAACGCTGTTTCGCCTGCTCCAGAATTGTAGAAATCCCACCACCGCCTTCCGCCTGCTGACTCAATCCCAAAAACAAAGAGGGAACAACAACATTTAAGCCCTGTTTTACCTGTTCATTATCCTGGTTTAGACTTTGCCCGATCCGAGTAAGAACCTCATCATCAAAAAAGTCTTTCGCTGATTTTAAAAGCTGATTTTCCATAATCTTTGTTTATTAATTGTTTATATATAAAACATTAACAAGCAAAGTCTTAAATTGTTCACATCAAGCTATCCAACATCAAAACTCTCCGGACAGCCACTTTGGAATGACGAACTCTTCGGCCAGATGTGCCAACTGATAATCTTGCCAGTTGGCCTTATTGATCCATTGCACTTCTTCCAGTTCGGCCTGTGGTGGAAAATTAAATTTCATAGCGAGTTTGATCAAATAAATATGCCCTTCTACCAGGGTATTAGGCTCATTCACCGCCTGCGTCACATGCCGACCAATAAACTGCAATGTCCCAGGGTCTGTATCAAATTGCAACTCCTCCAGGAGTTCCCGAACCAAGGCTTCCGACTCGCTTTCTCCCGCAGCAATCTTACCTCCGGGCAATTGAAAATATTTTGATCCCTTTTTCCTAACCAACAACAGCTCCCCTTCAGGGTTCAGCATCATAGCCGAACAAATTACAATCCTATGCATACTTTTACTTGAAATTACAAAACTAACTTTTTGTCAATCATTTAAAAAATGTGTTTTATTCTTATATTTAAAGAACAAAACAATAATTTACATAATCCATATATGCATCAAGGATTAACATGTCTCGTATTTAGCCTATTATTTCTATCGTTGGGCTGCCAGCAGGAAAAGAAAAGTACAGCAGAAAAAGAGCAACCAATTAGACATCAAGACACTGTCACTGCCAAAAAACAGGAAGTAAAGCCTAAAGTAGTTACAGCAGCAGATATTATGATCAAAAAAGATCTGCTTTACAAAAAATACACACTTGAAGATACCTATCCCTATAAGGATACCACGCGTAGCTTTCAATGGGACAAAATAAAGGAACGTCTAGCTTATGTTGAAAATTTTCAGCAGACGCCCTCATTGTACGCCGTCCTTCAAAATTATCAAAATGAAAAAGGTGAAGCTCCTACGATTAAAGATTTCAAACGGGATTCTTACAAACGTGTGTCAGACAGTTTCAATGTCGAGCGTTATCAGGCAGCACCATTATATGACCCAACAACAGATAAACCGGTGCGTTATGGACGTGATGGTTGGCTGGTCCGTGTAAAGGGTTCAGACACTTTGGCGCGGGTACCTATTGCCGGTGTATCATTTGAGGGGGAATATACCGTCCCCAAGCGCTACCTGCGACTGATAAGCGATAGCGTACAATTTAATAGTATTAATGTTGTTGATGTCAAGAACCAAAATATCTGCACATTGGAAAAAGTGGGCAAAGAGTGGCTCGTGCGCAGCATGAACCCTGTTACCAGTGGCCGACACAAACCGCCGCATGCACAAGAAACACCCACCGGACTTTTTGTCGTCCAGGAACACAAATCAAAAATGTTCTATTTTGAAGATGGCACGCGAACCTATGGCGGATTTGCTCCCTATGCGACCCGGTTCACCGCTGGAGCATATATTCATGGTGTACCAGTCAATAATCCAAACGGTAGCATCATCGAATACAGTGAAAGTTTGGGCACAACCCCTAAGTCACATATGTGTGTCAGAAATGCGTCATCTCACGCTCAATTTGTCTATAAACGGTCAAAAGACCTTTCCTCCTTGGTCATTGTTATTGATTAACAATATTTAACATTCTGTAAATCAAATATGTATTAACTTTAATAATTATTTTTGTAAACATCTACACAGAAAAGGGAGGAGAATGGGAAATACGATTATGTTTCTTTTAATGGCACTTAATACAGCATTGTCATCAAAAGAAGAATTAAAAACAACAGATCAACAAACCAATACCCATCATATAAATGTAGAACGTCAACGGACAGCCGTTGATTCTTTATATGATGAAATGAATCTAGGCCCAGTATTAAAATACGAGGCATTTCGACAAGCAATGGAAGGTAGAAAAGAGCTTTCCATCCACAACAAAGATATTATGACAGTCATCGACTTTTCCATGGCATCCACGGAAAAAAGACTTGTTGTACTTGATCTGGAACACAAAAAGGTACTTTTTAACACCTTGGTATCACACGGAAAAAATAGTGGTGAAAATTATGCTACAAATTTTTCGAATCAGCAGGAGTCTTTAAAAAGCTCATTGGGATTTTTTGTTACCGAAAACACCTATAACGGTGAAAATGGCTACTCTTTGGTACTGGATGGCCTCGAAGAAGGTATAAATGACAATGCCAAAGCACGATATGTGGTGATGCATGGCGCAGATTACTGCAGCACAGGTACGATATCAAGCTTGGGAAGGTTAGGCAAAAGCTACGGATGCCCTGCGGTTCCCCGGGAATATGCTGGACCGATCATCAACACAATAAAGGATGGAACACTCCTCTTTATCTATGCGGACAATCCGGACTACCTTGCCAAAACGCACCTGATCCATCAACCAAATGTATTGATGGCGCAATTCAATCGAAAACAACGACTTGAAAACACGGATGAAGGTTAATATAAAGAAAATTTAAAATGTAAAAACGAAACCCGAGAATTGGCTATTTAAAATTAGATTCGAAAGGGTTACAAACAAAATTCATAAAAATGGGATGTCCAGATTATTACTGGACATCCCATTTTTATTATATTTTTAATGAACCAAAAGGCCACACATAAAATAGCTATGCCATACAGCCTAGGATTTATGCTTTTTCTTAAATTTTAACATCCAGTCATAGATTGCATCATCGTGGAATAAGCGTTCCACACTACCATGTGTCCCTCCTTTTATCACATTTAAGCTCACATCAGCTTCAGGGTCCACCTTTTTTATGGCTTTCATAATTTTTCTGGATTCTGAAATGGGTACGGCACGATCAGCTGTTCCATGATGTAGCCAAATTGGAACTTGCGTCAGGTTGGAGGCATATTGGCTCGATCCACCACCACAAATCGCCACTGCTGCAGCTATCCTCTCCGGATATTTTCCGGCAACATCCATGGTTCCATAACCGCCCATACTCATACCACATACGTAGATGCGATCAGGATCAGCATTGTAATGCGCGATAACATAATCAACGATCTCTATCACTTTATCCGGATCCCAGCCACCGCGGGATTGGGGAGCAACAATAATCCCGGGGACCTCCTGCCCTTTATTGATCGCATACAATACACCATAACGTTTTACCCGATCCAAATTCGTACCTGATAGACTTCTGCCATGCAGAAACACAAAGACAGGTTGTTTTTCCGAGGCTTCATCATCGGCATCAGCTTCTTTTAATAGAAAAGGATAAGCAGTCTCCCCTTTGATCGCTTCTATTTCCTGTGCATTTATCTTCATCAAAAAAAGAAAGAAAACACACAAAGACAGGTAAATTTTACGCATAAATTTATTTTATCTACGATTACTTAGCTTAATTTTGGAGGACTAAAAATACAATTAAACTATTTTTACCTACCGCATTTAACAACTTTTAACATTTTCAATACGTCAAACTAGACGCTTCAAACCTACGTTCCTACAAATTTGGTCTGATATGCAATTATAATTGCATATCAGACCAAATTTATCTTAGTTTGTACTATTACGTAAAAAAATAAGGGCTCATCATGAAAATACTGCATACTGCCGATTGGCATTTAGGGAAACGACTGGATAGCTTCTCTCGGATGGACGAACAGCTTTTGGTCATGGAGGAGATTATTCAGCTAGCAGACCAGCAAGAGGTCGACCTGGTTCTTATCGCAGGAGATCTTTTTGATACGTTCAATCCCGGTGTAGAGGCTATCGAGTTATTTTACAAAACGATCAAACGATTGGCAAAAAATGGTACCCGACCTGTTATCGCTATCGCTGGAAACCACGATTCACCCAATTTGATTGATGCACCAGACCCTTTAGCCCGGGCATCTGGCATTATTCTCATCGGTCACCCAAATGCAGTTGTAACGCCATTTACGGCCGAAGGTTTTTCGGTCCTACGCTCAGACAATGGTTTTATCGAGTTGAGCCTAGAAGGCTATAACTATCCGATCCGGATACTCCATACCGCCTATGCCAATGAAATTCGGCTTAAACAATATCTTGGTGAAGACAAAGAAGTTCAATTAAATAAAGCATTGGCCGAAAATTGGCAAAAATTAGCAGAGACCTACTGTGACGAAAAGGGTGTCAATATACTAACAGCACACCTTTATATGAATAAAATTGGATCCCCATTAATCGACGAGCCTGATGGGGAAAAGCCAATTAAAATTGGAAATGCTGATCTGATCTATTCAGAATCCATCCCGGCTCAGATTCAATACACGGCACTCGGCCATATTCATGGATTCAAAAATATCGGCTCTCCGGAAAAACCTGTTGTATACGCCTCATCTCCCCTTTGCTATAGTTTCGCCGAAGCTGGCCAGACCAAATACATAAGCATTGTCAATGCTCTACCCGGTGCACATGTCACATTTGATCGCATTGCACTCCAACAAGGAAAACCTTTAGTCCGAAAATCCTTTGACGATATCGACCAATGTATTACTTGGCTCTCCGAGCATCCAGAAACATTAGTGGAATTAACGCTCAAATCCGAAACCTTCCTCAAAGCCGAAGACCGTAAACTGATTTATCAGACACATCCGGGTATCGTCTATTTAATTCCGGTTGTGCAACACGACAAACAAAACCCATTTGATGCAAAAGAAATTAATCTGACCCAAGATATATCTGCACTTTTTCAGGATTATTTCAAATCCAAAAATGCCAATCAGGCACCCAATGACGATATCCTCAACCTTTTTCGCGAAATACTAAATTCTTAAGCCCATGATCCCTTTAAAGTTAACTGTAGAAGGTATATATTCCTATCAAGAACGTCAGACAATAGATTTCACAGCATTGACAGATGCCGGTCTTTTTGGAATATTTGGTGCTGTTGGATCTGGTAAGTCATCTATTTTAGAAGCAATCACCTATGCCCTATATGGTGAAACGGAACGGTTAAATGCGCGGGACAAACGCGCTTACAATATGATGAATCTGAAATCAAACCGTTCCTATATCGAATTGGATTTCATTAACTTCGAAAACCGCACATTCAAAGTAACAAGGGAATTTAAACGCAATTCCAAAAATTTTGAGGATGTCAAATCTCCCACGGTTGTATTATATGAAGAAATCAATGAACAATGGGTTCCATTGGAAAGTAGTAACACACAATTGATCATTGGATTAAGTTACGAGAATTTCAAAAGAACAATCATCATTCCCCAGGGGCAATTTAAGGAGTTCATTGAGCTGGGTGCAAAGGAACGAACTGATATGATGAAAGAAATCTTTCAGCTCCATCGTTTCGATTTGCAGGACAAAGTTGCTGCCCTTTATAAAAAAAATCAATCCGAACTGGATCAGCTCAATGGTCAGTTGATGGGATTCGAAGAGATCAGCAGCGAGCGTATCATCGCGACACGTGACAAGCTGAATGAAGAGCGAGAATCTTTCAGCAAGGCGCAGCATACAAACAAGCTACTTCAGGAGAAATTTCAGGCATTGAAAAATGTGAAAGAAGATTTCCTCGAATTGAGCAAAATGAAGACTCTATTTCAACAGCTGACTGATCAGCAAGCTGAAAAGGAAACTTTGCGCCAACGTATGATACGCTTTGAAGAAGCGCATACAAACTTTTTTCATATCCTCCAGACACAGGAGAAATTGAATCAGGAAAATACCCAGGAACAAAGCAAGTTACAGTTAGAGGAAGCAAAATCTGTAGAAATTCAACAAGCTACCCAACAGATATCACAGCAACTACAAAGGCTTAAACCACAGTATGAGCGATTGCCTGAACGAAGGATCAGTGAATTAGATCTCGAACTCATTCTACAGCTGATCAATTTTTCAACAGAGATAAAAGGTTTAAAAGAAAGCGCACAGAAAGGACGGGATTTTGTCCAGAAGGCTAAGGAGCAACAGGTGCACTGTAAAAACAACATTCAGGAAACCGAAACCCTACTCGTTCGACTAAAACAATCGAAACCGTCGGCAAATGAGCTGATGGAGCTGGGACAATGGTACATCAAACAGCAGGCCATCCAACAACAGGAGAGCGAACTCAACCATCAACTCCTGGAGCTAACAGTTGCCATAACCGATCTACAAGGTGATTTGCAAAGTAAAAACTTCGACCCTGCCGGGTTTGATTCAGCGTATACAGCAGAATTACAGGAACTTGAAACCCGACTCAATGTGCTAAACGACGAGAAAGCACATCTTCTATTGCAGCAGAAGCTCACGCAATTCGCGGAGAACCTAAGCGCGGGATCTCCCTGCCCCTTATGTGGAGCCCTGGAACACCCCGCTATCGCGGAAGGAATGGATATCACACAAGAGCTGACAGAAAACCAACGGGCGACAGTAGAAATCAATGCGCGCATAAAATCCAAGGTTGATCAAAAGTTCGAGATTGAAAAGCTCCTAATCCGTCTACAATCCCTACAAGTACAACAAAATGATCTCACAAGCAAGATCCAGGCAAGCAAATCTCAGAAGGCCACTCACCTACTTCAATTTACCTGGCCAGCGTACAGCAGCACGGATGAGTCAATTTATACACAAAAAAAACAGGAGCTTTCTAACATCGAAGCGCAGATCGTAGCTACAGAACAGATTGCTACGACCCATCAGACCACCTTGGCAGATATAGAGAGCAAGCTGGAAAGAGCGAATGTAAAATTAAGTGGTCTTGAGATTGAGGAAGCGCAAAAGCAAACCCAGATCAATCAAAATATAGGCCATCTAAAACACTTGAACTGGGCTGATTATCAATTCCGGGAGAAAGCTACAGTCGAAAACGAATATCATACATTAAAAGCCGAAAATCTTCATATAGAACAGGACTATAATACCTTGACAGATCGCTTAAACAAGCTAAACAGTCAATTTGCTGCACAAAATAGCCTGGTTCAATCCATTCAGGAACGGATTATCAACATAAAGTCTGAAATCCTACATATGGACACGACTATCGAACAACTCCTCCAGGCTTCTGTGTTCAAGGCGATAGATCAGGTAAAAGAGACATTAGCGGAGAATCTACCTGTACAGAAAATCCGCGCCGAACTGGAACAGTTTCAAATCCAATTTGAAACCCTGAAAGCACAGGTCCTGCAATTAGACAAAAAGTTAGCAGATAAAGTCTACGATGAGGCAGTCTTTATACAGGAAGAAGCTGCTTTGGACGAAAGCTCCCATCACCTTAAAATCCTGACCGAGAACGTTGCTAAATACGAACAGGAATTGAATCAGTTGGAGACGGCCTACGAAAAAAAGGAAACTTTACTGCAACAACAAGCACAATTAAACCTTCGTAATGATAATCTGAAACAGCTATTTAACCTATTTAAGGGGGCGGGGTTTGTCCAGTATGTTTCATCAATCTATCTGCGACAGCTTTGTGACCATGCCAATATCCGTTTTCACCGGATGACACGCAACCAGTTAAGTTTACAGATTAATGAAAACAATGAATTTGAAATCATTGACTATTTGAATGAAGGCAAAAGTCGGAGCGTAAAAACACTGTCCGGTGGTCAAGCATTTCAGGTGTCCCTGAGTCTTGCGCTGGCCCTAGCTGAAAGTGTACAGTCCAATACTAAAGCCGCTAAAAACTTCTTTTTTATCGATGAAGGCTTTGGCACACAGGATATGGCTTCTGTCAATATTGTCTTTGAAACCTTACTTGACCTACACAAAGAAAATCGAATAGTCGGTATTATCTCGCATGTTGAAGAATTGAAAGAACGGATTCCAATATCACTTTCCATTGAAAAGGATGAAGAACGTGGCAGTCAAATTTTCATTAATTAATTGTAAATCTCAAAGTAATTTTGTAGATTGGTTATAGCGACAGTAGCCAAAAAACGGTCGCTATAACCAAAAAATAAAAGATTATGGGCTTATTTTCAAATAACAGAAAAGGAAAAGGGTCTCATCCTTTTTTTCATAAACCGGCTAAATCGACAATTTATTTAGCGGCAGAAAACAACAATCAATCCGCCGAACATCGGACGACGTCATCTGTGCTTTTTGTCAAGCAATATGATATCATGGGCATCTTAAAGGAGATCTTAATGCCGCAGAACCAGAATTAGTTTTTGGCGAAAAATTTATATGATTCAGGATGCAAGGAAATTTCTTGCCCTACCCCTGCCATGACCTGTATCTGCTCAATGCTGTTACACTTAATCTATCGCTATTCTTGCAACTAAAACATTAATCTATCCTTATAGGCCCTACTCTCTCGCTTTACTGCCCTGAAAAAGAAATTAAAAAAATCATTGAAATTCTAAAAAAGTAAGTTTAATTTAACAATATAAAACATTTATAAAAAAATATTGTCATACGTAAAATAGAAATTAAAGCGGTACTTATTCCAGACACATGAAATACAAACAGATAAACAACAACTCCATTAACCAGATTATGCTTATCATCATTATTTTGCTGATATGCATTTTGATATTTACGAGTCTATTCTACTATCTTCCGGGCTTTTTGGGCGCTATAACATTATATGTCCTCTTCCGAAAAATCAATTTCAAATTGACAGAAGAGAAAAAATGGAACAAATCCGTTGCGAGTATATTGTTAATCCTGCTTACGATTATATTTCTAGTTGGACCATTGTATCTCTTGATCAACTATATGGTTCCGCAAGTGACTGATGCGATCAGCAATAAAAATGAGATTATGGAAAAATTTGATTCCGTTAAAACCTATTTCAAAGATAGCCCATATCTCAGCAACATCGATCTATCCGACACAGCATTGATGGGTGCTCTTCAACGGGCAGCCAAGTTTATCCCCAACATCCTAAATTCCGTAGCTGAGGTAGGCGTAAATGTTTTAGTCGCATTATTTGTACTTTACTTTATGTTGGTCAGTAGCAAAAAATTAGAACAGGGTATATACAACGCTATTCCATTTTCCGAAGCGAGTAAGGCTGAATTGTGGAAAGAATTTGATATGATGGTTAAATCAAATGCCATTGGTATTCCAATCCTCGCGATGTGCCAAGGTATTGTTGCGGGCTTAGGCTATTGGTTTTTCGGCTTGGAAAGCCCCATTTTCTTAGGTATTCTGACCGCTGTTGCCACCATAATCCCTATTTTAGGTACTATGGTCGTTTATCTTCCAGCAGCGGTATTTCTCTTAGCAAATGGACAATCCGGCAACGCGATAGGGCTAGCACTTTATGGTATCATTATCATTGGAAGTATTGATAATATTCTTCGCTTTACAATTTTGAAAAAACTTGGCGATGTCCATCCCTTAATAACCGTTTTTGGGGTATTATTGGGATTAAATCTCTTTGGTATGTTAGGATTGATATTTGGTCCACTTATTCTATCCTGTGTAGGAGTCTTACTCAAGGTTTATAGCAATGAATTTGGTCGTAGTACACCGGAAATTATACAATCTACGGCTTTGATAGAACCCAATAGCCCCAGCAACACCACAGATACAACGGAATAGCTTAAAATTGGAAAACATATTGCAGTGGAAAGCATCGAAGATGATAACCAGTAAACTGTCATAACTTGAGTTTGGACACTGCATAATCCCATTTTTTTTATAGTTTTGGTTCTTCAATGGCATCGTTGCGGAATGACCTATGTACAGTTCAAGCTGAATGGTATAAATGCATTCTGTTAGCGCGCCTGAAAAAGAATAACAAATCACTAAAACTGGTTTAAAATCAAAGGTAGTCTATGAACAAAAAAATAATCTTAGGAGTAACTGCTGTACTCACGGCAGGCATGCTTTATTCATGTAACAACAAGGGCAATCAAAAGACAGCTGGTACGGAAAATAGTACGGCAGAAAATCATGACCATGCGGGTCATGACCACGCCGGTCATGATCATGCGCAAGCTGCCCCTACCCAGTCTTCTGGTCCGGCTGCAATTCTTCCTAATTTCACTTTTTACCAACTTCGATCCGGCATACGTGTCAGCAATGAGAATCTAGCTAAGGATAAGAACACAGTCTTCATCTTATTTGATCCGGGATGTAGCCATTGTCAGCATGAAGCAACTGAACTCGAAAAAAATATTGATCGCATAAAAGACGTCAATATTTTCTATATTTCCATGAATGATCCAGCATTGGTATTAGGATTCTTTGATAGCTTCGCACCAAAGCTATCTAAATCTTCCAATGTGGAAGTCTTGATTGACAAAGATCAAACCTTTATCCAAAACATACATGTTCCTTCACAGTTCCCAGCAAATTATGTTTACGGTGCTGATGGAAAACTAAAAGCACATTGGGAAGGTGAGAAAAATATCAATGAGGCGATAAGCCAATTTCATAAATAAGCTGAAATGCTCAATATAGCGATAAACGGATTTGGACGTATCGGGAGAAATACATTACGTAATATTTTTCTTCGCGATGCTTTTGATCAATTGCAGGTGGTCGCCATCAATGATTTGGCTGATACCAAGACTTTGGCCCACTTATTCAAGTATGATTCGGTGCATGGCCCCTTCGCTGGCACGGTCACACACGATGAACATCATATTATCGTGAATGGCCATTCCATTTTGGTGACCAATGAAAGAGATCCGGCCCTACTCCCCTGGAAATCCTTGCATATTGATGTTGTTGTCGAATCTACGGGGCATTTTACGAACCGTGAAAAAGCAACACTTCATCTAACAGCAGGTGCGAAAAAAGTTATTATCTCAGCTCCGCCAACAGACAAGGATATTGCAACAGTCGTATTGGGGATCAACGATAATGCTGTCGATCTCTCGGCTTCGATCCTGTCTAATGCTTCCTGCACAACCAACAACGTCGCTCCCTTGGTCAAAATATTAGATGACAATTGGGGGATAAAAGACGGATATATCACTACGGTGCACTCCATGACAGGAGATCAAAACCTGCATGATGCACCACACAAAGATCTGCGACGGGCACGTGCCGCCTCTTCGGCGATCATACCGACAACGACAGGTGCCGCCAAAGCAATTACTAATGTCTTTCCACATCTACAGAATAAGTTGGGTGGAGCAGGTATACGTGTTCCTGTGCTGAATGGTTCGTTAACAGATTTTACCTGTACATTAGAAAAAGAAACAACAGTTGAAGAAATCAACAAAGCTTTTAAAGCTGCAGCGGAAAACGAATTAAAGCAGGTATTGTTTTACACAGAAGACCCAATCGTGTCTGTTGATATTATCAACAACCCCTATTCTTGTGTTTTCGATGCACAATTGACTTCGGTTGTGGGTGGATTAGTGAAAGTTGTGGGTTGGTATGACAATGAATTTGGTTATTCCAATCGTTTGGTGGACCTCCTGATTAAGATTGACCAGCTAGTTTAAGCTAAGCAGCTGAAAATAAAGAAAGCCCGTATCCTAAAAATACGGGCTTTTTCTTTCAAACTTTTACAGGCCTATTTGCAACGTATCAGCACTATAGACCAGGCACAGACAAAGTACGAGAAAAGCACCTTTCGCTTTGTCTAATATCAGTCAATAGCCACTACTCCACGCGTGATTATTTCGAGTGATCAGTACCCCTAGGTGTACCGTTTGTCACCTTGAGTACCCGTTGATTAAATGCCCTGTTGCTGGGATGATACTGTTACATTCGTACAATATCTGTGTAATATCTGTGCCGGAGTAAGGTAGTTGAAGGGACTTAAGCGGACTTGAAGGGAGTTGAGGCGACTTTACAGTTCCCGTTCTACCCCCAAGCCGAAAAGCGCAAAATCATATTTTACTGGATCATTGGGATCCAATAAACGAAGGTTGCCTGTTAACTCTTGTGCGGTCTTCCAGTTGACCTTTTCCAAGGTAATCAGTCCAAATTTTCGCGCGACACGTTCGACATGGACATCACAAGGGCAGATCAGGTCTTTTGGTGACAAGCGGCTCCAAATTCCAAAATCTACCCCTTTATTGTCCTTTCGGACCATCCAGCGTAAAAACATATTGATACGCTTGACAGTAGATTTTTGGGCCGGGCTACTGATATGTTTACGTGTCCGCTGCGGATAGTCCGGCAGCGAAAAGAAATAGGTTTTAAATGCATTCAGCGCCTGCTCCAAATCCACCTCTTTTACTGTTTCCTGCCCTACAAAAAAAGCATCTTCTAGAGACGGAAAGTGGCTATAGTGGTACCGAAAAAAAGCAACGAAATAAAGAATATCCGTATCATTGAATGTACGGTGCTTAAAACCAAGCAGGCTTTTGAGGTCCTGGTCGCTATGGTTCATGATATAATCATAAGGCACGCCGTCCATTCTTGCGATCAATTCATTACATTTATTGATAATGGTTTTACGTTGTCCCCAAGCCATTATAGACGCTAGGAACCCAGTAATCTCGATATCATTCTTCCTTGAAAATTGATGTGGAATGGATATGGGATCATTGGGAATAAAATTAGGTTGATTATATTCATCAACCTTTTTATCCAAAAAATCTTTTAAATTAAAATCTACTGCCATGGTCTTTGATTATCGTCCTGTCTGTAGTATACCTTTACAGATATTTGCGATCAATCCCGGACCTTCATATATAAATCCGGTATAGACCTGAATAAGACTGGCGCCGGCATCAAGTTTTTCAATAGCATCTTTGGCAGAATGAATACCACCAACACCAATAATCGGAAATGCTTTATTGGATTTTTCGCTGAGGTAGCGGATCACTTCGGTTGAACGCTTGGTTAACGGGCGTCCACTTACTCCTCCGGCCTCTTGTGTCAAATCCTGTTGGCTCTTTAAGCCTTCTCTTGAGATCGTAGTATTGGTCGCTATAACTCCTGCTATCTGTGTCTCCATAACGATCTCAACGATATCATCCAGTTGACTATCTGTTAAATCGGGTGCGATCTTAAGAAGAATTGGCTTGGGAGCTGCTTTTGCTTTATTCAGATCCTGTAGTGTGTTTAATATATTTTTTAACGGTTCCTTTTCCTGCAAATCCCTTAAGCCAGGTGTATTTGGCGAACTGACATTAACAACAAAGTAATCTACATAATCAAAGAGTGAATTGAAGCAATAAATATAGTCGTTTACCGCTTCTTCGTTTGGTGTCACTTTATTTTTTCCAATGTTACCACCAATCAGAAGCCCTTTTCGATCTTTTAGGTTCTTCAATCGGGTTGCAGCGACATCCGCCCCCTGATTATTGAACCCCATGCGGTTGATCAGCGCTTCATCTGGTACAAGACGAAACATACGTGGTTTATCATTCCCCGGTTGTGGTTTTGGAGTGACGGTTCCGATTTCAATAAAACCAAAACCTAAATTAGTCATGTCAGAGATATATTCGGCATTTTTATCAAAGCCTGCCGCCAGGCCTACAGGATTTTTAAATTTCAGTCCAAATACCTCACGTTCCAAGCGAGGATCTTCTACCGTAAAAATAGCATTCAATAATTGCTTGGCACCCCAAATTTTTGAGAAGACATTCAATCCGTTGGTCACTTTATGGTGAGCCATCTCCGGATTCATTGTAAAGAATATAGGTTTGACTAATTTATACATAATCGCAAAGTTAGTCAAACAAGAAGAAATATTCATTACTTTTGTACTTTTGCATTTGAAATGATATCAATAAATAATTTAACATTTGAAATAGGATCCCGAGCGTTGTATGATGAGGCAAACTGGCACATCAAACCAGGTGATAAAGTAGGTTTAATTGGCGCTAATGGAGCCGGAAAATCGACCTTATTGCGTTTGATCGTTGGACAATACGCCCCAACTTCGGGAACAATTTCCATGGCAAAAGATTTAAAGATCGGTTACCTAAACCAGGACTTATTATCTTACCATTCGGACAAGAGCATTCTATATGTCGCTATGGAAGCGTTCGAACGCCAAAATCAACTACATGCCGAAATCGAAGATTTACTTGCGAAATTAGAAACAGATTATTCGGACGATATTCTCAATAGACTAAGTGATAGACAACTGGAATTTGAAGCGCTGGATGGCTATAATCTTGAATTCAAAGCGCATGAAATCCTTGCGGGGCTAGGTTTTTCGGAAGAAGAACAAAAAAGGCCACTGGCTACATTCTCCGGGGGCTGGCGTATGCGTGTGATGCTTGCAAAAATTTTGTTGCAGACACCAGATATTCTATTATTGGATGAGCCGACCAACCACATGGACTTACCTTCCATCAAGTGGCTCGAAAACTATCTACAGGCATTTGATGGGGCTATTGTCATTGTATCACACGATAGGTACTTTCTGGACCGCATAATCAAAAAGACGGTGGAGTCGCGTAAAGGAAAATTAACACTTTATGCAGGTAACTACAGCTTTTACCTGGAAGAAAAGGAACTGAGAAACGAACTACAGGCCAACCAATTCAAAAATCAACAGGCTAAGATCAAACAGGAAGAACGACTTATCGAGCGTTTCCGCGCCAAAGCATCCAAAGCCAAAATGGCACAATCGCGGATTAAAGCTTTGGATAGAATGGAGAGAGTTGAAGATGTGGATGACGATAATCCAACGGTCAACTTTAGCTTTAAGTTTTCAAAACCTTCTGGCCGTCATGTGGTGACATTAGACAATATTTCTAAATCCTATCCGAACCTGGAGATATTACAAAACACTTCTGCGATTATTGAAAAAGGTGATAAGATCGCTTTGATCGGTGCAAACGGAAAAGGTAAGTCTACCCTACTGCGTATTGTCGCTGGCACAGATAATCAGTTTGAGGGAAAAGCAGAACATGGGCACAATGTGTCGCAAACGTTCTTTGCACAGCATCAGCTGGAGGCGCTCCATCTCGAGAACTCAATCTTGGCCGAACTACAGGCCTTTGCGCCAAAACATACAGAGACTGAATTACGTTCGATATTGGGTTGTTTCCTATTTACGGGCGATGATGCATTCAAGAAAATCAAAGTGTTGTCTGGAGGTGAAAAATCCCGTGTAGCCCTTGCTAAGGCCTTGACTGCGGACGCCAATTTCTTGGCGCTCGATGAGCCTACCAATCACTTGGATATGCAATCGGTCAATATTTTGATCCAGGCCCTACAACAATTCGAGGGAACATGTATTGTTGTATCCCACGACCGTTATTTCTTGGATCACGTGGCCAACAAAATTTGGTATATCGAGGACAAGGAGATCAAAGAATATCCGGGCACCTATCAGGAATATGAAGAATGGGCAGCTAAGCGTGTTGTAAAAACAGATGCGAAACCGGAGAAAAAAGTCAAAGAAGAGCCGAAGGTTAAAAAAGAGAAACAAGCGCCATCTGAAGACCGAACACGATTACTGAGCAAAAAGAATAAAGAGCTTGCTGCATTGGAGAAAAAAGTCGAAGAACAGGAAATATTGGTCAAAGATTTAGAATTGAAACTGGCTGATGAAGCAGTATATTCGGATGCGACTAAGTTACAGGAAACTACGCGTGCGTACAATTCAGCTAAGGCCCAATTAACCCAGTACCAAGAGCAATGGGAGCAATTGGCCGAGGAAATTATGGAATTGGAAAATGATTAATTTTTTTGGCTTAAAATCAGCTTTTTAAGCAAACAGCTACGATTTTAAGCCAAAAAAATTTGCAGGAATAGGATTAAAGCCCTATTTTTGCATCACTTCAAACAAGGAACGGTAGTTCGAAAAAGAAGTACGATTCCGTAGCTCAGCTGGTAGAGCAATACACTTTTAATGTATGGGTCCTGGGTTCGAATCCCAGCGGGATCACAAGAGAAAAGCCAATCGCAAGATTGGCTTTTTTTGTTGAACAGCATCAGGATTCGAAAGAAGAAGGGTTGGCCGGGTTCGATCCTATGGAGGCTCAGGAAGGCGCGCGGGAACCATGGGACTGACCCACAGCCTGATCCCCTTTTTTCTTTTTAAATCGTGCGTATACTAAAACGACCACCAACGTAACGATCAGCGCAAAACCAAAATCCTGCAAAAAATCCAATATGCGAAATGATATTGCATACCCTGTTTGTCCGGTAATGAGACTCATGCCATATATTTTTGAATAAAAGGTCTCAGGGAATCCAAACCTTATATCGTCGATGTCTTTATCATAAGAGGCCAGTACTCTTTGCTAAAGATATAATCTGCTGCATTGGGTTCAGGAACATTTTCCAGGAATAGGTCTAACATATCGTCGTCTTCCTGTTCCGTCTTACCTTGTGCACTGCTGATTTTTTCTACCAAATCAATCAATTCTTGTCTGCTTAGGTTTTTCATATAAAAATCTATTTAAAAGGTCAAAACTCCCATCCTATTTGTGCTGCCATTTGCTGAAAGGCGTTATCCTCCGCTTCGGTCAGAAAGACCGCGTACACCTTTTTTAAAGATCTTATGTCTTTCAATTTTATAAATTCCGAAAGCTCCATGCGTGTCGGTTCGGTAATCTTCAGCTCCTCCAGTTGTTTGAATTGCAATATGCTTTCCAGGTCGTCAAACTGTTTGACAGCTACCAGATGAAGCGATCTGAGCCTCAAGGGATCGTCCATTTTTGGCAGGTTGATTAATTTGCTGGTGTGTCCTATTTGCAAGGACTGCAAGCCTTTTAGTGAAGCAATAAAATCAAAGGAATCTATACCTTTAGCTTTACTTATTGTTAGCATTTTTAGCCGGGGAAAGATCGAGGCAAGAAGTTCAGGCCGCTTTAACGTATTCGTTATTATTAGTTCTTCCAAACCGTAATTTAAAGGCACCGCCTTAAGATCAAGCGCAGATACCCTTATGCGCCGCAGATGGGCGAGATCATTTACAAATGCAACCTGCTTTGCTCCTGACAACCCAAATTCCAATTCCAGCTCCTCTATCCCAGTCGCATTTTTTAACGGTCCTAAATCTATATCTTTTTTATAATTCCCATCCAGACGAAAGGAAACGAGCTTTGTCAAACCCTCCAATAAATTTAAATCTTGTAAGGCAACGGAACCAAAGGCAAGAATGGTTAAATGATTAATTTCGCCTAAAGTTCTTATGATCTCCAGATTACTGTATTTTCCTTCTTTTGCACTTGTCGCAGAATCAACGATTAATACAATTCGTATCTCACTGTTTGCCTGCAAGAGCTTTTTGATAGCCTGTAATTTTTCATTCTCGATAGACGCCTCTATGGAAATTACAGAAACTTTTACCGCTTGGACTCTAAGCAAGTCTTCAGTACTATAGCGTTCCGCTTTTATAACCATTGTTTCCAGGATAAAATATTATATTTTCATTCTAATGCCAATTCAGGAATGCGTTCTCAAAAGATAAGCCTTCAGTTTATAATTCCTCCCAAAAAGGCTATCCATCTGCATATGGATATATAAATTCCTCTTTTTTACAGCACCTATATTCTGCAAATTCAGTGCCACGGAGCCTGGTATTACGGCTGTCCTTTCTATTCGTGGCAAAACAAGTATAACTCATTAAAAAAATGATCTCATCGGCATTGTTTTAAATGCTACTTCGTTATAAAGTTCTTTTAAAAGTTGCTTCTTTCTTTTCCCAAGTGCAAAAAGCATCGCAACTTGAAATACAGCACGGAGTTTACTAGGCATAATAATTGCATAAAAACTAAAAAAACCAAACGACAATTATGAGCATTAAATTACAGACGAGCTTCAAAATCTGCCTCCTATTTCTATCTTACATTGTTGCTACTCCGGTTTTATCTCAGGTAAAAGTACCCGGCGTTATTGCTCCTGAGGAAAATATAAAAAGATTACCTTCCCGGTTAATCATAGACCCAATTATGATGGAGTATTTTGAGGCTCCCATAAATACAAAGCAAATAGAATCTAATGTCATAGAATACCTGCCGGGCAAAGTAATTAAGGACAATTATACCATTTCCGTCCTTGCCGATAAGGATTCGCATACCATAATTGAAATTTCTAAACCTGCTAACGGAAAAGGCAATAAGGCGAGTAAGAAAATATACCAATACAATGAACCAAAAAGATTATCGGGCCTGAAATATTATAAGGACAATAATGGGAACTGGGAACTGCAACAGGAAGACATTTACACTTACCCCGGCATGGGTGGGAACAGGGCCTTGCCAATGCGCAAAACTCAGAAGATAACCGGAAATGATACGATTGTAATATCGCAGCCACAAGAGGAAACCTATGTATATGATAGCCACATGAACCTGATTCAGTATACAACAGATGGACAAACCTATAAGAACCAATACAACGAACAGCACAACCTTGATTCAAGTAAAATAACTTCAAACGATGGCAAGTGGAAGCTTTTGGAGTATAAATATCACTATGAAAATGGCCTTTGGATTAAAAAGGAAGAATATGAAACCACCGCCAATCAGTCCCGCTTTCTAAAAAAGCGCATTGAACGAAAACTCACTTTTTAATATTAAGCTGGCCTGATCATTCAAATGGCATTGAAATAAAACTCCTTGCCCGCAATGTCTATTCATCAATATTTTCAAAAGCGCTTTTTAGAATCTGTCGATTTACCAATACTTGCTTATTTATCGGGTTGCAATTTGCCAGCATATTGCCCCATAATACTCCATATTTTTTCAAATCCTGTCATCATATTTTTATTGATTCCATTGAGCCCTTCCATTTCCGTATTGGCAATGAACAGCATGCCATAGCCTTTGGCAGGATTAAAGAACAAGAACGCAGTAACACCACCGTCACTACCGCTATGGCCAATGATGCCACTTTTTTTTATGGCATAAAATACGCCGATGTTTGGCTCTGCAGGGTTTAAATTTTCTGGCTTATAGGAATCTGAAAAAGCCGGCTGCAGCAGCTTGGCATAACTTTCAGGTTTAAGGATTTTCCCTTTCCCCTGCTGCCCGGCAATTACCTCTTTCAGAAAAAGACTGAGCTCATGACATGAAGTTGTAAGTCCACCATCGGGATAGGTTACGGAACTATATTTGGGATAGCTTTTTTTGTCACCTGTATATAAGGTGGATAGATTAGCCTGGTCTGCATTAGCAGTAGACCAGGTGGCATGTGTCATCTGTAGTGGAAGCAGAATATGCTTTTGGGTGTATTCCGCAAAGGGCATACCCGATTTGAGCTCAATCAGCCAGGCAGCTAAATCCGACCCGATATTTGAATATTCGTACCTTTTACCTGGTGCCTGCTTATTAAAGTTTTTATTGGAATAGTAAGAACCAGCAGTGCTTAAATAATCCTGTAGGAAAGCAGCCAAAGTAGTGTCTTTTCCTTCGGCGCCATATCCCTTCGATTTGAGCAGCCTGTAAATTGGATTATCCTCATTAACCGGTGTATTATACAGGTATGTCTTTTTGTATGTATCAGCATGATCAGTAATTCCGGAAGTATGTGTAACCAGATGTCTTAAAGTAAGTGATACTTCGGGAGTGTAAGGATGTTGTAATTTAAAAGGTAATATACTGTTGATCTCCGTATCAAGAGTAAACAAGCCCTGTTCTATGGCTTTCATCACCGACATTCCGATAAACAGCTTACTTACGGATGCAATAGGCTGTACGGTGGTGGTTGTATAAGGAGTTTTCTTTTCCAGGTCAGCGAAGCCAAAGGCATTTTCATATAAAATACTATCGCTGTTTACAATGGCAACACTGAAGCCCGGAAAGTCATTTTGTTTATATGCTGTAGTGAGCGCAACTGTCAGGGATTCTGCAGCCGTTTGCGCTTTAATTTGACTAGCGCAGAAGATAAACAACAAAAGGAGGACATTTCTAAAGACGCTTTGCACTTTGTTTGAGCACTCCGCTCCATTGTGAAAAATAATCTTTGCTGACATAATATGAAATTATAAAACAATGTACATATATTGATTTATATTTCAATGTATTATAATTATTTATCCAAAGAATTTTGCGTGGCAATTTTAGATTTCCATTGTAGCAATCACCCTACGCCTCTCCGATCAGGCTTTATCGGTATCCTTCCACATTTGATGATATCTTATAAAGGATTTATATTTTCAGTATATTTATCTTTGGGTTCGGTAAAATAATAATTCATGTATAACTCTTTAATCGAATATATCAATTCGCGGGTCTCCAGACCGTTGGCAGCAAATGAAATTAACATTCTCAAAAATAATTTTGTACCACATAAACTCAAAAAACGACAGATCTTTTTACAGGAAGGTGATGTAAGTAACCATATAGGATTTCTTGTCAAAGGCTCCATGAAAAAATACAGTACAGATACCAAAGGTACCGAACATATAATGAGCCTCTATATTGAAGGCTGGTGGGTCGTCGATCGCGAGAGTTTTGCAAAACTCACTCCTTCTTCCTTCAATATTGAGGCTTGTGAAGCTACTGATTTACTCATCTTAACAAAGAAAGCCGCAGAAGAAGTATTCTCCCTTCCTATAATGAGTGAACTCATACGCCAGTTGGATGAAAATTATTCTTTTGCCAGCCAAAAAAGAATCAATGCCGCCATAAGTATGACAGCTGAAGAACGATATAATATGCTTATTGATAACTATCCTGAATTTGTGCAGCGATTTCCACAACGCATGATTGCATCGTATTTAGGTATTACGCAAGAAACCATTAGCAGAATCCGTTCTAGAGCAGTCAAAAAATAATCAGGATTGATTTACCATAGGAATTACCTTTGTCCCGATTAATTCAATGGCTTTGAATATATCTTCTTTACTAAGTCCTGGATTGTCCATCTGAAACGTAAATCTTGATATACCACCCAATGCCTCACTATGTCGTAAAATCTTTTCGGCGACTTCTTCGGGATTACCAATAACGTACGCACCTGTGGGGTCGGCCTGGGCCTCAAACATTTCTCGTGTAGGAGTAGACCATCCTCTCTCTTTGCCGATCTTACCCATCATTTCCTGGTATCCTGGAAAGTAAATATTCTTCGCTTTCATTGTTGTATCCGCTACAAAGCCTAATGAATGTAGTCCTACGTTAAGTTTCTCCTTAGCATGTCCAGCTTTTTCTCCGGCCTCGTAATATAAGTCTATCAGCGGACGGAAACGGTGGGTTTCACCTCCAATAACGGCCACCATCAATGGAAGCCCCAATACTCCGGCGCGTATAAAAGATTGCGGAGTTCCTCCTACCCCTATCCAAACGGGCAGCTGTTCCTGCACTGGTCTTGGATAAATGGCTTGTTGCTTTAGCTCTGGGCGGAATTTCCCCTTCCAGGTTATAGTTTCATTATCACGGATTTCAAGAAGCAATTTAATCTTCTCTTCGAAAAGTGCATCATAATCTTGGGTATTGAACCCAAATAAAGGAAATGAATCAATAAATGACC
The DNA here is from genome assembly GCF_024810095.1 of Sphingobacterium sp. BIGb0165. NCBI lineage: Bacteria > Pseudomonadati > Bacteroidota > Sphingobacteriia > Sphingobacteriales > Sphingobacteriaceae > Sphingobacterium > Sphingobacterium sp. BIGb0165. The sequence goes on along the minus strand of NZ_JANUEB010000001.1, from coordinate 430,247 downwards.
CTCTTCCGGCTACAATCTCAGCCCGGCCTTTGGAAATAATATCCAATGTTGCATATTCCTGAAATACCCTAACAGGATCTGCCGCACTTAGTACGGTGACCGCACTCGTTAGGCGAATATGCTGAGTTCTAGCTGCCGCTGCCGCCAATATTACTGCTGGAGACTCATCCAAAAATTCTTTTCGATGATGCTCTCCCAGCCCAAAAACATGTAATCCGGCCTGATCCGCAAACGCTATCTTTGACAATAAAGCTTCCATAGCCATCATATTTTCCTCAGGACGCAACCCGTCATCATATGCGCCAGTGGCAATAAAACTATCTATTCCTATTTCCATGATTATTAATTTAGTCTTGTAGAATTTCCATTATTGAAAAGCTAACCAAATTTCTATTTTTTTGATGGTTCATAACGATGATCTATGTCAAAAAGAATGCCGACAAATCTTAAAAAAATCTTCTATCGCAGTAAAAGAGACATAGACTCATAATCCACATCCTATTCCTAGTTTAGCATTCAACTAAAACAATGACCTCAGGCGGCTTCGATTCCTATTGGATTAACCCGTAAAGTGTTTTTATAGTCTTGCTGCCTCCGTGTACACGAAGGGTCGTCAATTTGGGTAGTAGGGCGCAAAAGAAGATTTGACGGAACTCGATCCAATTATTTCATTTTTGTATATTTAGAAGTAATTTAAAAAGCAATCATCATTTGGAAAATATAATAAACCATTTTGAAAAGTATCTTCCTCTTAATGATGAGGAGCAGCAGGCTTTGATGAGTCGTGTTACGGAAAGGAAAATAAAACGCAGACAGTTCCTGTTGCAAGAAGGAGACGTATGTAAGTACTTTACTTATGTGCAAAGTGGCTGTTTTAAAATGTATGGTGTGGATGATAAGGGTGTGGAACACAATCTTGTTTTTGCAGCAGAAGATGACTGGATTTCAGATATTGGTAGCCTTCACAAGGAACTTCCTTCTAAATTGTTCATAGAAGCAATCGAACCGTCTATCGTATTACAAATATCTAAAGGAGATCTGTGGTACTTATACAGTAACCATCCAAAGTTTGACCGCAACTTCCGTGTCATCATGGAAGATAAATATATCGAACTTCAAAATCGATTATTGCAGGCATTTAGCTCCACCGCACTCGATAGGTATGATCGTTTCATTACCCAATATCCACATTTAGCCAATAGGTTACCTAATACCCAAATTGCCTCTTATCTAGGCGTAACCCCTGAATTTCTGAGTAAAATAAAGAATGACAGATTTAAAAAATAGCTTTACCCTTAAACTATATTAAGGGTATTTCTTAACTTATCTTATAAGCTTAGCTGAAATGTTTACCACAACTTTGTATTGTCAATAAAGGCAAATAACATTTAGAACATACAGCAATGAACACAACAAGTCAAAAAACAAAAGTCGCCATTATCGGTTTGGGAAACATTGGTAGAGCAATTGCCTATAATCTTGTAAAAGGCAACCATCCCGTTATTATTTCATCCCGCGAAATCAGTAAAGCGCAAAGTTTTGCTTCTGAGTTAGGCATTCTAGCAACAGCCGAAGAAACAGCTAAAGCAATAGAAGATGCCGATGTAATCATTCCTGCCATCTACTTTGACAAAATCAAGGATTTTTTAAGTCAATACGCATCAAAATTAAGAGGAAAAATAATTATTGATGTTTCCAATCCCATTGCTCCTGACGGTAATGGAGGTTTCAAAAAAATTATTGACAAAGACATCTCTGCCGGCCAAGTCTTGTTGGATCTGACCCCAAAAGAAGCACATTTTGTAAAAGCATTTGGTACATTGGGAGCTAGTTCTTTGTCAGAATCAGCGTTTACGGAGCCTAATAGAAAGGTCCTTTTCTATGCATCAGACAGCACAAACAGCAATCAACAAATAGAGGAACTTATTACCGATAGTGGTTTTGAACCATTACACATTGGTGGTATCAATCAGTCTATCCGTATCGAAGTATTCGGCGATCTACATGAATTTGGTGCATTGGGTAAAACCGTAACACTTGAAGAAGCCAAGAAGGCCCTCAACACACAAAATAGCTAAAACAGCTCCTTTATCCGCCTAAAAACGTTTCGTCACCGGTATCAATAACCGCTACATGAGAAAAGCTAATCTTACGATTAGCTTTTCTTTACGGGTAATTCACCCGCTTTCTTTTGCACGTTATAGTCAATGGGTGGTTCGCTGTGTAGAGCGATACTGCAACAGATCTATATACAGGATTATTTTAAACTACATTCCAATTTTTATTTACAGTTATCTGGGGATTGCTTTGCAGGGCTTCGTCTACTAAATTTAGTACTTTAAGAACATTTCCGCTCAAACGAAAATGATATGTTTCTTGTGCTGTTTGAATTTTCACTGTAGCATTATACCCTTTGTAATGTGTTTGTGATACATGAATGCTTATTATACTCTTGAAAGCAATGGTCGTTTGCTGCAGGTTTGTAAAAAAACGAACCGCATCTTCTTTTACAATATAAGGTGGCATAAATTTCTCATAAAAAGGAGCTTTGTCGTTGTTTTTTACTAGCTTTTCCATGTCTTTTTCAGAAAGTGTAATGATAAACTGCCGATAATTATCAGTATATCTTCTAATGAAAAGAATAGCTGGAATTACCAGTAAGAGCAAACAGACAAAAAATCCCAGGGCGTAAAGATAACTGTCGATTACCCTTGCATTATAACGATCTTCACCCAAAACTGCTCTGCCGTAAGATTCCGTTTCCATCATAGTTATACTAAAAAAAATAATAGGAAGTAGTATACCTACCGACAACATAATGCCGATAATTATCCAACTTCGCCGTTGTAGCTCGTTTATGAAAAAATTATTCATTGCCTTTTTTTATATTTCAACGTTTCATTATCCCCCAAGAGTAGTCTCTATTTGAATATTTACTATTTTTTTAACTAAGTGTCCAACCCAAAAATATCCATACGGGCTTCCTCCCGGCCTATCGACAATCAAATTCAGCTTAAATGTATGCTATTTATTATTACATATAATTAAAATTTAATATTCGAATGCCTCAGTTTACGATTCGCTTTAATGGAATATTTATTTGCACTGTTTACATCTATTTGAAGCCAACAATAAGAGTACCACAGAAATAGTTGAGAAAAAACGAGAAAACTGGTGATCATATTTTATAAAATCCATTTTATTTTATAAATTAAAAACCACCAAATAGCTAATTTGTAACAGAATAAATATTTTCATATGGATTTTTTATCACTTGAACCCTTTATCCCTTCTGGCAAGGATTTTCAAAAATCAAAGCTATTGTTCCAAGAGCTTGGTTTTTCAATAGTATGGGAAGATGACAATCTTATCGGTTTTCAAAATGGAAATTGCAAATTCATATTACAACAATATGATAATGAAACATTCGCTCAAAATTTAATGCTAGTGGTTAAGATTGAAAATATGAATAACTTTTGGAGCGATATAACCCAAAAAAAACTTTCAGAAAAGTTTGGCATCCCAGAGATTGGACAACCAAAAAAACAACCATATGGCATAGAGGTTAACATTATTGACATTGCTGGAGTTTGTTGGCATTTTATTGAAGAGCAAATTTAAAATAAAGAAGAAAGATCGACTCGAAAAGTAAAAAAGATCGGGCATAAGACAGATACGAGTTAAAGTTTCATTGAATTGCATAAGCCATTTTTTAGTAAAATGAAAGCGATTTTTATTAAATTTGAACTTATACGTTAACGATGATGTTGAGCCAGTCGGAAATATTAAAACATTTGGAATCCCTTCAGCAGCTGAATGATGAAGAACGCCTCGAATTGTCCAAAATATGCAAACCGTTATTTTTATCCAAGAAGACCAAACTTGTGGAAACGGATGATCGATTTGATTCCGTCTTTGTGCTGACAACGGGCTTGTTACGTTGGTATTTCTATTCGGATGACGGCACCGAAAATAATGTTTTTTTTTCCTCGGAAGCAGATCATGCCTTTATCGCCAGTATCCCTGAGTATTATGCTGACCAACGGGAAACAAAATATACCATCGAAGCGGTGGTGGATACCCAGTTATTACTATTTCCGAAAGAGCTATTTGAAGATTTGGCCTTTCAACATAAAGGGATTTTCCAGTTCTATGTCAAATCCTTAAAAATTATTATTGATACCTTACGCATCCGTACAGAGCAGCTATGCAGTGATTCTCCAAGTGCCCGCTATGAGGTTTTCCTAGAAAATCGATCGTACATCAGCAGAAACACAAATCGTAAGCATATCGCTAATTTCTTGGGCATTACACCAAATTCTTTATCCAGATTAACAGCCCGCATACAAAAAAAACGGCCACCAAAAAACTAACTTAAGAATACTTTTTTAGCCTGTATTCGTTCTAATTTTGCTTCGTCAAAAAAGCTGTAAAACAGCTATTTGTACAAATAGTATGATTTAAAACGAAAACAAAATGAACAAATTTATTGTAAGAATAGGTGTCTTAAGCTTATTCGCACTTTTAGAAATTAATGCGGCACATGCCCAATCTCAGGAAGCAGAAAAGGTTGGCCTGTACATCACCCAAGAAATGTCATTTTTAAATATGACAACAACGCAAGCCGAACAGGTTTATCAAATAAACCTTCAGGCAGCCAATGCTGTAGAAGACTTACGCCAAAATAGCAATGCTCAACAAATAGGCGCTGCGGAGAACATCGAAGGTTTTACAGGTATCCTAAAACAAAGAAACCTAGCTGTACAGGAAATTCTATCACCGGTACAATTTCAACTCTTTAAGGAAAACAAAATAATAAGAGCTGCTACTTTTAGAACTATTGTCATGGCTAAAATGTTGGATTTAACCCAAGATCAACTTGATCCGATTTTTGACATCAATCAAACAGTAGTAAAAAATGTAAGAGAAGACCTAGACACATACTTTTCTGCGGATAATAATAGCGGTAAAAAAAATGCACAACGTAGACTGCATAAAGCATTAAAGAAAACGGACAAAGCATTTGACAAAGCCCTAAGCCCGCAGCAAACTACGATTTACAATGAAAATGTTGATCTTTTGCGAAATGTACTTCGCGAAGAATATGGAACTAAAGACTCGTTTTAAATCATGTTTTCATGATGCTCGGCTTTATCTTAATTGATATTGCCGAGATTTTTATCACCAAATTTATTTTATCATGCAAAAATTATTCGCAACAATTTGCTTATTGCTGTTGTGCCACGTTTCGCATGCCGCTACTGGCGGTGCCGAAGACACGATCGCAGATATCGCATCATGGCTTATCATATTTATCTTACCTATCGCTGGAATTTTTCTGTTTTGGAAAGTACACATTTATCCCGAAAAAATAGCGGAGAAGAAAAATCATCCACAGCTAAGTGCCATAAAAAGTATGTGTTTACTTTCATTAATATTTGGCGGTCTTCTTTGGCCAGTTGCTTTGATATGGGCAAACTACGACTATAAAAAAGATAAAGTGCCGGCTCCGGATTTAGGCGAATCGGACTCCTCTTCAGGTGAAGAAAGCTTACCTATTGAAGAAAAGAAATAAATTCTATAAGAAATACAGAATCATCTAGAACAAAAAATTATGTTAGAATTACTAATAGGAATATATGCTGGTATTTGCTGGCTGCTCATCAAAAAACTAAAACTAATCCCTTGGAATTTCAATACACAAGTTGTTGTATACTCATTACCCATTTTTGAGTCTATTGCCCTGATATTGAGTCTCAACTATTTTTGCCCCATTACATCAGATGTAAAAGTAGGTAACCGCAGTGTCGATATTACAACTCAAACCTTAGGAAAGGTCAAAAAAGTATATGTAAAAACAAATCAGGAGGTAAAAAAAGGAGATACACTATTTACGATAGATCCGGTACCATACGAGCAAGAGATAAAATCGTTGGAGGCCCAGCTTAGCAATATGAAATCTACCGTTTCGTCCTATACTTCTGATATCGATGCTTCCCGCAAAAATATACTGAGTTTACAATCTCAGCTTGATTTGAGCAATAAAAGAATAAAGCAGTATCAGGAACTCGTAGCTGCTGGTGCTGCCAACAGATTCGACCTAGAACAAGCTGTCGCTACATCGCAGGATCTGCAATCGCGGATTAGTGCAGCTCAGGCACAAAAATCGTCGTTGGAAGCCAAATATCATTCAACTCATAATGGCGAAAATGCGTCTATTGCGGAACTAAGAGCTAAATTGGATCAGGCAAAATGGAATCTTTCCCAAACAGTAGTTTTAGCGCCTACCGATGGTCTGATTCCGAATGTACAGCTGAATGAAGGAGCCATGATGGCGCCTTTTAAATCTGCTTTTGTACTGATTCAAAAACAACAATCTATTATCGCCTTCTTCTCTCAAAATGAGTTGGAAACGGTAAAAAATGGTAATGAAGTAGAGCTTGCTTTAAAAACAGCTCCAGGGAAAGTGGTCAAAGCCAAATTGGAATACGTGGTTGATGCAACCAGTCAAGGTATTATGAACAATGCCGGTGGGATGCTTGGTGGTAATGCCACAACTTCAGGAATTCCTGAAACAGCGCGACAAGCGCCCGAAACGGACGGAAAGCTCATTGCAAAATTTGTATTGGACGAAAACGAGCAACCTTTAACGGTCGGTGCAAGAGGAACGGCTGTCATTTATTCCGACCATATCAAACCTTTGCATCTTATCCGGAAAGTAATGGTGCGTGTGAGCAGCAAAATCAATTACTTAATCCCAAAACTACATTAACATGATAAAGAAAATAAGTATGGGGGCTCTCCTCCTATTCAACTTGACTTCTTGTATCGGTTATAAAAATGCAACACCTGAGAAGATTGAAGAATTAAAAAACACAAGCGCGATAAAAGCGAATGTTGAAATATCTGATAAATGGATGCAGGAAAGAAGTGAAAATCAACCTGATTTTTCCTATGCGTGGATGAACGAACTACTCACTCCGGAACTGGAAGCATTAATCAAAGAAGGGCTTGCCCATAATGCGGATATCATCATCTCCAAAGAAAAACTGAATCAAGTTGAGTTAGCGATGGATATTGCCGGAAGTAGCCTTTATCCAAGTGTTAATGCATTAGCAAATACAGGTAACAATCTTGTCAGTGGAAGCCACATCGGAAAGTTGCAATTAAAAGCCAACTGGGAACTTGATCTCTGGGGAAAAAACAAATCTGCGGAAATGGCGAGTGTAAGCCAATACTTTTCGGCGACGTTTCAGCAAAAAATGTTGGAACAGTCTGTTGCGGGGATGATTGCTAAGGCATATTACCTGAATATTGCAGGCCAGTACCAAGAACAAAAAATCAGTGAGTATATTACGAAAACCGAAGACTTAAAAAGGATTTTAACTGTTCAGAATAAAGTTGGAACGGCAAACGTGCTCGATTTGTCCAATATAGAAAGCGAGTCTATTCTCCTAAGCTCTTACCTTGAGAAAATCAAAAATGCGAATTCGCAATCAAGAAGAAGTTTAGAAACGCTGTGTGGAAAGTACCCGGAGGGTTTGATAAAAGTCAGTGCGAAATTTTCGGCCTTACAACAGCATATCCCGACAAATTTTCCCCTAAATGTTTTGGAAAAGAGAGCCGATATTATGGCCCAGCAATTTCAAATAGAATCCAGTTTCTATGAAATTCGGGAAGCAAAAGCCGCACGACTACCTGCTATTAACATCAGTGCTGCTTTTGGCGCTGCGGAAACAAATGTTGAGGGGATCAGCAATCTGTTTTCCAATCCATTGATAAAAGTCGGTGGTGGCTTAACAACCCCTATTTTCAACGGTGGGAAACTAAAAAAGAACGTGGAAGTAAAAACCTCACAACAAAAACAAGCTGTTGAGCAGTATGCAAAATCAGTGCTATTAGCTTTCAACGAGGTGGAATCTGCCTTAGCAAATTTAGGTTCAATCGAGAAACAAGAGGTTTTCCAGCAACAGGCAATTTCTTCGTTGGAGAAAAATATAGATTTAACAAGAAAACAGATTAAAATCGGCAGCAGCAACAGTTTCACGCTACTCCAAAAACAAAGAGATCTGGTAAAAAGGGAAATGAACAATATCGATCTCCATCTCCAACAGCGCATTGAAAGGATCAACCTTTACATGGCACTGGGAGCAAATGGACTTGCTAATTTTTAGATACAACAGCGCATAAACAAAAAAAGCTAATCTTTTGATTGGCTTTTTTTGTTTAAATCATTGATTTAATAATTTTAATAACTTTTTTAATGATCTGCATCATTTAAGTCTGTTATCTCATGTTATCTTCGAGCTATTACTCCTCATTTGGCCGCTCACGTTTCAACGCTTTATGCTAAAAGATTAGTCACGTAAAAAATTTACTGTTTTGGGGTCTGTCCCTATTCGAGATTCCGGTATGTACCGTTGTTATAGTCATCATTTATCTGTTGTTTTTGACATTCTTCAGAAAGAAACCAGAATAGTTCTTTATTGAAGTTCATTTTAAGACAGCATATTTTTTAAAAAGGATATAGATGAATAGGAAAATAACGAAAGATCATTATTCTTATCTAATATTATTAATGAATCGTATGTGTAGTCATTTTTATTGTCTGTAACCATCGTTCCACTAATTTTTCCCAATCGGCAATAGGCAATTTTTCCCAATCAGGAATTTTTTGTGCCGATTCACGCAATCCAAATGCATGTCCACCCTCGGCATAAATATGATATTCTGTAGGAACCCCAGCCTTTTTTAAGGCTATATAATAGACTAATGAGTGTTGTATTGAATCTATGTTATCATTCCCGGCTTGTAATAAAAACATTGGCGGCGTATGACTATCAACAGGAAGCGTCCGGTTAAGTTCGTAAAGCCTACTCGTGTGAAAAGTCATGTGCCCAGGATACATGACAATTCCGAAATTTGGTTTACAACTTACCCGATCAATTTCATCCATTATGGCATAAGCACGTTCTCGATAATTCGTACTAACTTCGGCAACTAAATGTCCTCCAGCAGAGAATCCCATGACGCCAATTTTATTTGGGTCTATATGCCATTCTTTTGCTCGGGACCGTACCAATCCCACTGTCCGTTGCGCGTCTTGTAGCGCAAGAGGTTTGACCGGATCTTTTTCACAATCGCAATCTTTATCATAATGAGGACCCGAGGCAGGAACCCGATATTTCAAAAGTATGCCTGTTACACCTATTGACGCTAACCATTCACAGATCTCTGAACCTTCAAGGTTAATAGCGAGCTTATTATATCCCCCACCTGGAAATACAATCGCTGCCGCCCCTGTATTTTTCACTTTAGGTGGATAAATCGTTATCGTCGGGTTGGAAACATTTTTTACCATTCCATCATTGTAGGTTTCTGTCCCGGTTACAAGTCCAGCATCAGGAATATTATTCGACCAAATAGGTATCTGTGAAGGTGTAGATGAGAATTTGGAAGTATTTTCCTTCGGTCTTTGCTCCAATTGACCCTGATTTTGTTGTTTGTTATCACGACAAGAAATTAGGCAAATCCCCAATAATGACATGACAACTATTTGTCTACTTGATATTATGCCTTTCAATATTTTCATTTGCCACTTATCAGTATATTAAACTAATCATCAACCAGTTCGTATGGGATTGATCCAATTATTCACCTATTAAATTTAACAAAAAAAGATTAAAGCGGCGGTAGCAATAGTGTATTGAAAGAACCATTATTTTACAAGACCAAAACAATTATGGATGTCACAAAAACCGATAATTTTATACCTAAGCATATATTTTTTATATAATTTAGGGGCTTAACCCATTCGTACATGAAGAAAAATGAAATAACGTTATCTACCTTCCATAGTAAATATACTTTTGGAGCATCGCTAATTACCATATTCATTTTATTTCCGATTTCAATCATATTCATTAAAGCTATAGATATTAAATATACAGTAAATCAAACCCAGCTAATTATCGCAATACTGAGTTTAGTTTTTGGTTTTTTAATCGTTGTAATGAAAAGTACCATGCAAAAAATTTTATTCGTAAAATCTGAAGATCAATTTTATTTGAAAGATGAAAAAGGAAATGAAGTTCATTTGCCTGATAACACAACCTATAATATTTACAACTATAATTCGAGAAAAGCGTTTATGTTAAGAATCACAACACAAGCTGGCACAAAATATTTTTTGTCTCCTGATATGAACATGAAATCCGATATTGAAGATTTTTTTGCCAAGTTCCCGCAAAAACCGAACAGAAAGGACTTTTATATTAAGGCTTATCCTTACCTGATTTGTTGCGCTTATGTTATAATAAGTATTGTGCTCGTATTATTTATTTAATGATTGAACATTAGCATCATCTCGCAATCCAGGTTCAAAATAGACGCGAATACCGCTTGAGTACGTTACCCCTATTTCTTGTCGTGATATACATATTCAACAATGCTCTTCCATATCTTATTATTATAAGCATTCATCTTTGAGATGGTATCGGCATCGCTTACGAGAATAATTTGGGTATCAATACCATCCACGGGCTGAACACTTTTACCTTCCTCCGAAGACCGAAATTCTGCTAAATTGATTTTAGCTGTCAGGTCTTCCCAATCCTGAGAAACTGTTTTCTTATGATATTCTGAATTATTAGCCCGATTAGCCGCAACTGTTTGATGATAGTGCGTGGAGTCTTTATCGATAAACATACTGGAGTGAAATCCTAGCTGCCCTCCTGTATTGATGACTTCAATAGATTTTATTACAACATCTTTCATAACTCCAGGCGAATTTGAGGTCTTGTTCTTTGTTTCAGTGCAGCCGATCAAAAACAAGGATAAAATAACTAATTTATACATTCTTCAAAATTTAAACTTTTATACAAGGTCAAATTGTTTATGAATAAAGATAGGACATTTTATTTCCTGTCTAATTACAAACTTATATCTGCCAGCGATCAGTTACAATTCGTTGCATAAGGATCATTATTGTCTATTACGGTAAATACACATAATTAGAACCATAAATCATAATCAGATAATAAAGTCTTCTTATCAACTTTTTTACTGAGCTAACAATACTTATAAGAGATAAGATCTTTATCTGAACTGATGAGTATTCTTACTGTTAAAAGGGTTTCTGAAATAACGAAATCTGGTACTTGTCAAACAAGAAAATGAGACTAATCAGTGGGAATTTGATATGATTTAGCGGGATTCTGATCGGTTATTTTTCTAATTTCATCAACTTCATGAAATAGCAAGTTACTGACGATAATCGAACTTAAATCCTATATCCAACAAGCAATGAACCAAAGTCGTCTTTCTACAAAATCCCATTACCCTATCCTGGATGGATTGCGTGGTGTCGCGGCCATCATCGTTGTCACTTTCCACCTTACTGAACCTTTAGGAACCGGACATCTGGACATCCTAGTCAACCATGGTTATCTCGCCGTTGACTTTTTCTTTCTCTTGTCCGGATTTGTCATTGGCTATGCCTATGATGACCGTTGGCAGAAGATGAGTCTCGGTACCTTTTTTAAACGCCGAATCGAGCGGCTTCAGCCGATGGTCATATTAGGGATGACCCTTGGCGCTATTGGGTTCTACTTTACGGACTCGACTATCTGGCCACTTATTCATACGGTTCCCTTATGGAAAATGTTGCTGGTGATGCTTATTGGTTATACCATATTACCCATTCCGCTCTCTTTAGATATTCGTGGCTGGCAAGAAATGCATCCTCTTAATAGTGTGGGCTGGTCGCTATTCTTTGAATATATTGCCAATATCCTTTATGCGATCGGCATTCGAAAGCTGTCAAAAACCGCCCTCGCTATTTTGGTGCTGATCTCGGCCGTCGCTCTCGCCCATCTGGCCATTACAAGCCCCAATGGTGATGTCAGTGGTGGTTGGACACTCAATATGGAACAACTACGTATCGGCCTTACCCGGACCATGTATCCATTCTTTGCCGGTTTATTACTTTCTAGGGTAAGCAAACCTTCTCAAATAAAGTATGCCTTTTTGTACTGTAGCCTCTTGCTCGCCATTACCCTGTATATGCCTCGCATCGGTGGTGCCGAACATCTTTGGATGAATGGAGTTTACGAATCAATCTGTATAATCATTATTTTCCCACTTATTGTTTACCTGGGAACCAGTGGAACAATACAGACACAAAGAGAGTACAGTGTTTGTAAATTCCTTGGCGATATCTCCTATCCACTCTACCTCGTCCACTACCCAATTGTTTATTTTTACGTCGCCTGGATCAGTAATCATCAAGGGATGACCTTCGCTCAGGCCTGGCCGTATGCACTGATCATCTTAATTTCCAGTATATTATTAGCCTATATAAGTTTAAAATGGTATGATGAACCCATTCGCACATGGTTAAAAAATCGTAGATCTTCGAGGGCTCAGTAATCAAGATTCCAAACATAACTTCTAGTATAAAACGGAGGATATTTTTTAGAAAGATTTTAGTTGAAATTTTAATATTAAATTTAATAAACAATACAATATCAAAACTGGGAATACGTTTATGGCCTGTTTACTTTACCCTCCTATAAATAGGAGGATAAATTTCACGATTTATCTGTATTGTAATAATTGAAAATACTTAATACGTTTGTTAACGTGTTAAAATCAGTCTTTTTAAATCACTGAAAAGCATACAATTAAAACACCTCAGATGAAGAAACTGCTTTTCCAATTTATCTTAACAATACTACTGCTATCCCCAGTGTATGGCCAGGATACCAATGCTATAGATAGTTTAAGAAATGAATTTACGGCCGCAAAATCCGATACTGCCAAGCTATCGCTCTCCAATAAGCTTGCTCGGGAATATTTTATCCGGGGGGACAGCATTACAGCATTCAAATATGGATACACATCGCTCGCTCTTGCCCGAAAAACTAAGGTTCGACTTCATCAAGCAAAGGGCAACCAGATCATGGGTTATCTGCATACCATATTGATCCATATGGATAGCGCAAAATATTACAATAATCAGGTTATCCAAATCCTAAAAGATGCAAAATCCACGGAAGAAATACGGGTTGTTGCTTATGCCAAAAATAACCTGGCTGCTAACTACCAAGTCACTGGACAGCTCAAAAAAACGGCAGAACTTCTCATCGAAAATTTGCCAAGATTCGAAAAGATCAAAGACAATAAACTCTACCATGTCACTTTGGAAAATATCGCTGTCACATTTAACGAATTGGAGGATTTTGAGAAGGCTACATTTTATCTTAAAAAAACAATCGCGTTTCTAAAGAAAAATAATTTTGATGCCGAGCATAAAATTGGTACTTACCTTATAGGCGCGTTAATTACGTACGGACAAAATGATCTTGTGCTGATGAAAACCTACCTCGACCAAGTAAAGTATTACCTCGATGAGGTGGGCGTTACCTCATTATACTCAGGTCGATATTATGCCTATTTGACCTGGTACTACGTCAAAAAAAAGGATTTAAAAAAATCAAGGGAAGCACTCGCACAAGCAGAAAAGTCACTCAAGCATCTGGAGAGCCGCACCAATTATTATGATTTTTACAATTCACAATATGAGGTTGCCAAATTGGCCGGGAACCATCAGGCAGCTTTGAAAGCTTCGCATATTTTATATGAGATGGCAAGCGAAGATAACCGAGCTTCGATTGCGGCAAGACACGCAAAGGACATTGCCCTTCTGGCCAGCAAACTCGGTGATTATAAGACGGCGTATGCCTTTCAGCAACGATACTCCACTATTTCGGATAGCACGAAATTTGAAAATATGGAGGTGGAAATCCATGATCTAGAAATCAATTATCAAACTGCAGACAAAGAGAAACGTATTGCGCTATTGGAAAATGAACAACGGGAAGCTGCATTAAAAAGCAAAAATCAAGTGCTAATGAATCTGGTTTTGGGTATTGGCGCCCTTACCTTCTTATTGGTGATGTTATTTCTTTTTTATGTATTAAAGACAAATAAAAAGAATAATAAAAAACGTTTGGAGGAAATCGGTCGGGATCAAGAGCTTAAGATATCCCAGGCGTTACTAGAGGGTGAAGATCGTGAACGTATACGGATCGCGCGTGATTTACATGATGGTATCGGTGGAACATTGAGTGGAATAAAACTAAAACTTTCGGATCCAACCGCAGATAAAGAATTGATGGTCCAAAGGGCAAATGAGCAACTTGGCACCGCCATTGGGGAGCTCAGAAGAACCGCACGGGGAATGATGCCCGAAAGTCTACTGAAAAATGGGCTAGAAACAGCAGTACATAACCTATGTACAGATCTGATAAGCTCCGAGGTACAGATTGAATTTCAATCCAGTAGTTTGCCAGCTGATCTTTCCAGGAATAATACTGTTCATATCTACCGTATTGTGCAGGAATTATTGACCAATGCGATCAAGCACGGTAAGGCAAAAAATATTCTCGTGCAACTTATCCAGGAACAAGATACTATCTTGCTCACCGTTGATGACAATGGCAAGGGATTTGACACAGGAAAAATGTCAAACCTAACTGGTATAGGTCTTAAAAATATCCAAAATCGCGTTGACTTTCTCAAAGGGAACTTGTCAATTGATAGTACCCCAGGAAATGGTACCTCTGTAAATATTGAGATTTATGTATGATAGAGAATTGGTTATAGCTATACTGGATGATCACCCAATGGTATTGGATGGCATTCAAGAAATTATCAGGAGGAATATCACCAATGCAACAGTCATCGGTTTTCCGAGTATTATGCTATTTAACAACTTTATCAGAGTTAAGCCTGTGGATCTGCTTTTGGTAGACATGTTTCTTAGTGATGGACGTGGAATTGATGTCTGTAAGGAGGTTAAAGAAAAGTTCCCTGCTGTTCGTGTATTGGGAATGAGCAGTGCACTTGAGCGTAGTACGATCGTTGAACTTTTGCAACAAGGAGGATCGGGTTTTATTATTAAAAACACCGAAGCTACCGAGATCTTGGAGGCTATTGAAAAAGTGATGCGCGGAGAGATTGTCTTGAGTCCCGAAGCAGACAACTTGTTAAATAGATCTGTAGACAATCCAAGTCCATTACCTACCCTAACCAGACGTGAACGAGAGCTATTGCGCTACCTAGTTCAAGGAAAAACAATAGCCGAAATTGCTGCCATCTTACTTTTAAGCAACTCAACGATAGACACATATTGTAAATACCTGCTGCAGAAATTTAATGTGAGCAATACGCCGGAGTTGTTAACCCTCGTTTCCAGAGAAAACATATTGTAAAAAGTCTTAGAGATTATTATTACTATACTTTCCTATCTATTCGTTGTCGTATAATTTAAATCAAAAATTATAGTAATCTTTTTAACTCAATCTAGATTGACAAAGCTTATTGGATATTAAATCTAGCCTAACCATTATCCAGCCAATAGAAATTGAATCAATCATAAAATACCAAAAGGCTGACAAAGAACTTCCTGCAAGCAACCCAATAATTTTATAAAAAATTGAATGTAAATTAACAAATAACGGTTATCTTCATATAGCATACCTTGCTTTCCTTAATCCATTTCAGAAGTCATGGCATTAACGAGAGGAATTGGACTGTATTTGTTTGAAAGACATTACACTACATTACTAGGAGCTATCTTTTAGATGTTAACATATATTCGGCATAGGAAAATCCTAAGTTTAATGAAAGCAATATGATGAAAAAATCTGTATTAACCATTACATTAAACCCTTCGGTAGACAAAAGTACAAGTGTTCAAAACATTGTTCCCGAAAAGAAACTGCGCTGCGATACGCCAAAGTATGAAGCCGGTGGTGGCGGTATTAATGTAAGCCGTGCGCTCAAACGACTTGGTATATCCTCAAACGCACTTTTTACCTCTGGGGGAAAAACGGGCAATATGTTGGAAGTATTATTAAAACAAGAAGAACTCGATATTACACCAATCCTTATCAGCAGTGAAACAAGGGAAAACTTTATTGTGGTAGATACGACCACGAATCAACAATACCGATTTGGATTTCCGGGGGAAGCCTTTACAGCGGAAGAGAAGGAAAACATTTTGGCTATTGTTGACCAATTAAATCCAATACCTGATTTTGTTGTCATCAGTGGTAGCCTCCCAAACGGCGTTCCCGCGGACTTTATCGGATTACTTATCAATAAATATAAAGCTAAAGGAAGCAAAGTAGTCGTAGATACTTCCGGAGATGCACTTAAAGTTGCTTTGGAGGAAGGCGTATATTTACTGAAACCAAATGCAGGTGAATTGGCCGCTCTTGTTGGAAAAGAGGAACTTGCTAGCGCAGATCTGGATCATGCCGCCCAGCAAATAATTGCACAGGGCCAAGCTGTCCTTGTTGTCGTATCTCTGGGCGCTCAGGGAGCCGTATTGTATACCGCAGCAGAAAAAATTCAGCTAGTTCCACCACTTGTAAAAATACGTAGTACAGTTGGCGCTGGAGACAGTATGGTTGCAGGCATGGTATCCGTTCTGGCTAGAGAGGGCACAACCGAAGAACTACTTCGCATGGGAATAGCTTGCGGATCGGCAACCACCATGGCCGAGGGAACCGCCCTCTTTCAAAAGAAAGATGTGGACAGACTATATGACGAAGTCAGAAAGCAATAAGCGTCTAGATAAAATACACGCGATTTAATTTTTAGAATAGTTGTTCAGTTGTAATAAGCCTGTCTTCGGCAATTGGGGACATGCCACGCTATACGAAACTTTTTAACCTAATCTTTATTGTATTTATGCATATCAAAAACATTCAGAACCATAACCTTTTTGCATATCGAAGATTACGACGGGCGATCGGTTATTTGGGTATCTTTCTACCCTTTATCTTGGTTTTGTTGTCCCTATTTAAGTTTTTCGGCACCAGCATTCAACCATCCATCAGTCATTACTATTTTTCAAATCTGAGAGAAATTTTTACTGGCACTTTATGTGCAGTTGGATTATTTCTAATCTGCTATAAAGGCAATGGAAATAAAGTCATTTGGAAAAATGATAATCTCCTCACAAATCTTGCCGGATTTATGGCGATTGGTGTTGCATTTATACCCACCGATCCAATCGGTAGCAGCTGCACACAATGCACACTCGTTGCAGTTGGTTTAAAGGAACTGCACTACGGTTTTGCAGCCATACTTTTTCTAACGTTTGCATTCCTTTCCATCAATGTATTTACTATTGGCCAGGAACCAAACCAAGAGATTCCGGTTAGCATCATGAATGAAAATAATATCTACCGTTTTTGTGGCTATGGCATAATCGTTTGTATCGCTTTGATTCCCTTTAAGCTCTTTGGACATGCAACACTTGTCTTTGAGGCCATTGCGCTTTTTTTATTTGGCAGTTCATGGCTTATTAAGGGACGGGCTTTGGGTGATAAAGGTGCAATCGGCGAAAAATTATACCGTGAACATAATACCACAGAAACTGAAGATACAGGGGCTGGATAGGAAACAGTCTATTTATTTTAAAATAATTGTTATTTCAAATATAATTCAGCAATAAAAAAACCAGCTCCGACAACCAATAAAGGTAAAGCGATGGATAACAAGATAAGCGGCCAGGCGAAAACACGAAAGTAGGTATATAATTGCGCAGTAGCCGGGTCAGCTGGATCATAAATAATTGTTTCTGTTTCACCAACAGACCAACTTGGTGGATTACTCGCCTCGGCTAGTTCGTACTCATATTCATTCTGATCCATTGTACGGAAACGGAAAATTGGGGAATAAACCTCGCCATCAGATTCTATTGTCCGAAGTCTAGTAACCGTTGCTGTCGTCTTTTCCGCCTTTTTCAAGAATAAAAGGACATTTCTAAAAGTAAGAAATGCGAAAAAAAGCAGTACCAATCCAAGGCCGACCATTAGGTAATATTGCCACATATTCTTTCTATTAATGTCAAACATACAACGCCAAATAGCTAGGCTTTACAAACCATAAGTTACACTATACGAATATAGTATAAATTCCAATACTACTAACTAGTGTTTAAGAAGCTGCAGAAATCTATTTGAGCTCCATATGCATGTATATCATGAACCTTAGGTCTTGGGGTCATCTACCGGATCGGCCTCGACCCGCTTCTCCTCCTGCGTCAACGGAGCCGGAGGAATCTCACCACCGGCACGTTCGATTTCCTGGGTCT
Source organism: Sphingobacterium sp. BIGb0165 (assembly GCF_024810095.1). Classification (NCBI taxonomy): domain Bacteria; kingdom Pseudomonadati; phylum Bacteroidota; class Sphingobacteriia; order Sphingobacteriales; family Sphingobacteriaceae; genus Sphingobacterium; species Sphingobacterium sp. BIGb0165. Next base: position 412,075 of record NZ_JANUEB010000001.1, on the reverse strand, counting down.
CCACATGTACGGCAAATTGAGCGGGTTCGATCGGAATCCCCATCACTGTTGCGTATTCTCTTGTGTAAATCGCTCCAAAATATAAGATAGCAGCAGTATAATACACCCAAAGTAAAATTAAGACAAATGATCCCGCAGCGCCATAGGTGTCCTGCGTCGCTGAATGTTCCAGATATATTCCGATCAGATAACGACCCAAAATAAACAAAACCGCTGTAAATAGCGCTCCTGCTCGAACTGTCCGCCATTGAATATTGACATCAGGAAGTACTTTAAAAATAATACTAAAGAGTAAGAATATAATACCAAATGATAGTGCAAAGTTGATCCCGTCAAGCAGCACCACTGTCATGTCTGGAAAATAACGTTGCAATTGTCCAGTAAGGGCCAAGATTACACCATTGATAATCAGCGTGACAACCAGTAAAAATCCCAGACCAATCACTAAGGAAGAGGACAACAAGCGATCCTGAATCAGCTTTAACCAGCCTTTCTTTGGCTTGGCCCGTACATGCCAGATTTTATTGATTGAATTTTGGATATCACCAAATACGCTGGTCGCTCCCAATATCAAAGTGATACTACTGATTAACAGTGCCATGTTGGATTTGCCCGAGAGTTCGAGATTTTGAATAACTTCCTGGATCTGTCTGGCGGCACTGTTCCCTACTAAGCCACGCAGTTCCATAAAGACCTTCCCTTCGATGGCATCTTCACCATAAAATATACCTGCCAGTGCAATTATTAAAACCAGTATTGGGCCAATCGAAAAAACAGTGTAGTATGATAATGAAGCACTATATTTCATTGAATCTTCATTCAAAAACCCGGCAACTGAGCTCTTCAAAATTCGCCAGTAGGTCTTTATCTTACTTCTACTTTTAGTCCTTATATCCATATTGATCATTCTTGTCAATAAGAATAAACCACCTTCCGGTAAAGAATGTTTTTGGATTTACAAAGAAACAGTGACAGCCTAGTGTGTTGTACCCCTATTATTCATGCGAATAGTCCCGAATAGTACCCTGAAAAACCAGCTGTTTGGTACCCGCGACTTTTAAGGTGAGATCCATATCCGAAGCGATCGCCTTCAACATTAAAATCGGAGTGACTTTTAAGGCATTCGGCCAATCCACAAGATGAATTGCGACATGTGAAAGACTATTGGTTTTCGTATATTTCGCCTGCATCTTGTCTATCGTTGAATCCGTCGATAATATACTAAATTGTCCATCATTTTGCTGAAACCACTGGTAAAACAGCTTATTGGGAAGAAATTTAGGTAAACGCTCATCCCCCCGAATACCAAACCTAACATTTGGCACTTTACTTTCATAGGCTGTTTTTTCCTCTACTGTTTCAAACTTGTCATTCACAGCATAATTAATAATGGTATCTGTCTGTACGACCTGATTTTTTAAAACTTCGATATCAACATAATTCCCATTCGCATGGACCATAATCGAATCTGCCGAAATCGGAAGATCAACAAGCATGTCTTTTAAAGCTGTCTTTAACCGTTCGTTTGGAAAATTGATCCAGCCTTTACTGATGTAATTTTCGGTTACCAACTCGCGTACGAGATATTCCTGTGGAAAATTCCAAGTATCAGATTGGAGTTCACCTGCGATCTCAATACAGCTACCTTTCAGGTCAAATTCAATAAAATTTTTGGAAGAAATATCGCTATAACGCAATGATTTGCGAGTTAGTTCGCTCGGATGATTGATGAAACTCTCAATAGAAACCCGCTCAGTATCCGACTGGATCAACTGGATCATTTCACTTTTCTTTTTATCGAGATTAAAACCCAGTCCCACCAACAAGGTATTACCCTTCCAAACAAATGCAATTTTATTTGTATCCTGATAAGCATAATTTACTCCCGGAGCAACATTGTTTTCAATGGAATCAACTGCAAGGCCCTCTTTTAAGAAGGTCAGGAATTGCTTTTCGTCTTTCAAATCAAAAAAAGCATAAAAGTTATTTGTCCTGTCTTCCAGAGAAAAAAGGAATACATTGGCTTTGATATCTATTCCATTGTCTTTTAGCTTAGTCAATTTTTTTGCAAAGTCCTGCCCTCCTTTCGGTGCAGTTTGCCATTTATCGAAAAATTGATTCAATAGGATATCATCCAGGGAAATTGTCAATAAAGCCTTACTCTTTTTATGGACCACAGACTTATACGACTGTTGTTGTCGAATGATATAAATTCCCCATCCTATTATCACTAATCCTATGATAATACCTAAAGTCCAAATTATTCCTTTTTTAATCATTGTCAGTTATATCAATTGGGTTGTCCAGTTCGGGTTGTTCATCCGGCACAATGCCATCGAGCAGTTGGCTTATCATAAACTGTAAGCCATTGTTTTCGTTTGCTGGCAGTTCAAGTTGCAAATCAGTTTCCAGTCTATCGCCCACAATTCCTTTAGAACTCAAGGTAAAATTACCATAATTATTCAATTCTGCTAGTGTAGATCGCCAGCTATTGCCCAATACGAGGTTCAGATCTTTTGCCAGTGCTGGTATTTTCTTTGTTTGGAAAGCCGCAGAAAATTTACTTCCTTTCATAAGCTTAGCAAAAGATTTATTGGGTTTGGTCGGATAGTTATCCTTGTGCAAAATTTTATTTAACTGTAGGCTATCGTTACTGATCATCACTAGATCTTCATTGAACATTAGGTATAAAGGAAAATCTTTGCCATTACCTTGTTTGATTTTATAGATCCCGCCTGCAAAACTTGCATCGGACTTTGACACCGCGACATCCAATGCCTTTTTGATAATTCTTTGATCTTCGGATGTAAACATCCAAATAAAAGACACCACTTTCTCTTCCTTTGTCTTATTAACTTCCTTTACGTCATAATTATCATCATAGTCGTAATCAACATAGTCGATCTTCAAATTAGTAATTCCATTGACAACGACCAAATTGTCCCCGGGCATTATTTTGGCAACAGCTTTTTCATCCAGTGCAATTTCAAGTCCAAGGGCCATCAGCTCAAGTACCTCATTCTCCTTTCCAAAATATTTTTTCAGGTTTTTTGTGAAAAATGCTGGTATTTCCTTTAGGTAAGCCTCGGAATTCACATTGACATTAAAATATCCCAATGTTTCCTCTGTCAAATACTTTGCGAACTTCGGATTAGGCTTCCTTGCATACAATTGTTTAGTCAGGTTCACTAAATCTTTGCCTAAGGTTACACCTGTTTTTAGCGTAATTTTATTTCCCTGTTGTGTCAGGTCAAAAAACATGTCCTTATAGTCATTTTCCAAAGAAAAACTGCTTGTATGATAATACGCATCTACCATGGAACGCACGGAACGAAGTCCGTCATAGAGACCTTCAACTTTGGATAGCCATACACGTGCAATATCCACATTCTTTAGAAAACGTGCCTGCTCTTGTGCAGGTATATTCGGATAGTTGCCGCTCAATAGCTGCTCCTGCTCACGCAGTAACCATTTTTCCAATAATATATTCTTGATAGAATCATTTCGTCTATTCACTTCCTCAAAAGCCGTATCAAGTGAATCGTAGTCGATATGATCTTCATAGACACTTGTATCAGCATCGGTTGCACTGGCATAGACTTGCAAAGGTTCCCCCTCCTCTTGCTGTACCTCAGCTTGCAATGTATCAAAATCAAATGCATCCCATTCCATCGTTGTAGAATCCATTAGTACAGAATCCGCACAGTCAGCTGCTGCTTCGGCCTCATCTGCAGCCGCAGTGGCAGCAGATACTGCTGCCGCGGCATAATCTATATTTTCGATGCCATACAATGCAGCAATAGAATCGTTGGCAAAATAGGTCGTGCCAACCTCTCCTTTTAAAACTCTAAACTCCTTCGCATTCCAAGCGAGCAATTGACCATCCGTGGTTCTAAATCGGCTATAACCGTTCAAGGCCGGAAGCGGAGTCCCCTGCATATTCAGCAACTTTTCAAAACGGCTGACAGCATTGATCGGGACAATCATCTCTCCATATAACAAGCTATCCCTATCATTTCTGTAGTATATAGCCATTCCCTTCGAATCAATTCCTGTCTGCTGGAAATCCTTTTGCAGGTCAATACTCTTCTTTTCAAAATATTTGAAAAAACCAACCCGATCCAGTAACTTATTCAATGTGGAAGCTTCTGCGTATTCCACGACTTTAGCCAGATTAATAGCCACTACTGTATTTGACCCATCGGGTATTTTGGTATCAAAGCCCTGCGCTTGCACCGAGCCAAAACCCAAAGACAACATAACGCCAAAACAATAGGGAAGCAATTTTCTTCCCCGACGGCCTAATAAACTAGCTGATATAACCATATACATTTGATACTTTCTCTTATTTATCTATAACATCAAAAGTATCAAATGCAATAGGCTATTCTCATCCCTGAATTCAGGTAATTCAGAAATTTCTACTAAGCTTCGCGTATCAAACCATATTCTATAGCGGATTTGACTGCCGCGGTCACACTTTTCGTCTGAAATTTTTCCATTAAGTTTTTACGATGGCTCTCCACGGTATGGGAACTAATAAACAGCGATTCGGCAATCTGATTGGTCGTCATTCCTTTGGCTACAAAGGTCAGTATCTCCTTTTCACGGCGTGTAAGTTTAGGAACTTGTTTCAATCCGGCATCTGTTTTCTTGTTGAGTATAACCTGGGTTTTCTCACAGATGTACCGCTTGCCCACTAAAACATCGGATATGGCGGTAATGATTTCATTGCCAGTGGCATTTTTTTGAAGATAAGCATCTGCACCCTCATTCAAAATACTATTGATAACCGCCAATTCATTATGCACACTAAAGGCTACTATTTTCAGCTCTTGATGTGCTTCTTTCAATCCCTTGACCAAATCAATTCCATTTGCATCGGGAAGATTGATATCCAATAACAATACAAGCGGTGCATCTGCTACAATGTTTTTAAATAGTTCTGCTGCACTTGCATACATACCCACAACTTCAAAATCTTCGTGGGAATTGATAATATTTTTTAATCCCTCCAACAACAGCGGGTGATCGTCTGTAATCGCTATTTTTATCATCTTAAATTATTAATTAAACAACAGGCATTTCAATTTCTATGGTAGTTCCTTCGCCAATGGCGGATATAACCTTCATGTCGCCATGTAGAAAAGAAAGTCTTGACTGTATATTGTGCATGCCTGCAGAATGTTGTAAATCTATCTTTTCGGTATCAAATCCCTTGCCATCATCTTCAATAGTAATATGTAAACGCTCATTATATACAGAAAGTTGTATAAAGATATTGCTTGCTGCAGCATGCTTCAAGGCATTGTTTACCAGTTCTTGGATTATTCTGTATAAGGAAATCTGATGTTCTACACTTAATTTTGATTCAAATTGGATAAATTCACATTCCACTTGACAATTCGATTGACTCATCCGTGTGGCATAATCCTTTAAGGCTTCCTCTAGACCATATTTGACAATTAGATCCGGCATCAGGTTATGTGCAAGTCGACGCAATTCGTCGACAGCATCATCCAGCAGTTCGATACTCCGTGTAATACCATCCTTAACTGAAGGCTGTTTGGTGGCGTCATCGCTGATCGAGGATAAGCCTAATTTTGTACTTGACAGCAATCCCCCTAAGCCATCGTGCAGGTCTCTAGCCAGACGTGTCCGCTCCTTCTCTTCCCCCGCCAACATCGCCGTCAGATTTTTAATGGCATGTTGCTGATTATTTTTTTCGATTTCAAGCCCGTGCAGGTGTTCCTTTTGCTTTAATGTTTTGGAACGTTGCCAGTAGGCATAAAATAATAAGATGACAGCGATTAAACAGCTAATAAATAACCAGATATAAATCGAATTCATACGTGACTTAAAGGCAATCTCCTGCTTGGAAACATCCAGTTCCTGTAATCGTTGTTCATTCTCCAAGCGGCTCAATTGTAAATCCTGTTCCTTTTTGTCACGCTCAAGCTGGAGCACTTTCAACTGTTGGGTACGGTTTAGTTCGTTCAATTTTAAATTTTCAACCAATTGATTCTGTCGGTCATTTAGTGCTTTCATCAGCTTGATCTGTTGTTCCTTTTTCTCCCCTTCTAAACGAAGACGCATTAATTTTTGGTTTTGTAGTTCCCGTTCATATTTTATTTCAAGTTGTTTGGTTTTATCCAATTTATCCGAATTGAATGCCTCCTCGAAAACATTGATATAACTTTTTTGATATTGAAATGCCTCTTCGTATTTTCCCTCTTCGACACTCACTTCAGCCAGTCTACTAAAAAGACTTAACCCCATCTGATAATCATAATGTGGCTCTCGCTGCAGGTTGTAAAGCGCTTGTTGCAGATACTTTTTCCCCTGATCCCGATGGCCACTTTTAAATGCCTCGTCAGCCAATACACCATAGGCTGGAACAGAGATGGCATATTGTCCTGTTTCCTGTGCAATTTCTAAAGCCTGTTGAGCAAATGAAATCGCCTTTTTAGCACCATTTTCAGGATAAAATTCATGATACAGATTGGCTAGATTCACGGAGACATAGGCCATATCTGTCGGGTTAATAAGATTTTTCTGATTAGTTTTTGCTATTCGGTAAGCTTCCAGATAATGTTCTTCGGCTTTCTTCAAAAGTTGCTGATCTGTTCGGTTTGACCGATATTCCTCCTCAAATAGGTAACCGGCTTGCATATAGGCATCAAATAAACTATTCGTATTCTGACCTGCTTTCGCTGTCTCCAATAAAAGGTTCGTGTACTTCTCCTGAAATTCATAATTCCGCTGATTGGCATAAATAGCCGTCAATTCTTTATATACCGCCAATTTACGGGCTATATTCGCATCTGTCTGGGGGGCTTTTTCCAAAAAAGAAATTGCTTTATGAAACTGGGAAACAGCCTGATCCTCCTTGTTCTGCCTTGTCATAATCCAGCCATCACAATAATGAATATATCCCTTGATACCATTATCATTGATTATGGGAAGAACAGATTTTGCATGTTCCAGGTAAAAGCGCGATTTCTCAAAAAGGCGATCGTTATAACTATTCATTGCTGCGATGCAATTTAAATAGGCATAGTATTGTTTGTCGGGGTAATTTTTGGCCAATTGAATATTATCATTGAGCAACTGACTTGCCAATGCTTTCTCATTGTTGAAATATAGGGCCTGCGCATATTTTCCGGTCAACAGAAACCGTTCCTTACTCCCTAACGGAAGATTATAGTATGATTTCTGTAGCTCCTGCAACTGATCTTGGGCATACAGCTGACAGCAAGAGAATAGAAAAACTAAGCATATAATAAAGGTTTTAAAAAAAACACGAATATACCTCATAAAGTCTATTAATTCCCATTAGTGGATTGGCCAAACTTAGATAAATTTAACCTTATAAACAATTATAATTACCGTCAAAATTAGCCTGATCGCTGTAGATGCGCTGTATTTGTACCAACTCAATAGCTGCAATTTCCTAAATATAATACCATTGAGGCGAAGTGAATAGCAAAAAGTGTAGCTTTGCATACAGTACTTCACTTGATCAGAAAAGAATCTGTAATGATAAAATATTTATACTTGTTTCTTGCTATTGCGGCAGAAATTTTCGCCACGACTTTCCTAAAGAAATCTGAGGGATTTACCTTATGGAAACCTACCTCCATCTGTATCATTGGTTACATTATCGCTTTTTATTTCCTGAGCATCACATTGAAATATCTTCCTGTCGGAATATCCTATGCAATCTGGTCGGGGGTTGGTATCGTTGCCATTACATTGATAGGGATGATTTTGTTTAAACAGATTCCTGATACACCAGCAGTAATCGGAATGATATTGATCGTCGCTGGGGTAATTATTATCAATGTCTTTTCAAAAATGGGCGCACATTAGCTGATCTAAAAACTAAATGTGTATTTTTGCAACTTACATAAACTAAAGGATACGTGTCGTTAGAGAAACTAAAACTAAGCAAAAGATTGACTGCTACGATGACCGAGCTCGGTTATTTGGCTCCAAAGGAAGTTCAGAGTAAATGTATTTCCAGAATTCTTGGCGGACAGGATGTTATTGCGATTGCTCCTGAAGGAGCGGGCAAGACCACTACTTATGTATTATCAACCTTGATGAAATTAAAATTCACGGATGATGAAGCACCTAAGTTTTTAATCTTGGCTCCCAATGAAGAACGCATCGACGAGATCGTTGAAAAATTTTACCAACTAAGCAAAAATAGAGATCTTCGAATTATTGGATTGCGTGCAGGAGGAAGTATGGAAGAAGAAATAGAAGAATTAGTTGCTGGAAAGGACATTGTAGTCGCGACACCGAACCGTGCACGGGCAATCTATCTCAAATTAGCCCTCAATCTAAACCGTATCCAAACGTTAATTATTGATGATGCAGAAGAAATCATCAAACAGGGCATGCAAAATCCTGTAAGAGAACTAGCAGAAAGTTGTGGTAAAGTACAGCACCTGGTCTTCAGTACTGTTGAACATCAGAAGCTGTATGACATGATTGATAAGCATCTAAATGAGGATTATGCTTTGATTGAAGTGGATGAATTAGAGAATGAAACTATTGACACTTTAGATCTTTTATTGTACCATCTTCCCAATTTCACCACAAAAATCAATCTACTGAATTACCTTCTACAAGATAAAGAGGTTTTTCAAAAAGTGATTGTTTTTGTAAATTCAAAGCTTACAGCACAAAAACTTGCCACTAGCCTATTTCAACAAGGGAAAGAGGAAATCGCTATTCTAAATCCACTATTTTATGATGATTTTGGCTTTGAAACAATAGCAGACTTTATAGAAAGTGAGCAAACTCGCGTTTTGATCATTGCTCGGGAAAACACCAATGCAGTTGATCTCGCAAATATTCCTTTTATTTTTCAATTTGAATTGCCAAATGAAAAAGAGGAATTTTTAAACCATTTAGTCAAAAATGACGAAAATGAGGACTCCGTGGTATTGACATTTACGACCGATCTGGAACTTCCGATGGTCAGAAAAATAGAACAGGCTGTGGGTAAACGAATGGATGTACTGGATCTTCCGGAGGATCTACAGATTTACAATCCCACAAGTGATAAAAAGAAAAAATCAACCAAGGAGGAACAAGAAGATAGTTCCCGTGGTGGGGCTTTTCACCAAAAGAAGGAAAGTAATTCGAAAACTTTCAATTATGGAGGTGGTGAAAAAGCAAAAATGACGATGAAATTGAAAAAGAAATAATAAAAAAAGGGAAGTTTAAACTTCCCTTTTTTTATTAAAATGTCTGCTTTTCATTGGTTCGTATTTTTTTATTAAGTCATCAATGAGCTCGTTACGCTCAGTTTATTGGCATAAAAAAGCTCCGACCGATTTTCAAAGCTTTTAGCTTTACTCCTTCTCCTTGGAAAGTATGAAGATTTTATTTCAGCACCTTTTTTAGCAACCTAATATACGCATTTGCGATATGTTCCATCCCCTGATCATTGGGGTGCGCATAATCTACCGTTGAGTTTAAGTCCAGCCCCAGTTCCCCACTTGACAGCATAAAAATCTGCCGAACCCCCTGTGACTGTAATTTCTCATAAGTCGCTTTCAATACACGGCTACTTTGTTGATATTCTTTATTTTTGTCTTCGTTAAACACGGTATTGATATTTCCAGAACTATGCTGTGTCAATATGATCGGTGTTGTCGGATGTTCCTTTCTTAAAAATGTAACCGCATTGACCAATAGCGAGTCCAATTGTTTTTCGCTAAGTGATTTAGTAATCGCAAGATTCGGAATACAATCCAAAATATAGCATGCTGCGTCCACCTGATTCATTATGTTTAGGATAGGCTGTTCAAGACGACCGTTACCCGAAAAACATAAATTCAACATCTCGTTATTAACAGCTCTGCCTACCTGACTTATCCAGGCAAGTCCCGGACGGCTAGTACATGCCCCCTGTCCTATAGAAGTGCCATAGACCACAATAGGTTTCAAGGTAGCGGTATGTGTATATGTTAACTTCGCATCAGCAGGCACACCAATCTTCAACCATTTAACCGTATTATACAAAGGCAAATACAAACGATAGTTAAAGCTACTATTCTTTCCTATATTCTTCCAAACATAAGAAATCGTGTCTGAAAAATCATAATTACCGTAAGCCCATTTCCAGGCTTTATTCGTTGTATCATAGGCATAAAGATCCAGTCCACTCACACCGGTAGTAGGCATATGAGGCATATTCAATCCGCCGGCAACTTGATATTGAACTGTAATTTCCGAAGCTGATGTCTGAAAATCAATATAGAGTCCAGCAGAATTTTGTCCCAGTTCCCAGACGGGTTTGCGCACCTGCTTTTCCAGCTCATCCGGCAGTCGACCAAAAGCTGTAAGCTTCTGATTGTCGAGCCGGCCTTCAACATGTTTATCGTCAAGAGGCGAAAACCAGGTATAATTTTGCTGTCCTTTGACAATCGAAAGCGAGAACAGCATCAGAGCCATGAGAGAAACTTTTGAAAACATACGATAGTTTAGATTTGAATTTGAATTGATTAAAAAAAGGAGCCTATTGGCTCCTTTCTATTACGATTTATTTATTATACTATAAAATAGCTTGTCTTACACGTACTAGTTTTTCCATCAACCCTTCAAGCAGATCGAGGTGCAACATATTTGCACCATCAGATTTTGCATTTGCCGGATCAGGATGGGTTTCGATAAATAGACCATCGGCCCCAACAGCAATCGCCGCTTTGGCAATTGTTTCGATCAGCGCAGGCTTTCCACCTGTTACTCCTGAATTCTGATTTGGCTGCTGAAGTGAATGTGTACAATCCATTATAGTTGGCACATTAAAGGAACGCATTTCAGGAATTCCTCTATAGTCAACGATCAGATCCTGGTAGCCAAATGTATTACCACGATCGGTCAAAAAGACCTTTTCATTACCAGACTCCACAATCTTGTCTACGGCAAACTTCATGGATCCCGCACTTAAAAACTGTCCTTTTTTTACGTTAACGACTTTATTTGTTTTTGCTGCAGCGACCAATAAATCCGTTTGTCTACATAAAAATGCCGGAATTTGAAGAACATCTACATAAGCTGCGGCCATTTCCGCTTCATGGCTTTCATGGATATCCGTTACCGTAGGAACGCCGAAGGTCTTCCCCACTTTCTCCAAAATTTTCAGCGCTTTTTCATCTCCTATACCCATAAAAGAATCCAAACGAGACCGGTTGGCCTTACGGTAAGAGCCTTTAAAAATATAAGGGATATTGAGTTTATCTGTAATAGTAACAATCTTTTCAGCAATCCGCAAAGCGATTTCTTCTCCCTCAATTGCACATGGCCCTGCCATTAAAAAGAAATTCTGCGAAGTTCCATTCTTTATTTCAGGAATGTATTTGTTGATCATATGAATTATATAAAAATTTTAATTACCCAATTCCGATAAAAACTTGATACGCATCAATTGAAGGTCTTCAAAACTATAATCGTCACCTCCTAATTCCTTAAGCGCATCATTGATCGAATCAGTTTCAGCTGTTTTAAAGTAATCGTACACTTCGTCCTGACGGTCTTCATCAATAATTTCGTCAATAAAATAATTGATATTTATCTTGGTCCCGGCATTAACGATTGTTTCAATTTCCTTCAGGATTTCCTCGTAGGTAATCCCCTTTGCTGCTGCAATATCGTCCAGTGCAAGCTTGCGGTCGATATTTTGGATGATCGCCACTTTCAACGCAGATTTATTTGCTGTACTTTTGATGACCAGGTCTACAGGTCGGTCTATTTCATTTTCCTCCACATAGTCCTTGATCAACGCGATAAAGGAAGCACCAAATTTAATCGCCTTACCATTCCCTACCCCTTGAATCTGTTTTAGCTCGTCGATATTGACCGGATAATGTGTACACATTTCCTCTAAGGAAGGATCTTGGAAGATCACAAATGGTGGCAAAGATTTACTCTTAGCGATCTTTTTACGCAGATCTTTGAGCATACCCAGTAAGGTCGTGTCGAGTGCACCAGTTCCATGACCAGCCTCGTCTCCAGCAGTGCTTTCGGCACTCTCGATAGGACGGTTTAAAACAAACTTTAACTGGTAAGGATTGTCTATATAATTCCGACCGATATCCGTTAATTTCAGCAAACCATAGTGATCAATATCCTTCTCAACGAAGTTGTCAAGTACGGCTTGACGTAACAGTGATTTCCAATAGATAGTACCTTTTTCTTTTCCTGAGCCAAATAGACGGTGCTCGTCATGTTTGTAGGAAGATACAGGTTGATTGTTCTGCCCGATCATCACGTTAATGACATGGTGATCGTCAAATTTCTCACCCTGCTCTTTAATAAAGCCCAATACATCTTTTAGGGATTCCTCGGCTTCAAAATATTCTTTTTCCGAACGGCAATTATCGCACATGTTACTACAGCCTTGTTCGTCAAAGTTTTCTCCAAAATAATGAAGAATCTGTTTACGACGACAAACAGCAGATTCGGAATAATCGATGACTTCTTTCAGTATCTGCGTACCGATCTCGCGTTCGGCCACAGGTTTATCTTTCATGAATTTTGTCAGTTTCTCAACATCTTTCTCCGAATAGAAAGCCAAACAATAACCATCGCCCCCATCACGGCCAGCACGTCCAGTTTCCTGGTAGTAGCCTTCCATAGATTTTGGAATATCATGGTGGATAACATAACGGACATCCGGTTTGTCAATCCCCATACCAAACGCGATTGTAGCGACAATCACTTCCACATCCTCCATCAAGAATTTATCTTGCGTATCAGCTCTTGTTTTAGCATCAAGGCCTGCGTGATATGGCAGTGCTTTAATACCGTTTAGGTTCAATACCTCGCTTATTTCTTCAACTTTCTTTCTGCTCAAGCAATAAACAATACCAGTTTTGCCCGGTTTTGTCTTGATAAAACGTACAATTTCTTTGACCACGTCTTTTTTAGGACGTACCTCATAGTATAAATTGCTCCGATTGAATGATGATTTAAATAGCACGGCATCATTCATCTGTAAGTTTTTACGGATATCAGATTGCACTTTTGGAGTCGCTGTTGCAGTCAACGCAATAATTGGAATATTAGCGCCTATCTCATTGATAACTTGACGTATTTTGCGGTATTCCGGTCTAAAATCATGTCCCCATTCTGAAATACAATGTGCTTCATCTACGGCAACAAAAGACACGGTAATCTGATGCAAGAACTCCACATTATCTTGCTTAGCAAGTGATTCTGGAGCTACATAGAGTAACTTGGTCTTTCCTGCAAGCACATCCTCCTTTACACGGGTGATTTCACTCTTGTTCAGTGAGGAGTTTAAAAAATGAGCGATACTGTCTTCGCCGCCGAACGCGCGAAGTTGATCTACTTGATTTTTCATTAAAGCAATCAACGGGGAAATTACAATTGCAGTTCCCTCACTCATGAGTGCTGGCAGTTGATAACAAATTGATTTCCCTCCCCCGGTTGGCATAATAACAAACGTATCCTTCTTTTGAAGAATGCTGGTTATAATAGCCTCTTGATCTCCTTTAAAAGTATCAAAACCAAAAAAATCCTGTAAATTGTCGAAAAGTGATTTTTCTATTTCCATTGCGCCTTGGGCAAAAATAAGATAGATAAATGAAGAAATAATCCTGAAAAATAATCTATTTTTGCAATCTATTCTAATACATAAAAGTAAGAGTATTTTTTGTGAAAAACAACTACGAAATAAAAAATATAGCTATTCAAGCTATTCAAGAAGAAGCCAAAGCAGTAGCTGCTCTGGCTCAATATATTGACGATGATTTTGTTACCGTTATAAATAAAATCCTGCATCTTCAGGGGCGGGTAATCGTCACAGGTATCGGAAAAAGTGCCATTATTGCACAAAAGATTGTTGCAACATTAAATTCGACAGGAACACCTTCTATCTTTATGCATGCAGCTGATGCCATCCATGGGGATCTGGGTATTATCCAACAGTATGATTTAATTATTGCCATATCCAAAAGCGGCAATACCCCAGAAATAAAGGTCTTGGTCCCATTTCTAAAACAGACGAAAAACACGTTGGTAGCTTTGGTTGGCAACACAGCGTCCTACCTGGCAAAAAATGCAGACTACATACTGAACACCACTGTTGAGAAAGAAGCTTGTCCAAATAATTTAGCGCCAACGTCAAGCACGACGGCACAATTAGCCATGGGCGATGCGCTAGCTGTTGTGCTACAGGAATGTCGTGATTTTACGGACCAGGATTTTGCGAAGTACCATCCCGGTGGTGCCCTGGGCAAAAAGCTCTACTTAAAAGTGGCAGACTTATCCGATCAAAATGGTAAACCTAGCGTACAACTGGATGCCAACGTCAGAGATATCATCATCACCATTACGCATTTCAGACTGGGCGCAGTAGCAGTCTTAAACGGAGCACAGATCCAGGGTATTATTACCGATGGCGATATCCGTCGCATGCTCGAAAGACATACTGACCTCGCAATGATCAGCGCAGCAGATATTATGGGCAAATCACCAAAGGTGATCGATAAAAATGAACTGGCGGCCAATGCGCTTCATATCATGCGGGAAAACAACATCACGCAGTTGTTAGTATCCGATCAAGGGAACTATGATGGGGTTATCCATATACAAGATCTGCTTAAAGAGGGTATAATCTAACTGTAATAAAGTTGTTAGATGTGTAATAAATTGACAATAAATATTACATTTGGCATATCAGTTGTACTAGTTTAATCACAAAGTAATATCTTAGAAGCATGAAAAAGTATATAACAATCTTAGCAGTGATCATTTCCTTTATCGGTTTTTCATCTATGCAAGCTGGACAAGGGGAATTTAAATTTGAAAAAGAAACACATGATTTCGGCAAGATTCCGGCCGGAACACCTGTATCATATAATTTTAAATTTTCAAACACAGGCAGTGAGCCTATTATTATTTCGAATGTAGTTCCTACTTGTGGTTGTTCGGTAGCCGAGTTTACTAAAACTCCAATCAAACCAGGAGAAACAGGAACAATCAAGGTAACATATAACGCCGCGGCAAAGGCGCCATTTACCAAAAGTTTTACGGTACAATCGAATACGAAAACACCTGTAAAGACACTTTATATTAAAGGGATTGTGGAATAAAAATCCAACAGATAAAACGAAAAAAGCCACATCCTGATGTGGCTTTTTTCGTTTTATTTTGGTTAGCTTTGCACAACTAATTTTAAAAAAACTATAATGCCAGTAATATCAGAAAAAGGGCTAAATATGCCTGCGTCACCCATCAGAAAACTGACGCCTTATGCTGATCAAGCAAAAAAAGAAGGTAAAAAAATATACCACTTAAATATCGGGCAACCAGATATCCAAACACCTGAAATTATGCTTAATGCTTTGAAAAATATTGATTTCAAAGTATGGGCTTATACACCTTCTGAAGGTACCGCCTCCTACCGAAAAAAATTAGCCGAGTATTATAATAAGCTAAATTACAATATTGAACCTACTGACATCCTGGTAACCAATGGTGGCTCAGAAGCGATTACAATTACAATGCAAGCCTGCTTAAATGAAGGTGAGGAAGTGATTATCCCAGAACCGTTTTATGCAAACTACAATGGTTTTGCCTGTTCTTCGGACATTGTGATCAAACCGATCATGTCTTATATTGAAAGTGGATTTGCATTACCTTCCATTGCTGAATTTGAGAAAGTAATTACCGAGAAAACCAAAGCAATCTGCATCTGTAATCCCAACAATCCGACAGGTTATCTTTATTCGAGAGAAGAGCTGGAAGCATTAAGGGAGCTTTGTCTGAAATATGATCTCTATCTGTTCTCTGATGAGGCTTATCGCGAATTCTGCTACGATGGCAGAGAGTTTATATCTCCAATGCACCTGGAAGGCCTCGAGAATAATGTTGTTATCTTTGATACGGTTTCAAAACGTTATTCAGCATGTGGTGCCCGTATAGGTTGTATTATCACCAAAAATAAAGAATTATATCAGACGGCATTGAAGTTTGCTCAGGCGCGTTTAAGTCCATCTTTGGAGGGACAAATTGCTGGCGAAGCTGCTGTGGATACACCGGATAGCTACTTTGAAGCAGTATCTAAAGAATATACGGCCAGAAGAGATGTATTGGTCAGCGGATTAAATGCAATTGATGGTGTATACTCTCCTAATCCCGGAGGTGCATTTTATGTAGTTGCTAAGTTACCGATCGATAACGCGGATAAATTCTGCCAATGGATATTGGAGGAGTTTTCCTACAATAACGAAACGGTCATGATGGCGCCAGCAACTGGCTTCTATAGTACTGAAGGTGCCGGAACAAATGAGGTCCGCCTAGCTTATGTACTGAATCAAAATGATCTTAAAAACGCATTGATCTGTTTGGAGAAAGCGCTAGAAGTATATCCCGGAAGAACGAATTAAAAAAAACAACGATTATACGTTATCAAAGCCGGCCCCAAAAAGGGGCTGGCTTTTTTGTGCCCCAATGATGTCATTAGGCCTATTTTTTTACCAATTTTAAAAAAAACAAAACAAACTTTCGAGCGACATTGTTCTTATTACAGTATAACTAAAGATATTGCATATGGATAAATTGAAGAAATTCCAATTGATGGAAAAAATAGCGAGAGAATTAGAAGATGTCAGAAATAGCCAACAGGCTGTTTTAGAAAAGATAGGCAAAATCGAAGTTGATAACATCGAACTCGGTGATAAGAATATTGAACAGACAATTCCCGAAATCTATCAACGTACAGCGGATAATTCAGACGCTATCAAAGCGCTTCTGGAATCTTTTCAAGAACAGACAGCAGAGTTTGGTGAGAAAAACAATGTAGACAAATTATTGGAGCAACAACAAATTAATAGTATAAAATAGTTGTCTTCAAAATACAAAAAATGCCGATTGAAAAATCGGCATTTTTTGTTATATCGCGTTTATGCTTGTATTCTTGAGGCTTTGACTTTCAGATATTCCTCCTCAACAAAATGTAGTTGCTGCTCTGGAGTCAAATTTGAGTTATCCAATACGATAGCATCTTCGGCTTGTCTCAGCGGACTCTCAGCACGGGTGCTATCAATACGATCCCGATTGGCAAGATTGTCAACAACCTCTTCGAGTGTGACATCCTCCCCTTTCTCCGTCAATTCCAGATATCTTCTGGCTGCCCTAACTTTCGGATCTGCGGTCATAAAGATTTTCAGATCGGCATCAGGGAAAACGGTGGTACCAATATCCCGCCCATCCATAATAATATTTCTCCGGCCACCCAATTTTTGTTGTTGCGCCACCATTGCGGTTCGTACCGCTTTAATTGCACTTACATCACTGACTTTATCAGAAATGTACATTTGACGGATTTCTTCCGAAATATCTTCATCATTGAGGTGGATCTCCGTTTTGACAGCATTCGGAATAAAGTCAATATGGATCTCATTTAATGCCTGATCAATCGCTTCCTGATCATCCAAAGCAATATTATGACGAATAAAATAAAGCGTTACCGCCCTATACATCGCGCCGCTGTCAATAAAGGCAAATTTCAGTTTTTTAGCTAAAGCTTTGGCAAGTGTACTCTTTCCACAAGAGGAAAAGCCATCTATGGCAATAATAAAATTGTGTCTTCCACTCATTATTCATTTCCTCCTATGATGACACCGGGCTTATTCACTAAAGGGACTTTAGTTAAATTACCATCCACGATGCTTTCTGGTAAAAAGATATATTTTTTATCGTAAATAATATTGTCAATATAAAAGCTCAACCAATACTCGTTGGTCAGCCCAAATACCTGCTCATCGATCGCTTCAACCCGATCAAAGGATTTGGGCTCTATATTTCCGATGAAATGCCGTAATGTTGTTGTGGTAACCTGTCTCCCATCCTTTTCACCATACCCTTTTGAACTAATCAGCACATTCTGTATCGCGATATTCTTATCGTTGATAACGTACACGGTCCAGTTTTTAGTCTCCACGGTCTCGCCCTCCAAAACCACGGCAATCATGATATCTTTTACTATATTTTCGGGAAAATCTGCTTTCATCCTTATTTAGACTTTGTCGTTTTCTTAGCTGGAGCCTTCTTTGCTGTTGCTTTTTTAGCAACTGTTTTCTTTTCGGCAGTTTTTGCTTTAACGGCTTTACCCTTCGGAGCATCCGCTTCGGCCCACTTCAACACATCTTCGTAGCTAATCTTTTCGATTTCCGTTCCTTTCGGAATTTTTAAATTCTGCTTGCCAAAACGAATAAATGGTCCCCAACGGCCTTGTTCAATCTGCGCATCCGGATTTTCATCGAATACACGGATCACTTTTTCAATATCTTTCTGACGTTTTTCCTGAATGATCTGAATACATTCCTCCTCGGTTACATCCAAAGGATCTACTCCTTTTGGCAAGGAATAGAAAGCCGAGTTATGACGGATATAAGGTCCGAATCGACCGATAGCAACTGTCATTTCCTTATCTTCAAATACACCAACTTTTTTTGGCAATTTGAATAACTCCATCGCATCTTCAAAGGTGATTGTTTCAATCATCTGTCCTTTGCGCAAAGATGCAAATCGAGGTTTTTCTTCGTCATCAGGGGAACCGATCTGAACCAAAGGTCCAAATTTTCCGATACGTACAGAGACGGGTTTACCCGAAACTGGATCTACACCTAGCTCACGCTCATTGTTGGCACGATCAGCATTCTCCAATGTATCTTCAACTTCAGAGTGAAAAGGCCCATAGAAATCGTGCAACATCTTTGTCCATTCGGTCAGTCCATGTGCAATATCGTCAAACTCTTTCTCGACATTCGCTGTAAAGTGAAAATCTACAATACCATTGAAATGCTCTACAAGGAAATCATTCACGACAATACCGATATCCGTTGGGAACATTTTCCCTTTTTCTGCTCCTGTTATTTCCGTCTTAGTGACAGCTTTCAATTCCGTGTTCTCAAGCGTCAACACACGATAGTCACGTGATCTCCCCTCTCTTTCTTCTTTCACAACATAGCCACGATTTTGGATCGTAGAGATTGTTGGTGCATAAGTAGAAGGTCGTCCGATACCCAGCTCCTCTAATTTCTTCACCAATGCGGCCTCAGTATAACGTGCCGGAGGTCTTGTAAAACGTTCCGTCGCAGACATACTTTTTAAGGTCAGTTGTAAACCAACTGTCAATGGCGGAAGGATTGCATTATCACTGTCCTCATCAAGGGTTGCCTCCTGATCATCGTCTACAGATTCCATATAGACTTTCAGAAAACCATCAAATTTCATCACCTCACCAGAAGCGTTTAGATCTTCGGTACGTGTGGAAATAGAAATTTTCGCTAGTGTCCGCTCAAATTCTGCTTCACTCATCTGGGAAGCAATTGCTCTCTTCCAGATCAGTTCATACAATCGCTTTTCAGCAGAATCGCCTTCAATGGTATGTTCAGAAAAATAAGTAGGACGTATAGCCTCGTGCGCTTCTTGTGCGCCCGAAGTTTTTGTTTTATATCTTCTTACTTTATGGTATTGGTTACCATATGCCGATTTAATTTCTTTTTCAGCTGCGTCTATCGCAGTATCACTCAAATTGACAGAGTCGGTACGCATATAGGTGATACGTCCGGACTCATATAAACGCTGGGCAACTTGCATTGTACGTGCCACAGAGAATCCAAGTTTTCTACTCGCCTCCTGTTGTAAAGTAGAAGTTGTAAATGGAGCTGCCGGTGAACGTTTCGATGGTTTTGTCTCCAGATTTTTAACGGAGAACAAAGCCGCCTTACAGTCCTCCAAAAATTGAGTAGCCTCAGCTTCTGTTGCAAATCGTTGGGGAAGCTCAGCTTTAAAACTATCTTTAACCTTGCCTGTATGAAAGAAAGCTACGATCTTAAACGCTGCCTCAGGTTCAAACTTGTTAATCTCACGCTCCCTGTCAACGATCAATCTCACGGCAACTGATTGTACACGACCCGCAGATAAAGATGGTTTCACCTTTTTCCATAAAACGGGTGACAACTCAAAGCCCACCAGTCGATCTAATACACGTCTCGCCTGTTGTGCGTTAACGAGGTTATAATCTATTTTACGGGGATTGTCGATAGCTTTTAGTATTGCTGGTTTCGTGATCTCATGAAACACAATACGTTTAGTACTTTCATCTTTCAGTCCCAATGTCTCAAATAAATGCCAAGAGATAGCTTCCCCCTCACGGTCCTCATCGGATGCGAGCCATACAGTTTCTGCTGCCTTAGCTAATTTTTTCAGCTCGCTTACGACTGCCTTTTTATCAGAGGGAACTTCGTACTTCTGTTCGAAATTATTCTCTGTATTAATTGCATCATCGGTTTTCACCAGGTCACGGATATGTCCATAACTTGACTTTACCAAAAAATCACTCCCTAAATATCCTTCTATCGTTTTTGCTTTCGCTGGAGACTCAACTATCAATAAATTTTTCGCCATCTAATTTGAGATTTGTGCAAATAAAGGGAATTCTAAAAGGAATGACAATAATTTCTTGCAAAAAAGACAAAAAAAATAGATTTCGCCTTAACATATAAGTGTATTGTCCTATTTTCAATCCCGCCGTAATCGTTCCGAAAAGGCTTTCTTCTTGTAAAGAATGATATTTAACAGACCTTTAAAACTTCGTTTTTCTTCACTTCAATAATATCTATAGTTCATTTTAGTTTGTTCTGTTTCGAAAACACATTCAAAAACAGGAAAAATCAAGGATCTGAAACCTTCAAAGTAAAAAAAGTAAAATAGGTTATGTATATTCGCCTATTCATAGCGGGGTAATTCTCCCTTATTTTGTTTAAATATAATAATTAATGAAAAGAAGTCTTCTTAGAATAGCCTTTTTTGGTCTGATATTATCATCTGTGTCTTGTTCAGTTATGAAAGATTCCGCAAAAACAACCAATAGCTTCCCTAAGCTCAGTTTAGAAGCACATCGTGGCGGACGTGGCCTGTACCCCGAAGAATCCATTGCAGCAATGAAAAATGCAATTGACCTGCCCCAAGTAACAACACTGGAAATGGATTGTCACATTACAAAAGATCGGAAAGTCGTTGTTTTCCACGACGATTATTTAAATCCCAAATTTGTGTTAAAACCAGATGGCACTGAGATTCCCGAAAAAGATAGATCATTGAAAATATATGCAATGAACTATAAAGAGCTGATCAAGTACGATATTGGTTCCAAATTTTATAAGGAGTTTCCAGAACAGAAAAAACAAGTTACACGTATTGCAAAACTAGCCGACCTCATCGATAGTACAGAAGCCTATTCCCTCCAAAAGAGAACTGCGCCTATGTTTTATAATATTGAGGTAAAAAGTAAAGAGGATAAAGACGGCATCTATCATCCCAGGGTAGAAGAATTCGTTGATTTACTGGTACAGGTTATCACAGAGAAAAAAATTGCAGCTCGTACCATCATTCAATCCTTTGATATCCGGGCAGTCAAGTATCTAAACAAAGCCTACCCACAATTAAAAGTTTCTTACCTTATTGATGGCAACTATACAAAAAATGCACAGGAGACAATCGCAGCATTAGGTTTTACTCCTTTCATCATTAGCCCACACTATAAGCTAGTGACCAGTGAATTTGTCAAACAATACCATAAAGCAAATGTTAAGGTAATTCCGTGGACAGTAAATAGTAAAACAGAGATTGCACAATTGAAGGCACTGAAAGTAGATGGAATTATCAGTGACTATCCCAATCTGTTTTAATCCTTGATTTCTTGACAATGAGCAAAGATCAGCTTGTTCAATTCCTGGTGATCTAAATCTGAAAGACCAAAATAAAGTAGCTAGCGCTGTGCACTACTCTATTTTGGTCTTACTTTTAAGGGCCTTATCAATATACTCCCTACCTTTTTGAACTAAAAACTCTGCACGGTGGTAGTCCCACAAATTACAGATGTTATAAGGGATGTTGACAACAACATCCGGACGATAGAGATCAATAATCATACGGCTCATTTTTCTGCGCATCACATAATAAGACGCTTGTAGAATATCCAGAGAATTTGAGGTTTTTGTATCCAATTTTTTAATAACAGAATACTGTTTATCCGGTTTTGATTCCAGATTGACCGCTATAATTAAATTTTCTTTTCGTGTGACATGGTTGATGGGTAATGGATTGAGGACACCGCCATCCACATAGACATGGGTATCCTCCTCTACTGCTGTAAAAACAGCCGGTATCGCGATAGAAGCCCGTATAGCGTCATACATACTTCCAAAATCGAGTACAACTTCTTTTTCATAATTCAGATCAGTGGCAACAGCCTTGAATAAAATAGGAAACGTTTCGATATTCGCATCGGGAATAACCGATTTCAAGGCATTGAAGACTTTGATTCCCTTCATCATTCCTAGACCCTTCCAGCTGAAATCCATCATATTGAAAACCGATTTCTTGGTTAGATTATGCATCCAGTCTTCCAGCACATCCATCTTTCCCTGGGCATAAATTCCGCCGACCAATGCGCCAATGGAACAACCCACAATTTCATCGATCTCAAAGCCCATTTCCTCTAGTTTGCGGATAATACCGATATGTACCAATCCTCTCGCTCCCCCGCCCCCGAGGACGAGTGTTACTTTACGATTTAAAAAATCTTTCTCTGACATATACTTAGACCTGCAATATAATGATGTTGACATTGACCCAACAATGTAATCCGATAATCACCGTTATTATATGTATTTTTGATTACAATATACGGAGTAAAATAAGAAATATGAAAATAGAAATTTGGTCGGACATCATTTGTCCATTTTGTTATATTGGTTTGACAAAGCTTGAGTCGGCCCTACAGGAAGTTGAGCAGGAAGTACAAGCAGAGATTACCTGGAAATCCTATCAGCTCAATCCAGAATTTCCCGAAGACGCTCCGGGAATGCCAACGTACGATTACCTTGTCCGTACAAAAGGGATGAGCATGGATGATGTCGTGGCAATGACGGCACAGCTCAGTGCGCAAGGTAAGGAACTTGGTATCGCATTAAACTTTGATAAAGCAATTGTCGTAAATACCAAAAAAGCACATCGTCTCCTTCATTTTGCGCAGACCCATCAAAAAGGAACTGCTTTGAAAAAATCATTATTCAAAGCCCATTTTACAGACGGTTTAGATGTCAACGATAATGCAACCCTTGTTGAACTAGCGAAACAAGTAGGCCTCCCAGTTCAAACGGTACAGGAACTTTTAGACTCCGACAACTATGCTTACGATGTCAGCCAGGACATTCAGGAAGGTGTCAACCTTGGCCTTCGTGGCGTACCATTTTTTGTCTTTGACCGGAAGTACGCAATTCCCGGTGCGCAACCCATGGAAGTTTTTCACAATACGATCAAAGAATGTTTGGCAAGCCAATCCGCCCCATTACAACAAAGAGGTGAAGAAGGCCCTTCTTGCGATCCTGAAACAGGAAAATGTGAGTAAAGAAAGAAAAAAGTTTTATTTTAATTTACTATTTTCGCAAGCTTATAACGACAAACAAATTTGGTATAAATGCAGTTAACCAAACTAGAAATAAAGGGATTTAAGAGTTTCGGAGACAAGATCACGATCAACTTCAATGACGGTGTTACCGCGATTGTTGGACCAAATGGATGTGGAAAATCCAATGTGGTGGACGCAATACGCTGGGTACTTGGTGAACAAAGTACAAAGATGCTACGTTCTGATAAAATGGAAAACATTATTTTTAACGGAACAAAGAACAGAAAACCAGCTAATCTTGCGGAAGTTTCCCTGACCTTCAATAATAACAATAATATCCTCCCAACAGAATTCTCTACTGTTACGGTAACACGTAAACTATTCCGAAATGGGGATAGTGAGTATCGTTTGAATGATGTAAAGTGCCGTTTAAAAGATATCACGGATTTATTTTTGGATACCGGAGTCGGTGCCGATAGTTATTCCATCATCGAGTTGAAAATGATCGATGAGATCATCAATAACAAAGACAATTCGCGTAGAAATCTTTTTGAGGAAGCATCCGGTATTTCAAAATATAAGGTGCGCAAAAAACAGACGCTAACAAAATTAAAAGATACGGAAGCCGACCTCAGCCGGGTAGACGATTTACTCTATGAGATCACAAAAAATCTTAAATCGCTAGAAAATCAAGCTAAGAAAGCCGAGAAATATACCCTCCTCAAGCAGGAATATCGCCAAAGCAGCATTGACCTCGCTTATTATAGAATTGCGGATTTCTCGACTGAGCTTGATCGACTTCAAACACAGGAGTCTAAAGTTCAAAAAGACGCCGCTAATTCCCAGCAATTGATTCTCAATGCGGAGACTGAACTACAATCACTGCGTCAGGTAAATTTAGAGCAGGAGAAGAACCTTTCTGTACAACAAAAATCCACACAGGAATTTGTCAACAAAATCCGTGGCTATGAGTCTGAAAAGAAGATCAAAAATGAGAAAGTAAAAAATCTTCAGGATAAAGAAAATCGATTAAATCTTGATGTCAATAGCGACAAGCAACAACTTAATCACGTCCTTTATACCATTAAAAGACTGAATGAGGAGCTATTTGATGAACAGAATAAACTTGATTCACTCAAAGACAACCTGGAATCCAATAAATCTGAGGTAGATGCCCTGAGGGGTCAACAACAATCTGCCAAGGGGAAATTGGATATCTTCAACAAAAGCAATGCTGAACTACAGGCTAAAATTTATAAACTTGAGAAGGATCTCGCCGTTTTTAATATCCAAAAAGAAGCCCTTCTTCAGGAAGCTGTCCGCAATAGTGTGGATACCGAATCGAAAGAAGCAGAATTACTGCAATTTAACAGTGCTGTGGCGGAATTGGAAGGTCGTGTCGAAGCGCAGCAGTTGCAGTATGATTCGGCCAATCAACTGGAGGAGGAACTGCAAACGCAGATCCTTCAATGCCAGACAAATTTAGAGGAGTTTAAAGCACAACTTGCGAAAGACCTTAGATTGGTCGATGCCAAACAGAATGAATATAATCTGACAAAATCCCTTATTGACAATTTAGAGGGTTTCCCAGATTCCATTCGATTCTTGAAGAAAAATGCAGGTTGGAAAAAACAGCCACCTCTCTTCTCCGATGTGTTATTTTGCCAGGAAGACTATCGTGTTGCGATTGAAAACTATTTGGAACCGATCATGAACCATTATGTTGTCGAGACGCAACAAGATGCCGTTCAGGCCATCCAGTTATTGAGCGACGCCGCAAAAGGCCGTGCCAATTTCTTTGTTCTGGATGCCATAGATACAGCCGTTAAACAGCCCCTTCCTCCACATGACAATCTCATGTCCGCCTTGGATGTGATCACTGTGGATGAAAAATATAAAGCGCTTTGTACCCTACTCCTTCAGCATGTATATATTTTAAAGCAGGAAGGCGAAAAGGAAATGGAGCAGAAGCTTCCCGAAG
Organism: Sphingobacterium sp. BIGb0165; assembly: GCF_024810095.1. Taxonomy (NCBI): domain Bacteria; kingdom Pseudomonadati; phylum Bacteroidota; class Sphingobacteriia; order Sphingobacteriales; family Sphingobacteriaceae; genus Sphingobacterium; species Sphingobacterium sp. BIGb0165. The sequence goes on along the minus strand of NZ_JANUEB010000001.1, from coordinate 386,627 downwards.
CAGGACAGGTTATCCTACAGAAGAATGGCCGTTACGCCAAACATCATCTGGGCCTTTCAGGCGGATCGGTTGGATTATTCGAAGGAAAACGTATCGGTAGAGCGAAAAACCTAGAGGTTCTCTCACAGGAAATTAAAGCGCTTAATCTGGAGATTGCAAAGCTTGAAGACAAAATAACGGCTGAAACAGCGCGTGTGGAGACTTTGCGTAGCAACTCACAAAAAGAACTTATTGATGAACTACGTTTTCAACTGAACAGGCTCAACAATGAGTTGATTACAGTAAAAACCAAACAGGAGCAATATCAAGCTTTCATCAACAATTCGCAAATACGGAAAAAAGATATCCAGGAAAAAATAGCGACTATCGAGTCGGATCTTACGGTTGCCGAACCTCAGCTTCAGGAATTACGTGTAGAAAAAGATCAAAGTGTAACTGAACTTTCCGAATTACAGGATCAATTCCATGAAATTTCAGAAATATTAAACGAAAAATCCATCTCCTATAATCAGGAAAATATCAGTTATCATCAACAACTGAATAAAGTCGCTAATATTAGCAAGGATCTCGAATTCAGAGAGAGCCAAAAAGATGATCATGAAATCCGTATCGAGCGAAATAGTATTGAACTCGTTGAAGTACAGGAAGCATTGCGAACTACGATTCCATTTGAGGACGAAGAAGATGCAGATCTTATTGCTATGTATGAGCAGAAGATTTCATTGGAAGACGGACTAAAAGAGCTAGAGGAAACGTATTATGCGGACAAGCAACAGATCAATAATCTGGAAGATTCACTGACTCAGCAACGCCGTTCAAAAGAACAGAGTGACTTTCTTGTCGGTGAGATTAAGGATAAGAAAACTGCCTTACAAATTGATCTCAATGCGCTAAAAGAACGCCTTTCGGTCGAATTTAATATCGAATTGAAAGATCTGATCGAACGTGAGGATGTACCGGAAATAGCCGAAGATCAGTCCAGTTTAGCGACAAAATGTAGCAAACTCAAAAAGCAGCTCGATGAGTTTGGCACAATCAATTTAATGGCCAAAGAGGCCTTTGATGAGATGAATGAGCGTTATGACTTTATCAATAAGGAAAAAGCAGATCTGATTGAAGCAAAAGGCTCATTAATGGCAACAATCAAGGAAATAGATGATACGGCGAAGGTGCAGTTTATGTTTACCTTCAATGCTGTACGGGACAATTTTGTTAAAGTATTCCGTTCGTTATTCAATGAAGAAGACAGCTGTGACCTGATTTTGACTGATCCAAGCAATCCATTGGATTCGGATATTGATATCATAGCTCAGCCAAAGGGAAAACGCCCATTGTCAATCAACCAGCTTTCAGGTGGTGAGAAAACCTTGACCTCAACGGCATTGTTATTTTCATTGTATCTGTCAAAGCCGGCACCTTTCTGTATTTTTGATGAGGTGGATGCTCCACTGGATGATACCAATATTGATAAATTCAACAATATCATTCGTGATTTTTCCAAAAACTCACAGTTTATTGTTGTATCCCACAATAAGAAAACAATCGCAAGTACAGATATTATCTATGGCGTGACCATGGTCGAACAAGGTGTATCGCGTGTAGTTGCAGTAGATTTAAGGGAAGTAGCTTAGCATTATTTTATTTAAAAGAATAGGAAAGCCCTGCAAGCAAATTGTAGGGCTTTTCTTATACCTAATCATATTCCCACCTTTAAATTAGACTTTTTGAGTAACCTGAATAAGTAAATATTAGGATAAATGAACTTTATTTTTTAATTTCTAGCCATTATCAACGATTAAATTATGAAATTATTAGCTGCGCTATTGACCTGCGCAATATTACAGTCCTGCCAGGTAAACAACCTAGGCAAAAAAGATAAACACACATTGTATATAAATACGGTGGTCCCAGCACATAAATTCTTAAAGATTTCAACAGAGAACGCGAGCACATTTTCTATCGATGCCGCCAATAAATCGAGTAATACGATAGCGTTAGCGACTGATACCAGTGAAATCATCATGAAAAAAGGCAAAAAATATTCCCTGAACATCGGTCAGAAAGGAAGCGTGTCCATCAAAAATCCATCCGGGCAGGAAGTTGGCGTAAAGCTAAAAGTCTATAATCACTCTTCGAAAATTATCCAACATATGGATAACCTATAAACGGATAATCTATAATAGGCCTGACTTTATATTTTTAATTATTAGGGGGCATTTATCCTTCACTAAAAAACCATTCTGATTAATCAAAAAGTAAAAAGCCCAGAGTGGGGAACTCTGAGCTTTCGTTAGCCATATATTAACCTATTTTATGAAAAGTATTTGAAATTAAAACGACACATATTTCAATTAATTATATGATTACCATTCCTTTAACATTTTTTAACATTTATACAATATACGATCCTACCCTATCGTATATTCATGTATAATTACGAGTCAAGGCTGTTCACCAGAGAGCTAATCGAATATCTGAAAACGATTCAACACAGTATATGATCTTACCTTATGGAATGTTCATAGCCAGTTCAAAGTCTTTACCTGGAGAACTAATTTGGATGCCTGAAAAACTTTGCTGCATAAAAACAAAAAAGCCCGAAGTTGAGAACTCCGGGCTAACCTAACCAATTATTAACCTAAATTTATGAAAAGTCCAATTCTTAATCAAAGCATCCTTTTGCATTGCTTTTCCTTATAACGTTGGCTTCTGGATCAATATTACATGTGCTGGTCTGATTTATTTCAATTTTGACATTTTTTAACAATTCAATAAGTAACTTTAGGTGAACGAACTTGAAAAACCAATTAATATGGCAGAATACGATTTAAAAGAGCTTGAAAAAATCCGTCAAAACAAAGATGTTCTTGACTATTTAGAGCAACATGGGATTTTGGAAATCAAAAAATTTAACGATGTCTATGACTATGAAAAAGAGCTCTATGATCTACAGGTTACCTTGCTCAAATTACAATATGATATCATTGAAAAAGGGAAACGTGTTGTCATTATATTCGAGGGAAGAGATGCCGCTGGAAAGGGAGGTACAATTGGTCGGGTGACCGAACATTTAAATCCCAAAAAGGTACGTGTTGTGGCATTACCGAAGCCAACTGTTGAGGAGAATGGTCAGTGGTACTTTCAACGGCATATCAAGCATCTACCCAATGCGGGTGAAATGGTCATCTTCGACCGTAGTTATTATAACCGTGCTGTGGTAGAGCCTGTATTTGATTTTTGTACAAAGGAGCAGCATGAATTATTCATGCAACAGGTACCGGAATTTGAAAAGCAATTGATTGATGATGGTATTATCCTAATTAAGCTGTTTCTGAGCATCAGTAAAGAAGAGCAGGCGGAGCGCTTAAAGGAGCGACAAGAAGATATTCTAAAACGCTGGAAGGTTGGGGTTTTGGATCAGCAGGCACAAGAAAAATGGGATGTTTATACGGGTTATATTGAAAAACTCTTTAAAACGACCGCCACCAAAAAGTCGCCTTGGTTTGAAATCGACAAAGACAATAAAAAGAAAGCCCGCTTAGCAGCTTTTCGAATAATTATCAATGTAATTGCCGGAAACGAACAGGAAAAATTGGATTCTTTTGTGAACAAACACAATTAAAATGCATCTATAACAAAGCCTTCAAAAAGACAATGTCTTTTTGAAGGCTTTGCTCGCTAATTAATGCGGTACTTTTAAACGAGTATTATCGTAGCGATCCGAGGACCAGCCATCTGTACCGACGCTGGCATTGAATGATCAAATTTTTCGAAATTTTCGATAAACAATTTTGCCAATCGTTTGGCTTGCATGTCATAGGCTTCATTATTGTTCCATAATCCCCTAGCATCCAGAATCTGTTCGGGAACATATTCGCCACAGCTGGTCGGATAATCCAATCCAAAAATCTCATGCTTATTAAATTGAGCCTCCAATAGTGATCCATCCATTGCAGCACGAATTAGCGCTCTTGTATAGTTTAGTTTAATACGACGTCCGATACCATAAGGCCCTGCAATCCAACCTGTATTAACCAACCATACTTTGATCTTGGGATTTTGCTCCAGTTTGGCCCGTAGTAACGCAGCATACTTCGCTGGGTGTAAAGGTAAGAATGCTTGCCCAAAACATGTTGAGAAGGCTGCAGTAGGTTCCTTCACCCCTACTTCGGTACCTGCTACTTTTGCGGTATAACCACTCACAAAATGATAGACTGCCTGATCTACTGTTAACAATGAAATCGGGGGCAATACACCAAAGGCATCCGCAGTCAGAAAGAAAATATTTTCAGGTGCATGACCTATTCCCGTCATCTCAGCGTTTTCCATGAAATCGATCGGATAGGAAACCCGCGTATTCTCCGTTTTACTGATATTGTCATAATCTGGCCGATCAAACTCATCTAGGACAACATTCTCAAGCAAGGAACCAAAACGGATAGCATGATAAATCTCTGGTTCTTTTTCTTCTGTAAGTCCTACGCATTTTGCATAACAACCACCTTCAAAGTTGAAAATCCCCTTCTCGCTCCAACCATGCTCGTCATCACCGATCAATTTCCTGTTTTTATCCGCCGATAATGTGGTCTTACCCGTTCCGGAAAGTCCGAAGAATAAGGCTGTTTTACCATCTTTGGAGGTATTCGCCGAACAGTGCATAGATAGTACATTATGTTCATGCGGTAAAATAAAATTCAAGATGGAAAAGATACTTTTCTTGATTTCACCTGTATATCCCGTCCCCGCAATCAACACCATTTTTTTTGTAAAATCAATGGCTACAAAATTTTCGTTACGAATACCGTAGTGTTGCGGATCCTCGATAAGTAATGTCGGCGCAGCTAGTATTGACCATTGCGGCTGAACATCGATATCACCCACAGATCTCAAAAACAAGTTGTTGGCAAAAATACTTTGATAAGCTGTTTCCGTGATAACACGAATGGATAATTGATATGCTGGGTCCGCCCCTGCCGCACAATCCCGAACGTAAATTGTTCTGTTACTCAAATGTGCAGCAACCTTTGAAAATAATGCATCAAAATTGGCCGGGGTCATCGGCTGATTGATTTCACCCCACCATACTGCATCCTTAGTCCAGGAATCCTCAACCAAAAAGCGGTCTTTGGGGGATCTTCCAGTAAATTTTCCTGTATCAGCGGCTAATGCTCCAGTGTCAGACAGTCTTCCTTCTTGATTCGCCAAAGCATGTTCGACCAACTCTGAAACAGGTAATTGATAAAATACATTTCCTGTATAATCAATTTTCAAATATTTCAAATCAGGCGCGTTTCCAATGTTACCCTTTTTCATATTTTTTGTTTGTTTTAAAATGTGCCCAAAGTTAAAGGCAAATTTCGCTAAAAACAAAACTTAATTATCTAAAAATCAGGCTTATTGTATAAAAAACACAAAACCAATAAGCTAACTATCAGTTACTTATAAAGGTAAAATAAATTAAACTTTTTAGCATATTTTTTTAGCACAATCCGTTCGTGTACCGTCCATATAATTTATATTTTTCGTAAATTGTTCCAAGCTTTACAAATATTAATAAGATGAAATTACATGCGATAGAAACAGGCTTCTTTAAATTGGACGGCGGTGCCATGTTTGGAGTGGTTCCCAAAAGTATCTGGAATAAAACAAATCCTGCTGATTCCAACAATATGTGCACATGGGGCAATCGTTTACTCCTCATTGAGGAAGGTAACAGATTAATGCTGGTGGACACAGGCCTTGGCGATAAACAAAACGAAAAGTTCTTCAGTTATTACTATTTGCACGGTGATGCGACATTAGATAAATCGCTTAAAGCTATTGGCTTTGACAGAAACGATATAACCGATGTTATCCTGACGCATTTGCATTTTGACCATTGTGGTGGTGCGATTATCCGTGAAGGGGAAAAATTATCTCCTGCTTTTAAAAATGCAGACTTTTGGAGCAATAGTGACCATTGGGCCTGGGCTACAGACCCCAATCCGAGAGAGAAAGCATCGTTTCTAAAAGAGAATATCCTTCCTATTCAAGAAAGCGGCCGATTGAAATTCGTTGAAGATAGCGAGGATCCATTTGGCAAGGACATCGGTATTCGTTATGCCAACGGTCACACCGAAGCGATGATGTTGCCACAGATTCAATATAAGGGAAAGACGGTGCTTTATATGGCAGATCTCTTGCCCTCTGTTGGTCATATCCCGATCCCTTATGTCATGGGTTATGATGTAAGACCGCTAATCACCATGGAAGAGCGCAACAGCTATTGGAATGAAATCGTCGAAAATGAATACATTCTCTTCTTTGAGCATGATCCGATTAATGAATGCTGTACCTTACAACATACGGAGAAAGGAATCCGCGTAAAAGACATCTTTAAATTAAGCGATATTTAGGAAGACATCGATTAGCTATAAAATGATCCTGTCCGCCGACTGACCTATCATAAGAAAGGGGATGTTTTGACATCCCCTTTCTTATGATAGTATAAATTGAAATCGTTAGAATCTAAAGCCCAAAGCCCAATAGTTTTCAAAAAACCAGATCTGTTGTGTTGCTTTGTCAACACCTCTTCTACCTGTTGTGCGAATATTGTACAAATCCGTCCAGCCTGTTTTAAAATTTCCCTGCAAGTAAAGTCCTTTATAAAAACGGTAGTGTAAGCCTACTTTTGCCGAAGCACCATATCCTGCGATATTCCAGAAGTGGTTACCACCTTCACCAAAAAGATGTACATCCGAACGCGGAATCAAAAGTCCTACATCAACACCAGACTCCATGGTGAGTACCTGTTGACCTTTACGGTTGTTGATGATATCATCGTATCGCTCCAACCCTACCGAGGCAAAATTGTAGCCATCTGTATGTTCAAAAGTTAACATTGCAGAATCCACGGTGATCATGTCACCCTTATATTGTCCCGCACGATTTCCGGTCGGTATGCCAGGCTTTGAGATTTCATCACCAATATAACCTGTGATCTTAACCTGTTGTGGAATATCCACAACATATTTCATATGATCCCAGCCTAAGGAAATGGAGTAATTGTCCTTGATATAATAACCGAAATGCAGATTAAATTGTGGAATAGTCAAACGACTGGGGTCAAAATAAGTCGATCCAAATTTCGTCGGGCGATCCCCCGCTTTTACATCATGGAGGATGAAATCATAATTTGGACCTGTAAAATGTATATCAGATTTTGCGTAAGAAGAAAAGTTATACCCCCAAAAAAAGAAAAACTTCCCTTTATTACTTTCTGTCCTTAAATTCCTTGGTTTAAAAATGCTTTTTCCTATTTCTGGATTTTCCTGTGCAAATAAACTCGAAACACTTAATGCAAGTGCTCCAATCGTCAAAAATATTTTTCTCATATCGGCGCTAAAAACGTTGGGCAAAAGTACCCTCATTCTATTTTATAACCAAATAAATTATATGGAAATTAGGAAAATATGACGAAGATCACAGAAATGTTTTCCAGCTAGGAGCTTGCATAAAAAAAGCTGCTTTCGAATGAAAGCAGCTTTTAACTAAATTTTTATGGAATCAATTTATTTCGCTTGATTCTTACGGATGATATTCAAAGCACCACCGGCTTTAAACCATTCGATCTGTTGTGCATTATAGGTGTGGTTTGCCAAGATCTCCTCTTGCGTTCCATCTGCATGGTGCAAGACAAGGGTCAATGGTTTACCAGGAGCAAACTCAGTCAAGCCTAGGATATCAATCGTATCATTTTCTTGAATTTTGTTATAGTCATCCTTATTCGCAAAAGTTAAGCCCAACATACCTTGTTTTTTCAGGTTCGTCTCGTGGATACGGGCAAAAGATTTAACCAATACTGCGCGGACACCCAAATGACGAGGTTCCATCGCAGCATGCTCACGGGAAGACCCTTCACCATAGTTCTCATCCCCTACCACAATTGACCCGATGTTATGTGCTTTATAGTCACGTTGCGTTGCCGGAACAGGACCATATTCACCTGTCAATTGATTCTTCACGTTATCGGTTTTCTCATTGAAAAAGTTAACCGCACCGATCAGCATATTATTGGAGATATTATCTAAGTGACCACGGTATTTCAACCAAGGACCAGCCATAGAAATATGGTCCGTCGTACATTTACCTTTTGCTTTGATCAATAATTTCAAACCTTTTAAGTCTGTACCTTCCCAAGCTGCAAAAGGTTCCAACAATTGGAGACGATCTGACGTCGGTGCTACATCGACAACGATAGCACTACCATCCGCTGCAGGAGCCTGATATCCCGGATCATCAACAGCAAATCCTTTTGTTGGTAATTCATCTCCCACAGGAGGATCCAACTTCACCTGCTCACCTTTATTGTTCGTTAATGTATCCGTAACAGGGTTAAAGCCCAAATCACCGGAAATTGCAATTGCAGCAACCAATTCTGGCGAAGCAACAAATGCATAGGTATTTGGATTCCCATCCGCGCGTTTTGCAAAGTTACGGTTGAACGAGTGAACAATCGTGTTCTTCTCTTGTTTGTCCGCACCCACACGATCCCACATACCGATACATGGACCACAAGCGTTGGTGAATATCGTTGCGTTAAGATCTTCGAATGTTTTTAATAATCCATCACGATCCGCTGTAAAACGAACCTGCTCAGAACCCGGGTTGATACCAAATTCAGCTTTGGTGATCAATCCTTTGTCAACAGCTTGTTTCGCAATAGAAGCGGCACGCGACAAATCCTCATACGAAGAGTTTGTACAAGATCCGATCAATCCCCACTCCACTTTCAATGGCCAGCCATTCTTATCAGCCTCTTCGCGCATGCGTGAAACTGGTGTATATAAATCTGGCGTAAATGGACCGTTCAAGGAAGGTTCCAGCTCCGAAAGATTAATTTCGATCAATTGATCAAAATATTGCTCCGGATTAGCATAAACTTCAGCATCGGCGGTCAAGTGTTGTTTGATGGTATTGGCCGCATCCGCAACTTCAGCACGACCTGTCGCACGAAGGTAACGCTCCATGGACTCATCGTAACCAAATGTTGAGGTCGTGGCACCAATTTCAGCACCCATATTACAGATTGTACCTTTACCTGTACAAGATAAGGACTCAGCACCTTCGCCAAAATATTCAACGATTGCACCAGTTCCTCCTTTTACAGTTAAGATACCAGCAACTTTTAGGATCACGTCTTTTGCAGCAGCCCAACCACTCAATTTACCAGTTAATTTAACACCGATCAATTTGGGGAATTTAAGCTCCCAAGGTAAACCCGCCATCACATCACAGGCATCAGCACCACCTACACCGATGGCAACCATACCTAGACCGCCGGCATTTACAGTATGCGAATCCGTACCGATCATCATACCACCTGGGAATGCATAGTTTTCCAATACAACCTGGTGGATAATACCTGCTCCCGGTTTCCAGAAACCTATACCATATTTATTTGAAACAGAGCTCAAGAAGTTAAATACTTCCGAACTTTCGTTTTTAGCACGAGCTAAATCTTTATCTGCACCTTCTTTCGCCTGGATCAAGTGATCACAGTGAACGGTAGAAGGAACTGCTACCTTTGGACGTCCAGCCTGCATAAATTGCAATAAAGCCATTTGTGCAGTTGCGTCTTGCATCGCTACACGATCAGGAGCAAAATCAACGTAAGAAACGCCGCGCTTGTAATCCTCTATCGCATTACTATCCCAAAGGTGGGCATATAAAATTTTCTCAGATAAAGTCAAAGGTTTGTTCACCACCTGACGAGCCGCAGCAATGCGCTCATCATAACGGCTGTACACCTTTTTAATCATATCTACATCAAAAGCCATATCTCTCTTATTTATGTTATTTAATTAAGTTACTGAAACCCTGATAGCTTTTTATTTTGTCGGAATAGGCGCAAATTTAGTTAAGTTAATGCCTTCGACAGCAGCTTTGTATTCTTCAATATTAGGAATACGGCCTAAAATAGCTGAAAGTACAACGACAGGTGTAGATGCCAATAAGGATTCTCCTTTTTTACCATCTCTATCCTCTACGACACGGCCTTGAAACAAACGTGTTGACGTCGCCATCACCGTATCACCTTTAGCAGCTTTCTCTTGGTTACCCATACAAAGGTTACAACCAGGACGCTCCAGGTACATGATATTTTCGTATTCTGTACGGGCAGTGCTTTTCGGCAATGCATCACTGAACTCAAATCCAGAGTATTTTTGCAAAAATTCCCAATCGCCTTCAGCCTTCAACTCATCAATGATATTATACGTCGGAGCTGCAACAACCAATGGTGCCTCAAAAGTAACAACACCTTTTTGCTGTTCGATATTCCGCAACATTTTCGAAACGATTTTCAAATCGTCCTTGTGCACCATACATGAACCTACGAAACCTAAATCTACCTTTTTGTTTCCACCATAGTAAGAAAGATCACGAATGGTGTCGTGTGTATAACGCTTAGAAACGTCTGCGTTATTTACATCTGGATCCGCAATCATTGGTTCTTCGATAAGATCCAAGTCAACGACAACCTCAGCATAGTATTTCGCATTGTTATCTGGTGTCAACGCTGGTTTAGCGCCAGATCTGATTTCTTCGATACGCTTGTTCGCTTTATCGATCAAACCTTGCAAAACGTTATTTTTATTTTCCATACCCTTATCAATCATGATTTGGATACGGTTTTTAGCGATTTCTAAAGATTCAATTAATGTATCATCCTGCGAAATACAGATGGATGCTTTTGCTTTCATCTCCGCTGTCCAGTCCGTAAAAGTAAAGGCCTGATCGGCAAGTAATGTACCGATATGAACCTCAATGATTCTACCTTGAAAAACGTTTTCTCCAGCGAATTGTTGCAACATCTGCGCTTGTGTGGCATGTACAACATCACGGAAATCCATGTGTTCCTTCATGCTACCTTTGAAAGTAACTTTTACAGATTCAGGAATCGGCATCGAAGCTTCACCTGTAGCCAATGCCAATGCAACAGTACCCGAGTCAGCTCCAAAAGCAACACCTTTAGACATACGAGTATGAGAGTCGCCACCAATGATGATTGCCCATTCGTCAATCGTAATATCATTTAATACTTTGTGGATCACATCTGTCATGGAGTGATAAACGCCTTTTGGATCGCGTGCTGTAATCAAACCAAAATCGTTCATAAATTTCATCAATTTTGGAATGTTCGCTTGCGCTTTCTTATCCCAAACAGATGCTGTATGACAACCTGATTGATAAGCACCGTCAACCGTAGGAGCAATTACTGTAGCAGCCATTGCTTCCAACTCCTGTGCAGTCATTAAACCTGTCGTATCTTGAGAACCGACAATATTCACTTTCACGCGAACATCGGAACTAGCATGCAATACTTTGCCTGGTGTTACACCTACCGCGTTTTTGTTGAAGATTTTTTCTACAGCAGTTAAGCCTTGACCTTCAATGGTGATTTCTTTCGAAGGAGCAAATACCGCAGGTGCTTGGATACCTAAAGTTTGTGCTGCGAAAGTTTGGATTTTTTTACCAAATACGATAGCATAAGAACCACCAGCTTTGATAAACTCCATTTTTTGTGGTGTCAATGCCTTTGAAATATCAATTAGCTCCTGCTCACCATTATATAATTTTTTTGTTTTTGTATTGATGGTTAATACAGTACCTGTAGCTACAGAATAAACCTCCTCTAAAATAGGCTCATTTTTATCATTGCGAACAACGTTTCCGTTTTCATCAACTTTCTTCACCCAGTTTTTAAGATCGATACCGATACCACCTGTAACATCTACTGTCGTCAAGAAAATTGGCGAAATGCCATTCGTACCACCTACAATTGGCGCGATGTTTACAAAAGGAACATAAGGACTAGCTTGTTTACCGGTCCATAAGGCCACATTATTTACACCTGACATCCGTGAGGATCCTACACCCATTGTACCTCTTTCGGCGATCAACATCACACTTTTACCTGGATGTTGTGCTTGTAGGTCCTGGATTTGTTGTTGTGCTTCTGGTGTAATCATACATTTACCGTGCAATTCACGATCAGAACGCGAGTGCGCCTGGTTACCTGGAGATAGTAAATCTGTAGAGATATCACCTTCACCTGCGATAAAAGTAACTACCTGAATTTCTTCAGTTACTTCAGGAAGTTTCGTGAAAAATTCAGCTTTTGCGTAGCTTTCCAAGATATCTTTTGCGATAGCATTGCCTTGTTCATAAGCGTCCTTCAAACGAGCAGTATCTGCATCATATAAGAAAACCTGTGTTTTAAGTACTTCCGCAGCTTGACTTGCGATCGCAGCATCAGCACCTAAAGCAAGATCCAATAATACGTTGATAGAAGGTCCACCCTTCATATGAGACAATAGCTCAAAAGCAAAATCAGGTGTAATTTCAGCAAGGACTGATTCACCCAGAATAATTTCTTTTAAGAACTGTGCTTTAACACCAGCTGCAGGGGTTGTGCCCGGCAAGGTATTATAGATAAACAATCTTAAAGATTCTGCTCTATTTTCATTGTTTAAATCTTTAATCTGAGCTATTACTTCACTTAGTAATTCTGCTCCGTCAATAGGCTTAGGATGTAATCCTTGGCCTTCTCGTTCTACAACCTCTTGTACGTAATCGTTGTAAATACTCATAGATATCAATCTTTCTATTTTAAGGGTAGTTCAGCAGATATACTCCTATCTTCCTACACTACCGTGTCTGTAATATAATTAAGCGAATATATAACGTCTGTAGCCTTCCTACATTAAATTATAAATTGCCCGTTCAGTTCGCATTTTTAAGTTGATTCATTTACCGTAAATCAACTATATTGACTAAATACAAAAATAGTGAAAATCCAACTTTAAACGCATGCATTCCATTTATTTAAATCAATTTGGAATTGTTCTAAACAGAACTTATGCAATCCAGCCATTTTTTTTTGAAACTATTTTTTTGCCTTATCCATCCAAAAAAAAAGAGGTGATTTATTTTACTAAATCACCTCTTCCTATCTTTATATATTTTCTATATTTATATCTATATCTTTCAGCGATTTAATGGTATCCAAAGGCGCAGCAGCATTGAATACAAAAGAACCTGCAACCAATACATCTGCACCAGCTTTTAACAGTTGAGCAGCGTTAGCAGTGGTAACTCCCCCATCAATTTCGATCAGCAATCCATCATTGACACCATTAGCCATTGCACGGAGTTCCTGCACTTTGGCATACGTATTTACAATAAACTTCTGCCCGCCAAATCCAGGATTGACAGACATCAGACACACAAGGTCCAGATCAGCCAAAACATCTTTCAAAAGCGCTACAGGTGTATGCGGGTTCAATGCAACCCCAGCTTTACAGCCTAACTCCTTGATAGCCGCTAATGTGCGGTGCAGATGTGTACAAGCCTCATAATGTACAGTAATTATTTCTGCTCCTGAATCCTTACATACCTGTAAATAACGATCAGGATCAACAATCATCAAATGTACATCCAATGGTTTGGTGGCATGTTTCGCAATAGCTTGCATAACGGGAAATCCAAACGAGATATTCGGCACAAAAACGCCGTCCATAATATCGATGTGAAACCAATCAGCCTCACTATTGTTTACCATGATGATATCATCGTATAATTTCGCGAAGTCTGCAGCAAGAACGGATGGTGCAATTAGATGTGATTTTGTTGACATGTTGTGTTTTTTCTGCAAAGATAACAAGTATTTTCCGTTCAACACAGCATTCCCCACATTTAACATGATTCAAATCGCATCCGGCAGAATCCACAAAAAATAAATTATAACTACATTTGTATATTAACTTTATATAAAAAACATCGTTCACTGTGGGAAGATTAAAAATAAAATATAAAAGAGAATTAAACACGACAGAAAATCTCATCCGAAAAATTGGACTAATATTGATCACCATCGTTCTGATCTGTATTTTTCTTCCCAAACAACCGCGATTCCGTTATGAATTCCAAAAAGGGAAAGTATGGAACCATGAAAATTTAATATCACCTTACAATTTTGCGATCCTGAAGACGCAGGAGGAGCTCAATGCGGACAAAAAAGGTATATTAAATACAATCCAGCCAATTTATAACGCCAATACGACAACGAGCAAAGAACAGATTGATCAGTTCAATACCGATTTGTCCGAAAAATGGCAAAGCAGCAAACTCGACACGACACACGAAAATATAAACGATTACCGCAGTGCCGGAAATGCAATATTAAATCACCTTTATGGAAAAGGGATACTCTCCTTGAATAACCGGTTTCAAAACCGTAACAACGAAAAATCACCGGCTTCAAAACATTATAATTTTACGTTAATACAAGATAAAGTTGCCTCACAAAAAAACACGGCTGATTGCTATACCATCGAGAGCTCCTATGGCTATATGGACGAATTAATGCCTAAGCTGACCAAAATAAAACAAAAAGGCTGGCTAGAGGAAACATTAAAAAACTATATCACGATTAATTATATTTATAACGACCAGCAGACCGAAGCATTGGAACAAAATGCCATCACCAATATATCCGCTACCCGAGGTGTTGTCCAAAAAGGTGAACTGATCGCTGAAAAAGAAAAGATTATATCCAATGAGACTTACCAAAAACTAGAGTCATTACGTAAGGTATACGAAGACGAGGGAAAAATAAGTGGAAATCAAAACTATGTAACCCTAGGGCAATTTCTCATTATATCCCTTGCTCTCTCCATACTCATGGTATTTCTGTTTCTTTTCCGTAAAGACATCTATTTCAACAACCGGTTATTGATGATTATCATGATCGTCATCATCGGTATGCTTGCTGTACTTTCCTGGGCTATCAAGATCAAAATACCTAATCTATACTATATTCCATTTTGTGCGGTCCCCATTATCATCCGTATCCTATTTGACACAAGGGTCGCACTGAATATCCATCTATTGATGGTTCTTTTGGCTGGACTATTTGTACCGAACAGTTTTGAGTTTGTATTTTTACAATTTATGGCGGGCATCGTCGCGATATACAGTATCAAGACATTGGTCAAGCGGGAACAGTTGTTCGTTTCATCAGCGATCATCCTCGGGACATACTGGGTCGCTTACATTGGATTAGTAGTCACAAGAAATGGCTCTATTGACACCATTTACTGGACAGATCTCCTTCCCTTCCTGGTTAGTGTCATGATCACTTTGCTCGCCTATCCGATGATCTATGCCTTCGAGAAACTTTTTGGCATTGTTTCTGATTTAACCTTGATGGAGCTTACCAATAGTAACTCCAAATTATTGCGGGAACTTTCCTTTAAAGCTCCGGGTACTTTTCAGCACTCCTTACAGGTAGCTAATCTGGCGGAGGCCGCAATTTATAAAATTGGAGGCAACCCCCTATTGGTTCGCGCCGGCGCCCTGTACCATGACATCGGTAAATTGACCAATCCGCAATTTTTCATTGAGAATCAAAAAACAGAGAAAAATCCACATGATGAACTCTCTCCGGAGCAAAGTGCACAGATCATCATCTCCCATGTCATCAAAGGTGTCGATGTCGCCAAGAAACATCAGCTTCCCGAGGTTATCCTTGACTTTATCCGAACACACCACGGTACCACCCGTGTGGACTATTTTTACAATTTATTTGTTAAAAACAATCCAGACAAACTCGTGGACGAATCTTTATTCACCTACCCCGGTCCCATCCCTTTCTCTAAAGAAACGGCAGTACTAATGATGGCCGACTCTGTTGAAGCTGCATCCAGAGCTTTAAAAGAACCCTCGGAGGAGTCCATAAATAATCTGGTTGATAAAATAATTGAGCACAAATTGATGCGCGGACAGTTCAACAATAGTAATATCACATTGAAAGATATCACCGAATCGGCCGTTATTTTCAAGGCTATGCTCAAAAGTATCTACCATGTTCGGGTGGATTATGATTTGAGTAAAAAAACAATGTAATTTTAATTGCTAAACAACAAATTGAAATTCAAATGCTTATTGTAACGTTACGTTTTTTTTGCATTTTTTTTGATATTTAGGCTTTGCAGATTCAAATAATTGCCTTATGTTTGCAATGTCAAAACACGGAAGGGTGCCTGAGTGGCCGAAAGGAACAGTTTGCTAAACTGTCGTACTGGAAACGGTACCGCGGGTTCGAATCCCGCCTCTTCCGCCAAGACTACAAAAAGCTCAACATTAGTTGAGCTTTTTTTTGTTTCTGCTGTAAGAAACAAATGATCCGCTAAACCTCCTCTTCCAGCAACCTTTTTACAGCACCTGATTCATGTTCAATCAGCGGTGCCAGTTCGGCTTTCGATAAGGATGAGATAGCGGGGATAAATACAACTTTAGGATAACCGATATATCGTTTGTAAAGAATTTGAGCCCTTTCAATATGAAAGTCAGACGTTATTATAATTAAGATGTCCGGGTTTTCCTCTACAATCAATTTCTTCGATAATTGAAAATCCGTTATGGTATTGGTCGAAGGAACACCTGCAGCGAAAACATGCTCAGGAATCCCTTTTTCGATAAGGAATTTTTGTGCATAAAAATAATGTGGTTTTTCCGTGGGATTAAAATGCGCTCCAAAACCTCCGGTGCATACAATCCGAAAACTACGATTTGCCTGATATAAATTGTAGGCACAATCCAGCCTGTCCTGAGCGATCTGAGATAAATTGCCCCTAGCATCGTTTGGAGCACCAAGCACTATAATTATATTATTCATACCAGTAATCTACAGAAATTACTTAATTTTTGCAATGCCTTACCAAATCTGACATCGCCTGTGCAGTGGGAGTACCCAAAGACTTAACAACTTTATTCTTTAGATTTAGGTGGAAAAAAGAACGACTTGGGATTCATCTTAAAATAAATCCATACCGCTTTCGCCATTTTCGTCAGCTCTTTAGAAGACAGGTTTCTCGAACGGAACGCCAGAACCAACGACAGCCCAAAGCTCACCAAAAAATTAAAAAGTCCGATAATTCCTATACCCAGAATTCCCCATATCCAGATATCTGTGGATAATTCCATCTGATGCCCAAAAAGACCAAGCGCCAAATTACCGCTTGCAAAAGTGATATGCCGAATATCCAAATTTAAACCGAGAAACATGCCTATGGAAGCTGTTGACCCCATAAAAACACCAAACCAAAGATTTGATACAATTCCGGCCCATTTCTTTTCATAAAAGGCGGCGATCTTATCGGTCTTTGTTTTTCCAAACAACTTCTTCAACCAGGGATGCTCCTGAATCCTATAGTAAACCGAATTATGTTTATCGCGATTTGAAATACTGCCGGCGATAATCCCCGACAGAAACAGAAATACACCAGCAATGGAAGCATGCAAGATGACAGGTGTCTTGGTGGGATTTAAATCATCGACCAAATGCAACCATTTGGCACTTGCAATATTCACACCTGTGAGTTGCTGTATCCCCCATACTAACAGCAGGCTGACGGGAAATGCCATAATCACGTTCCCTACAAAAGCGATAAACTGCGAGCGAAATAAACGTGCGAAAAATTGCGCAAAGACCCAATACCGGTGCCTGTCGACACCTTGATCTGCCGCCCCTTGTTCGATAGCGCTCACCAGCGATGAGGCCGTCATCGCCGGCTGCTTGGTCGCTAAGGTAGCTCCAAAAAGATAAATAACCGTGAAGCCAATCGCGTAATTCAGGCTATACAAAAATGCATATCCGAATTCACTCGTCCCGACTTTTCCCAATAATAATTTCACAATACACATCCCACCAACAATTACGCCCCCTCCACAGGCAGAGCGAAACATCTTCCAATATTCCTGATTGGTTGACGTAATATAATGTTCACCTGTCTGTGCGGTATGATGCGTAATTTCGTAAGCCAGCAATTGAGTACTCTGCCCTATTAATTTACGTATATTGCTTTTTCTCGAATTATAACCAATAACCGTTTTCGCCAGATGAATCGTCTTCTCTACTTTTTGGGATTCCATATCAATCACCAAAAAAGAGATCATCTCTTTGATACGCTCAAGTTGCTGACGGATCCGCAATAAGGACTGATTCACCTTAATAGAAATACCAAAACGGTGCGAATTACCAAATGCGGTTTCTATATAGGCCTCACATTGTCGATGAAGCACGAGCAACTGTTTATACGAAAGATCTTCTGAGTTGATGTATTTCCTCTCCGATTGCAAAATACGGTCATTTAACTCCGTAAACTCTCGCATAATTGCGATAAATGGGCTATCGAAATTCTGAAACTCTGGCACCATTTTATTGACGTCAGTTTCCATTGCCCGGCCAGTAATACGTTGTACCAACAGCTCGATCCCATACAAGATCTCAATCATTTCAAAACCCGTTTCATCATCATAAATGGAATAAAACTCACATAGCTGAAATAGTTCATACAATTGCTCGGCAGAAATAGTGGATATCCAATCCGCATCTTTGGGGGAGTAAAATACCTGATTCAGCAAATATTGTAAGGTTGATTTTGCTGGTTGATAAGGCAAATAACGTTCTGTTATCCGCTTCCTGAGCTCATAGATAAAATCTGCATAACTGATAATGCCCGTATCGGACACCAGTTGATCAAGATCTCTTTGCCTGAAAACCCGTTTAAGGTAGTAAATAAATTGATTCCTGCAATCCGCTGACTCCTGTAGAAAATCAAGAAAAAACTGGATATCAACCTGATAGAATAACTGAACTTTTTTTGGTCGAATTATCGCGACAATTAAAACCAAAAGTTCAATTTCTACATATTCGGGATTATCTAATTGATTCCTATAACGATCAAATAGCGCACTTACTTGCTGTTTTTGACCTTTTTTTTCTTTCATAAATTCCTATTATTCGCCTAAAATAGCATTTATTAGCTGTATAAACTTTCACGTCTTAAGATACCACATTTAAGACAAAATTGTTTTGAAAATCATAAAATCTATTTCCGCTGACCTGCTATCGTATAAGGCTTGCTAGGCGTTATATCACTGGCAAGAAAATACCTGAAACCAGTGATAAGCATGCCCCGAAATTCTTCTATTTTTGCAATAGTGAACAGGAGAAAAATGAAGACAATAAATTTTGCGATAGTATGTCTAGGTCTATTTCCCATGCTTCTAAAAGCACAGGACGGCATCACATTTGAAGATGATTTTAACTTATGGAACATCGAAAAAGGACAAACAGCCTCCGTTTTTGTTGAAAAGGCCTATATACGCTCCGGGCCGGGGCTCAACATGAAAGTGGTGGACTCACTGACACTTGGAGAAAATGTCACCATTGCCAGTGCTCCATTTAAAGGCAATACCATCAAAAATTTTTATGCTCCATGGTATCAGATCAGCTATCATAGCGATGGTCAGCTTAAACAGGGCTTCATCTGGTTAGGCTTATTGGCCCTCGGTAAACAGACCGACAAGGAGGGCCTCCAGTTTTTATTCGGATTTGAACGTTTCATCAAACAACAAAATGAGGAACAACAGGATCACTATTTAACCACAGTAAAATTATTGGATGCACAAGATTCATTAATCACCAGTCAATCTTACCCATTTGTATTCTCTGGTCAGCTGAGCTCGCAAAGTAAATTGCTGCCAGCTATGGGACTAAATAATGTAAAGCAAATCTTACGCATGGAATTTTTATCAGGTGCCTGCGCAGTTCCAACGGAGTATAATTACATGGCCTGGACTGGTCAGAAATTGATCAATCTCCCCAGTAGATACTCCGTTAGTGATGCCGGTGTCTTTTATTACGATGAAAAAATCCTATTCCCCTCCGAACACAAAAGAAACAACCAGTTGATCTATAAATACATCGAAGAAGGTGAAGCGAAAGATGATAGTACCCTAGACCCCGACTATCGCATTTCGAAAAGAGAAGAATATTTTCAATGGGATGGTGATAAGTTCGTAAAACTTACGCTACCGAAATAACTTTTCAATAAAATTTAACATATTAGTAAAAATAATAAAAGAAAGAAGCAAAGAATGGAAGAGAGAAATATATACGATTTATTCTACAGTGGACAACTAGATCTATTTATCATTGAAGGCGAAAATCAATTGAAGCAGAACGACCAGGATGTCCCACTTTGGACACATCTCGCTGTTGCCTATCACGATCAAGTATTCTACGATGGACACGAAGCTATTTTTGATATCATACAGGAGAAGATGATCCCCTACCTCCAAAAAGCACTACTAGTAGAGCCAGAAAATGAAACAACGCTCTATCACATGCTCAATTACGTCTTAGGCAACCAGGCAAGCTTGGGGCAGATCAATCGTCCGAGAAAACATATCAACGAGAACAACAAAGACCAATTTATAGGTTATGCAAAAAAGTTGATCGAAATACCTAAAATGGCTCCCTATGGCTACGGCTTCCTGGCAGATATTTATGAGAGTCTCCAGGATTATACCGCCCTATTAGCTTTATTGGATGAGGGGATCAGTTATTTCAATGAAACTTTTAAAGACGATCGCGAAGCTGCTGATCAAAATTTCTCCATATTCTGGATAAAAAAAATCTATCTTCTAGACCGTACTAAACAGGTTTTGGGGACAGCGCTAAGCGCTCTAATAGGAGAGCAATTTGATCGCTTTGTCAGCGGCAGTGAAATGCAATATGTGGATCTTGCCGAGATCGCTTATGAAAACAAAGAGATAGATCTGGCCCTAAAAGTATTATTAAAACTTATTAAAGGTGAAAATTCAGCTGCCCATATCCATGAAGAGCTGGTCAAATGGCATGGTCGCTTTGAAGAGCTTATCGCTGACGGTTATGAAAACCCTGAGGTATTCTATTACCAGCTTATCATTGAACGCAA
Organism: Sphingobacterium sp. BIGb0165; assembly: GCF_024810095.1. Lineage (NCBI taxonomy): Bacteria > Pseudomonadati > Bacteroidota > Sphingobacteriia > Sphingobacteriales > Sphingobacteriaceae > Sphingobacterium > Sphingobacterium sp. BIGb0165. The sequence continues at coordinate 365,799 of NZ_JANUEB010000001.1, read as the reverse complement.
TTATTCCGAAGATATCGGGATACCGCTAGACTATTATTATCTACACGCACTAAAACTAATTGACGAATACCCTGAGATATACGCCGGCTATCATTTTGCAGCAGCATACCTTTATGACGATGGACAACATGAAGCGGCCTTACCTTACCTTCAACAATTGGGCGAAAGACAGTGGAATGCAACATCTTGGCGCCGTCTTGTTGAATGCACGTACTTAACAACAGGTGAAGTATATACACGGATTCCGACATTCGATGACTTACCACGCGATCTCTATAATGAAGCAATTAACTTATCTGACTTTGTTGATGCATTAGATACGCTTTCAGCTGAAGATACATTGGCTCTGAGACAGCTTTATCTTGCTGTTTATCGCCAAGCCTATGATGGCTTTGCGGCTTATTTCGAACAGGGAAAATATGAAAGTGATTATTTCGGTGGAAGCCACAATCGTGCAATGAATTGTAATAACCTGGCAATTGCATTAAAGAATGTGGATCTCCTCGAAGATAGTTATCAAATCGCAACTGAGGGGCTAAACTACTCAGATTTTGAAGAACTACATCAGACGCGAACAGACGCATTGTCGAAATTGGAGGATTATGAACGTTTAAAAGACGCCCTCATACTATATTTCGACACATACCAAGTCACTTTGAGCGACCTTGATGAAATGCGCGATGAGGTAATGGAAGAACAATCTGCTGAAGATGAATCAGACCTAGTGTTTCCAAGTTGCTATCAAATGTTTGTGTACCAGCTTGAAGTAAATTATCATCTGGGCATTTCTTCCGATATACAAAGGGAAGCACAATATCTTCTGGAGCACATATATCAGTTCTACATCAATCACCCTACGCTAAACGACTATCATTACAGGGATTTTGAGGCCGCTAAAAATGGTGTGGAAGGTATTATTTATGATATCCTTGAGCCTAACGATCGTGACCACCGTATCGACTATTATACGGATATGGCACAGCAATATCCGCATGAAGCACAACCACAATATATCCTTATGCAGCTATACAATGAGATATCTGACTATAGCGCCATTGTTGCTGCAGCACAAACCTACCTCAAAAATAAAAAGGAATTTATCATCGATGACTTTGATAAAGCAAAGACTTTATATCTGATTATCAAAGGGCATTACTTCCTCTCCGAATTTAGATCGGGCGCAGAAGTATTTCAACGTCATGATGCCTGGGTTGCCACAGTCATGGATCCCGAAGATTATGTACTTTGGTTAAAATTCGGAATCATGTTGCTTGCTGAACAGGAAAACCTAGCCGAAGTAAACCGCAATGTAATGGTCTTTAACGGCATCTATGCACAAAATGAATGGGGCTATGATGACGACTGTGAATCTGTAAAGTTGGCTGAAGCACTTGTTACTTACAAAACGGGAAACCTAAAAAAAGCACACAGTTTACTCAATGAAGTACTGGCTTATTCAGACCATAGTGCACTGGCAGACCAATATAAAAGAACTTGGAAGAAACCGGGTTTCTTATCAAACTTTAAGTTCTAGCGAGCTACTCGCCCAACTTAAATAATAATAGAAGCGTAGTAAAACATTTGATCTGTTTACTACGCTTCTATGTAATATACCCTCCGTTTAATACCTAAGATTCTTCTTCCATAACACACGCTTTCCATACTACAGCCACGAGCGCTACAAAGTCCGCACCTGGAATAGGAAACATCCATCTCGATGGTGGGTTTAATACTTATTCAAAAAAAGCTATATTTGAACTGTGGTGGTACTAAAATATCTAATCGGACTAATTCTTTTTCTTGGCTTATGGGCCAGGCCGACTGCAGTATTTCCCTGCCATCAAAGCAAGGCAAAAACCTGTCCTATAGACAGTCTAAATCATGCTAACAAAAAACAGGATTGCTGCCAAAAAGCGAAGAAGAAACCGCTATGTCAGCACCGCAAGCAATGTCGGGACTGTAGTTGTCATTGTGCTTCGGCGACAAGTATACTGGCTGTCTCTACCCTTCCCGTTCAGCTTCCAAAAATTTCCTTTTCAATCTTTAAAAAATTATATAGCGGTCTATTGTCCGTCTATCTTTCAGATGGTTATTTTTACCCTTGGGTTCCCCCTAAAATAGCCTAGGTAACACAGAGAAAACTTTTTTGAAAAAGTAAATCTCCTTATTAATTTAAAGAACCTGCCCTATCCCGATCAACAAAAACAGATCGCATTCCGCAGGGATCCATACACGTATTACAACATTTAGAACACATGAGACTTCTCAATAACATCATAACAGCCTGCCTTTTAGCCACCAGTATAAACAGCTATGCACAGGATAATACCATGACAACCCAAACAGTCAAAATCAGCGGCAATTGTGGGATGTGTAAAAAAACAATAGAAAAAGCCGCAAACTCCGTGGACTCCAAAGTAGATTGGAACGAGGATAACCAGACAGCAAAGGTCTCTTTTAATGCCGAAAAGACCTCCCTGGATGCTGTTTTGAAAAAGGTCGCATTGGCCGGTTATGACAATGAAAAATACCTGGCTCCGGCAACGACTTATGCTGACCTGCATGGCTGTTGTCAATACGATAGAACCTTAAGTGCCCCACCGGCCAATCCTGAAAATACTCCTGAAAGCAAAGAAGAAAGCACAGGATCGTCATCTGTCGCCAAGGCAGGTAACTTCCAGCCGATTTATGATCAGTATTTCCAATTGAAAGATGCACTGGTTGCCTCCGATCATAAGACTGTAGCAACAGGTGCAGCAAAACTTTCAAGTCTGCTGACGACGTTAAAATCAACTGACTTAACTTCTGCGGAGCAACAGGCGTGGAAAGCACAGGCAAATGCGATAACACAGCACACCAAGGCGCTCCAAGAGGCAAAAGATCTCGCAAAACAACGTGTGGCATTTGTATCGCTCTCCGAAGAGGTCTATAAGCTGGCAAAAAGTTCCAAGCCTGCACTTCCTGTTTATCAACAAAAATGCCCCATGTTTAACGGTGGCAAAGGAGCAACCTGGTTGAGCCTCAATAAGGACGTCAAAAATCCATACTATGGCGCCCAGATGCTAACTTGCGGAAGTACAATCCAAACGATACAATAAAAGAGACCAGCATCTCAAAGAGATCTGTTTCCATACCAAAAGGTTCGTCCGCAACGCAGACGAACCTTTTTTATGACATCTCCCATTTGGTCGCTCCATCTTGACAAAGAAATATAAATTACCAAGCGAAATCCTTAAAAACTGATTATTTCGAAGGATAAACCTTAAATTATCCCTTCATTTATAGATTCAAAATAGTATATTAGGAGGAGCATCAAGCTAACCAGACAAAAAATAATTAGGGAGAATAATAAAGATATCGAGATCAAATAAGTTGAGATTTAACCCATGGAAAAAGTAATCATTACAGGAGGAACAGGTGCTATTGGCCTTCATTTGACCAAATTACTGGTCGCCAACTTCTATGAAGTAATCATCTTCACACGGGATCCGAAGGCTTATCCTCCACAAGCTAACGTTCGATATGTTCATTGGAACCCAAAAAAACAAGTTATTGATATAAAGTCGATCCAGGAAGCGGATTATATCATCAATTTAGCTGGTGCCAACCTCAATGGATCACATTGGACCAAGGCTTATCAACAAGAAATTATATCCAGCCGGGTGGAAAGTGGACAACTGCTTTATCAGACGCTGAAACAAGTCCCAAACCAGATAAAAGCTGTTATATCAGCATCCGCAACTGGCTGGTATGGCGCCGATGACAGCTATCAGAAAAAACCCTTCGAAGAGGGAGATCCCCAGGGTGGTGATTTTTTATCCTGGGTCTGCAATCTTTGGGAAGACAGTGTAAAACCCATTGAAACCTTAGGAAAGAGGCTCGTTGTCTTCAGATTCGGTGTTGTGATCAGTAAAGACCAAGGATTATTGAAAGAACTCAACCAACTGTTAAGTTTTCGGTTCAACCCTATTCTGGGTTCAGGCAAACAGATGTTAAGTTGGATCCACATGGAAGATCTCAGCCGAATGCTACTATTTGCTATACAAAACAATGCTCTCGCCGGTGTATACAATGCCTGTTCCTCCGATCCGATGCCGCTTGGTCAATTCACCAAACGTATTGCAAGGCGGCGATACGGAATATTCTACATACCGTTTCCCGTCCCCGCATTCTTGATTAAGCTGTTTCTTGGAAAAAAAGGACAGGAGATGGTACTCAACGGTACATGGGTGAGTAATAAAAAGATACTTCAGGAAAAATTTCCCTTTAAGTACCCGACTTTGGACAATAATTGTATAGATAATTTACACATCGGTTAATTGTTAATTCGCGTTAATTTAAGCCCTTTTCGGGACAAAATCCGTATATTTGCGGCTTATGAAGATTTTTAGATATGGCGCAAAGGGCTCCGAAAAGGCGGGAGTCATTTTAAATGAAAAGAAATATGATGTTTCTGAAGGAAATTTTCAATATAACCGTGATTTCTTTGCAAATACGGCAAATTTGGAGAAACTTCAAGTATATGTAGAACAGAATCGTGAAAGTCTAAAAGAGATCGCTGCGGATGAACGTATCGGCACTCCATTGGAAGCTCCTTCCAAAATTCTTTGTGTTGGACTCAACTTCGACGATCACGTTAAAGAGACCAAATTGCAGCAAGCAGCAGAACCTATTGTTTTCATGAAATCTGTTTCGGCATTTAATGGTCCTTTCGATGGTATTACACTACCTAAAAACTCCGTGAAATCTGATTGGGAAACCGAACTTGCTATCGTTATAGGTAAGAAAGCTTCCTATGTTAGTGAAGAAGAGGCCTTGGATTATGTTTTTGGCTATGTACTACATAACGACGTAACTGAACGGGAGTTTCAGATCGAAAGAGGTGGTACCTGGGACAAAGGGAAAGGTTGCGATACATTCGCTCCTATTGGTCCGTTTATCGCTACAAAAGATGAAATCCAAGATGTCAATAATATGAGAATTTGGCTTAAATTAAATGGCGACCTGATGCAAGATGGCAACACAAGCGATTTTATCTATCGTGTTCCAAAGCTTATATCGTACTTAAGCCAGTTCATGTCCCTACTTCCAGGTGACATCATCTCAACAGGCTCACCAGCCGGTTCGGGCATGGGAAAATCCCCGCAACGCTTCCTGCGCGATGGCGATATTATTGAATACGGCATCGAAGGACTTGGATCTGGGAAACAAGTGATATCTGCTCACTCCCTATCCTAACATCCTGTCGATATAGGCCGATCTTTCCTGTCTTTATTTTTTGTCCGGAAAGATCGGTTCAATGGCTTTTTTTTCGTCATTTCATTGTAATTTATCAACCGCATTTGTGTACATTTATATCGACATCCACTTTGTTAACATAAATGCATAAATCCCTATAGGGTCAATGATTCAACTAAACAACATATCTAAATCATTCGAGGTTAAATCCAAACGAATAGATGCATTGAAGAGTCTCTCCCTATCCATTGCCAAGGGCGAAATATTTGGCGTGATAGGGGCTTCAGGTGCCGGTAAAAGCACACTGATTCGTTGTGTCAATCTGTTGGAAAGACCGGACACAGGTCAAGTCATTATTGAGAATGAGGATCTGATGTCGATGTCTTCCAAAGATTTAATGATGAAACGAAGAAATATCGGAATGATCTTCCAACATTTCAATCTCTTGTCATCCCTAACAGTCTCTGAGAACATATCTTTTCCATTGCAACTAGAAGGTAAATCAAAGGCATTTATCCGGCAAAAAGTTTCGGAGCTGCTAAGCCTGGTTGGGCTAGAAGATAAAGCAGAGAGTTATCCGGCAAACCTATCCGGAGGACAGAAACAACGGGTCGCTATAGCTCGTGCACTGGCAAATGACCCCCATATCCTACTCTGTGATGAGGCCACCAGTGCCCTGGATCCAGCAACGACAAAATCCATTCTCACCTTATTAAAAAAAATCAATAAGCAACTTGGACTGACAATCTTATTGATCACCCATGAAATGGATGTGATCAAAAGGATATGTGATCAAGTAGCAGTACTGGATCAGGGAATTTTAATTGAAAGCGGTTCTGTTGAAACCATTTTCGCAAACCCACAGCAGGAAACTACTAAAAACTTTATCCAATCTTCTTTACAGGTCGATATCCCCTTAGGTTTTCAGGAAAGGTTAAAAGACAATGGCAATCCACTTGTCGAGATTTACATGACCTCCAGTGAAGATTCTATTCCATTTATACAACAATTGGAACGCCAATATCAAGTCAAAACAAATATTATTACCGCACAGATCGATTACATTGGCGAAATGAAGTTTGGTGTTATATTAGCTGAATTGTCAGGTGATAACGACAACATAACAGCGAGTCTCTCCTATTTAAAAGAACAGCATCCGCAAACTAAAATATTAGGTTATGTCTGATCAAGTACTAGATTTACTATTATCAGGAACACTCGAAACATTAATGATGACTTTCCTGTCAGGTTTCTTTGGTTTTGTGATCGGACTTCCGCTTGGAATCTACCTATTCTTGACCAGAAAACATCAGCTGTTGGAAAACAAAACCATGCACCAGATTGTTTCCTTGCTAGTGAACGTGTTCAGATCTATTCCATTCATTATTCTCATTGTATGGATGATTCCATTTACACGTCAGCTCGTAGGAACATCCATCGGTATGTCAGCAGCATTGGTCCCTTTAAGCATTGGCGCAGCCCCTTTTATTGCACGATTGGTAGAAAACAGCTTATTGGAGATCCCCCATGGATTAATTGAAGCTGCCAGAGCCATGGGCGCGAGTACACAGCAGGTGATCTTTAAAGTGTTGCTTCCGGAGGCATTACCCTCACTGGTAAACAATGCGACGATAACGTTAATTACACTTGTAGGTTATTCAGCTATGGGTGGCGCTGTTGGGGCCGGCGGACTGGGACAGATTGGCTACCAATACGGCTATGTTGGTTATGACACCTTCATCATGAATGCTGTCCTTATTTTATTAATTTTAATTGTATTCCTGTTGCAATATACAGGCGACTACATATCGAAAAAAGTAAACCATCGTTAACATTAATTGTATCATATGAAAAAATTGAACTATGCATTTGCAATTCTAGCCTTTAGTCTGACGACTATTGTAGCTTGTAACAACAGGGAAAAGAAAGAAAACACCCTTAAAGTTGGTGTGGTGACGGGTCCTGAAAAGGAACTTGCGGAGACGGCTAAGAAAGTTGCAAAAGAAAAGTTCAATCTGGATGTGGAACTGGTTGCCTTCAATGATTACGTCGTTCCCAATGAGGCCCTGAATCAAGGTGATATTGATGTCAATGTATTCCAGCATCAACCCTATCTTCAGGAACAATCCAAACAACGTGGTTTCACCAAACTGACCATTGTCGGAAATACATTTGTATTCCCGATTGTCGCCTATTCCAAAAAGATCAAAACCATCACCGAACTTCAGCCCGGTGCGACTATCGCTATCCCAAATGACCCAACAAACGGTGGGCGTTCGCTATTACTTCTTCAGCGTGAGGGAATCATTGGTTTAAAGGAAAATGTTGGCATACAACCAAAAGTAACAGACATTGTAAGCAACCCAAAACAGGTTAAAATTATCGAAATGGAAGCCCCTCAGCTACCCCGCGTACTTGACGATCCTCAGGTTGTTGTTGCGATCATCAATAATAGCTTTGCCTCACAGGCCGGATTAGACCCCGAAAAACAAGGTTTATTTACAGAGGATAAAGAATCTCCTTATGTCAATTTAATTGTTGCTCGGGCAGATAACAAAAATGATGAAAAAGTACAGCAGTTTATACAATCTTATCAGTCACCTGAAGTAGAAGCAACAGCAAAGAAAGTATTTAAAAACGGTGCCATAAAAGGCTGGTAACCAAAAAAAGCATGATAGCAGTAACTCATTCATGCCCATGTGGCTCAGGTGCAACTTTTGGCAAATGTTGCCTACAAATTCACGGTATCCATGCCAAGGCAACTACAGCAGAAGCGCTTATGCGAGCTCGTTACAGCGCTTTTGTCGTGGGAAACATTGACTTTTTGTACAACACATTCCACCCTACAACAAGAAGATTCCAAAATAAGAATGCTATTGAGCAATCGGCTAAGGAAAATAAATGGATGCAGTTAAGTATCCTGAAAGCCACCTTTTCAACGGTGGAATTTGAAGCCCATTATCTGGATGCAACAATGGAAGTACAGATCCATCATGAAAAATCTACATTTAAACAGCAAGGTAACCTTTGGTATTATGTAGATGGCCGATAAATTTCTGGCTTCAATCCAAAAAAAAGCTGCTCCAATACCTAATGTATTGGAGCAGCTTTTTTTATAAGGTGATTGGCTTTATTAAACCAATTCTTCCGTATCTTCTCGGTAAGGTGCTTCTTCATCAAACTCACCCTCCCATTTGGCGACAACGACCGTTGCAAGACAGTTACCAACAACGTTAACAGAGGTACGCGCCATGTCCATCAATTCGTCAATACCCAAAATAGCGGCGATAACAAAGGTTGGCAGACCGAACTGATCAGCTGTTGCTATTAGGATAATTAATGAAGCACGGGGCACTGCTGCTACCCCCTTAGAGGTAATCATTAATGTGAAAGCAATCATGAGCTGTTGTCCAAACGTCAAGTGAATACCAGCTGCCTGCGCAACAAAAATTGCGGCCAATGATAAATAAAGAGATGTTCCATCCAGATTGAAACTATAACCAGTTGGAATAACAAATGAAACGATCTTACGCGGCACGCCAAATTTCTCCATTGCACTCATGGCTTTAGGTAAAGCAGCATCCGAACTTGTCGTTGCAAAAGCAATAGATACTGGCTCTTTAATAGCATTGATAAAACGTTTGACAGGAATCTTTAAATAAAGTGCAACAGGAAGCAACACCAACGTTAAAAAGCAAAACAACGCAAAATACAAGGTTGCCAACAGCATAAATAAGTTTTTCAAAATATCAACACCGAGATGTCCCACGGTGTATGCCATTGCTGCTCCCACCCCAACCGGAGCAAAATACATGATGATGTTCGTAAACTTAAACATCGTCTCAGACATACTTTCGGTAAAATCCACCAGTGGCTTCCGCTTCTTCTCATCGACCATCGCCAGGCCGATTCCGAACAACACCGAAAATACAACAATTTGTAATACCTGATTGTCAGCAACTGACTTTACGATATTCTCAGGAAAAAGATCACGGACGAATGCAGTGAATTTATAAACTGGATGTACATTATCCGGAAGGGATTTCAATACATGCTCGTCCATACTTTCTTTAGGCACTGGCAGCTCTTCATGTGGCATATGAGCAACGTCTACACCTACCCCTGCTTTAGTTAGGTTGATTGCACCTAAACCAATAAAAATAGCACAGGTAGTCGCACAGAAGAAATACAGCATAGACTTCCAGGCCATACGTCCTACTTGTTTCAAGTCAGAGTGGCCTGCGATACCATAGACAAGCGTTGCAAAAAGAATAGGTCCAACAATGGTCTTTACCAATTTGATGAAACCCTTGCTCAACGGTTGCAGGGAAATTGCCAGATTGGGAAAATCCAGTCCAACAAAAATGCCCAGGATCATACAGGTTAAAATCCATGTGGTCAAATTTTTCTTATAAAGCGCATTTACAACCAAAACGGTGGCAACTATCCAACGGACAGCCATTAGAAATTCATGCGAAAAGCCCACAACTTTAAATTCGTACAATACTGCAATGATACAAGCTAATGTAACTGTGATGAGGGTGATTAACCCTATTTTGGTTTTTAACATTTAAAAGATTTTAATGGTCAAAAGAACAAAAATAAAAAAATACTATGCTTTTGCAAATATTATTATTTAAATAGCCCAACTTTCGCAACAAAATACCGATTTTAACAAAAGCTATCGTGCAAAAAAAAAGCAGGATAATTTCTTACCCTGCTCTATATTTTAACGGAATGAAAAAATTATTCCGCGTGTAACCAAGCTTTTTTCGCTAATAACTCATCGTTAGACTCACGTACGTCTTCGTCATCCACACAACAATCTACCGGACAAACAGCAGCACATTGTGGTTCATCATGAAAACCTACACATTCTGTACATTTATCCGAAACAATATAATAAACTTCATTTGAGATCGCTTCCTGTGATTCATTCGCATCAAGCGTAACGCCATCACCAAAATCTATAACCCCATCCAAAGCAGTCCCATCTGAGAATTTCCAAGTTACACCAGCATCGTATATTGCATTATTTGGGCATTCCGGTTCGCAAGCACCACAGTTAATGCATTCGTCTGTAATTTTAATCGCCATTTATAACCTCACAATTATGATAAATAAACTATTTTTGCATTATCAATATGAAAACAAAGTCTGATTGAACAATAAGGCTAGTTGATTCACGTTGATTAATGTTAACAGCACAAATATAACACAAATTTGTGTATTCATCTTTTAAAAATTTAATATTTTGACAAAGCAACAACGAATAAATGCGTTTGTAAAACTGGGTGAACTGTTGAAAAAGCAGCCTGAAGATCTTACTCAGATCATCCAACTGGCGCAACATAAAAACCCTTGGTATACCGTAAAAAATGTCGAAAGTGCCCTTCAAGCGATTTCATCCAACTTAACAGAAGAGAAGCTCAATCATTGGCTATACAACTACCCGGATCTCGAATCTACTAAAACCGTAGGTTTGATTCTCGCTGGAAATATTCCGCTGGTCGGTTTTCATGATATCCTTTGTGTATTAATCAGCGGATTTAAAGCAAAAATTAAAGTATCCTCGGATGACGCCGGTTTAACAACTTATGTACTCAATAGTTTAAAACAAATCGAACCCGTTTTTGGAGCAGCTTTTGAAATTGTTGATAAGCTCAAAGACTTCGACTTGGTCATTGCCACTGGCTCAAACAATACAGCCCGTTATTTTGACTATTATTTTGGCACAAAACCCCACATTATCCGACGGAATAGAAATAGTGTTGCTGTCATTACAGGACAGGAATCCCCAGCACAAATGAAGGCCTTAGGTCACGATATCTTTGATTACTTTGGTCTTGGCTGCCGCTCAGTTTCCAAACTTTTTATTCCAAAAGATTATGCAGTAGCACATTTTTTTGAAGGAATAGCAGATTTTAAAGATGTATCCGAACACTATAAATACAATAATAATTACGACTATAATAAATCCATCTATCTGATCAATGGAGACAAGCATTTTGATAATGGGTTTCTGTTACTCAAACAGGATGAACGCATGGCCTCTCCACTATCCGTGGTTTATTACGAGGAATACAACCGTCTTGAAGATGTCGAAAACGAGCTGAATCAACAAGCTGAAAATATTCAGTGTGTTGTCTCCGAAGTCCAATTGAACATACAGTCACCAGTCTTTCATTTTGGTGAAAGCCAATGTCCGGCCCTGGATGATTATGCAGATGGCATAAATACGCTGGACTTTTTATTTGCAAACCAGTAAGCTTCCGTTAAATTCATAGTAAAGAAATTGCATTAAAAATACTAACTTTGAAATCATGTATATCATTAAAGTAAAAGGTGTCGCCAAAATTCCCGACTATGTTCAGCTGCGAGATGATGCCTTCACCTTGTTGGCATATTTTAGAGTAGATCGACCTGACAAATCCCTTGATAAGATCGGATTGGGAGAAAAGGCGGAATATATCATGCAATTGGTAAGAGAAATGCCTTTTGGTCAAATTAAAAAATTAGAGTTTTAACGCCCATGATTGAAAATAAAGTAATTACATTAAAGAACGTTGATATCTTTCAACAGAAACATTTAGTATTATCCAATGTCAATTTAAACATCGGGAAGGGAGAATTTCTCTACCTTATCGGACAGTCTGGCAGCGGAAAAAGTAGTTTATTAAAAATCATCTATGGCGATCTATATATCGGTAATGGTGAGGGAATGATCGCGGGGTTTGACCTCAAGAAACTTCACGAAAATGATGTTCCTTACTTACGCCGGAAATTAGGGATTGTTTTTCAGGACTTTCATTTGCTATCCGACAGAACGATCGAGAAGAACCTTGAGTTTGCGTTAAAGGCGACGGGCTGGAAAGATAAAAAAATGATTGATGGACGTATCTTGGACGTATTGGAAAAAGTTGGACTTCGTTCCAAATTAAAGAAAATGCCCCATGAGCTTTCCGGTGGTGAGCAACAGCGGATTGTAATTGCCCGTGCCCTACTGAATAACCCAGAGATTATCCTTGCGGATGAGCCTACCGGAAACTTGGATCCGGCCACATCCGAGGAAATTGTCCTATTGTTGCGCGATATCGCCAATTCTGGAACAGCAATTTTAATGGCTACCCACGATTATACAATTATTCGTAATATGCCTTCGCGTATTATCAAAACTGGAGACGGTATTCTACAGGATGATGTCAGCATCTAAACGAAAAACTGACAACTAAAAAGACATTTTTGCAAATTCCGACAAATTGTTAGGCTTTTTTAATAAAATCTGACAAGCTGTCGGAATTTTATTGTTTGGCAAAAACTTTGAGAAAAGAAGATATAGTAAATTTTTGAATCTATTTTAGCATTGAAGATATGAATGAGCAAGATAATTATTATGATGAGAGTCAAGATCAAGTAGAAACTAATTCTTCTGATCAACAAGAGCAGCCTTCGGATAATCAGGTAGAATTGTCTACTGAAGAGAAGTTGGCAGCAGAATTGGCAGAGGCGAAGGATAAATACATTCGTCTTTCTGCTGAATTTGACAATTATAGAAAACGTACAAGCAAAGAACGTGTTGAATTGATTCAATCAGCAGGAAAAGATGTGATCAGTAAATTATTACCTACGTTAGATGATTTTGACCGTGCATTAAATGCTATGGAAACAGCTGCAGACGTAGAATCCGTTAAAACAGGGATGGATATTGTCAACAACAAATTAAGACAGACCCTGTCTCAATTGGGATTAAAAGAAATGGAAACTGCTGGCCAGGCATTTGACCCTGAATTACAGGAAGCTATTACATCTATTCCAGCACCTACAGCAGATTTAAAAAACAAAGTAGTAGACGTAATCGAAAAGGGATACTATTTGGGTGACAAAGTGATTCGTCACGCTAAAGTAGTTATAGGTCAATAATATTAAGACGATGTCAAAAAGAGATTATTACGATATACTTGGTGTCGCGCGTTCAGCGGACGAGAAGGAGATTAAATCATCCTATCGCAAATTAGCGATTAAATATCACCCGGATAAAAACCCCGGTGATCATGAAGCGGAGGAAAAATTTAAGGAGGCTGCTGAGGCATACGATATCTTGAGCAATCCACAAAAACGTCAACGCTACGACCAATTTGGCCATGCTGGTAATTCAGCTAGTGGTGGCTACGGCGGCGGTGGTGGCATGAATATGGATGACATATTTAGCCAGTTTGGTGATATCTTTGGTGGTGGACACCCCTTCGAAAGTTTCTTCGGTGGCGGTGGCGGAGGTCAACGTGGTGGCCGCCGTGTAGCACGCGGAAGCAACTTGCGTATTAAAGTTAAATTAACTCTTGAAGAAATCGCTAAAGGTGTTGAGAAAAAAGTAAAGGTCAACAAACAAGTTTCCTGTCATAGCTGTGATGGCTCAGGAGCGAAAGACAAATCTTCTTTCCATACCTGTAAGACCTGTGGTGGATCAGGATCAGTACGCAGAGTAACAAATACCATCCTGGGCCAAATGCAAACCACCAGCACCTGCCCTACCTGTAATGGTGAAGGTGTTGAAATTACCGCAAAATGTACAACCTGTAGAGGTGAAGGATTAGAGCGTGGTGAAGAAACAATCGCAATCAATATCCCTGCCGGAGTAAGCGAAGGAATGCAACTCTCTATGAGCGGTAAAGGAAACGCTGCCCCACGAGGTGGTATCCCAGGGGATCTTATCATATTAATCGAGGAAGTACCACACGAAAGCTTAAAACGTGACGGCCTTAATGTGATCTATGATCTGTATATTAATTTTGTCGATGCTACATTAGGCACCAGCGTAGAAGTTCCGACAATTGATGGAAAAGCTAAAATAAAAATCGAACCTGGGACACAAGGTGGTAAAATATTACGTCTGAAAGGAAAAGGTATTCCTGAAGTCAATTCTTACCATAAAGGAGATCAGCTTGTCTACGTTAATATCTGGACACCAAAAGCTGTATCCAACGAAGAAAAAGAACTATTGAATAAACTCAAAGAATCACCAAACTTTAAACCACAACCTGGTAAAAGTGAAAAATCATTCTTTGAACGGATAAAAGAATATTTCGAATAAAAGTCGGATTAACCCGATGTCAAAAAGAGCCATTGATCGAACTGATCAATGGCTCTTTCTTTTGCTTTCTTACATCAAACTGACAAATAATAACAAAAAGTCAATACAATATATAAATTCAAAAAAAGAATGGCGTATCGATCAAAAAATAGCAAAATTTAAATAATTGAACCACTATCATTTACAAGTTTGACAAAATATCTAGACAATCCAGTGACAATAAAATAAAATAACTTTACGATATTTGACTAACAAATTAAAAAAGTCAGAAAGTAATTACTGACTTATTAGAACAAACTATTAAAATAAAAACACATGAAAAAAGTTTTACTTACATTAGCAGCCGTAGCTGGTTTGACAGTCGCTTCACAAGCACAGGAATTTGGTTTCAAAAAAACTGACTTCATTGTTGAAGGTAATCTTTCTGCAAATACTTCAAATGACAAAACGAACCACGTAAAAACAAACTCCTTTAACTTCAACCCTTCTGTTGGTTACTTCGTAACTGATAAGATCGCTGTAGGTTTAGATTTCAACGTTGGTAACAATAAAAAAACAACAAATGTTGATCAAACAAACGAAGCATATGTAAAAGCCAATAGCTTTGGAGTAGGTGCTTATGGACGTTACTACTTCCTTGAATTAGGCTCACGTTTCAAAACTTACGCTCAATTAGGTGCTGGTTATGCGCAAGCTGATGGAAAAATCAATGATGGTACAAATACAATTGATGTTCCTAAAACAAAAGGATTTGGTGCAAACGCTGGTTTGGGTATCAACTACTTTGTAACGCCTAAAATTGCGATCAACTTTGGTTTGACTGATTTATTGTCATTCAAAACTTCAAAACTTGACGTTGACGGAGCAAAATCATCTAACGAATTTAACGCAAACATCAATAGCTTCAATAACTTCTTTGATACCGCTAAATTTGGTTTGACATTCAAATTCTAGTCTGCGAAGCTAGAGAATTCAATAATGGAAAAGGCGATAAGATATCTTATCGCCTTTTCTCTTGTTTAAATATCGACTAAATATAACGCTTTACAATACGTAGTTTGTGTGAATATTTATTCAATTCCCGATTAAAGATCCCTTCATTATCCATTCGATCAATACGCACTTTAGCTGATGCATGAATAATAGTATCCCGATCCAACATAATACCTACATGTGTAATGCGTCCGTCCGCGTTGTCAAAATAAGCTAAATCTCCCATCTTAATTTCCGAAATAAAATCAACAGTCTCCCCGACTTCCGCCTGCTGGTATGCATCTCTTGGTAGGTTAATCCCAAAGCAACTATAAATCAATTGAGAAAAACCTGAGCAGTCTATTCCCCATTGAGAGCGTCCACCCCACAAATAGGGAGTATTCTTATAGCTCATGGCGAGTTCAGCAACCTCAGTCTCAAAATCAGACTTGGAAAAGGGATTCACATGGCCTTGGTAAGCCAGATCTAGCTCAGCTAAAGTAAACCTATTGGCCTCATTTAAATAAAGTTTTGTGCCGTGGCATAGATGAAGTTTATTCTCATCATTAAAAAGCAATCCGCCTTCCCTTCCGACCAAACTTGGCGTTCCATCAAAATAGTGCTCAATTTCTACTGGATCAGCTACTATAAACTGACCATTCTGGATCCAGCCCAGATAATCGGTTTCCAACATCCTTATCGCTGTCCAGTCAGTCTCAACGTTCAGAATTTCAAATAATTCCCCAAATAACACTTGGGAAACCATCTCACTTCGATGTGCCTGCTCCGAACGCAAAGGAACCAAAGCAAGTGTACAAATACCATATTTCATTGGCCAAACAAAACAAAACTGTCAAATCTATGATTATATATTATAAAAACGAAGATAAATTAATTATAGTAGATATGGAGAATACAAATTTAAAATTCAAAAGAATACTCGTTGCAGTCGATGATGCTCCATGTTCAGAGAAAGCCATTCTATATGCTAGAGAAATGGCTCAGGTATTAAGTGCTTCTGTCGCCCTTGTCACTGTTATCCCCCCGACCTCACCAACAAACTTCGGAGCGGATCCACTATTGGATCAGCAGCCCATTATCGTACCGGAAGTATCCGAAATGGAACAGGAAAATGCGCAAAAATATCTTGAAAAATTAAGCCGGGAATTTACCGGTTCAGGAGAAGTATATCTTTTCAATCGAATTGGATCAATCAAAGAAGAAATTCTTGCGGCTTCACATGAGTGGTCGGCAGATCTGATTATTATGGGATCTAATGGGAGAAGCGGATTTGATCATTTTATTTCGGGTTCTGTATCTGAATCCGTGATTCGCAAAGCAACCTGTCCAGTATTGGTCATACCAAGCAAATGTGATTAATGGTTATGCAATGATGAAATAGTCGGAGCTAAAATAAAGCGCCTATTCTTTTTCCAAGAATAGGCGCTTCTATATTTTTAGGCCAATTTGCTTATTTTTTGATCAACCGGGCAACAAACATGCTATCTGCTCTTTCTGTATAACCATCCAGACAACGCATACTTTCCAGTTCAAATCCCAAATTGTTTAAGATATAGTCAACAACATCCTCATTCTCTGCTTTAAATACAGAGCAGGTTATATAAACAAGCGGCTTACCTGCTTTCACATATCCCGCAACATGGCTAGCGATAGTTTTCTGCAATGCACTAAATTCCTCAATCTTAGCCGTTTCAAATTCCCGGATCATTTCCGGTGTACGTCCCCAGGTACCCGAGCCTGTACAAGGTGCATCTAATAATACCCCATCAAATTTCTCGTTCCCCAATATCGGATAAGGGTCTTTTGTCAGATCCAATATTTTCTTACGGTAATGTTTAATACCAGCATGATCAAATCGCTCATCCAGGTTACGAAGGATACTCATCCGAAGATCAGATACCAATAAATCAACAGAAGGGCATGCATCCATTAATAAAAGAGATTTACCCCCTGATGCAGCACATGCATCCCACCAGGATTCTCTGTCCTCGGGCTTCATAAATTCAAGCGTACGCTGTGAGGATAAATCCTGTACTTCAATCAGTCCCTCCAAGTTTGAAAAGCGTTGTAAAGAGGTGCCATTGACCAAAGAGATGGTCTGATCGCTCAATTCACTATAGGGAATCTGATTTTCGTCCAAAATCGCACGAACGATCTTATTCTTACCTCGTTTTACCCGAATATACAGATGAGGCTGAACCAGTTGGCTCTTCAAAAATAGCTTGATATCAATCTGAGGTGAGAAATAGGCTGTGAAAGGAAATAGGTCCTCCCTTTTTAGCAGTCCTTCTGATTCAAGAAAAGCAATCTTCTCATCTAAAGATAAGCCCAGCTTATCACCATAAGTAGGTTCAAGCAGATTGACCAAAAGGCTCTCGTTTTCACATAAAAACTCCGCAAGCACCAATCGTCTTTGCTGTGACAATTGAGAAGCTGCTAGCCCCAAGCGGAAATAGTTGTAGCACAGACGGGAAGTGGACCGACGATCCGAAGAGCCCATCTGTTTATTCACCTTAAAAAAAGTCGTTAAATACCGCGAAAATGGTTGATCTCCTTCGAAACTATCCATCGCTCGCTCAAAATTACGTATTTGTTGGTAAACACGTTTTTCACTGAATTCAGCCATTCAAAGATTATTTTCTTTCAAATTTCTTGTTGTGATAGACCATGATTCCCAAAGCCCTATTGGCATACCCCCACTTCGGATAGAATTCAAACCTATAATCGCTATTGAGTCCGGAGAATTTCTCCTGGGTCATATGGCTTACATAGTCAACACCGTATTTATGAAGCAGACGGCCAAAATAAACCGCGGCATCATAACCCTTATAAGAAAACTCAGAAGGATCTACTTTATACAGTGATTTGTAATTTGATACAAACTTTTTCGTATCACCATCGGAATCACTGGCTAAGCTCGAAGAAGTAACCGTCAAGCTATAAAAATCCATGTTTTCAAAATTTTCAAAAGAAAGTTTTGAAAGATTTGGATGACCATACAACTTGAATTGGTTGCCAGGATTCAAAAAACGCTCATCCATAGCATCCAACAATCCTTTTACCAAGTTCTTATTAGCGGTTCCGGATACAACATGATTTGTTCCTGTCAGCACCAGGCTATTATTGAGCTCATTTAGGCTCATAACCGTTTTTACTTTTGCCTGTGCATTCGCTTTTGTGACCTCGCTGGCAAAATTGACCAGGAATTGTTTGCTTTCATCGTCTCCGGCATCATAGATCAAAATCTGATCTCCATTATAATACTGATCGGCAACATATTTCGCCATTGTTTCGGAATGCGTCCGTATCGATGGCGTCATCGACACCAAGTTAGGGACACTAAATTCCGAAGCCATCGTAGCCGCCAATGGGGACACCTGGAGGACATTTTTATTCGCAAAGGTCTGTGCAAAACTTCTGATTTCCCGTGGGTAAACAGGACCTACAACAAGTGCAGCATCCTTTACCGTAGCTGCTGTTCCCAAAGACGCATTGTAAGCTACATTATCGCGCGAGTCGATGACCTGCAAATCAAACAGCATTCCATCCTTAGCGATCTTGTCTAGACCTGCTTGAAAACCTTGGTAAAAGTCCAATGCCAAAGCAGATCGCTCGACATCTTCAGTAGTCACCGCTCTAGCAATGCTATTTAGTTCAAACGGTAAAAGAAGTGCAATTTTATTGTTTTTAACCGAATGGCCATTTACATTTTGCACATCGCCTACTTTTACAGCAGGCTTATCTTTCTCACTGTTTGGTTTGGTGACAGCAGTTTGCTGTTCGCCCCGACTAGAAGAGGGCGAACGCAATACGGTGCTTTTTTTGGTTGTACAGCTGGCGAGGCATAATGCCACGAGTGCTGCAACCCATATTTTATTCCCACTCAATCGTAGCGGGTGGTTTTGAACTGATATCATATACAACTCTGTTTATTCCTTTCACATGGTTGATAATTTCATTTGAAATTTTTGCCAACAGGTCATATGGTAGATGTATCCAATCTGCAGTCATTCCATCAAGAGACCCTACAGCTCTTAAGCTCACAACATGCTCGTAAGTACGTTCGTCACCCATTACCCCTACCGAACGCACAGGTAAAAAGATTGTACCAGCTTGCCATACTTTATCATACCATCCTGATTCCTTCAAGTTACTGATAAAGATTGCATCTGCTTCCTGAACAATTCTTACTCTTTCGGCTGTAATATCACCTAAAATACGAATGGCCAAACCAGGACCTGGAAATGGATGTCTACCTAAAATCGCCTGATCTACCTCTAATGCCTTCCCAACTCTTCTGACTTCGTCTTTAAATAAAGTCTTTAATGGTTCAACAACTTTCAGTTTCATAAAATCCGGCAAACCGCCGACATTATGGTGTGATTTTATTGTTGCTGAAGGTCCTTTAACCGAAACTGATTCAATGATATCGGGATAGATTGTACCTTGTCCCAACCATTTCGCTTCGATTCCTTCTGGTAATTCTTTTTGAATTTCCTTCGCGGCTTCGTCAAACACATCAATAAAAGAATTACCAATGATCTTACGTTTTTCCTCAGGTTCAGAAACTCCTGCCAAACGACCATAAAACAGGTCTTTCGCATTAATTCCCTTAATATTTAAACCCATATTTTTGTAAGAATCCAATACCTGCTCATATTCATCTTTACGAAGTAAGCCATGATCCACAAAAATACAATGTAATTTCTGTCCGATTGCATGGTGTAACAATACTGCGGCAACAGTAGAATCTACACCTCCAGATAAAGCCATGATCACATGGTCATTGCCCAATTGCTCTTTCAGTGATGCTACGGTAGTCTCCACAAATGCATCTGGAGTCCAGTCCTGCGCACAACCACAGATACCAACAACGAAATTTTTCAACAAAATAGCACCATCTGTACTATGTGTTACCTCTGGGTGAAACTGTATACCAAAAGTACGTGTCCCTTTAACCTGGTATGCTGCAACACGCACTTTGTCTGTGCTTGCAATGATATCAAAATTTGCCGGTACCTCTTTGATCGTATCGCCATGCGACATCCATACCTGAGACTGCACAGGTACACCTGCCAATAATTCATTTTCACTATTGACAAATTGCAGATTTGCACGACCATACTCACGGATTTCAGATGGTAATACATCTCCGCCCGATTGTTGAGCAATGTATTGTGCACCATAACACACACCTAAAAGTGGAAAACGCTCCTGAATAGCGACAAAATCAATTTGAGGTGCATCCTCTTGTCGAACGGAAAAGGGACTTCCTGAGAATATAACACCTTTCACAGATTCGTCAAAATCTGGCAATTTATTAAACGGGTGTATCTCACAATACACATTTAGTTCTCTGACACGTCTTGCGATTAATTGCGTGTACTGAGACCCGAAGTCTAGAATGATAATTTTTTCTGGCATGCTGCAAAGGTAAGTATTACGAATGAATTATTAAATGTCAAATCAGGAAATAATACCTGCTTTTAACAGTTCAATTTCCATTTCTTTTTGTAGTTTTAGGGCCTCTTCACGTGCGCGTTCCGCAAAATCACGTCCTTTTGAAGCGTATATAATCCCTCTTGTGCTATTGACCAAGAGTCCACAGTCTTTATTCATACCATATTTGCACACATCTTTCAATGAACCACCCTGTGCACCGACTCCTGGTACCAATAGAAAATGTTCTGGAGCATGCTCACGAATTTTAATAAAGCCTTCCCCTCTCGTTGCACCGACCACATACATTAAATTGTCTGTACTGCCCCAGGTATTTACTTTATCGATGACTTGTTCAAATAACTGAAGACCTTCCTTGTTTTCAAAATTCTGAAAATCTAAACTTCCCTCATTAGAGGTCAATGCTAACACAATAGCCCATTTATCTTTGAACTCCAAAAATGGAGTAACTGAATCTTTTCCCATGTAAGGGGCGATGGTTATGCTATCGAATCCTAAACCGGAGTTTAACTCATCAAAAAAAGCCATGGCATAACGACCTGAGGTATTTCCGATATCACCACGTTTGGCATCAGCAATACTAAAACAATCTTTCGGTAATGCTGCCCAAGTTTTTTGAAGCGACTGCCATCCTTTTAATCCGTAACATTCATAAAAGGCAATATTGGGCTTATAAGCAACACATAGATCAGCTGTAGCATCGATAATTGCTTTATTGAAACTATAGATCGGATCCTCATCATCCAAAAGATGCTCAGGAATCTTAGTAAGGTCTGTGTCCAGTCCGACACATAAAAACGAACGTTTCTCTTTAATTTGATGAATAAGTTCTGCTCTGGTCATGCTAATGTATAGATCGTAATTATTTATTGATTAAATCTTGAATAAAGGTTGTCACATCGGGTGTAGAATAATCGGCCATACCTTCGTGTCGTGTAGCAAGGTTACCTTCCTTGTCCAAAATAACGGTACTTGGAATAGACTCTGAAAGCCATTCTTTGGGAATATCACTGTTCGGATAGCTAATCGGCAGGGTTAATTTCTCATTCTTGACAAAAGCAGCAGCCTTCTCTTTATCACCCTCGATCTCCACAATCAGAAATACAATATTCGGTTTGTCCTTAAATTTATCGTAAAGCACATTAATGGAAGGCATCTCAGCTCGGCATGGCCCACACCAGGTTGCCCAGAAGTTGATAAAAACCACCTTGCCTTTTAGGTATGCTACCTGAACGGTTTCGCCCAGATGGTTAACAAAAGAAACAGTGTTTCTGACAGGTTTTGCTACAGCATCAATCGGCTCGGTGACCTTTTTTGGTGCTTCCAATGTCGGTTTAAATAAACCAATTTTCATCAGCATCTGTTGAAAATAGCTCCTACTCGTTGGCCATATTAATAAACCAATAAGTACTACAAATACAACATTCCCGATTATCTTTTTTGTTTTCGGATTCATAAAGAATAATTACGGCAGGCTAAGCGTCAAATTTGTCCAACAATTTGAGCAAAGTCGCGAAGTCTTTCGGATAAGGTGCCTCGAACACCATCTTCTCTCCATTCAATTCAAACTCCACATGTTTGGCATGTAGGGCAAAACGTTTCATGATCGGTTGTTCTTCCTCGTCCTTGGATAAGGTATAGCCCCTTTTCTTTATTTGTGACAAATAAACAGGCTTCCCGCGGTACATGCTATCCCCTACGATGGCAGCGTGCTGCGTTGCCAGGTGGATACGGATCTGGTGCATACGTCCGGTGATCGGTTTACACTCCACTAAGGTGTAATTCTTATAGTATTTAAGCGAATTAAAGATAGTTTCGGCCGGTTTACCATTGGCGCGGTCAATAGAAACACTTTTGTTACCCTGATTCAAAATCGGCAAATCAACAACAAGGTCCTGGAAAGTGTGTGTACCACCAATGACCGCATGGTAGATCTTGTTGACTCTCCTCCTTTCGAATGCGATGGAAATCGAGCGATAAGTTTCCGGATTTTTCGCAATCAACAAAATACCAGAAGTCTCCTTATCCAAACGATGGCAGACTTGAGCGTCAGCATGATATTTCTTTGCCAAACGGAGAATGTTAATCTCTCCCCCCTCTCTTTCATCCAAAGAAGCAACAAAAGGTGGTTTATTTATAACAATCAAATTTTCATCCTCATGGATTATTAATTCTGAAAATTTGGGAAATTTAAATAGACGGGTTTCATTCTGTATCATTTTACAAAAATACAAAACACAAGGCAGAATATTGGCCAATGTATGATAAAAACCTTACTTTTGGGCATATAATATAAGTTAAGATGTCTGTAAACAAAGAAATAAAACGAGTAAGCACAGCGATGCTACAAGCAATGAAAGACCGTAAAGAGAAGATTTCTATGCTGACAAGCTATGATTACTCCATGGCCAAAATGGTGGATAGCGCTGGTGTGGATGTCATTCTGATCGGAGATTCTGCAGCCAATGTATTCGCTGGTTATGAAACTACCCTGCCAATTACCCTTGACAATATGATCTATCACGCAGCAGCAGTGACCCGGGGTACCGAGCGCGCCATGGTCTTAGCAGACTTACCTTTTGGCAGCTATCAAGGCTCAGCCAACGAGGCTTATAATGCTGCTGTTCGCATGATGAAAGAATCCGGTGCCCATGCCTTGAAATTAGAAGGTGGCCTGGAGATCATCGAAAATATCAGAAAAATTATTTCCGGCGGAATCCCTGTTTGTGGACATTTGGGCTTAACGCCACAATCCATTAATAAGTTTGGAAATTTTGGTGTACGTGCCAAAGAAGAACAAGAAGCCGCTAAACTTATTGAAGATGCCCTAGCTTTGCAAGAAGCAGGTTGTTTTGCCATTGTATTGGAGAAAATCCCAGCTGCTCTGGCAAAGACAGTAACCGAAAAATTGGCCATTCCAACCATTGGAATCGGTGCTGGCGCCGATTGTGATGGACAAGTGCTTGTGATCAATGACATGCTAGGCATGAATGCCGACTTTAAACCGAAGTTTATGCGGCATTTCGCCAATCTACATGAGCAGATCACTACGGCAGTAAGTAATTATGTAGCTGAAGTCAAGGCAGTGCAATATCCAAACTCTGAAGAACAATACTAAGTAAAGCGCTATGAGATTGTTGATCATAGGACTAATTCTCCTTGTCGCCTATCTGATGCTTCGAAAAAAGTTTAATTTTTTCGAAGCATCAGATACGAATTCCAAAAACTTAAAATCGGGTTTTCAATTGATAGAAGCACCAGCTGCTCTTATTCAATCCACCTTAAAGAAAACAATCTCCAATGTCATTATGGGCCTGGTGCTGATCCTCATCACGGTATTACTCTTTGTCAAAATTAAAATCGTGTTGCTTCTCCTCCCAATTGCCTTCTTTTTAATTGGATACCTCTTTCTTTTCAACAATCACTTCAGCAAGATCAAAAGCCAGCAGATCTGGTTTAACGCCAAAACAAATGAAGTTTTTGTTGAACAGCTTAAAGCAGAAAACTATGCTTTTAACATTTTCCAAGATGTACAAGCTGTGCAAAAGATCGAATCTGTTCAAACAACAAGAGGTTTGCTCTATGGCTATTATCGGATAAAACTAAAAGAT
Organism: Sphingobacterium sp. BIGb0165; assembly: GCF_024810095.1. NCBI lineage: Bacteria > Pseudomonadati > Bacteroidota > Sphingobacteriia > Sphingobacteriales > Sphingobacteriaceae > Sphingobacterium > Sphingobacterium sp. BIGb0165. The sequence goes on along the minus strand of NZ_JANUEB010000001.1, from coordinate 341,409 downwards.
CAACTCTTGGAAATCCCCTATTTGCTGGCTGAAAATAAACCAACCAACAAGCTGTTTTTTGATACCCTTACCCAAAACTTTAAAATTGAAACACAGAAAAGAATTTTCCCAATCATTTAACACTTAGTAGATTGCAAATACAAAAGAAAAATGGTACATTTAGGTTAATCAAGAATACATTGTTAAAACCAAAATATTTTATACTATGGGAAAAGGTGATATCAAAACCAGAAGAGGAAAAATATCAAATGGTTCTTTTGGAAAAAGAAGGCCACATTTATCGAAAGCTTCCATCAAGCCAAAAGTAGGTGCTGCAGCGCCAAAAGAAGTTGAACAGAAAGCAACTAAAACGAAAAAATAGTACGCATAAAGCTAGAACAGGTTTCTAGCTTTTTTTATAGTATGTAGTCACATTAGTGGATATACGGGCAAATTCATTGTTATCTTGCAGTCTGTATTGTAAAATCCTTTTGACAACCGGTATCATCATCAGAATAAACCTATCTTTATCCGTCAAATCAAAAAACCACATAAGGACTATACCGCATGAATAAAAAAACGACCCTCTACATCATTTTAGCCTGTGCTGTCATTGGAGGGGGATATTTCCTCTTAAATCCAAAAAAAGACAAGAAAGAAAGCGATAAATCTGCTGTTAAAAAGGATGCTCCTATCCCTGCACAGGCGATTATTGCAAAGTCATCTGTAGCGGATCGTTCCATCAATTTGTCTGGAAGTATTGATGCCGAAGAAAAAGTGGAGATCAGAAGCGAAGTCAGTGGTCGAATTACAAAAATCTACTTTTCTGAGGGGCAGCGGATCCAACAGGGACAGCCCTTGATCAAGATTGATGATATCGAGTTACAGGCGCAGCTTAAACAGGGGCAAACAACAAATCAGCTAAATGCCGAAAACGAGCGTCGCGCAAAACTTTTGCTCCAAAAGGGCGCGATCAGCCAGGAAGAATTTGATATCGCCAGTGCAGCACTTAAAACTTCACAGGCCCAGATCCAACTGATTCAGGCGCAGATTTCCAAAACAACCGTACGTGCACCATTTAGTGGGATGATTGGCTTAAGAAATATTTCCGTTGGTGCTATCGTCTCATCCAATACGTTGATCGCAAATTTGGTCAAGGACAATTCAGTTAAGATTACCTTCGCTATTCCGGAGAAATACAGCAACGTAATCAAACTAAACACTCCCATCGAATTTAGTGTTGCCAATGACCCTACTGTTATCAAAGCGAATATCTATGCGATAGAGCCTGAGGTATCGCTGAGTACGCGTACCTTAACTGTTCGTGCGCGGGCAGCAAACGAACAAGGACGCCTTCGCGTAGGCTCTTTTGTCAATGTCATCCTTCCGATCGAAGTGGAAAATGACGCCATTGCTATCCCAACAGAAGCGATCGTTCCAGTTCAAGACGGCAAAAAAGTCTTTATATTACAGAATGGGCTGGCTAAAGAAACCAAAGTTGAAACTGGCGCCCGCACCGATAAGGAGATTGTTATCCTATCGGGTATAAGTGCTGGAGATACTGTATTGACAACAGGTGTTCTCGCATTAAAAGATGGAGTGAAAGTTAAAGTATCATTAGCTAACTAACTGTACATGAATTTATCTGCCGTTTTTATTAAGCGCCCTGTGCTAACCATTGTCGTCAATATTACGATTATTCTATTCGGCTACATTGGCTTTAGCTTTCTGGGTGTGCGTGAATACCCTTCCATTGATCCGGCGATCGTATCGGTGCGCACCAACTATGCTGGTGCCAATCCTGATATTATCGAATCCCAGATCACCGAACCTTTAGAGAAAGCGATCAACTCCATCGATGGTATCCGCAACATATCATCCTCCAGCAATCAGGGATCCAGCAATATCACCATAGAGTTCGATTTAAAGAAAAATCTGGAAGAGGCCGCCAATGACGTCCGCGACAAGGTGTCCCAAGCAGTGAGAAGTTTGCCTCAAGATATCGATGCTCCTCCTGTTGTGTCAAAAGCCGATGCGGATTCCGACCCCATCATCACGCTCACCTTGCAAAGCGAAACGAGAGATAAACTTTCGTTGAGCGACTATGCCGAAAATGTTATCTCCGAAAGATTACAGACCATCCCCGGCGTCAGTAGCACCCAAATCTATGGTCAAAAACGATATGCCATGCGGCTATGGCTCAACCCCGACCGGATGGCGGCCTACGGCATTACCGCCTCCGATATCCGTACCGCACTAAATAACCAAAATGTTGAATTGCCTTCTGGTAAAATTGTGGGCAATACCACCGAATTAACTGTAAAAACAGTAGGAAATCTCTCCACACCGGAGCAATTTAACAATATCGTCCTAAAAGCAGATAGCACACGCTTGGTTAAGTTTATCGACATTGGCCGTGCCGAAATTGACGCCGAAAATCTAGAGACCAAAATGGTCAGTAATGGCAAACAACTGGTCGGCGTTGCCATTATTCCACAGCCAGGTACAAATTACCTTGATATAGCCGACAACTTTTACAAGATGCTCGATCAGATGAAAGAGGATATCCCACAGGATATCAGTATCAATATCGCATCCGACAACACCAAATTCATCAAAAAATCCGTTGTAGAGGTTGCTGAGACTTTACTGATTTCCATCATCCTGGTTACACTGATCATCTATTTCTTCTTTCGCGATTGGGGAATAGCCTTGCGACCTCTATTGGATATCCCGGTTTCATTGATCGCAACTTTTTTTATCATGTACATTTTTGGCTTTTCGATAAATGTACTTACCCTGCTTGCAATTGTATTAGCGACAGGGCTCGTAGTCGATGATGGGATTGTCGTTACCGAAAACATTTTTAAGAAAGTTGAGGAAGGCATGTCCCCTATCGAAGCTGCGCTAAAGGGCTCAAAGGAGATTTTCTTTGCTGTTATTTCCATTTCCATCACACTCGCTTCTGTTTTCTTACCTGTCATATTTTTGGAGGGATTCGTCGGGCGACTGTTTCGGGAATTCGGTGTGGTCATTGCCTCCGCGGTGCTGGTATCGGCCTTTGTTTCACTGACGTTGACACCTATGCTGAATGCTTACCTGATTAAGGGCGGAGGCCACAAAAAGACCCGCTTTTATGAATGGACTGAGCCGATGTTTGTGAAAATGAACAAAGGTTACGCCAATTCCCTGGATAAATTCATGAAATTCAAATGGATAAGCTTCCCGATCTTATTGATCTGTTTTGTCATCATTGCGGTGATTTTCTCTTCGATTAAAAAAGAAACAGCTCCTTATGACGACCGGAGTGCCATAATGGTCAATGTTACTGGCCCCGAGGGCGCAACCTATGAATACATGGATCGCTATATGCAGGAACTGGATAAACTGGTTTACGATTCGATTCCCGAAAATAAGATCAGTTTGAATATCACCTCTCCGGGTTTCGGGGCGAGTTCGGTCAACTCCGGACGTATTCGGATGACCCTGGTCGATCCTGAAGAACGCACAAGGTCACAAGATGACGTCGCGAAAGAGCTGACCAAATGGACAAAAAAATACGATGGTGTACGTGTCAATGTATCACAGACACCAACCATCTCGATGAACCGTCGAGGCGGCTTACCCGTTCAATATATTATCCAGGCACAAAATTTTGAAAAGCTTCAGGAAAAAATACCGGAATTCATGAATGAGGTGAATAATGATCCAACATTCTCAACAACAGATATCAATCTGAAGTTTAACAAACCCGAACTTCATGTTGAGATCGATCGCTTAAAAGCCTTGAGTATGGGTGTATCTGTGCTCGATGTATCCCAATCCCTTCAATTACTATTAAGTGGTCAGCGTTTTGCTTATTTTATGCGCGATGGCAAGCAATATCAGGTGATTGGACAGGTTGATAACAATAGACGGGCAACACCAACAGATCTGACCTCAATTTATGTTCGCAATAATATCGGACAACTCATACAACTCGATAACGTTGTCAATGTCAAAGAAGAAAGTAGTCCACCACAACTTTACCACAATAATCGGTATATGTCAGCGACAGTTTCTGCTGGCTTGGCTCCGGGCATGAGTATGAGTGACGGTATTGCAGCAATGGACCGTATCAAGGAGAAAGTATTGGATCAAAGTTTTACCACTGACCTCAGTGGCGAATCCCGCGATTTTGTCGAAAGTAGTTCCAATACCCTATTTGCTTTTGGATTGGCCCTACTGTTGATCTATTTGATATTAGCAGCTCAGTTTGAAAGCTTCCTAGATCCTTTTATCATCATCCTTACTGTCCCAATGGCCGTCGCCGGTGCACTGATCAGTCTATGGTTATTTGATCAGACTTGGAATATATTCAGCCAGATCGGAACCATCATGCTGATAGGTCTGGTGACGAAAAACGGGATCTTGATTGTTGAATTTGCCAACCAGATGCGGGAAGAAGGTATGGAAAAATTTGAAGCGATCATGCACTCGGCCGAATCACGCCTACGACCGATCTTAATGACCAGTCTGGCCATTGCGCTTGGCGCATTACCCATTGCGATGTCCCTGGGTGCAGCCTCTACGAGCCGTATTGGTATGGGGGTTGTCATTGTCGGTGGTACTATATTCTCGTTGATACTGACTTTGTTTATTATCCCTGCAATTTATTACATGTGGTCAAGACCAAAGAAACACAGACCTGAATTTGATAACATTAAAAGCTACGAATAGATCAGACATGAAGAGAAATGTAATCATAACACTGCTGCTTAGTTTCATCCTAATTCAAGCCCGTGCACAACAAATGTTGACGCTGGAGGAAGCGTTGACGACCACTTTGAGCAACAACTTTAATATCCTTTTGGCCAAAAATGACAACAAAATAGACATTGAAAACACAAGCCTCGGTAGTGCTGGCATGCTGCCAGCGGTTACAGGTAGTTTCAGTCGGAGCAACTCAATCCAAAACTCCCGTCAAGTAAGGGCTGATGGTCAGGTACAACAGATTTCCAATGCGAAAAACGACAATATGTCCTATGGTGTTAATCTTAACTGGACGGTTTTTGACGGGTTCGGTATGTTTGCCCGTCGTGATAGATTCAAAGAAATACAGCGTCAAGGTGAAGCCGAAATCAAATTTGAGGTAATCAGCCAATTGAGTGAAGTTATCGCGACCTATTACAGCTTAGTGCAACAAAAGCGTTTATTGAATGCTTTAGATACCACCATCACCCTGTCTCAATATCGCGTTACCCTAGCCGAGAACCGTTTGGAGATCGGGAAGGGATCCAAATTAGATTTACTGAATGCAAAAGTAGACCTAAATACCGATCAGACCAATTTACTACGCCAACGGGAAAGTTTTCAAAACACGAAGACCTACCTGAACCAGCTCATGACCCGTGATCTAGGCATAGATTTTCAAGTTGAAAACGAAATGAAATTGGATACCGACCTTAAACTGGGCGATCTGATCCAGATCGCCGATCAACAGAATCCGCAGGTACAGCTCGCCCTCATCAACAGACGGGTTGCCGAACTGAACCTAAAGTCTGTAAAAGCAGAACGTTATCCCAAAATAGGCCTGAATACAGGCTACAATTGGAATGAATCCCACTCCTCATTGGGTTTCTCCACCGAAAACAAAAATAAAGGTCTCAACTATGGCGTTACCGCTTCGCTGAATATCTTTAATGGATTTATTCAAAACAGAAATGAACGGATTGCCAAATTTCAGGTACAAAGCACCGAAATACAGATTCAACAACAAAAGCAAAGTATACAGGCACAAGTTAGAACCCTATTTCAAACCTATATCACCAACATCGAATTAGCGGACGTAGAGAAAAAGAATGAGGAGCTCGCCAAGGAAAATCTAAATATCACCATGGATAAATTTCGCATCGGCACAATCACGACACTCGAGGTTAGAACGGCGCAACTAAATTATATCAATGCCATGACACGGAGCTATACCGCACAATACGATGCAAAGGTTTCAGAAATACGTCTGAAAGAACTAACAGGCGAAACATATTAGTTTTCATCAATTATTTTGCTGCAAATGAGCAGCAGAACCAATCTGTTCACATTGTAAATTGGGCATTAAAAAAGCTCCTAAAAAATTTCAGGAGCTTTTTTTATCGGAAGTCGTTCTTATTAATAGTCAATTGCAATAATAGACCGAAGTGGGATCAATACGCCACTTTTGATCTGAATATATCTATCGGTTAATGACCACACTGTGGTTTCGATACGCTTTGGTCCGGAATCTGTTTGAAAGGCTATTTCAGTTTTGGATTTAAATTCATTTCCCAACCGAAGGGCCCCTTTCAATTTATCCATAAAACTTGCTGACTTATCTTCACTCGCAGGGATAAATTTAAATTGAGGAATTTCCTCTTTAGCTATTAGTTCTCCAACCATAATATTAGCATTTAATGTGTAAATTTAATGTTTCACGTTATACTAGATATAACGTGATAAAACCAATCTTATTTTATTATTTTATGCCATTGGCTTATTTAAATCTACCTAATCCGGTGATAATAATCAATTAAATAATTGAAAACTATCATTTATTTTACAATAAAAAAACGATTGGCGGTTTCCCTCTTTTTTCGTCGATTTATGCCCAAAAATAGCCCAACAGTTCATATTATCGGAATATCTTAAAATTATGTCATTTCATTTTGAATTTAAGGCACAAATCAGTCATATTGCCTAATTTTGCAAAAAACTAAACAACAGATGGAAAAATCAGTCTTTGAGAAAAACTGGGAAATTTATTTCACACAATGTTACTCCAATGGTCGTATCCGTTTCTCCGACTTGTCAAATATTCTTCAACTTACTGCGGGTGAACATGCGACCAATGTTGGTTTCGGTTTTAAAGAAATGGCCAAACACAACCAAACCTGGGTGCTCAGCCGAATGCGTATTGAAATCAACAGACTGCCTAAATGGATGGACATTGTCCAGGTAAGAACATGGATACAGGAACTGGAAGGTGCGCGCTCTACACGTAATTTTGAAATTTTGGTGAATGGACAGGTGTATGTTACGGCCACAAGCTATTGGGCGGTAATCAATACCGTAAAAAGAAGTTCCGAAGATCTAGCCATTTCGGCAGCAGGTTTTACAACTTACCCCGATCGCCCTGCGACACAACGACCTTTCTCAAAACTGGATATTTCTCAGCTTGTCAAAAATATAGATCAATATATCGTCAAGTTATCCGATCTTGATATTGTCAATCATGCCAATAATGTCAAATACCTGGATTGGTGTATGGATCGGCTCCCGATCGAACTCGTTCTGACCAATCAGATCAAGTCGTTGGAGATGAACTACCTCAGAGAACTCCGTTATAATGATACTGTGGACATTAATGGTGATTCAACGGATAAAGGCTATTTTATGACTGTGACAAAACAACAACGTATTCATTTTGCCCTGGAAGTAGAAACTAAATAACAATAAAAAAGGAGGCTTGTGCCTCCTTTTTTATTGTGCGCAGCGCATAATTACTATGCAAATGCCTTGTCTCCTTTTTTGTAAGGAAAGTTCCCATCATATTTTCCAGGAATTTTGACAAAACGTAATGCTTTTGTACAACCCAATTCTGAGTTAAAGAAACCTGTCAACGTCAATTGCTTAAACATAGTGAACCAGTGCGGTGGATCATTTTCTACATAATTATACAATTGATTTTGTTTTTCTTTGTTTTTCTCCAGGATGTCCTTTTGATCTTCAGCCTGTTTCTTATTAAACTCATTTGCTTCTTTATCCAAAGCTGCCGCTACAGCTGTGCGATCTGCAGCCGAAAGCTCAAGGAATGGTTTTCCTTTGACTTCTTTTGCTTTATTATCCAAGCTTGCAAGACCAGTTACAAATGCTTTCTGTTGCTTTTCAGTGTAACAGTCACGGACCATCACAGGAATAAAGCTTCCTACACCAGCTTCTTTAGCTCCAGGAGTAGCGGTTGCAGGTAAAATAGCCTCAGCTAAATCGCCCAACAAATCTGTCGTCTTTGCTTCAAATAAGCCTTCCACATCCTTTGTAGCCGAACGCGTACAGCCTTCCAAAAATAAATTGGCGCCGATAACGGTACCTCCTAAAATCAAGGCAACTCGTTGTAATGCTTCTCTTCTATTCATACTACTAAATATCTTAATTTTAGAAATTATATTTCATTTCCCAACCTTGTCTGTAATTACGTTTGACATATTGATTCACATGATCAAAGTTTGTCACACGCATATTGTCATTATCCCATAACAATTTTAGATTACGTCCTGGATATTTTCCATCCAAACGTAAATCCGCACCTCTGATCGCAAGGTTAGCCATCAACAAAGCTTCAGTCAATGGACCAGCAATTTCAAATGGTGAACTCACTTCTTTTTTACCATAACCAGCTTGACAAGCTTCCACCCATTGTGCATAGTGACCTGATTCCTGTCCCGGTACACGTGCATATTTCTGCGCAACTTGATCTTTTCTTGACGTTGGCAACAAACGTGCATTTTGACCGTATGTATCCGCAAGGATCTTACCTTTGGTACCGACTAACAAAATACCGTTACCACCATCACCGAAGATTTCATTTGGACCCAATTCATCCGGACGTGCAGGTTGAATACCACCGTCCATCCAATGCAATGTTACAGGACCACTTGTACGCGGTGTTTTAGGGAACGTCAATGTCGCGTGACTTGATGGAGGGCAGCTCTCAGGGAAATAACCACGTTTGAACTCATCCACATAAACAGAACCTACAGTTGCCTGTACATCTTGCACATAAGTCAGACCCAACGTACTGAAAGGAACTTCCAACAAGTGACAGCCCATATCACCCAATGCACCAGTACCGTAATCCCACCAGCCACGCCAGTTAAACGGCACCAATTTATCTACATACTCCTTGTGAGGAGCAGTTCCCAACCAAAGATCCCAATCCAATTCTTTTGGAATTTCAGCCTTACCAGTTGGCCATGCAATACCAGACGGCCATACTGGACGGTCAGTCCAGCAATATACCGTATGTACATCACCGATTAAACCAGCTTCATACCATTCACGGACAAAACGCGGTCCGTCATTGGATGCCCCTTGGTTTCCCATCTGGGTTACAACTTTATATTTCTTCGCTGCATGCGTCAGTGCTCTTGCTTCCCAGACATCATGAGTCAAAGGTTTCTGAACGTATACGTGCTTACCAAGTTGCATGGCAGCCAACGCCTGAATCGCATGTTGATGATCTGGAGTAGAAACAGAAACAGCTTCTATGCGTTTATGCTCTTTGTCCAACATCTCGCGATAATCTTTATAATACTTTGCTTTTGGGTAACGTTTCAAGGCACCTGCAGCACGACGATCATCCACGTCACATAAGAAAGCGAGATCCGCTTTACCTGAATCATGAAATGAGTTAATGTCGCTGAACCCTTTACCCCCTACACCAATACCAGCTATTTGTAACTTATCACTAGGAGCGATGAAACCATTTCCTCCTAATACATGACGAGGAACGATCATAAAAGCTGCCGCAGCGGTTGCCGCAGTCTTTAAGAAATCTCTTCTGCTCGACTTATTTGAGTTATTTTCCATTGTTATCAATCTTTAGCTATTAGATATTACCTTTTTTCAATTCACTAACCGCATAATCAACCGCACGTGCAGTAAGTGCCATATAAGTAAGTGAAGGGTTGACACAACCAGCAGAAGTCATACATGCACCGTCTGTAACAAATACATTCAATGCATCCCACACCTGGTTATTACCGTTCAATACCGATGTTTTAGGGTCGAGACCCATACGCGCTGTTCCCATCTCGTGGATACCTTGGCCAAGTCCATATACATTGTCATATGTATAGGTATCTTTTACACCAATGCTTTCCAGCATTTCCTTCATTTCATTTTGCATGTCAGCACGCATCTTCAATTCATTATCTTTGATTTCGGCATCAAATGATAATACAGGCAAACCCCATTTATCTTTTTTGCTTTTATCAAGCGTAATTTTATTTTCATGGTACGGTAAGGTTTCTCCGAAAGCTGTAAAGCCCACGTTCCAGTCACCTGGTTCACAGATAGCGTCTTTCCATGCACCACCAACTTCCATTTCTGCAACAGCACCAGACCAACGGCCCCGACCTGCAGCACCTTGATAGCCAAATCCACGAACGTAATCGCGTTTTTTCGTATCGCCATCAACGTTGACAAAACGTGGCACGTAAAGACCTGTTGGACGACGTCCAAAAACATAGCTATCCAAATACCCTTCCACATTACCACCGGCACCACAACGGAAGTGGTGATCCATTAGGTTGTGACCAAGCTCACCACTGCTACTTCCAAGACCACCTTCCCATACATCTGTAGCAGAGTTCATCAATACCCAAGTCGAATTTAGTGCCGAAGCGCACACAAAAATGACCTTCGCAAAAAACTCATAGGTTTTGTTTGTTTCAGCATCAACAATTTCAACACCCTTCGCCTTTTTCGTATTTTTATCGTAGATAATCTTTGTAACAATAGAAAACGGACGTAATGTTAGGTTGTTCGTTTTCTTCGCTGCTGGTAAAGTTGCCGATTGTGTACTGAAATAAGCACCAAAGTTACAACCCAACCAACATTGATTTTGATATTGACAGTTGACACGGCCCTCATGTGGCACAGTGATATTCGCTGTCCGTCCCATAATGAAATGACGCTTGCCACCGTATTGTTTTTTCAATCGTTCAGCCAAATCCTTCTCAACAATATTCATCGGCATTGGCGGCATATAATCACCGTCAGGAAGCGACGCAACCCCGTCTCTATTTCCAGAGATACCAGCAAATTTTTCCGCGTAGCTATACCAAGGTGCAATATCTTTATAACGGATCGGCCAATCTACCCCATGCCCATCCTTCAAGTTAGCCTCGAAATCTAGGTCACCAAGGCGATAAGATTGTCTACCCCACATTAACGATCTACCACCGACATGATACCCGCGGTACCAATCAAAACGCTTCACCTCTGTATAAGGGCTATCTTTCTCATTCGCCCAAAGATCAAGGTTCTTTTCGTTCAATGGATAATCTCTGCGCAATACTGGATAATCCTCAATCATTTGCTGAGTACGACCACCAGCATGAGGCCATTCCCATGGCATTTTGTTTGGCGCAGTATAATCCTTAATGTGTTCGATGTTACGACCACGCTCTAGCATAATTGTTTTCAGTCCTTTTTCTGTCAATTCTTTCGCAGCCCATCCACCACTTATCCCAGAACCGATTACAATCGCGTCATAAGTATTTGTTGCCATCTCTCTTCTAATTATTTGTTTTTAAATAGTTATTTTTTCTGTTTAGTGTGCAGCGTTGGCATTATCCACTTTCTCATCTTTAAAGAGCGCTAGAAAGATAAAAAACACCACTGCGGCAATAATTGCGGGAACGACCCAAGTATGATTCCAAAATGCAGCTAAATCTGTTGCTTTCAAATCCTTGTATTTGTCACCCACATAACTTGCAACCCAGAAGCCGATCAACTGACCAACACCGTATGTTGCCAATGTAATCAACCCCTGTGCTGCAGACTTGTATTTAATACCCGCTTTGCTATCTGTATAAATCTGTCCCGAAACAAAGAAAAAGTCATAACAGATTCCGTGTAATGCGATACCGATAAGCAACATGAACGAAAGTTCACCAGCATTACCATAAGCAAACAACAAATAACGGATCACCCATGCCAACATCCCTACCAAGATCGTCTTCTTGAATCCAAATTTTGTAAAGAAAATTGGAAGTGCCAATAAGAACAAAACCTCTGAAAACTGACCAATCGTCATCTTACCAGTTGGGTTTTCCAAACCAATTTCTGTCAGGAATAAGTTCGCGTTGGAGTAATAGAATGCTAAAGGAATACAGATTAGAACGGAGGATACAAAAAAGATCAAAAAGTTTTTGTCTTTCAGCAATTTAATGGCATCCAGACCAATGATTGATGCAAAAGACGGTTTTTCACCTTCATCCAGTTTAACCGGTGGTGTTTTTGGTAAAGCAAAGGAAAATACGCCCAATACCAAAGAAGCTACTCCTGACATTAAGAATGTATTTTTCAAAGCACCATCTGATGCGCCTGCGTCCCATTTGAAGATATAGCTAATTGCCAATCCCGCCGCAATCCAACCAATTGTTCCCCAGATACGTATAGCCGAAAACTGCTTTTCTGGATTTGTTAATTGGCGAAATGAAACCGAGCTTGCTAATGCTAATGTAGGCATATACAAAACCATATAAGCCAGTACATAAGGATAAAAAGTAGACATATCGGCCGCTCCATACATCTGATACATTAATACGGCACCGACCAAATGCAAAACACCTAAAATACGCTCGGCATTAAAATAACGATCGGCAATCATTCCTACAATAAAGGGAGCGATAATCGCACCCAATGACTGCGTCGAAAAGACATTGGCCATTTCGAAATCCGTTGCGTGCAGATTCTTACTCAAAAAAGTGCCTAATGTGACAAACCATCCCCCCCAAATAAAAAATTCAAGGAACATCATGAAGGATAGTTTAAATTTTATTGTTGATGAAATCATAAATAAATGGTGTTTTACAATACTACTAATTGGTTTTACCTGCTCAATTTAAGAAATTAAATCTAATTGTCAATAGTACACTATTAAAATATTACAAAAAGCTATCGACCTCACGGTAGGCCGTTACCAACCTGTCTTCACCCTCTTTACCGGGCTTAGAATTGCCATGTTCCATACCCATTATACCCCTATATCCTTTACTATGAATATGTTTGAATACGTTTTTATAATTGATCTCTCCTGTAGTTGGTTCTTTACGTCCCGGATTATCCCCAATTTGAATATAAGCAATTTCATCCCAACAACGGTTCATGTTAGCAATCAAATCCCCTTCTGTACGTTGCATATGGTAGATATCATACAATATCTTGCAGGAAGGACTATTGACAGCCTTACACATTGCATAGGTTTCATGCGTTTGCTGTAAAAATAATTCCGGTGTATCACTTAAAGTCTCCAGCACCATTACCAAACCATGTGGTTCGAAAATCTCTGCCCCTTTACGCATCGCCTCAAGGATATTGCTGAATTGATTTCCCCAAGGTAATCTCCGCTCATAAAATCCAGGTACGACTGTAAGCCATTTTGCATTACAACGCTTGGCCGCTTCGACAGACTTATGACAGGTTTCGACAAATTTATCTAAGAACTCTTTTTTACCTGTCGCTAAGGAAGGCATCCAGTTTTGACCACCATCAACGACAAATACGCCCATCGTCATTCCCAATTTTGCCAGTAGGTCCCCTACTTTCTTTTGCTCATCCAATGTACGGCCGAGGTAACCGTTATCTTCAATTCCGCGGAAACCCAAATCATGCATATAACGGATTTCGTCCAGGAAGTTGTCCCCTGCATGATTCTTGAACATCCCTTGATGTGGGGCATAATTTAGATTGAATGTCTTTCCTTTATCCATCATATTGGTTGCATTTTGGTTTGTTGAGGCAAATGTATGCCCAGATAATCCGGCTCCAGCGGCCAAAAGGCCACCTTTGATAAAATCAGATCTTTTCATTTTGTTTATAATTGATTAATTTTTAAATAATTTACCAAATCCATCTGAATAAATTGTCTGAATGGACTGATTTTTATTTTTATAAATGACAAAAACTTCCACATTCTTCAATTTCTTGGCCTTCGCGATAATTTCGGCAGGTTCCATTCCCATAAAGTAGTTGTCCAAAGCATCAGCATCCATCGCAGTTCTGGTATATACGGTAACACTTAATACACTGGTTGTATAAGGAAAACCTGTCACCGGATCGATATGATGTCCCAATTTTTTATCCTTATATTTAATAAATTTCTCAAAACTACCCGCTGTGGTTAGCGCACCGGTTTTGAGTTGGACAACCGCTGTCATGATATCCTCCTGCTTGCTTTCGTCGGGCTGGACAATCCCAATGGAAAAGCCTTTTTGTCCTGGTGGGGTTCCCGAAGTTCTGATTTCACCACCTACCTCCACCATGTAATTGGAAATTCCTTTATGTTCGAGGTAATCAGCCAGCACATCAACGGTATACCCTTGTGCGATACCATTGACATCAATCTTAACCCCCTGCTTTTTCTTGATTAGCTGCTTGCGATTGACTTTAAGATAATGCATACCTACAAATTGCTTGGCTGCATAAACTGTTGCCGAATCCGGAGCAACCTGGTTTTTTTTAACACCAAAGCCCCAAAGGTTGACCAATGGGGCAATAGTAATATCGAATTGGCCTTTAGATAGTTTGTTGTATCGGAATGAAGCCGCAATGACATGAGCCATATGCTTATCCATTTCAATCTGCATAACGCTATCTTGGTTAAACAAGGATATTTTTGAATCCTTGCGATAGATCGACATGGATAGATCGATAACTTTTAAGATGCTATCAATCTCCGACCGCCTAACAAGACTATCCGAAGCGAAATAAGTAACGTGAAATTGCGTGCCTTGTGCAGGGCCTTCCAGGCGAATCTTGCTTAACTCTTTTGAACCAGTTTGCGCCTGTAAACCAAGCGCCCCAATAATAAAAAAGAATATACAGCAGATTTCCCTATTTAGCCCCATCACTGCACTGCTATTAAATATAAAGGTTTGTATTTTGACCAGGGTTTGCTACAGCATAAAAACCCTCTGTATCAGGAAGTAACTTCGGTTTAGCATCCCAAGCCAGTACATCTGGTCCCAATTTGATCATTGATTTCAATGCTTCATCCCATTTGATAACCTTACCTGTATAACAAGCAATACGTCCGATGATACCCGTTAAGGTACTATAAGCGCCATATTCTGCGTTGTCAAACTTGTACTCACCTTTCGTGATCGCTTCAAAAAGTTCCCTGTGCTCTTGTTGATATGGATTTGGATTACCTTTCGCGTCATGGCGATAGATCTCTTTACCTTTCCAATCATACAATACAGCCTGTCCACCAGCCGAAAGATATACGCGGCCTTTTGTCGCCTGAAACTGCTCATCAACACGGTTTTGTATTCCTTCAAAATGTCGACATTGGCTATACACCACACTGTTATCTGCATAAGTCAGTTCAAGTGCAAAATTATCATAGATTTCACCGTATTCTTTACCAGTACGGTGTGCTCTACTTCCTGTACCTTGGATGGATACCGGATAAGAACCTTTCACCCAGTTGGCAATATCAATATTGTGTACATGTTGCTCAACGATATGATCACCGCACAGCCAGTTGAAATAATACCAGTTACGCATTTGATATTCCATTTCAGATTGCTCCGGTTTACGTGGGCGTACCCACACCCCGCCTGAATTCCAATACACCTGTCCTGAAGTAATATCACCGATTGCGCCATCGTGAATACGCTTGATCGCTTCACGATAGTTGGTCTGATAGCGACGTTGCAAACCTACGACAACATTCAACTTTTTACGCTTAGCTTCAGCCGCCGCACGTATAACTTGTTGCACACCTGGAATATCAACAGCAACAGGTTTCTCCATAAAAACATGTTTCCCCTGACGGATTGCTTCTTCAAAATGTGTTGGTCTAAACCCTGGAGGCGTTGCTAAAATAACAACATCAGCTAATTTAATCGCCTCTTTATAAGCGTCAAATCCTACAAATTTATGGTTATCGCTGACATCGATTTTATCTTGCCATTTCTCTTTAAGCGTATTATATGTACTATCTAAATTATCTTTAAATGCATCAGCCAATGCAACGACTTTGATGTTTGCTCCTGAGCTTAAGGCGTCAAATGTAGCACCGGTACCTCTACCTCCACAGCCTACTAAAGCGACTTTGATAACATCAGAACCAGCAGCATAGGCTCCGGATAAAGGCAGTGAGCTTAACATGGCACCGCCTGCAACCATGGCAGAAGTTTTAATAAAATCTCTTCTTTCTAGATTTTCCATAACAGTTTTATATTGATTATTTTATTTTTTAAAAATCTTTAATTGGTTTTTTATCATAATAAGCCATAATTTCCTCATGGCTAGGTGGATTCAATGGTCGTACTAATCGCATACCAACAAATGGTGCTTCGGGAAACCACCAATTACTTTTTGGAACCTGAGGGTCCAATTGTTTCCAAATTGGATCTGAGGCGCCCCGGGCTGCTGAACGGAGATCTGCAGCAGCATGATCGAACGCTCCACCACGGACAACATGTGGATACAAGGTTGTTGGAACGACAACAGGATTCGTTAACACCTTATCCTTACCTTCATTATAGCTATCGGCTTTGTATTGGTCATAAGTCCATTCCCCTACATTACCATAAATATCATAAAGACCCCAAGGGTTAGGTTTCTTCTCCCCTACAGCATGTGTTTTTTGCTCCGAATTATCTTTATACCAGGCATACTCTCCCAATTGAGCTTCTTTATCGCCAAAAAAATAGGCCGTCTTAGCACCGGCGCGTGCAGCATATTCCCATTCCGCCTCAGTTGGCAGACGATAGAATACACCTGTACGTACATACAACCATTTGCAAAATTGGATCGCATTATAGTGGGTCATCGCAAGTGCCGGATGCCCTTCTTTACCAAAACCAAAGGTCATATCAAGGTAGGGCTTCGTAGGTCTGGTTACGGCATCTATTTCCGATGCAACCTTACCATCCTTGCTTTTTGCGATTTCATAATCTTTGTACAGAAAAGGCTCAAACAAATCCCAGGTCACTTCATACTGCCCCATCCAGAATGGATCGAGTTTAACCTCATGTACTGGCTTTTCATCATCCTTCCCGCCAGTAACAGAGCCCATTTTGAAGCTTCCGCCCGGGATTGCCACCATTTTAAACGAAAGATTGGTTCCTTCAATGGTCTGCTCATAAGGATCAAACTTCTTTTGAGCATTAGCATGTACCCCGGCAAATAACAAAACAGGAATTAAGAATCTTTTTAACATATTTAGGTTTCTATTTAAAGACTAAAATATAAAATAAGGTGTATACTTTACACTTTGACATTATAACTTTTTTATTACAGTTTAATTATTAACAAAAGAAACCATTTGTAATAACGGTTTAGCAAGCAGACTTACACACTCCAAAGGGAGGTCTCGGTTAGTTAAAAAAATAGTTCCTTCCATAAAAAAGGTTTTCCATTCGAATGGAAAACCTTTTTTATCTCTTTACTGATCCGTATCCCTTATAGCAGGATTTTTCGGCTCACCGCCTTGTCTATGGTAATATATCCAGGATAGAATACCGATTGGCCAGCAATATTGATCGAAGGTTTAATTTTTAACGTAAATATTCCCTTTTTATTCTCATCGCTGGACATTAAAAAATTTTGCAGGTCCGAATTCACCAAAAGATCATAAATATTGGTTGCAATACGTACATTGGCCACAGTAGACTCACCAGGTTCAATTTGTAAGGATTGATTGACAATTCCTTCGACAAGCTGCTGACCGCCATATAGAATGATATATTGAAACTTATTGATTGATGCTTTCTTTAGTGTCGGATTATCTATTTTAAGACGAATTACGGCATCCAAAGGAATATCCTTTCGTAAGTAAGCCAAAGCCAGACTCGGTGCCGCCCCGAGGTCAATCTGATTATTTTTGATCAGACGCTGCAGCGATGTTCCCGCCAACCGAATACTGTCTACTGATTCCACATCAAACTTACATTTCGCCAAATTCTCGATCTGCGCTTTTTGTCTATTCACTCCGCATCCGGAAATAAATAAGCCCAAAAAGACCAAACATCCAAATAAAATTTTCTTGCTCATAGCTGCTATTTTCCTCCAAATTTATACAAAACTCCCAGTGTAAACAATGGGTAGCCGGCTTTTAAATACGTATTGCTTTTAAAACCGAAAACCATACCATTTGTGTACTGCAACTTCCACCCTTTTCCAAGCCCCATTCTGGTATAAAACACAGGCTCAATAAGCATATTATCTTCTTTCTCGACTGGAAGGCCATCAATTGCAAAGTTCTTCATACGCATATTGCTCAGTCTAATGATCGTACCGTAGTCAATATCATGTCTATTACCGAACAATTTCAGGGCATCCTTCTTTTCCGATGAAAAGTTCACCTGCACAAAGATCTTGTCAAAGTCCATGTCTTGCGTCTCCACAATTGCCTGCCCCATTGTTGACGACCTTTTATCAATTACACTTGTGGTCCCTAATCCATACCCACCATATACTTCAAATACCCGATTATTTTTTTTACCAAAACGTGTATAGTAACCTATCCCCGCTTCAGCCATTTTCTGCGCGTAGTCCTTGGTATTGGATCTATTGTCCACAAAGGATCCATTAGCAATCACAGCAACGTGATCCGTTACTGCAACCCCTAAATTTGCAGATACATTTGCCTTTGTATTAATATTTCCGGAAACATAAACCTCACCAGCTTCTGTAAACATAGGCGCCGAAGGCACATTGGGCATATAGATCGAACTACAGGAATATAATGAACAGGCAAACAATCCAGCACACAGACCATATCCAAACTTGTTGTATTTCATAAATCGGTATTTATCTTAAAAACACATATCCCTTATAAAAATTGTACCAAAGCGGTTACATTTAACAGAAAATAACAATTTACCTCATAAATAAAGACCCGTTTTTTTTCCTTATGAGAGCATCCACGAGTTTTCGAACCAGCAAACAACTCTGATCCAATCAGATGGAACATTCCTTGATTTCAGCCAGATCATCGAATCTGTTAAAAATAAAATTTGACAACAAAAAGTAATATACACAAAAAAAGGCATCAATTGCTTGATGCCTTCTTCAAATATTGTTGCAAACCTTATGCTTGTTCTGTAGGAACTACAGATACATAAGATTTATTGTTAGCTTTTTTACGGAAAACTACTTTACCGTCTACTAGAGCGAACAATGTGTGGTCTTTACCAATTCCAACATTTGTGTCAGGATTGTGTTGTGTACCGCGTTGGCGTACGATGATGTTACCAGCGATTGCTTGTTGACCACCGAAGATTTTGATACCTAAACGCTTGCTATGTGACTCACGGCCGTTCTTAGAACTACCCGCACCTTTTTTATGTGCCATTTCTTTATCTTAATTTAAGACTAATGTCTGATTAAAAATTCAATTATAACGTAATACCAGTGATCTGGATTTTAGAAAATTGTTGACGGTGACCGTTTTTCTTTTTGTAGCCTTTACGACGTTTTTTCTTGAAAACGATAACTTTATCGCCTTTTAAATGAGACAAAATTTTAGCCGAAACTTTTGCACCAGCAACGCTAGGTGTACCAATGGTAAATTTACCACCGTCTTCTGCTAACAATACATTGTCAAATTCAATACTAGCGCCTTCATCTCCTTGTAAACGGTGTACAAAAAGGAACTGGTCTTTTGCAACCTTAAATTGCTGTCCTGCTATATTTACTATTGCGTACATTGTTAATTAATTAAATGTGTTATTAAATGAAGGGCAAAAGTAATTAGTTTTTATCACAATTCAAAGACAAATCTACCTTTTTCCCTTCATTTTTACTCAGCCAGTGTGTATCTCCATCGGAAATAACAGACTAGCAAGCATTAATCCCTTACCAAACTAAAATTCTTTTTTCCGGTGCAACGTACATTTTAGCCGTAGGCTGCACATTAAATGCCTTATAAAATGCTTCCATATTATAGACAGGGCCATTTACACGGAACTGCTCCGGGCTATGTGGATCAACTTTCAAACGTAAACGCATGCGCTCATCGCTGCTTTTCACCCGCCATACCTGTGCAAAACTTAAAAAGAAACGCTGATCACCTGTAAAACCGTCAATCTTCTCGTTCCCCTGCCCTTGTTTGGTCAATTTAAATGCATCATAAGCAATGTTCAATCCACCAATGTCAGCCAGATTCTCACCAAGGGTTAATTCTCCATTGACATGTTGATTATCCAATAAGGTAAAGCTGCCGTACAATTTCGTTACTTGATTTGCACGTTCGGTGAACTGTTTGGCATCTACTGCTGTCCACCAATCATTCAAGTTACCAGCTTTATCATACTGCCTACCTTGGTCATCAAAACCATGTGTCATCTCATGACCGATCACAGCACCAATAGCACCATAGTTGATCGCATCATCCGCATTGGCGTCAAAGAATGGAAATTGTAGGATTCCCGCAGGGAATACAATCTCATTGTAGGGTGGATTATAATAAGCATTTACGGTCGGCGTTGTCATGAGCCACTCCTTCTTATCAACAGGCTTGCTTATTTTACCGACCATCTCCTTATAAGCATGCTTAGCCGAAGATTGCAGATTCGCATAATACGTATCTTTTGCAACTTCTACATCACTATAATCTTTCCATTTTTCCGGATAACCGATTTTCTTGACAAAAGCTTCCAATTTCTCGATTGCCTTTTTCTTGGTTTCTGGTGTCATCCAGTCTAATTTCTCAATTCTTGTCTTGTAGACTTTTTGCAAATTATCGACCAATTCCATCATGCGCTGTTTTGCTTCAGGTTTGAAATAGTCATCAACATAGAGTTTACCGACAATCTCACCCAGGTTTTCATCCGCTGAGCTTACCATCAACTTCCAACGTTCTTTTTGTTGCTTTTGTCCATTGAGCGTCTTGCCGAATAGTTCAAATTTTGCATCGCGAAAATCCTTACTCAACGCAGTCGCAGAAGCATTCGCCAAATCAGCTTTTAGTTTTGTTTTCCAAACATCTACAGGCTGCGATTTCAATAAATTGTTTAATGCTAAGTAGAACTTAGGTTGTTGTACTAAAATCGTATCAGTCTTCACCTCCAATCGCCCAAGAATATCTTTCCAATTCAAATTTGGGGTTTGTTTCTGGAAATCCTGAACGGCAAACTTATTGTAGTTTTTGATGGGATCCCGCAATTCAACAGGCGTTAAATGTGATTTCGCGATTTCGGTTTCCAGCTTTAGTACCTCTTCAGCAGATTTCTGAGCATTTGCTCCCTCGCCGATTAATCCAAACAATTTAACCAAATAGGCCACATAAGCTTCCCTGATCTTCTTGGCTTTATCATCCTGATCCAGATAGTAGCTCGCTTCGGGCAGATTCAAACCACCCTGAAAAAATTGAAGTGCATTTTTATTGCTGATCCGATCATCAGCAGCCACATAAAAACTAAAAAGATCACCATCGCCATCTTTAAATCCATCTGCCGCATAGGCGATCAGTTCATCGACAGTTTTCAATGCATTGATTTTCTGAATCGTTCCTTCTATCGGCTTGGCACCAAGTTTATCGATGGTTACGGTATCCATACCGCTCGCATAGAAATCACCGGCTTTCTGCTGATCTGATCCCTTCTTACTGTTGGACTGAGCGGCATTTTCCAATACTGTTTTTAAATTCTGCAAATTTTCATCCGCTAGAATATAAAATGAGCCCCAACCCGTTTCGGAAGCCGGTATCTGGGTATTTTTCATCCAAGCGCCATTCGCATATTGGAAGAAGTTGTCACCAGGATTGACTGTTGTGTCCATGCCAGAAACATCAAAAAAATTGGTTCTGACTTCTTGTGCACCCTCTTTGCTCTTATTGGACTGACATGACAGCATCATTAAGACGATCGAGAGCGTCCCCCATTTGACTTTTTGTATCATACTTTATTAGATTAAAGAATATAATTAAAGCTAAGCATATTTTGAAGCGCTTCAAAAATACAGCGTAATTATTTCAAAAGTTTTACTTCATACAGGTCTTTGCGTCGGTCTTTTTTGACTTTTACGGTACCATATTCATGTAGATCACGCAATGCATAAAGATCCACATCTGCGATCAGTACCATTTCCGCATTGGGTGTTGCTTCGGCTTTGATTGCATTGTTTGGAAATGCAAAATCTGAAGGTGTAAAGACGGCAGATTGCGAATATTGAATATCCATATTATTGACGCGTGGCAGGTTACCCACAGACCCCGCAATGGCCACATAACATTCGTTTTCGATGGCGCGGGCCTGTGCACAGGTTCTGACGCGAATATAACCGTTCTGTGTATCGGTCATAAAAGGTACAAATAGAATCTGCATTCCCTGATCGGCCAAAATGCGGCTCAATTCCGGAAATTCTACATCATAACAGATCAACAGACCGACTTTCCCACAGTCCGTATCAAATACCTTTACCTCACTTCCCCCCACCATGCCATAATATTTAAATTCATTTGGTGTGATATGAATTTTCTTAAATTCATCCAGCTTACCATTTCGATGACAGAGGTAAGAAACGTTATAGAGTTTCTTATTTTCCATCAGGGGCATAGATCCTGCAATAATATTCACGTTATAGGAAACCGCAAACTGCTGGATACGATCAATAATATCGGAAGTATGCTGCGCCAATCTTTCCATCGCCAATCGTTCGGGAAGGTCATTGTAAGGGCTCATTAGTGGTGTGTTAAAAAACTCTGGAAACATGATAAAATCCGTTCCATAATCACTAACGGTATCCACAAAGAATTCAATCTGGTCATAGAAAGCTTCAATATTATCGAATAAGCGCATCTGCCACTGCACCAGTCCCAGACGAATGGTCTGTTTTGTTGTCGAAATCGAACGGGTCTCCGATTCATAATAAATATTATTCCATTCTAGCAAGGTCGCAAACTCCATCGACTCAGCATCTTCTGGCAAATAATGTTTTAGGATCTTTTTGACATGAAAATCATTGGAAAGTTGAAATGTCAATGTCGGATCATATATTTCCTTGCGTTTTACCTTCTCAATATAAACCCTTGGACTCATTTTGTCCGCGTAATTATGATAATTGGGAATCCGACCACCAGCAACGATACATTTTAAGTTCATCTGCTCGCATAGCTCTTTCCGCGCATCATACAGACGACGTCCTAAACGCAATGCACGATGTTCTGGATGCACAAATACTTCGATACCATACAATGTATCACCGTCATCACTATGTTTGCTGAATTTACCATCATCAATAATATCATAATAACTATCGTAGATATTATTCTTTTTAGAATTGAGGATAATAGACAAAGCACAGGCAACGACTTGGCCATCTATCTCTACACACAATTGTCCCTCGGGAAATATTTCAATCAAATCCTGAATATTTTCCTTTGACCAGGTCTCCCCCACACCGTCATAAGCTTGCTCCATTGATTCCTTCAAACCAACATAATCTTTCTTTGTCAAGTTGCGCACTTGAATATCCATATAAATCTCCTTTTGAAATAAGTTTTTCTAAAAATAGCAAAAGTCGGGCCCAAGCCCAAACATCCGGGTAGTCTAATACCCACAAATGGAGACAAAAAAAGGCACCAATTGTTTTATTGGCGCCTTAATTATCGATAGATTATGCTATTGACTATGCTTGACCTTGAGGAGTTCCGAAAGGAAATGCTACTGTTGGATCACCACCTTGTTGCGGTTGTTCAGCAACACCCATATCCATTTTAATTGGACCGTTCAATGCTTCGAAACGATTCACGTTATCAACCAATGCACCTAACAAGCGTTTTGCGTGCTCTGGAGTCAAAACGATTCTTGATTTCACTTTTGCTTTTGGCACTCCTGGCATCACACGGATAAAGTCAACCACAAATTCTGTATTAGAGTGAGTGATAATCGCAAGATTTGAGTAGATTCCTTCTGCTACTTCTTCTGTCAACTCAATGCTCAATTCGTTTTGATTTTGGTTATTTTCCATAATAATTCTAAATGTAAGTTAATATAATCCTAAATTTTATTTTGTAAATGTTCTAAAGTCCTGTCCATCCTCGATATTCAACAATGTTTGATAGATCAAACGGATCACATTGTCAACATCTTCTTTATGCACCATCTCAACCGTTGTATGCATATAACGTAACGGCAAAGAAATCAACGCTGAAGGCACCCCGCCATTGCTGTAAGCAAAAGCATCTGTATCAGTTCCTGTGTAACGTGAACATGCCTGACGTTGGAATGGGATATTGTTCTCCTCAGCAACTTTAACCAACAGTTTATTCAAATTCACCTGAACTGCTGGAGCATAAGACAATACCGGACCTTTTCCGGAGAATAAATCTCCTTGCGTGATCTTGTTGATCATCGGTGTTTGGGTATCGTGTGTCACGTCTGTAACAATGGCAACATTCGGCTTTATGCGGTCTGCAATCATTTCTGCACCACGCAAACCAATCTCTTCCTGCACCGAATTTACGATATATAATCCAAATGGCAATTTCTTTTTATTCTCTTTTAGCAGACGCGCAACCTCGGCAATCATAAAGCCGCCGGCACGATTATCCAAGGCCCGTCCGATATAGTAACGATCGTTCAAGATTGAAAAAGTGTCTTCATAGGTAATCACACAACCCACATGTACACCCAAGGCTTCCACCTCTTCTTTGGTGCTGCATCCACAATCCAAAAAGATATTTTTTAGAGAAGGATTTTCTTCTTTCTCGCCCGAACGTGTATGAATGGCAGGCCAGCCAAATACCGCCTTAACGATTCCTTTTTCTGTATGAATGTTCACCCGCTTGGAAGGCGCAATCTGATGATCAGAACCACCATTACGCACCACGTAGATTAATCCATCTTTTGTAATGTAATTAACAAACCAGGAGATTTCATCAGCGTGCGCTTCGATCACTACTTTATAGTTTGCTTTTGGGTTGATAACACCAACTGCTGTACCATAGTTATCCACGAATGTTTCGTCCACATAAGGCTTCAGATAATCCAGCCATAAACGTTGACCTTCCCATTCAAAACCTGTGGGAGAAGCGTTGTTTATATATTTTTCAAAAAATGAAAGCGAATCTTTTGTTACGACCGCAGTCGTTTTCTGTTCTTTTTTCTTATTCTTTTCAGCCATCTTTTCCTTTTCTATTTACTTTCGTCAAAATATGAAAATTTCAATGAAATGCAAAAGTAAAAATGTTTTTTGGAATATTCCTTTTACATTTAACTTTGATTTTATTGAAAAATAAGATTAAACCTTATCTTTACCATGGTAATTTAAACAGACATAAAATATATGAATTCAATACTAAGTGCTATACATTGGAATATAGATCCCGAGATGTTCAACCTTGGCGCATTTGCCCTACGTTACTACGCATTATGTTGGCTGCTCGCTTTTTTTGTTTCCTATGTTATTATGTTGCGCATTTTCAAAAAGGAAGGCCGCACGCAAGAACAACTGGACCAACTTTCCATCTATATCTTCCTCGGCACGCTAATTGGCGCACGACTTGGTCATTGTCTGTTCTACGATTTTGACTATTATAAAGACCATATTCTAGAAATTTTCCTTCCTTTCAAATGGGATAAAAACGGATTCCAGGTCACAGGTTTTGCCGGATTAGCTTCTCATGGTGGGGCTATAGGTATCCTCACAGCACTTTACCTCTTCTGCCGCAAAACAAAAACAGACTTTTTATGGTTGGCAGATCGATTGGTTGTCGTCGTTCCTATTGCTGGTGCGCTGATCCGTATCGGAAATTTTTTCAATTCAGAAATGGTCGGCACCCCTACGGATTTACCTTGGGCAATCATTTTCGACCGTCATGACAACATCCCTCGCCATCCGGGTCAGCTCTATGAAGCCATCGCCTATATTATCATCTTTATTATTATCGGCTCCTTATTCAAGTCAAACCCGAATCGTCAAAAAGGAAAATTATTCGGCATTTTTATGGTCTTATTATTTGGTGCACGGATGGTATTGGAACATTTTAAAATTGATCAGGAAGATTTTGAACAAAGTATGCTACTGAATATGGGGCAACTACTGAGTATCCCTTTTATTTTGGTCGGTCTCTATTTTATCTTCCGCAAACCAAAAGCGTAAAACAGACTGCGATCAACTAGTATTCGCAAAACACATATTTAACAAGGCATCTTTTCTGAAAAAGATGCCTTTTTTTATAGTCATATTCGAAAGTTATGCATGCTCCGTCAAAGCTTCGGCTTCAGTTCTACATCCAATTCATAAACAAATTTTGTTGTTTTTAGTCCAAAACCTACAAAGATTACTATATTTAGGCTTCTTTTATTATCAAACATTTTTACAACGAGAAAACTTAAGCCTAAAATGAGTCTAGAAAAGTGTGCATCTGTCGAAGCGAACGAAAACATGCTTCAATACAATGGTAAATATGGTGAGTATGGCGGATCTTTTATCCCACCTGTTTTGGAAAGTCAGTTAAACAAGTTAGCCGAATTTTTCGATAGCCATGTACAGAAAGAAGAATTCCAAAAAGAATTTATTTCCATCCTTAAACACTATGTAGGACGCCCATCACCTTTGTATTTTGCAAAAAACCTAAGTGAATATGTTGGTTCCAGAATCTATCTAAAGCGGGAAGACCTAAACCATACGGGTTCACATAAAATAAACAATTGCATCGGTCAGATCTTATTGGCCAAACAAATGGGTGCTACCGAGATCATCGCTGAAACCGGTGCAGGACAACATGGTGTTGCAACCGCCACAGCAGCGGCATTATTAAATATCCCTTGTAAGGTATTTATGGGTGAGATTGATGCTGCCCGTCAGGCGCTGAACGTAAAACGGATGGAACTACTGGGTGCTCAAGTTGTTACGACAAATCTAGGAAGCCGTACGCTTAAAGACGCTGTTGACGCAGCCTTGATGTACTACGTAGAAAACCCTAGCTCCTATTACCTTTTGGGCTCACATGTCGGACCACATCCCTACCCAAAAATGGTTGGATATTTTCAGAGCGTTATCGGGAAAGAAGCCAGACAACAGATCCTTGAACAAGAAGGACGTCTTCCAGATAGTATCTTTGCATGTGTAGGCGGTGGATCAAATGCCATTGGATTATTTTCAGGTTTCCTAGAAGACCAGGAAGTTGAAATCAATGGTGGCGAAGGTGGTGGTTCAGGAACCTACCCTAAAACAGCCGCTACCCTATCTTTTGGCAAACCTACTGTATTCCAAGGTACATATTCCTATTGCCTGGTTGACGATGCGGGTAATCCAATTCCTTCTACTTCGGTTTCTGCGGGACTGGACTATCCGGGTATATCACCCCAACATGCAGCTTTAAAGGACAGCAATAGAGCAAACTATTACCCAGTAACAGATGATGAAGCAATTGCAGCTTATAAACTGCTTTCAAAATTAGAGGGAATTATTCCGGCAATCGAATCTTCGCATGCGGTCGCATTGGCTATTAAGCTTCTAAAAGATAAAAATAAACTCGCTATCGTCAATTTATCTGGACGTGGCGACAAGGATGTGGATCGTGAATTTTAACAACTGACCATTTCAAATAGCAATACAAAGTCTCTTATCTAGGGACTTTGTATCTTACATTGACGCGAATCAGACACCTGCCAAATACACAAAGCAACGATATATAAAATAACTGATCCTATGAAGCGAAATAAAAGTCGTAGCAACTGGCTAAAAGTAGGTATTACCTTATTCCTCCTATCCATTTTGGCGCTGACGGTCTACAACCTCTATCCTGAATCCCGTTTATCAAAAAATGCTGTAATCGACAGGCTTGTGGTGTATAAATCCAAACGGACCTTATTGGCTTACGCAAAGGGGAAATTACTCAAATCCTACCGTATTTCACTCGGTGGACAACCCGTAGGCGCAAAAGAAATTGAGGGTGATCTAAAAACTCCAGAAGGATCGTATTATATCAACGATAAGAATCAATACAGTGGCTACCATAAGAACTTAGGGGTATCCTATCCCAATGAAAAGGATATTGCCCATGCCAAAACTCTGGGTAAAACTGTTGGTGGTGATATCAAAATTCATGGACTGCGAAACGGAATGGGCTTCATTGGCAAGCTACAACGTAGTGTAGACTGGACTTTCGGCTGTATGGCATTGACCAACACGGAAATTGATGAGCTCTACCGCGCTGTTCCCATAGGCACCCCTATTGAGATTAATCCATAGTGCCACCGCTGTACACCTTATTCATCTAAAACTACGGCATCTCGATCATTCGGTTTTACTGCACCAAAACTCTACAACATATGCCCCAAATCTTACAACAGAATGTCCGATTAAATTGCGATTTTTGGGTTTAGATTTGTAACTTGTATTAAAAAAACTCGAATGAAACTCGCAATAAAGAATATGGTATGCAATAGGTGCATCATGGTTGTCGAAAACGAATTGGCCAAGCTTAATCTTCACATTAAACATATTTCTTTAGGGCAGGTCGAAATTGAAGAAACGTTGAACAGAGAACAGTCTGCTCAATTGGCCGAGAGCTTTTCCGCCCTTGGCTTTGAATTGATCGACGACAAGAGAACAGTACTTATTGAACAGGTCAAACATTTGGTGCTGGATCTAATCCGCAACCAAAACAACAACACCAATCTCAATTTATCGGAAATAATAAGTAATCAGATTTATCACGATTACAACTATATTTCGAATCTATTTTCGGATGTGGAAGGCATGACGATTGAGAAATATTTCATCAGCCAAAAAATCGAATATGTCAAGGAATTATTGGTCTATGATGAACTGACTTTAAGCGAAATAGCCTATCAACTGAATTACTCCAGTGTTGCTTATTTAAGCAATCAGTTCAAAAAAGTAACTGGACTGACACCAAGTCATTTTAAGCATATCAAGGAGAATAAACGGAAACCGTTAGACAAGATTCATGATGCTGGATAACTATCCTGCATACTTGTGCTGAATTGATCATATCACGATCTGGTACCTAAAGATAAAAAAGAAAAGGCTTCCGAGCGGAAGCCTTTCTTTTAAAATTGCCCTTTCAAATTAGCAACCCTTATTTTAAATATCTCTAGTTCTTTTTGCTGTTGATTGATAAAGGAGTTTTCTGTCAATTTCCCAACCACTATATCACGTTCTTCATCATTGGCATATACCATGTTCTTGAACGGATTTTTGTAATCTTTAGCGCGGGATTTATAGATCTGCTCGCCAATCCAGATTCGGTGTCCCAAAGCCTGATCCAACAAAGATACAATTTTATCTCTGGATATTTCCATACCTTCCAAAGTCAGAATTTCAATTAGGGACAATAAGGCATGCTTTCGCTTATCCAACGGATAGTACTTGCTACGCTCATGATAAAACTCATGAATATCGTCCCAGGAGTCTATCTTTTTGGACTTGATATCATCCAGAAAAACCTGCAATGCAGTACTTTCGATAAGCTGTCCACCGATATTTTCCCAGTTTGTCCGTCGTTCAGCAGCAAGGCTCTCCATGATATCATCGAGCGAGCGACCTTCCTCCAGTGCGTCCATCAGGTGCAAAACACCATAATACTTGATGAATGAACGATAAAGATGATAGGCCTCGCCAACTTTTTGAATCACTGTGGGTCGGCGGGAATTCTCTGCGCCGGATAAAACAATAGTCTTATCTTTTAGATCAATATTATTGGCAAGTAAGGCACGTCCAGCCACAATGCGCTCCTCCCGTGTCTTATGTTCTTCGTGTTGAAGGCTTTCCGATACCGCAAAAGCAAGTGTTTCCATTCCGGCAAACATTTCATTGACCGTATCAGGAGCCAACATATCGTACTCAAAATATTGGTTTTTAAAATGTCTATTGTCCCGTGCTTCATACTTATTGGCATTGCGTACCAAGGCGTACATATTATACATAAACCAATATCCTGGGATAAGTACAAGCCGATCGTGCTGTACATCGTTGCTTACCAGCGTAAAAGGCAATTGAATATCAAGCTCGTGTAAAAAGTCGCCCTTGACAATTAAACAGTAAGAGGCAAACCTCGAGTTGTGCTTGAGGCTCACACATAAGCCTGGCCAAAAACCACGCCCTGCAATAATCTCACCATCAGCTGCCCTGGAATTGTGGTTTGACCCAACTGTAGCCCCTGCAGCCATATTACTTTGCCCCATCACCAATGCCGCACATAGGAAAGAATTATTATGATGTTGTTCATGTGCCGGAAAAATGAGAGAATTGAGCACTTCACAACAGGATATCGTCGAATTATCACCCAGATAAGAATTGATCAACCGTGCGCCATATTTCAATTGCGAATAAGAGGCCAAAATAAAACGTACCGCTTTGACTCCATAGAATATACGGCAACCGTAGCCAATGATACCATTGACCAGCTCACAGCCCTCTCCAATTTGGGTATAGGATTCCTGTGAAGAGTTAACCGTCACGTTCTTCAGCTTATTCACCCCTTTGATGTAGGCATCGGTACCGATCTTAACATTCTTGATCGTAAACGTATTTTTGATAATGCAGCGATCACCGATCTGGCTATAATATCCACGTTGTGTACCAAATTTTTGGTCTGTCAGTTCTTCAAAACGATGCTGTAACTCCTGATCATGGCGATTTCGTGTCCACAGGTAGACATCTGCAGCCTGCATCCCATCAAAAGGATACACCGATCGTGCACCATTTTCATTGCATAGTTCCAATTGAATACGTTTACCCGATTCTTCGCCGTCCCGCAGAATTCCGTTACCAAATTTAGCGGTGCTACCGGTCTCCATCTCCTTAATTTGACTCAACAGCACTTCATTACCCACAATAAAATAGGATAAATACCCTATATGATGTACAGCTACATCATCACCAAAATCCGAACTGATAATGGTTGAATGATATAAACCGATGGGAAGCTGTAGATTGCGGTATTCCAAATAACTGGGGCTTAGATTTCCGATACGTACCAAACCATAAAATTTACACCCTTGGATTTGCTTTGGATCGAAGACTGCTGACACCTTTACCTTGGACCAGTCGCTCGACCAATTACCATTGGCTATTAGCTCCTGAACCTCATTTGCCGTAAGGTCACGGTAATCATTGCGTGGATTCTGCTGAAAACGCAGGGTATACTCATCCTGCCCTTCCTGGAGAAATTCATTTGGGATAAAATCATACCCCAAATGCTCCAAAGGTCTTTTCTTTAATACACTCATGCGCCTCCTTATTCTACTGTAACAGATTTGGCGAGATTACGAGGTTTGTCAACATCTAAGCCTAACTCCACACCGATATAATAAGACAATAACTGCAAAGGAACAACAGAAATTAAAGGAGCAATAATCTCATCTGCCTCTGGAATTTCCATAAAGTCATCCGAAAGCTCTTCGGAAACGGCATCACCTCTTGTAACTACAGAAATAATCTTCCCCTTCCTTGCTTTTATCTCCTGGATATTGGAGACAATCTTTTCATGATAAGCATCCTTCGTTGCGACGAAAACAACAGGCAAATGCTCATCGACCAAAGCAATAGGGCCATGTTTCATCTCTGCTGCAGGATAACCTTCGGCATGAATATAAGAGATCTCTTTTAGCTTTAGCGCACCTTCCAAGGCAACTGGGAAATTATACCCCCTACCAAGAAACAGGAAGTCCCGAGCGTCCTTATATTTTTTTGCAATTTGCTGGATCTTTTCGATCTGCGTATCCAATATCCACTCAACCTTTTCCGGAACAGCATGTAATTCTTCCGATAGTTTCAGAAAACGTTCTTCCGAAATCGTTCCTTTTAAGGCTGCTATTTTTAATGCGATCAGATTTAGCACAGTTAGCTGTGCTGTAAAAGCTTTGGTACTTGCCACACCGATTTCAGGGCCAGCATGTGTATAAGCTCCTGCGTCAGAAAGACGGGCGATGGAAGATCCCACAACATTGACCACACCAAGAATGATAGCGCCTTGTTTTTTCGCATTTTCCAGAGCCACTAACGTATCTGCAGTCTCACCACTTTGTGAGATGGCCAAAATTACATCTCCGGGATGAATCACAGGATTGCGATAGCGGAACTCCGAAGCATACTCCACCTCAACATTAATACGGCATAGTTCTTCAATGACATATTCGGCAATCAAGCCAGCATGCCAGCTCGTACCACAAGCAACAATGACAATCCGATTGGTGCTGCTGATTTCATTCGCGTACTTCTCAATTCCGCTCAGAATAATTTGCTTCGCTTGCAGATCCAGACGACCGCGCATTGAATCGTAGATAGTATGTGGCTGTTCGAAGATCTCCTTTAGCATAAAGTGATCGTAACCGCCTTTTTCAATAGCCGATAATTCCAGATCCAATTTTTGGATGTACGGTGTAATCCGTTCATTTCCCAAATTCTTGAGGATTAGTTCATCGGGTGTGATAATCGCGAGTTCATAGTCATTGATGTAAACAACTTCTTTGGTATAAGCTAACATAGGTGAAGCATCTGAACCCAAGAAATGCTCATTTTTACCTATTCCGATAACCAAGGGACTTCCCTTTCTAGCGGCAATAATCCGATCTGGATGACCAGCCTCCAATACAAGGATCACATAGGCACCCACCACCCTTTTTAGTGCAATCCGGATCGCTTCTTCTAGGGAGCATTCATTTTGAGATTGGATCTCCTCGATAAAGTTAACGAGTACTTCAGTATCCGTATCACTTTTGAACTGGTAACCTTTGCTAATTAATTCTGATTTTAGGGAAGCGTAGTTTTCGATGATGCCATTATGGATCATCGCAATACGTCCACTATTTGAGTAATGCGGATGAGCGTTGCGGTCAGAAGGTTCACCATGGGTGGCCCAACGTGTATGCCCTATTCCTGTTGTTGACTGGAGATCCTGACCGTAAACGAATTCTTCCAGATTCACTACTTTGCCGGTCTTTTTGTAAACATCAACCTGTTCACCTTTGTGCAGTGCCACTCCCGCACTGTCATATCCACGGTATTCTAATTTTTTCAATCCATCAATGACGATACTATACGCCTGACGGTAACCTGTGTATCCTACAATTCCACACATGCTTGTCTCAATTTTAAGTATATATATATTTTGTTAATGCGTCGCAATGTAGTAAAAAATATTTACGCAATCGATTGATTAACCTAAAATTAACACAAAAAGAAAGGAGGCCAATCACTTAGCCTCCTTTCTTTTGTAAAATTGATTTATTTTTAATGTTCTGCTACATCAACATGGTCATAATCCTCTACAATCAATGCCTCATAGTCAGTCTTTTTCTTTTTACCAAAGCGGTCAAAGATCGAATATACGACCGGTACGACAACAAGGGTCAAGAATAGAGACGACAGTAGACCACCAATGATAACGATTGCCAGACCTCTGTTCATATCCGCGCCATCACCCGTAGCAATAGCAATCGGAATCATACCAAATACCATGGCAATTGTCGTCATCAAGATTGGACGAAGACGGGCATGGTTAGCAGCGACCAGTGCGTCGTGTGTGCTATCACCAGCTTCTTTCCGGTGGTTCGCAAAATCGACTAACATGATCGCATTCTTGGCTACCAGACCAATCAGCATGATAATACCCAAGATGGTAAAGATATTCAATGTCTGATTACCCAATGCAAGGAACAACAAGGCACCAATAAAGGACAGTGGAATAGAGAACAATACCACAAAAGGCGTGATAAAGCTATCATATAGCGCCACCATAACAAGGTATACCAAGATAATTGACGCCAATAATGCAATTCCCAATGTACCGAAGCCTTCTGACTGATTTTCCATGTTACCACCCCAAATGAAGACAATTCCAGGTTTGCGTGGAAGTTTCTCAAATTGAGCCTGCCATTCCTGTGCTACGGTACCCATTGGTCTACCGATTGCCTGACCTTGGATAGATACCGCCGGCGATTTATCACGGCGCTCCAATAAGGTAGGTCCTGAACCATAAGAAACTGTTGCAAATTGTTCCAATGAAATTGAAGCACCTTTACTATTGATAAATTTCAGGTCACGCACGTTATCTATACTGGCACGACCGCTCTCCGTATAACGGATATTGATATCGTACTCATTATCACCCGCTCTATATTTATTATCTGTATTTCCAGAAAATGCAGTCTGCATTGTCATACCCACTGTGGATACGTTCAATCCCAAAGACGTCATCTTATCGCGGTCAATTTTCACATTGATCTCAGGGTTACCAGCTTCGGAAGTTAACTTCACTCCTGCTGCTCCTGGGATCTTACGCAATTGATCTGCCGCTTTCTCCGCAAATTCTTGTGCATCTTCCACCGAAGAACCGATGATGGTTAATTTCAACGGCGCCTGCTCTGCCCCCATGATACCAACATTCACGGTTTTAATCTTCGCACCAATCAGTTTGTTTTCCAATTCACGTTTTAAAGTCGCAGAATATACCTGAGAATTACCTTCGAAATTTTCTTTATCCAGAATAACGTGGATTTCGGATTTATAACGTGATCCTGTTGTCGAAGCCATACCATCCGAAGACTGTCCTACAGTAGTGATGATTTCCTTGACATCTGGCTTTGATTTAATATAAGCTTCGGCCTTTTGCGTCAATAAGTTGGTCTTCTCCAAAGAAGCATCTTTGTCCAATTCCAATTGGATGAAAAATTCCTTACGGTCTATTCCAGGGAAGAAGTCCGAACCGATATAACCTTTGACAACAAGCATAAAAGAAGCGACCAATAAGCCTACAGCAAGTCCCAGTGTTGCCAATTTATTCATCCGGCTTTTTAATGCCCAGACCAACAATCCGGATACCCAATGTGTAAAAGCTGTCAAACCACTTTCAAATCCATGGATTATACGTCCGAAGAAAGAAGTTTTGCTCAAATGCTCCAGCTTTCCGAAACGGGAATATAACCAGGGCACAACTGTAAAGGACACAAGCAGGGATAGCAAAGTGGAAATAATTACGGTCACACAAAATTGAGCAAGAATGTTTGCCACCAAACCGGTAGACATTGCAATCGGTAAAAACACCACCACGATTACTAAGGTAATCGCTGTTACGGTGAAACCGATCTCTGATGCTCCATCAAATGCGGCACGCACTTTATTTTTCCCCATCTCCATGTGACGGTGGATATTCTCGATAACAACGATCGCATCATCCACCAAAATACCTACAACCAGTGATAATCCCAATAAAGACATCAGGTTTAGGGTATACCCCATCAACAACAAACCAATAAATGTCGCGATCAGTGATAATGGAATCGCAACCATGGTAATCGCGGCATTACGCAAACTCTGTAAGAAGAACAACATGATAAATCCTACCAGGGCAATCGCGATCATCAAGTCATGGATTACGTTATTGGCAGCATTCAATGTAAAATCAGAAGAGTCATTTGCGACAAGAATCTTGATCTTATTGCTTGCATAATCTTTTTCTACCTGCCCAATTGTCTTTTTAACACCTTCGGATACAGCTACTGCATTGGCATCCGATTGTTTAAAGACCTGTAACAAGATGGTGTTCTGACGATCCAAACGGGCCACTTTTTCAATTTCTTTGATTCCGTCCTGCACATCAGCGATATCGCGTAAATAGATCTGTACACCTGCCGGTGTCGTAATCGGTAGATTACGCAATTCTTCGATTGAGGTCACTTTACCCGCCAAACGGATTGTTGTTCTGTTATCACGGGTACTTACGTTACCTGTTGGAAAATCAAGATTGGAGGAAGCAACAGTTTGTTGCACCTGCGCGATTGTTAAACCATAACCTTCAATTTTCTTAGGGTCTACAGAAATCTGAATTTCACGTTCCTCACCACCGATCATATCCACTTTGGCTACCCCGTTGATCCGGGCAAAAACTGGCTGGATCTTATTGTCTAATAAGTCATACAATTCTTTTTCCGATAAGTTTGATGTTACGGCTAAGCTCATGATAGCAACATCATCCAATGAGAATTTGGATAACGATGGTGTTTTCACATCATCCGGCAAATCATTAACAACGGCATTGATTTTCCGTTGAGCATCCGTCAGCAGGAAGTTGACATCCGCACCATTATTTAAGGTAATCATCACAATGGATACACCCTCGAGGGAAGTCGACTCTACTTTCTTAATACTCTCCAGCGAGGAAATCGCATCCTCAATTTTTTTGGTCACTGAGCTTTCCACCTCAGAAGGCGATGCCCCCGGATAGACAGTCTGCACCGTGATTACGTTGATCTCAAATTTAGGGACTAACTCGTACCCCAATTGAGTATAGGAAAACAGCCCGCCTAATGTCAGTATTATAAATAATACGATAATTATACTGGGACGTTTTATCGATATTTCGGTAATTTTCATTAGAATTATTTGTTTTTAATGGTAATGAAACCACGACTTCATTTGCTACTGTTTTTCAGTATACATTATTTAATAATTTCAACAGGGCTCTGATCAAACAAGTTGATTTGACCCGAAACAATCACTTGATCGCCATTTTGCAAGCCACCCAAGATTTCAATGTGATCGCCAAAGTTTCTTCCGGATTTCACATTGGTTTCGATTGCTTTACCATTTTTAAGAACGAATATTTTATTATCACTCACGCTACCAACGAATGCATTGCGAGGCACGATCAGTGTATTACCGACAACCCCTTCCCCAAACATTGCTGTCCCATACATACCGGCACGCAATTGGTTCGATGAGTTATTGACTTCAATTTCTACCGGAAAATTCAAACTTCCGTCTGATTTAGGAGCAATAAATGTCACCTTACCTGTGAATCTTTGGTCTGCATATACACTTGCTGACACATCAACAGACTGGCCTACTCGTAACGTAGCCACATTTTTCTCATCAACATTGACACGTAATTTTAAACTACCAACATTTACGATATCAAAAGCCGCTGTTCCTGGGCTGACATAAGCTCCTGGTTCAATTTTACGTGAATTGACTACTCCAGCGACAGATGTCTTGATAGTCACATCACCAGCATTCAGTTTAGCTGAACGCAGGCTGTTTTTGGCACTTTCCAATTTCAACCTTACTTCATCTACTTTTTGTTGTGTGACACCACCTGTTGAAAAAGCATTTTCATGACGTTTCATATCGGCCAATGCATTATCATAAGATGCCTGCGCATTTGCGACATTCACATTTAGCTTATCGCCTTCTATAATTGCCAATGTCTGACCAACACTCACATGTGCGCCCTCATCAACCAATACACGGACAACACGTCCTGCAGTTTCCGCACCGACTGTCACCTCCTGTTTAGGTTCGAACGTTCCGTTAGCGGTGTAACGTAAGTCCATTGAGCTCACTTTCGCAGTATCAATACGGACCGCGATCGCCGCATTTGTCTTAGCAACTTCTGCTGTTTCGGCTTCATTTTTCTTTTTATTTTTGTTCAGCACAAAAAATATACCTGCCAACCCGGCAGCAATAATCAATAAGGTAATAATTCCGCGTTTCATATAGTTGTAGTCAATTATTCTTTAATTAATGATTTCAGTTCACCATTTGCCTTTATAATCTGTACTTCGGCAACCTTATAGTTCAATAAGCTGGTATTTAAGTTGTTTTCAGCATCTGCCAAAGCTTTCTCGGCATCCAATAGCTCAGTCAGGGTCGCAAGACCGTTATTAAAATTGTTTTGTGTATCACTTAAAACATCCTTCGCAAGTACCACATTACGACGGTTGTTATCAATATTCAATAAACTGATCTTAACCTGCGATCTGGCATTCTCTTTTGCCAAATTCAGTCCAAGCTTTGTGTCTTCCAAATCTACCTCGGCTTGTCTAATCTGAATATCTGCCTGATTGATTTTCGCTTTAGTAGTCCCGCCTGTAAAAATTGGAACAGAAAGGTTTAAACCAATGCTCGATGTTTTAGGCCAGTTGAAATTGCTACCAATCGGAAAACCTTTACCAAAACCGTTAAAACCAAAATCACCACCTAAAGACAACTTTGGATAAAGATCTGCAACTTTAGATTTTTTATTGAGTTGATACAATTCGATTTGCTTTTTAGCCAATTGTACCTCTGAGCGATTTTCAACATTGGCAGTTTCCGCCGTTAGCGCGGGGTTCAGTTCGAATGTTTCTTTTGACAACTCAATATCCTCTTCAATTGGCTTTCCGATTGCGAATTTCAAGGCATTCTCTTTAATCTGTACTGAATTTAATGATTGTTGCCGTTGTGCTTCCAGATTATTTACATTAACAACCAGACGATCCAGATCAATTCGCTTCGCCAATCCTGCATTCACCATTCCCTCAGTTACATTCTTTGTTTTTGTTGTACTTTCAAGATTATTCTCGATTGTTTGTAATTTCAGATGTTCCTGATAAATTTCATAATATGCATTTGCTACTTTTTCGATCACCTGTTCATCAGTCAATTGTGCATTTATCTGATAAAACTCTTTGGTTGTTTTTGCGGCTTTCAAACCCGTAAATATCGATTGGTTAAATAGTTGCTGATTGAGCGAAACCATCGCAGTGGAATTCCAAGGTTGCCCCATCTTGATGGTTTGCGTCTGCCCACCTGCTTCCAATACCATTTCCGGAATCAAAACATTATATTTTAAGGATCCGTTTGCTGTAATTTGTGGCAATGCACTACCTCTAACCTCATCAATCTGATATTGTGAGTTTTCGAGATCCAATTTAGCTTTTTTAGCTTCCTTTTTATTCTGCAAAGCAAATTTGATCGCATCACTTAGGCTTAATTGCTGCTGTGCATGACTTTGGAAAACCATCGTACCTAATAAAAGGCTGGCTAGTATTCTGATTGTTTTCATTCCTAATTTATTTGTCCTAATTTTATATCTACTTTTTATTTATACCATTAAAAAACAGCTTAGTAGCTAGTTTTTGTTTCTGTAACACTTCATCAAAACGATCCTGATTTGGTATTCCAGAGATGATATCAGAAATATTGCACATCAAGGATAAGCTCTTCATCAGTTCCACATAGATTTCCGCTGTTTCATAGAGATGCTCTTCATTGAGTTCTCCCTTCTCGGCACCGACCTTGAATATCTCATAAAGCGCCTGTACGTCGCGATTGTGGAGACACTGAAAAAACTCTTGCATCGAAAGTCCTTTAATCCATTCCAGGTTCTCGTTCATATGCAATATATAATACTTGCGTACAAAAGCATCCCGTAATTCCAAAATCTTCATGATCAGATCGTAGGTTGTACCTTTATGCACAGCTACCAACTTCTCTTCCTCTTCCCTGTACTCATCTGTCAAACGTATAATAACATCCCGTATAAGCGCATTCTTCTCCGAGTAATAATAATATAAATTCGCTTTGGTGATTTTTATATCCTCCGCAATCTCATTCATTGTTGTCTTACTAAAACCATAATGCATAAAGCGTCTTATAGCTGCATCAATGATCTGGTCCTTTCTATCTTCCATTCTTCAAAAAACTCCTTTCTACTTTCTGACTTTTATCAGAAATTGTTCAAAAATATAAAAAGTAACTTCTCGTACAAAATATATTTTGAAATCGCTATTAATTTGATATTTAGTTGACAACAAAAAAAGGCAAACTTTGGAAGTTTGCCTTTTCTTAATAACTCAGATTTTATTAAAACGCTACAGTATTCTGGAAATGTTTGAGGAATTTTCTTTTGTCCAGTTTATACAACCTTGCAGCCCGATAAGCGACACCTGTCTGTACTTCATCCAACTCCTTTAGGAAGCCATAATTCTGCATTTTCTTTCGAAAATTACGTTTATCCAATGTTTTATTCAATATGCCTTCATACACCAATTGCAATTGGGTCAGGGTAAATTTTTCAGGTAACAATTCAAAAGCGATCGGTTTGTAGGCCAAACGACGCTGCAATCTTTCCAAACATAAATCCAAAATCTGCTTATGGTCAAATGCCAATTCTGGAACATTTCTAACAGGAAACCATTTCGCCTGCTTCATGTAGTTTGTAACAGGCTTTGTTTTCAGTTTTGTACTATCAAGCTGGACCAGGGCATAGTAAGCCACTGTCAGAATACGTCCTTTTGGGTGCCGTTTCAAGCCCGCAAAAGAATGCAATTGATCCATAAATACATCCTTCAAACCTGTATTTTCATACAAAATTCTCTTTACGGCATCTTCCATCTCTTCGTCATTATCCACGAAGAAGCCTGGCAATGCCCACCAATCCTTAAAAGGATATTCATTTCTTTCAGCCAAAAGAACCTTTAATTCTCCTTCATGAAAGCCTAATATGACGCAGTCTACGGTAAAATTACTATACAAAACTTCTAAATTTATTTATGTGCAATATACTGAGCTAAATTTATTGGCTACTAATCATCGGGTTACCTGTAACAATTATACGCTTCCTAAACGTGATGCGCAAAAAAATAATGAAAAATTTATTCAAAGTGTAGAATATACACTATAAAAATCTTATATTCGTAGAACCTAAAATATAGAGTGTGATAAAAGAAATAAAAAAAATAGGCGTATTAACATCTGGCGGTGACGCCCCCGGCATGAATGCTTGCATTCGTGCAGTTGTCCGTACAGCGCTTCACAAAGGCCTTCAGGTCACTGGAATTTACCAGGGCTATCAGGGTTTGATTGACGCAAATTTCAAAGAAATGGACACCCGCTCTGTGAGTAATATCATACAGCGTGGCGGTACAATACTAAAAACAGCACGTTGTCTTGAGTTTAAAACAACTGAAGGGCGAAAAATCGCATACGACAATTTAAAAGCAGCAGAAATAGATGCGTTGGTGGTGATTGGTGGTGACGGGACTTTTACTGGTGCAAATTTTTTCTCCAAAGAATTCGAGATTCCTATTGTAGGAATCCCCGGAACGATTGACAACGACCTTTACGGATCTGACTATACCATTGGCTATGATACAGCTAACAATACTGTTATCGAGGCCATTGACAAAATCAGAGATACAGCGGCATCACATGAGCGCCTCTTCTTTGTTGAGGTAATGGGTAGAGATTCCGGATGTATCGCATTAAACGCAGGAATTGCAGGTGGTGCTGAAGCCATTTTGCTTCCAGAAAAAGAGACGGCTATTGATGATTTAATCAACCACCTGGAAGATGGAGCCATCAAAAAGAAATCTTCATCCATTGTTATTGTTGCCGAGGGCGATCAAAACGGGGGTGCCTATTATGTCGCAAAAAAAGTAAAGGAAAAATTTGATCATTACGACACGAAAGTTAGTATATTAGGGCATTTACAACGCGGTGGATCTCCAACGAGTTTTGACCGCGTGTTGGCTAGTCGATTGGGCTTTGCTGCCGTTAATGAAATTTTAGCAGGCAATACACGGATCACCGTTGGTCTCCGTGGCAATGAAATCAAAACTACTCCGATCGAAGAAGCAATCAGCAATAAGGAAATTAAACTTAGCCCTGATCTATTGGAAATGGCTGAGATTTTATAATATCAAATAAAGCAGACTATGATAGCAGTAGTATACAGTGGATCTCGATTCTCAGACTGGCGGCTGGCTGACAAAGGCCGGATAACCACCGGATTTCGCATGACTGGCATCAACCCCTATCTTCAGGATGAACGATCCATACTACAGCATTTAAATAGAAACACCAATTTGATCAATAATGCTGAAAAAATTAAACGTATTTATTTTTTCGGTGCTGGTTCTTCATCAAAAGAACGTAAAGATAAGATCAAAAATGTTTTCGAGCGCTTTTTCGTCAATGCCCGTGTCAAAGTAGACCATGATGTCATCGCTTCGGCTATTTCAACTTTTGGAGATGAAAAAGGGATTGTAGGTATTATCGGAAGTGGATCGAATGCCGCTTATTATACCGGAAAGAAAATCATTGAGAACAATTATGGTCTAGGCTATATCCTCGCAGATGAAGGCGCTACCAACTGGAACAGTCAGCAATTGCTGAAACATTATATGACAGATACCCTTCCTGTTGATTTGAAGGATAAATTGGAAAAAGAATTCACATTGGACAAGAAAAGTATTTTGGAGAAGGTATATATTGCACCACAACCAACCAACTTTTTAAATTCATTTACCGATTTTGTACTTGAAAATAAGGAAC
Source organism: Sphingobacterium sp. BIGb0165 (assembly GCF_024810095.1). Taxonomy (NCBI): domain Bacteria; kingdom Pseudomonadati; phylum Bacteroidota; class Sphingobacteriia; order Sphingobacteriales; family Sphingobacteriaceae; genus Sphingobacterium; species Sphingobacterium sp. BIGb0165. The sequence continues at coordinate 299,604 of NZ_JANUEB010000001.1, read as the reverse complement.
ATTTATTTATCAACCAATTGATCAAAAACGGGCTACGTACTTTTATTAAAACTTATATTAAGCCATTAATGAAAGAGTATCCTGACAGTGACGTCAATTTTACCGGTTCGGTAGCTTTCAATTATGAAAACATCCTGCGAGAGGTGGCAACAGAAGAATTTAATATCAGTATTGGCACCGTGGTCAAGGAGCCGATACATAATTTAATTAAATATTATATCAATAAAAATTAAGAATATGAAAATTGGAATTAACGGATTTGGCCGTATTGGTCGTTTAGCATTCAGAGCTGCTATCAATCGTCCAGAAATTGAAATTGTTGGTATCAATGACTTAGTTGAGCCGGATTATATGGCTTATATGTTGAAATACGATTCAACACACGGTAAATTTGACGGTACTGTTGAAGTTAAAGACGGCAACTTGATCGTGAATGGCAAAACAATCCGTGTAACTGCTGAAAAAGATCCAGCAAACTTGAAATGGAATGAAGTAGGTGCTGAAGTAATCATCGAATCTACAGGTTTCTTCCTGACTCAAGAGTTGGCTCAAAAACACATTGATGCAGGTGCGAAAAAAGTTGTTATGTCAGCTCCAGCAAAAGATGACACACCTACATTCGTAATGGGTGTAAACCACAAAGAATTAAAAGCAGATCAACATATCGTTTCAAATGCATCTTGTACAACAAACTGTTTAGCTCCTATCGCTAAAGTATTGAATGATAAATTCGGTATCGTTGAAGGTTTGATGACTACTGTACACGCAGTAACAGCTACTCAAAAAACTGTGGATGGTCCTTCAGTGAAAGACTGGAGAGGTGGCCGTGGTGCTTACCAAAACATCATCCCTTCTTCTACAGGTGCAGCTAAAGCTGTAGGTTTGGTTCTTCCTGAATTGAAAGGTAAATTGACAGGTATGTCTTTACGTGTTCCTACTGCTGACGTTTCAGTTGTTGACTTAACAGTACGTTTAAATAAAGGTGCTTCTTACGAAGAGATCAAAACTGCCATGAAAGAAGCTTCTGAAGGCGAATTGAAAGGTATTTTGGGTTACACAGAGGATGAGGTTGTTTCTTCAGACTTCTTGGGTGACGCACGTACATCAATCTTTGATGCTAAAGCTGGAATTTCTTTGAATGATAACTTTGTTAAAGTTGTATCTTGGTATGACAACGAGTGGGGTTATTCAAACAAAATCGTTGATTTAGTATTAGAAGTTGGTAAATTATCTTAATAAGATCCACCTAGACAATATTAAAGGAGCTGTATCAAATAGGTACAGCTCTTTTTTTGTGCATTTGATCCCGAATTGCAAGCGCAAATCCTTATGATGAGACAGTCCTTAGTTTGATTATACCGAATCATTTCCATTTTCTATCACTTTGCGAAGAGCTTCCCATTACCCAATACGGAGCAAGCCTATGTAAAATCGCGGCATTGTTATTAGCAAGACCGTGCAAACGACAGCATAAGGAATTCTCTTCCGCGCTGATCAGAAATTCATCGTTACGGAGCAAGAATACATCCAGATACCAAGAGAAACACTCAGATACGTAAACGAATACCTGCTGTAGCGAATAAATCTCTTCGACCACGCAAGTGTTTGCATGGATAAACTACAGGTACAATCCTATTACGAAGTGAATACATTGACTCCCGATCGGTTACCATCATCCGGCGAACAATATTCTTCGGCATTCCATGAAGTTGCCTTGACAGCGCTCACGAACACAAGAGCCATCGACACCATATCATGAACCACGCATGAAAACAATTCCACAGTTGACACATACGCTTCAGGCGAGCGGATAAATTAATCTATCGCCCAAGTGTTCATATCATACACGAAAAGGATCAGCTGAGACGAGCAAGCAACCTCTTCACTGACTCAAGAGATCTAATCAATACTGGAGATAACAACACGACGGTCAAAGCGTTCACTTGGGCAAAGAAAGTGATATAATCAGCGAAGCAAGAGATTTCTTGGAAAGAATACAGGACATCTTCCTTAGCCCAAGAAAGCTCTGCTCAGCAGCAAGTGAAATCAGGCAGCTCCCATTGGTCTTCGATCAGGTTCGATCGATTCTCCGCGGCGTCTATTTTCGCCTGAATGAATCCCGTATATCGCTTTTTAAATATACTGTTGAGCTTACTGTTCTACCATAGTCTGGTGTAAGCATTGCAGCGAACCTAGCGTGCTAGATAAGCGTCCTTGATGGTCACCGACATATTCGACTCCCTTGTTGATGTAGATCGATAACTCGTCATATTTGACGATAACATTAACCGAGTGATTTAACAGCCAGATTCTCATGATTTTTGGTTCCATTCTGCGCTCTACATTCATTCCAAACAGCTTTCCAGATTTAACGGTGAATTGCGTTCAGGGTTTTTAATTAGGAGAAAGCCCCTTTATTTTTTCCACTTAGGAATCAGCAGGTTGGCGTTTAAACGCAAAAAAAAGCACTTTTGCCTTTTGTATTTCAAATAATCCCTCTATATTTGCAGCATCAATAAGGCAAACAGCTAAATTGAAAAGGTGCCATAGCTCAGTTGGTAGAGCAAAGGACTGAAAATCCTTGTGTCGCTGGTTCGAATCCAGCTGGCACCACCGAAAGAAACAGAACGCGATGTTCTGGAATACTTTGAAAAATAATTCCAATGCGAAAATAGCTCAGCTGGTAGAGCACAACCTTGCCAAGGTTGGGGTCGCGAGTTCGAATCTCGTTTTTCGCTCACCTGCCTAGGTGGTGGAACTGGTAGACACGCAGGACTTAAAATCCTGTTCCCGTTAAGGGAGTGCGGGTTCGATTCCCGCCCTAGGTACAAGAAAGCTCATCAGTCGATGGGCTTTTCTTGTTTTATATGCTTTAAATTTCATTATCTGAACTTACCCGTGCCCTATAAAGCTCAATCTTTTGATAAATCTTGTTAAAAAACATTTTCTTATCCCGTGTGCCCGCTGTATTCAATAACCTGGAATTTTTAAGCTGATGCTGATAAAAGTTTGTCGCATGCTGACAGCTATCTGTATCATTTGTGATAAAGTAGCCCAGCATCGTATGGGGCACAAATAGTGCCTTTCGGTCCTTGTTTCCAACCAAAACATTATTGTTTAAGATCAATAGTTCATGATAATATAGTTGATACTGCTCGTTATTCGGAATGCATTTTTTTTCCAGTGAAAAGACCAGCTCCTTTATCTGGTCACAGAGGATCTTCCCATTGTCAGCGGTCAATAGACCCGCTTGGGAAAAATACATAATCTGCTGCAGCGTACTATTGATTGTTGTATCATTCCAGATCTCTTTTACCCTGATGGACGAATAATAATCGTTCAGCTTTTGCCCCCGGTTATCCATCGGTGTTTTTGACAAAAACGACTCAAAAGATACCTCCAACTCATCCGGGCTCAATAAATTGAGCCAAACATAGCGTTTAAAACGAGATAATAATCCTGTATTTATCGTATAGAAGATCGGTATATCCTTAGCCGAATAATACAGGAACGTCTCTAGGTTGGGTTTAAATTCTGTTAAAGACTTAAAGGAATTCTCAAGGTAATTTGACAGGTCATTGAATGACTGGATTTCCGTTGTCCTTTTCACTAAAACATGATCACTATGCTGAAACATCTTATCCAAAGAAAGTGAAAAGTGATTCGCGAGTTGTACCGTCTCCTCTATTGAAAATTTGCTCTTCATCGAAATCCGCCGATGCGCCGCATCATAGCTAATATCAAGAGCGCTTGCTATAGCCTCAATGATAGACTTTGTTGCATCTATTTTTCGTTGTATTTCCTGGATCAGCTTTTCTTGATACATAGGCTTATTGGTTTTGCGATTATCACAAAAATAAAAATATTTTTTATTGTTTACCACAATTTAGAATGCGATTATCACAATAACTTTGTTAAACAAAACAAATAGTCATTTTATTAAAAGCTGAATATGAAAACATTATTAAAAATACCTGCGCGAGCAGTTGATCAAACGGAAAACTTATGCGCTTTACCCCTTTCGTCGGAAATTAGCACCGAAGGAACGAAAACACTACGAAGCTATCTAAGCGAAAAAACGAACAAGCAATTTCCTACATTGACCGATACCAACATCGACCTATCGCTATTAAATGGAAATATTGAGAACTTCATTGGTATGAGTCAAGTTCCGACAGGGATTATTGGTCCATTAAAAGTCCACGGAACCGCAGCCAACGGTGCATACTATGTCCCATTGGCCACCAGTGAGGGGGCATTGGTCGCATCTTATCATCGTGGAGCGAGGGCATGCTTGCTAGCAGGGGGAGTTACTTCGATCTGCCTAAAAGAAGGTGTCCAACGAAGTCCGGTATTCAAATTCGAAAATTTAAATGATTTAAGCCTTTTTGTGTCGTGGTTCCTTGCTGAGAAAGACATTCTTCAGGATATCGTTAAGAAAACAAGTCGCTTTGCAAAATTAACGGACACAAGAATCCAAATCGAAGGCAATCATCTGACTATATCATTTGAATACTTCACCGCAGATGCGGCCGGACAAAATATGGTCACCATCTGTACAGATGCCATCTGTCGGTTTATGGTCGACCTCTGTCCGGTCAAGCCTACACACTGGTTTATTGAAGGGAACAGTTCCGGCGACAAAAAAGCAACAGCATATTCCTTCAACAACGTTAGAGGTAAGAAAGTAACGGCAGAAATAGAACTATCAGCCAGCATTGTATCGGAAGTACTCAAAACATCATCCGAACTGATGGATAGATATTGGCGCAGCTCCACCATGGGGATCATCCAAAGCGCTGCTATAGGTGCACATGGTCATTATGCCAATGGGCTGGCCGCACTATTTTTAGCTACTGGCCAGGATGTTGCCTGTGTAGCCGAAGCTGCAACAGGTATCACAAGAATGGAATTAAATAAAGATGGTTCACTATACGCCAGCGTCACCTTGCCAAACCTGATCATAGGGACTGTCGGTGGTGGCACAAACCTCCCTACTCAAAAAGAATGTTTGGAGATCATGGACTGTTACGGAGAAGGAAATTCAATAAAATATGCCGAGATAGCCGCGGCTCTCGTACTTACCGGGGAACTATCTATTGCTGCGGCTTTGTCAGCAGGTCAATTTACACAGGCACATCAAAAATTCGGAAGAAAAAAATCGGTATAAAATGGAAACGAAAAAAGAAAATAGATGGAATGTGCCAAATGCACTTTCTATCTACCGCATACTTGCATTACCTTTTATTAGCTATGCCATATTAACGGAAAACAGGAATCTCTTTATAGTATTATTGTCTATAAACCTTATAACGGATATCCTCGACGGATTAATCGCTAGACTATTTAAACTTCAAACAGAATTTGGCGCTAAACTGGATTCGGTCGCGGACATAGGGACATACCTGATGGCCTTTATGGGAATGATAACACTGGAAAAAGCTTTCGTAGCAGCATATAAAATCGAATTTATCCTCCTTATTGTCTTATGGATTGCTCCCCAAGTATATGCCCTTATCCGATTTCAACGGTTCCCCAGCTTTCATTTATGGTCTTATAAGATAACTGGTTACTTACAGGGCATATTTATCTTTAGCTACTTCGTATTCGGATTTCATACAATCTACTTTCACTTGATGTTAATCGTGAGTTGCCTGGCTTATCTGGAGGAATTATTTCTAGTGATTACCCTACCAAAGCTGCAATCCAATTTGAAGAGCATATTCCTTATCCAACAACAAAAAGGAGGTTGATCATGTATTTGTTTATTGCGAACATATTGCTATTATTTTTTGGAATAGGTGCTTTAGTGACACTGTATCTCAATAAGGACAGTCAAGCTGATCGAGCCAAAGAGCGTTGGCTAAAACTGGGAGTGTATTTTCTGGTGCTGGTCCTGGTATTTTCGTCCATTTATTTTGAACAAATAAAACTCCTGGCTATTTGCATAGGAATCGTCGGCCTTTATGAAATTTTTAAAGCCCAATCATTTTCCAGACAAACAGTTCCTTTCTGCCATTTTGTTTTATTCATTTACCTCAGTATCCTATTTGCATTCGTTAAGTTCAGCAATCAGATACCAACAGATCATATATGTTTTGTCTACTTTATAGTTGTCACCTTTGATGGGTTTAGCCAACTTAGTGGTCAATTATTGGGAAAACGAAAACTGATCCCCAAGATTAGTCCCAATAAAACTTTTGAGGGTTTGATTGGTGGTATGATATTGGCAATATCGGCCAGTCTTTTCCTTTTTCATTATATCCATCCTTCAATCGGATCAACAGTAGGGACAGCAGTATTCATCTGTATTTCCGCACTTGTTGGAGATCTCTTGGCTTCCTGGTACAAGCGCAGATGTCAAATTAAGGACTACAGCCGATTAATCCCGGGACATGGTGGAATATTGGATCGCTTCGACAGCTTTATGTTCTCCGGAGCAATGTATTGGTTAGTTTATTTATAGCAACGTAAATACCCTAATCTTAAAATAATTGATAAACAAATAATTTATACAGATGAAAAGCGAATTATCAAATATGCTCCTATTGGCAATGATCTTTTTGCTGCTATTTGCCCTTTCTGAAATATTATACCATTGCTTTAAGATTAGAGTTGAATTCACGAGAAAACTCGTGCATATGGGCACGGGCATTATTTCACTGTTATTCCCTATTTTACTTATAAGTCATTGGTCCGTATTGTTGCTTTGTGGATTATTTGCCGTGATTTTGGTCTTATCCCTAAAATTTAATTTATTGCGATCTATACATGCGATTGACCGGAAATCCGCAGGTAGCCTTGCCTATCCTGCCGCAGTGTATCTTTGCTTTCTGACTCAGGCCTATCTGGATGATCGATATATTTTCTATTATCTACCTTTAGCTACCTTAGCTATCTGCGATCCCATGGCCGCATTATCTGGCAAAAAATGGCCATTGGGCTCCTATATGATCCTTGGCGCAAAAAAGACTATGTTAGGATCTATTGTTTTCTTTATCAGTGCAGTTATTGTGGCTTTTTTGATCTGGAAATACACGCATGATTCGAATCTCGGCTTTCAGGAACTTACTATCATAGCTGCGATTGCACTCATGGCTACACTCGCTGAAGCAATGAGCAAAGATGGCTATGATAATCTAACCATCCCCATAAGTACAATCGTAAGCTTGTATATTCTTCTTCCTTAAGCCCCTTTTTCTTCGTATCAAAAGCGTACCATATTCGCTAACAGCCAGATCAGAAGCCTACTTCAAGCAGACTAATACCGGATATTGAGCAGGAATTGTTTGGTCAACATCTGATCAACATCGATACCCAACTTGGTCCGCACCGCCAGTAATCCGAATAAGGTCCGAAGACAATACGAAGAAATGCTCAACAAATGATAATAGTTTATAGATTTCTTCAATTATTCAAAAAGACTGCTAACCAGACCAATTATTTCAATTCCAAATCCATTCGATGTCTCCCTGCCTCCAATTGGATTACTTTGCCATCGCGAATATTTGCTGGTGGATAAAACGTAGCCGTGGCATTTGGCGGGATCTCTACCTGATATTCGACCTTGTTTCCGCTTACCTTCCAATTGGATACAATGTTTCCATAAGGCGAATTGTAAGTAATAGAAGACTCCTTGAGTTCCTTTGGGAAAATAGGCTTTAATAATACATGTTTGAAACCAGCCTGTATTGGATCTGGCAGGATACCGCCAATGGATTTAAAAAACCAGCCACCGATCTCACCAAACATCATGTGATTATCAGAGATATCTCTGGTTGCTTTCAGATCCCAGTTTTCCAGCAATGTGGTCGCCCCATTGACGATCCACCATCCCCAAGAGGGGTAGGTGTCCTGTACCGCAACTTTATAAGCTGTCTCACCATAGCCGTTATCTTTGAGGGCATTCAGAAGTGCTTTTGCCCCCAATACGCCAACATCTAAGTGAAAATTGGTCTCTTCTACCCTGCTATTTAAATTGGCTGCAACTTTGGCTTTCATCTCTTCTGGCACTACGCCCCAATATAAGGGCACACTCAACTCTGTCTGTGTTCCAGTGCTATAGATCCCTTTTGAACGATCCAAAAACTTCGCATTGATGGCATCTTTGATCTTCCTGCCCAGCATTTCGTATTTCTGCTGATCAGCTGTTTTTCCAAACATTTTTGCTGCGGATGCCAAAATTGTCGCGTCGACGTAAAAGTACACCGATGAGGTAAGCTCAAGATTAGATTGCGATTTGACCGGCACCCAATCTCCACGACCGAAGGTTGTTAAGCCATTGGGACTGATTCCATCCACGTAATCCACATACCGTTTGATATTTTCATAACATTCAGCTAGCAAGCTGGCATCGCCGTAAAACAAATAAGTTTGCCAAGGAATAATGGCAATGGTACTTGTCCAGTCCAAGCCATTTGCTGTACCATAGCCCCAGCCTCCTGTTGGTATGATATCAGGCAACACACCATTTTCCTGCTGTTCGTCCCGATGGTCTGCCATCCACTTCTCATAGACAGTGATGCCGTCAAAATTATAATAGGCTGTTTCGATTGCGAGATGACCATCGCCAGTCCAGCCATTTTTCTCCCGTTGCGGACAATCCGTGGGATAACCCATCAAGTTGGACAGGTAGGCATTATTGGTTGCCGCCCATAAACCGTTTATTAAGGGGGATGAAGTTTTCAGCTGGCCAATTGGACCTACATCACTATGCATGAAATAAGCCGTAATAGCGGATTCATCCAATACAATCGGCTCGCTGCTGCTTACTTCGACATAGCGAAAGCCTTTATAACCAAATTTCGCCATAAATTCGTCCTCTCTTCTGCCACTCAGCGTCAAGATATCGGTCTGAAAGGGCTCCAGGTCTTTATTCCCACGATAATATACATCAATATTGGACAAATCTAAGCGTCCATTTTCCTGTAATCGTTCACCATGCTTGATTTTGATCACCGTCCCCGCCTTACCACTAACCTTTATCTTTGTCACCCCGGCCATATTCTGTCCCATGTCAAAGACGTAGGTTTTCTCATCCATCTTTTTCATCGATTTCGGCGAATAGGATCGAACCAGGCGTATGGGTACCATCTGCTGCGAGACAATATGTGTAGAGGGTGGGTTCCGATACTGAATGGCATGCCACTGTGAATCGTCAAACTGTGGAGTATCCCATCCCGGCATCTCCAGACGGGCATCATAATGCTCGCCAGTGTAGATATTATTATAACGGATAGGTCCCGCCGCCGTCTTCCATTGTTGATCTGTAATTAGCGTTTCTTCACTACCATCCTGATAGACAATACGCAGGTTCAAACAAAATGTGGGACGATTACGCCAAGGGGCTTTGTCAAAATTCCATACCGCCAATGGTTGGTGATTATACCAGCCATTCCCCAAAACTACGGCAACTGCATTGTTTCCCTGCTGGATCTGACGGGTCACATCTTCCACCACATATAGTGTACGTCTATCAAATCGGGTATACATCGGATCCAGACGATGGTCACCTATTTTTTTGCCGTTTATAGAAAGTTCGTAAAGTCCCGCCACAGCAATATAGGCGCGGGCAGACTTAATCGGTTTGGTCGTTTTAAATGCTCTTCTGAAATACGGTGCTTCCTGCTCGTGAATATCCTGATTATCACTGATCCATTTTCCCTTCCAGTTCTCCATCCCCATCATACCGGTCTCAAATGAGGCGATGGAAGATGTACTTTCATTACTATTTTTGTCCCAGACAAGAACTTTCCAATAGTACTTTGTCTGCTGTTTCAAGCTAGTGCCACTATATTGAATCAACATAACCGAGCTCAGTTGCTTTCCGCTATTCCAGATGTTAGCTTTATTTTTCACCAATGCTATTGAATCCGTGTCTACCAAGATTTGATAAGCAGATTGCTTCGCCCCCTGTCGTTTATCGGCCAGTCGCCAACTTAAACGGGGATTTGATTTATCCACACCCAATGGATTCACAAGATGCTCACAGCGTAGTTCAATTGGCAGACATTCTTTTTGTTTTTGTGCATACAGTATTGTGCTTACACACAGTATCGTCATCAGTAAAATTTTTCGCATGTTTAGTTTATACTTCGTTCAACTTTTTATATTTCCTATCATAGCATTTAGGTCATATTCTAGGTGACAATGCGCGCATTCAACAGGAATACAAAAGTGTTAAATTGTTTTAGTTGATTTAAAAACGAATATATCAATTATTATCAAAATAATTAAACTGTACTGTCCTGCTACCTCGTTGCTGAAAATTAACAGCAATATTTTGGATTATTCATCAAAATAATCCTATATTAGTCTCGACTTTAGGGGTGTCTGCATATGCGGACTGAGATTTTACCCTTATAACCTGATCCAGATCATACTGGCGTAGGGAAAAGTAAGCTATCTTCTAGATACATTACTGTATCTTGTTGTAGCCATTCCTAAAGTTTTACCAAAAAAATAAAAGGAATGGAACTTACAATCAATCATCAAATCCGATTTTTCGACCCTGCTCCGAGCTCTCTAGCCGAACTTTTACAGACGGAACTATCCGGTAAAACCCAAGGTATTGCCGTGGCCCTCAACAACTGCGTTGTTCCCAAAGACAACTGGACCGCAACAGTTTTACAACCCAATGATCATATCCTACTCATAACTGCTACACAAGGCGGATAATATCGTATGGAGCATATTCAATTCAATATACCTAATTCCCCATTAACATGACATCAGAAAAAATCACACAAACCCCCTTTCCAAATTCAACCAAAGTCTTTGTTCCCGGTACACTCTTCCCTATTCAGGTGGCCATGCGTCAGATTTCATTGAGTCCGACCAAATTGAGCAATGGACAGATCGAAGTCAACCCGCCCATCAGCATTTATGACACTTCTGGCCCATATACAGATGGAACACAAGATATTGACATCCGTAAAGGACTTCCCCGTCTTCGTGATCAGTGGATCCTTGACCGCGAGGATGTCATACAACTTGAAGGCATCAGTTCGCAATATGGTCAAAAACGTCTGGCAGATACCACATTGGACGAACTTCGGTTTGCTTACAGCCATAAACCTAAAGTTGCTGCGCCAGGTAAAAATGTGACGCAATTACATTATGCAAGAAAGGGTATCATTACACCAGAGATGGAGTATGTTGCCATTCGTGAAAATCAACGGATAGAGCAGCTTGCTGATAGCACACCAGGCATGGATCATCAGCATCCGGGCGAAAATTTCGGTGCCAGAACTGTCGGAAAATATATTACGCCAGAGTTTGTGCGTGAGGAGATCGCTGCTGGTAGAGCAATTATCCCCAATAATATTAATCATCCGGAAAGTGAACCGATGATTATCGGTCGCAATTTTTTGGTAAAGATCAATGCCAATATCGGTAATAGTGCCGTGAGTTCAAGTATTGAAGAAGAGGTTGAAAAAGCTGTTTGGGCCTGCCGCTGGGGTGCTGACACGATCATGGACCTTTCTACAGGCAAAAATATCCACGAAACCCGCGAATGGATTATCCGCAACTCACCTGTTCCAATAGGTACAGTTCCGATCTATCAAGCGCTGGAAAAGGTCAAAGGTGTTGCCGAAGATCTCACCTGGGAAATATTTCGGGATACACTGATCGAGCAGGCCGAACAGGGTGTGTCATACTTCACAATACATGCAGGGGTTCTCTTGCGTTATATCCATTTAACAGCACAGCGGGTGACCGGAATCGTATCAAGAGGTGGATCCATTATGGCTAAATGGTGTCTTTTTCATCATCAGGAAAACTTCCTCTATATCCATTTTGAAGAAATCTGTCAGATCATGAAACAGTATGATGTTGCTTTTTCTCTGGGTGACGGTCTACGTCCTGGTGCAATTGCAGATGCCAATGACGCCGCACAATTTGCAGAGCTGGAAACTTTAGGTGAGTTAACCAAGATCGCCTGGCAGCATGACGTACAGGTAATGATCGAGGGACCTGGTCACGTTCCGATGCAGCTTATCAAAGAAAACATGGAAAAACAACTGGAATGTTGCGATGAAGCGCCATTTTATACCCTTGGTCCTCTGACAACCGATATCGCGCCAGGTTATGATCACATTACTTCCGCTATTGGTGCCGCAATGATCGGTTGGTATGGCTGTGCTATGCTCTGTTATGTGACACCAAAAGAACACCTCGGACTGCCCAATAAAAAAGATGTGAAAGATGGTGTCATCACCTACAAATTAGCTGCGCATGCCGCAGACCTAGCCAAGGGACATCCTGGGGCACAGTACCGCGACAACGCCTTGAGTAAGGCGAGATTTGAATTCCGATGGGAAGACCAGTTCAACTTATCATTGGATCCCGACACTGCCCGGGAATATCATGACGAAACTTTACCTGCAGACGCTGCCAAAGTAGCGCATTTCTGTTCGATGTGTGGCCCAAAATTCTGTTCCATGAAAATTACGCAGGAAATCAGGGATAGCGCAGCACAGGGTATGCTTGAAAAATCGCAGGAATTCATCGCCCAAGGAAAGGAAATCTATTTATGATCATTGCGTTGACAGCTGAGGAGGAATTCGCTTCAGAATTTCAGACCATACATGCACTGTTTGAACAGGGACTTGATCTTTTGCACTTGCGAAAATATCATTTTACAGATGAACAAATGCAGCGTTATGTAGCATCAATAGATGCAACATATCACGATAGACTGGTCCTTCATTCCCATCCGCAGCTGTCAAATGCACTTCATATTAACAGAATTCATTTTAATGAACATCATCGGCGAAGCGGCTTTTTTGACCAGCAGCTGACCAACTGTATCTGCTCGACTTCGGTCCATCATATCAATCAGTTCAATACGCTGGACAAATGCTGGAATTATGCCTTTTTAAGCCCATTATTTCCGAGCATTTCCAAAGCAGGTTATGGGCATCACGATGCTGTCCTGGATCAATTACAGTCACGCACCAATTTTGATGTTCATTTAATCGGTCTGGGTGGGATAAAAGCTGAAAACTGTCTGCTTTCAATAAAGGCTGGAGCAGATGGAATAGCTTTACTTGGCGCTTTATGGCAAGCCCCCGACCCTATTCAACATTTTATTACATGTAAACAACAACTATGCTCGAAAGACTACAGTATATCTCGCAGGGACTGACACTGGCAGAACAGAAGAACAACATCCTAAAGGCATTGGATGCAGGCGCCACCTGGATACAAATCCGGTGGAAACAAGCTGATGAGCAGGATTTCCTTCGGCTTGCACAGGAGATAAAACAGGTATGCGAACAATTCGCAGCCAAATGCATCATCAATGACCACGTGAAGCTTGCCAAGGAACTGGATGTTGATGGTGTACATCTCGGACTAACGGATTGTGGTATCGCCGATGCGCGTCTGCTATTGGGGTCAAAAAAAATTATTGGCGGTACAGCAAATAGCCTGGAAGATGTGCTAGGTCGAATAGCAGAACAATGTGACTACATCGGACTCGGCCCCTATAAACATACCCATACAAAACAAAAGCTCAGTCCGTTATTAGGCTTAGCGGGATATGAAAATATCATAAACCAAATTAGGCAGCAGGGACTCCCGTCTGTTCCGATTTTCGCCATCGGTGGGATCAGCAGTCTCGAAGACATTCAAAATCTGCTACAGACAGGAGTTTATGGTATAGCTTTATCTGGACTGGTGACCCAGACACCAAACATTATTTCATCCATCAAAAATCTCCTACCATGCATAAATTACAAATAGCCGATCGCAGCTTTGAATCCAGATTATTTATGGGGACGGGCAAATTTGGCAATCTAAATGAAATGAGTGCGGCCATTCAGGCTTCTGGTTCGCAGCTGGTTACTGTTGCACTCAAGCGGATTGACCAGCTTGCTGCACATGACGAATTAATCGCTGCAATTGATCTAACGACAATAGATTTGCTTCCCAATACTTCGGGAGCAAGAACGGCGGAGGAAGCCGTTTTGGCAGCCCAACTTGCCCGAGAGGCTCTTGAAACAAACTGGGTTAAACTGGAAATCCATCCTGATCCACGCTACCTGTTACCTGACCCGATTGAAACATTACGGGCAACAGAAGCATTGGCAAAATTGGGTTTTGTTGTCATGCCCTATATCCATGCAGATCCCGTGCTCTGCAAACGACTGGAAAATGCGGGCACTGCTGTTGTCATGCCCTTGGGTGCTCCCATTGGTAGTAACAAAGGGCTCCGTACATTGGACTTCCTGGAGATCATTATCGAAGAAAGCAATGTGCCTGTAGTTGTTGATGCTGGAATCGGCGCCCCTTCCGACGCAGCTAAGGCTATGGAAATCGGTGCTGATGCCGTATTGGTCAATACCGCAATTGCCGTTTCCAATAATCCGCTGTACATGGCAGAAGCCTTTAAAGAAGCCGTCATTGCAGGACGTAAGGCTTATGAAGCTGGTTTGGGCCCTATCAATTCCCGAGCGGTTAGCTCAAGTCCGTTAACCTCATTTTTATTCGATTGATATAGAGCCATGAACGATTTTAAAGAGATACTTGACCAATACAGCTGGGAAGAAATCCAAACAAAGATCTATGGAGCCTCCGATCAAGATGTGCATCGTGCATTAAACCGGGTGAATTTGACACTCAACGATTTCATGGCACTTATTTCTCCCGCTGCAACACCTTATCTGGAACAAATGGCACTCAAAGCGCAACAGATCACGCAACGACGATTTGGCAAGACCATCCAGCTTTATGCGCCACTGTATCTCAGCAATGAATGTCAGAATATCTGTACCTACTGTGGGTTTAGCATGGACAATAAGATTAGACGGAAAACACTGAACAACACAGAATTATTACTGGAAGCAATGGCACTCAAATCCATGGGTGTCAACCATGTATTGCTGGTCAGTGGGGAAGCAAACAAAACGGTGGAAATCAATTATTTCTTAAATGCAATTGAACTACTGAAGCCACATTTCTCCCAAATATCGATCGAAGTCCAACCCTTGGAACAGGAAGAATATCAATTATTACAGACTGCGGGAGTATATGCTATTTTAGTCTACCAAGAAACTTATCATCGGGAAGTATATAAGAAATACCACCCGAAAGGGAAGAAATCCAATTTCGACTATCGTCTTGACACTCCCGACCGCATCGGGCAGGCGGGCATTCATAAAATTGGATTGGGGGTATTACTTGGGTTGGAGGACTGGCGCGTAGACAGCTTCTTTACAGCTGCCCATATCGCTTATTTGCAAAAACAGTATTGGCAAACCCGGTATTCTATTTCCTTTCCAAGGCTGCGACCGGCCGAAGGCTCTGTAGCCCCTAATTTCCACCTCTCGGACAGGCACCTGCTGCAATTGATCTGTGCTTACCGCTTATGGAACGAAAATCTGGAGATTTCCATTTCCACCCGGGAAAATGAAAGCTTTAGGGATCATATCATTCCTATCGGAGTGACAACAATGAGTGCAGCCTCCAAAACAAACCCCGGGGGCTATGTTGTAGATCCACAGGCCTTAGAGCAATTTGAGGTCAGCGACGAACGGGATATGGAAACCATAAAAAATCAAATCCGAAAAATGGGATATGATCCCGTGATGAAAGATTGGGAAAGTAATTACTCAGGATTAGTACGTTAGGCAGATGGAAGAGGATCATATTTTCGAACGGTATAGCCGACAGATTTTTATAGAGGAAATCGGTGTTGTGGGGCAACGAAAAATCATGAATTCCAAAGTGCTCATTGTGGGTGCTGGCGGATTGGGAAGTCCTGTACTACAATATCTAGCAGCCGCTGGTATTGGTCAGCTTGGCTTAGTTGACTTCGACCAGGTAGAATTACATAATTTAAATAGGCAAGTGATCCATAGTGAAAAGCAGCTACATGTCAGCAAAACAAAAAGTGCAGCCGATTACATTGAGCAACATAATAGTACCATTGACTTTCAACCGATGCAGCTAAAGCTCGAGGCTGGCAATGCAACAGAAGTCTTAGCACCCTATGACATCATTGTGGATTGCTGCGACAACTTTAAGACGCGTTATCTACTCAATGAAACCTGCGTAAGGCTCAACAAGCCATTGGTATATGGAAGTATCTATGGCTTCGAGGGGCAATTGGCCGTATTTAATTATGAAGGAAGCAAGCACCTCTTGGATCTGTTCCCAACAGCTCCCCCTCCTGAACAGGTACCCAATTGTGATAAGAACGGCGTATTGGGTCCACTACCAGGGATAATAGGGAGCATGATGGCTATGCAGGTGCTTAAAATGGCTGCTGGCTTGCAGGTAGACTGTAATCAATTGACTATTGTAGATACATTGCATTGGCGTTTCAGTAAATTGTGTTTTTAGCCACAGGGAACGAATCGAAAAAGCCTTGCTTGCCAGTGGCAGGGCTTTACGTCCTACTCCTATTTATTTAAAATTTTTGCAATCAAATCCAAGCCGATCTCCATTTCTGCTTCGATAGCTGTAAAGGCTTTTGACAGATCGGTATCGAAGGAAATACTGGTTTCCAGCTCTTTTGTTAGTTGAGCCAGCTTAAGCAGTCCAGCAGTTGATGAAGTGCCCTTCAATTTATGCAATAGCTCCTTGATACGCTTCAGATCGTTTTCCTTTTTTGCATCTGCAATCTGCGCCCTCGACGCTGTAATTTCTTTGATGACCAAGTCGAGGAAAAAGGATAAAAATGCGGGATCATCACCAGCCTGATCATGCAGACGCTGCAGGTCCAAATGCGTTGCCAAATCCGAAGCCTGGGTCTCCGATTGGCCAGAAGCATCCATAGATAACATAGCTTCCTGCAAGGCATTAAATAAATCCTGTTGGCGAATAGGTTTAGCTAAAAAGTCAGACATCCCCGCATCTAAACAGCGTTCTTTTTCACCCGAAACATTACCAGCAGTAATACCAATAATAGGAATATTTTGATATCGTTTCATCTGACGGATTTGTTTCGTCGCTTCGATACCGTCAACTTCTGGCATCTGCACATCCATCAGAATAAGATCAAAATTTTCTTCCTCACATGTCCGGATTGCCTCGGCTCCATTAGCCACCTCTGTCAAAATTGCGTCCGGCATAATACTGGCCATCATTCTTAAATTCAATGCCATGTTGACTGCATTATCATCCGCCAACAAAACCTGAATTCCTTTACCGTAGACAACGGTAGATAGGGAAAGATTCGCTTTTGCTTGCCCTGCCTCTTCCTTATTTTGTTGGATAGCCCTGCGCAAGGTTTGATACAGTTCATCCGATTTAATCGGCTTCAGTAGGCAAAACGAGCGTTCTTCCTGTCTAAACGCTGAAATTACTTCGTGCTCCTCAGAAGATGTATGTAATACAATCAACGGAATTCCCTCTCCCTGTTGCCGAAAGAGTTCCTTTATCTTTTCAATGGTTTCAAGCCCGGATAAAATAGGCATATGATAATCCATCAAGATCACATCGAAGCGCTCCCCTTTCATCAGCAATTGCAATGCCTCCATACCATTTTCTGCCAATACAGATTCTACCTGTTTATAAGCTAGCATGTGTTGCAGAATAATACGATTGTTGGCATTATCATCCACCACAAGCACCCTATTTAAGGGTAAATCGGCATCTTGGTTTTCCATTTCTTCACAGGGAACTTCAATATCAAAGTAGAACGTGGATCCTTCTCCCAGCTGGCTGCTCAAATTCAGTTTGCTTCCCATATACTTTAATAAATTATTGGAAATGGTCAATCCAAGCCCAGTGCCGCCATATCGCTTGCTGACAGAACTGTCCTCCTGCGTAAAAGCATCAAAAATACGTTGCTGTTTTTCCTCAGGAATTCCGATTCCGGTATCGCGCACTTCAAAACGTAGGCTTAACTTATCGCTATGAGGATAAAGCTTACTTATTTTAAACTCAATCTCCCCTTTTTCGGTAAACTTAACCGCGTTGCCCAATAAATTAATAAGGACTTGTTTAATACGTGCTTCGTCAACCCATATAAAAGCAGGCAATCCTTGCTCGATATTTAAAAGCAATTCGACTTCTTTTCGCTGAGCTTGGTATAATACAACATTGATCACCTGGTTCGCGATATCGTATACATTATATTTATCAACAAACAGCTCCAGTTTTCCAGACTCAATCTTCGAAAAATCCAGGATGTCGTTGATGATATTTAATAAACTGTTCCCAGATTCATTAATATAGCCCAAATATTGCATTTGCGTATCATTCAGCGGAGTTTTCAATAATAAATCTGAGAACCCGATCACACCATTTAATGGTGTCCGGATTTCGTGACTCATGTTGGCTAAGAACTCCGACTTGGCTTTGCTTGCCAAATCCGCCATTTTTTTTGCATGTTTTAATTCCTCATTTATTTGGACAGATTCCGTGATATTTTGCGTAAAAATAATAATCCCACCGATGCTGCCATCGGTTAGATGCCATGGCCGTACTTCCCAGTTGAAGTGCTGCGGCTCGGCTATTCCACCGACCTGAATAACCTCATCTATATTCTTATAGGGGATTCCATCCAATGCATCCTGATAGATTTTTTTCCGCTGATCCGGAATATCCGGAAAAAGTTCAAACAGATTCTTATTAAGTAATTGACTTTCATCTTTATGAAAGTCTTCAATCCATTGATTGCTCAGCGATACATAATTAAAATCTCGGTCAAACATCGCCACCGACGCAGGCACATAATTTACAAAGGCACGCAACATGGATTCTTTACGTTCCAATTCCAGATACAGGGATTTACTCTTATCAATATCCTGGATAATACCAAATACCCGTTTACAGACATCATTCTCAAATTCTGGAATTCCTTTTACCCTGACCCAGATTGTTTCTCCATTCTGTTTCAAAAGGCGTAATTCTGTATCATAAGGCTTTCTGCTACGGATCGATTCTTCGAATATGTGTCGTAGCGCTACTTGGCTTTCGGGCTCATAAAAACCAATGGCATGTTCAAAATCCGGTGTAAAATTTGGATCAACACCGTGAATCAATTTTGTTGAGTCGGACCAATAAACTTTATTTTCTGCGAGGTTTACCTCCCATCCGCCGACTTGAGCGACAGCACTGGTCTGCTCGAGGATCTGTTTGGTATGTAGCAGATCGTTCTCCAGACGCATGCGATCGGTCATATTCAATGCTGTACTGACCACATAGGGTTTGCCCTCTTCATCCACTTCGACCATATTATGATAAAGCCAGGAAATATGTTCACCTTCCTTTGTCTGTAGAACCATCATGGCTGAATCCTCTTTATTTAGCGTGATGCGTTTTAGGTATTCCTCCACCAATCCAACATGATGTGGTGGAACCAATTTCTTTAGGTTAAGCGATTTGACTTCCTGCTGTTCATATTTCAGCGCCGCCCGTCCTTTTTCATTGACAGCCAAAATATTTCCCTCCATATCATGCATGCTCATCAAGCCAATTGCATTTTCAAAAAAGTTACGGAAACGACGCTCTGAATTTTCTAGCTTCAATTTTTCCTGCCTTTCTTTTGTGACATTACCACCAAAAGCTAGAATTTCATGATTGATCGCATCATATTTAAAATGCCATTCAATTATGACCTTACTACCATCCGCTACCGTTGTCGATGATGTGGATTGAATCCCATAATCTGCATCCACGATCTGTTTTAAATCGGAGGCCAATGTATTTGTATCATTTTGCAATAAACTAAGCAGGGACTTCCCCATACTATCTGATCTTGAGATCCCTAATACGCTGGTAAAGGCAGGGTTTACATCTTTGATCTGACAACTTTCATCTAATACACAAATGACATTATTTGTCAATTGGAAGATTTCAGAGAAATACCCAGCCTGTCGCTTTCTTTTCTTTCCAAGAAGAATCTTAGTCACTCCTTTTCCCAACTCTTCCAATAAATGGCGTTGCTTATCAGAAAGTGACTTGGGTTGAAAATCTATCACACAAATGGTTCCCAACACATCGCCATCCTCATCCATCAGTGGTACTCCCGCATAAAAACGAATATTACCCTCCCGAATCAATGGATTAGCGGATGAACGCAGATCTTCAAAGGTATCCTCAATGACAAGCAGCTCCTTACTTAGAATCGTATATTGGCAAACCGTGTTTTTTCTTTCGACCGTATCCAGTTCCATACCTACACAACTTTGTATGCGTTGCGTTTGCTCCTCCATCATGGCAATCAATGCGGCGGGACAATCAGTAATCAGACAAGCCGCCTGCGCAAATACATCCAATTCAGGGTCTTTCCCTAGCCCCATTAACTCATAGGAATTTAATTTCTCAATCCTTCGCCGTTCATTTTCAGGGAAATTCTGGTTTGCCATATACTGCTGTTCGTTATTTCTGGTTTATTATGCCTGTGAAGTTAATAAAAACATTGTTTAACACATAACCAATAAGGAAATATCATTGAATTACGCTATCTTAAACTACAATGATCATCCTAAATTGTTGGCTTAGTTCACAGAAAATCTGCTAAAAACAACAGTAAACTACCATTAAAAATTCTTAATAATTAATTTTCTAAAAATATCAATCCATCCCCCCTGTCTTACTATTTTTTCCTCCTATATGAACTTCAGATAGAAAGACAAGACCTGTATAAAGACAAGAGGCCTACTATTTCTAGTAGACCTCTTTTATTCAAAAAATGATATTCTTAAAAAAGTTTCTCAATACTTTGCTCAGCATATCCCGCGCTTGCCGTCATTCCTTTACCACCTATACCGGTGCGCACATGGATACGTGGACTGATATCAACTTCAAGAATATGATCTTTATGCTGTGAATAGAAGCCCGACCAAGAGGAAGCAATCCAATCTTTCTGCATCGGAATAATACGGTTGGCTTCGGCAATCATGAGTTCATTGATATAGGTATCAACCGCAAAACCCAATTCATCCAATCGATTGCCAGCCGCATATTCATGGGAATCTCCAACAATAATACTACCATCTGTAGCCTGTTTAAATAAAATATGTATTCCATATTTCCGCAATTCATTATAATGCTCAGGTACAGGAATAGCACCAAATGATGGACAGTATTCTTCAAAACTTTCGTAACGACGAATCGTCAATCCCGTCAGGATATTTCCTGGCAACTGAATATGCTGCAAAGGTTTGGTACGCATCATTTGCAGTTTACTGATTTCTAAACCACTATCATCAAACAAAGAGCGGTACAGGATCTTAAATTCGTAACCATTACAAATAATGATTTTCGCCCCTTCGAATACATCCAGGCTGCTTGTTGTTAAACGTGCCAGTGCATTGCCATCTTCACAAGCGATGACAGTTGTGTCATATTTCAGTGTATACTTTTCAAATTTTGCTTGCATAAAAATATGCAGCTGACGAATCATTGTTTCGGGCTCGGCACTCAGTTCCTGCTCAAAAACAATAGCCTCTTTGACGTAATCAGCATTCAGGGCAGGATATTTTGCCAGAATTTGCTCTTGCGACCAGAGCGCATGAGCATATCCTTTCGTTTGATAGTGTGCTGAAAGTTCATGAATAACCTGTACCTCGTCGGCATCAGAAGCGATATAAATACTGCCATTATTCCGGATGGATATATCCATTTCCTGTTGAATGGATTGGTATATTTCCAATCCCCTTACACCATAATCAAACCATTCCCCCGCCATTCCTGATGGAACAACCTGACCAAAGTTGCGCACTGTAGATCCTACAGGAAAATTATCTTTTTCAAGCTGGAGTACACGCAATCCTTTTTTCAATGCGTGATACGCATGAAAAGTTCCTAAAATACCACCTCCAACAACAATTAAATCGTATGTATTTGTTTTCATTCTTTAAAAATATTAGCGTTAACTTATTTGTACTTCGCCACTGGATGCTTGCCAGGGTTGAACCAATTCATCACCTTTCTTCGTTTTCATCTGCTCTTTCTTGCGAACGAAATAAACGAGCGAAAAGATCGCCAGAATAGCGCCTATAATGGAAGCAAGATAGACCAACTGGATAAAATAGGTTCCCCAGGTGACTGAGTTTGGCAAAAATTCTTTATTCATTAAAATCAAAAAGCTTCCTAAATAACCAACGGAATCAGCCATATACATGACAAACCCGATATTACTTTTCATGCGATAGGTTGCGATCATCCGTTCAAAAAAGATGGCATTATAAGGAATATAGGCCATGTAAAGTCCCAAACCGACCAATAACATCCAACTGAGACCTCCGATCCAGTGCATGGTAAATAAGTAGGTGGAAATCCCCGCCGTAAGAAAACCCAAAATAATCATATAATGAATCAGTTTAAATGCTTTCAGATTATCTTTTACCTTAATCAGGCAGCCTATTAAAATTAAGACAATTAATGCTATCGTTCCATCAACTTTCGCAAAAATTCCGGCCCCTTTCAGATGCAACATTTGCCAGATTTCTATCTCGAAATTATCCCTTACATCACGTAAGATCGTCAACATCGTATAGATAATAATGGTCAAAATAATGCCCGGCATAAATACCTTAAAAAAATGTTTGCGCATCGTTGCATCCATTGCCACACGTTCGGTCCGCAAACGTTTATCTTGTGCTGTTGGTCCCGGCGCATTTTCTAGGATCCAGACACATAGCACAAAGGGTAAGAAAAAAAGCATTCCTGTCAAAAAAGGCATCCAAAACTCATCAACCTGAAATGTAGCCATTAACCAACGACCGACTGTCTTGATAAAACCGGAGGCAAAAATTAGACTCACAGACATCACTACCCCCATGATTTCTGTATATCGACGTCCTTCGAGGTAACTGAACACCAAGCCCCAGACCATTCCCAACGGAAAACCATTGATAAAAAGAAAAATGACATTCCATGGTTTAGGCACAAGCGCAAAAGCCAACAAACCGGCCCATGAAATACAGATCAATGCGATCAGGTAACGCCCTCTATGACGCTGCTTGCTTTCAGAGATAAATTTAATTCCGTAGAATTTTGAAACCAAATAACCCAACATCTGAATAATAACCATACAGACTTTATAATCTATACCTAAAATAGATTCATTGGCAAAAGCCGAAGCGGTAAATGATTTCCGGAATGAATACATACTTGTATAACATAAAAATGCTGTAATAGCCAGTAGAATGGCCACCGAACGCTCATCTAATCCCGCTATACGTCTTTTTATTCGCTGGTTCAAATCCATGATTTAGAATTGTTGACGGACCTCATTGTCCGCAATCAAAAGTAAATTCTGGAAATTAACACAACACTAAACTTTTGTTAAGTATTTATAAACAAATATAAATAATCAAACCGATATTTTGGGGGCATAAAATAAAAGCATCATTGAAATAGTCAATGATGCTTTTATGATGCTCCGATGGAATACTGTTAGCGTTTGTTCTCAAAAAAGTAAACAATTAGCATAAGGGCTTTTTCCTTTCCTACATTGCGTGGTGTATGCGACAATCGTCCATTAAAGAAAATAGAATCACCTTCTTCCAGTCTAATCGTTTGGTCCTGGAATACATATTCCACCTGTCCACTGATGATATATTTATATTCATAAGCTTCTGTTTCCACCATTGGGCGCTGCGCATCGGGAAGCAATTCAAGAAGCACAATATCCATGGTAGAGCTATCCATTGCGGAGGTATAGATACGTTTATAGTTAAATCCAACAGCATGCTCTTTTTCAAAGGCTGTATAGCTATCTTTTTTTCGAACAACTACTGGCCCCGCATCGAGGTCGGAATTAAAGTCTTTGAAGAATTCATTCAGGTCGACATCCAGCGCATTAATAATATTAATCAACACCAGCAATGAAGGTATTGTACGATTATTCTCAATCTGTGATATCAGCCCCTTACTTACGCCAGCTTTATCAGCCACTTCCTGTATCGTTATCCCCTTCTCCTTGCGGATTTCCTTTATTTTATAACTTATCTTAAATATTGTATTATCTTCCATAATTGGGGTCAAAAATAAACATTATTTTCCCGGTCGGTATGTTAAGTTTTTGTCACTTAATTGGTCCATTTGTTACCATCGAATCTCTACACCATATTAAATCGTGCACAGGTTATGTATTATAGGTGGTAACCACAGCCAGCTTATTGATAAACCTTAACCCAGTCCACCCGCATTTCGACAGGTAATTGTTTCTGGTCTACTTTTCCTACCCAGCTACCGCCAAGCTGTTGGTCTATCAATAGGTAAAAAGGTTGATCATAAGGCCACTGGGATGCATCAACACCGCTTATTCGTGGATAAGTGAATGTATCCTCGCCATTGAGCTGAAATACAATTCGATCTGGATACCAACTGATGCCATAGACATTATACGCTCCAGCATTGACTTTTGCTGTCCCCGAATGCTTGGGATTATCCTTTTGTCCCAAATTCAAGGTGTAATGCGAATGGGTTGTCTGATAAATAATATCATCAAAATTGAGGTGTTCCATGATATCAATTTCACCATTTCGAGGGTATTGACCATATTTATCCAACTCCGCCAGCATCCACATTGCCGGCCAGGCTCCTTGAGCACTCCCTAACTTCGCTCTTATTTCAATACGCCCATATTGAAAGGCAAATTTCCCCTTACTCCATATTCCTCCGGTCAGGAAGGGTCTTTCGTCCTTCTTCCGATCCGTGTTATTGATACCTTTCAGAATCAATTCCCCTTTCTCCCAACCGAAACAGGCATCATCCAAACTCATGTGTCGGTTCCAGTCTGCTCCGCCAGCAGGAATCCGGGTCCACTTGGTTGTATCCAACTTGGGTGAATTAAAATTATCTTCCCATATGAGTTTCCATTTCTTCGTTTCTCGTCCCGGATTCTGTAGGTATACCTGTGGATTTTCCTTTGGATTGTGATGAACACTACAAGCTGATATAAGGATATAAAACAGGCCTGCGCCTAAGATTAGCTTCATTTAGATTAATTATTTTCTATAGTCAATACAAAACTACCCAATTTATTGATAGCGTATTAAATATAAGGCCTTTTTTAAAAAGGAACTAACATTAATATAAAAAACAGTCTTAATTAAAACATCGGATGCTCATTTGCAGATTGTTTTGGCACATCTTGCTGTGCATCCCAATGTTCAACAATCTTTCCATTTTCCAACCGGAAAATATCTATTGTGGAGGTGAGGCTCCCATCAGGGTTTTTATTCTTAATATGGATAAATACAAGGTCACCATCTGAGGCAATACGTTGCACATCTACCTTGGTTTTCGGCTGCCCTTCAAACCACTTTGCAGCTGCGGCTTTAAATGCGGCTGCGCCATCTGCTACTTCAGGATTATGCTGGATATATTCCGGCGCAATATATTTGTCCACTGCCGACAGATCCTTGTCACCGAACATCTGTTGATAAAAGTCCAATACGATCCGCTTATTCTCTTTATTAATGTCTAGCTGGGTCTGATCCTTTTCCCCGGACTTATCATGCTGACTTTTTTGTTGGCATCCGGTAAATAAGAGACATATTAGTGCCGCCAGTATAGTAAAATTCATGTTTTTTTTCATTTTTTTCAAACCGCTATTTTGTGCAAAAAGAACTTATCAACCACGCTCCTCTCTTTTAAGAGATAATAAGTAAACAACATTTAGCCGCCGTATTTTGTTTTAGACAATAACCTTCATGAACTATTCAAAATAAAAAAGATGGCATGATAATTGAAAATGTTCCGATAGTATAATATTCAGAAATATACATTTCATAAATTTAGGTTAATAATTGGTTAGGTTAAAAACACCTGAAGTCCCCAACTTCAGGTGTTTTTTGTTTAAAGACCTCCCCTTTTTAAAAGTTACCAACAAACTAAAACAAAAAGTTCATTTCCTGTTTTTATTAATCTAGTTCAATGATTTTTTTTTCTTAGCTGCCGTAATTTTACATCAGTTAAGAAAATAAAAAACAACAACCATGGACAATAACATATTAGGACTGCATCATATTACAGCGATAGCTGATAACGCAAAACGGAATCTCGATTTTTACACCGGAGTACTAGGGCTTCGCCTGGTAAAGAAAACCGTCAATTTTGACGACCCAGGCACCTATCATTTTTACTTCGGTAATGAGCAGGGAGATCCGGGCACTATACTTACTTTTTTCCCTTGGGAAGGTATTGGCAAAGGTAGACAGGGAGCCGGTATGGCCACTCATATCGGTTACGCTGTTCCTGAAGGAAGTCTGGACTTCTGGAAAAATAGGCTAAAAGAACATCATGTGGCTTTTCAGGAAGACGAAATTTTTGGTGAGAAATTGATTTCATTCACAGATCCTGACGGATTACAAATCCAATTTATTGAGCCTTCGACCAAGGATAATAGAAGCGTATGGACCACAGCGGAAATAAAGGACGAAAACGCATTAAAGGGTTTTCATAATATTACACTTTCTCTGAAGGAAGCTGATCCCACATTACGGGTTTTGACAGATATCTTGGGCTACGCTGTACAGGGACAAGAAAACGGACGTTATAGATTGTCTACTGACAGTATCGGGACCGCTAATATTGTGGACATTCTTGCAGACCCCAATTTGTCTTTTGGCCGCAATGCCGCTGGCACCAATCATCATGTTGCCTTTCGTGTAAAAGATGATAATATCCTGATGGAATACCGCGAAAAAGTACTTTCGGCAGGTCTGGATATTACACCGAAGATTAATCGGGACTACTTTTTCTCCCTTTACTTCCGTGAACCAGGTGGTGTTTTGTTTGAGATCGCAACAGACAATCCCGGATTTACCATAGACGAACCTTTGGAAAGTCTAGGGACAGACCTCAAGCTGCCAAAACAATACGAGAACCATCGGTCAGAGATCGAAGCATCACTACCAAAAATAGATTAGCATCAACGTAAGTAATATTAAATACAGTAAAACTATGGAAAGAACAGAAATTGTACTGGATAAGAATCAGCGTGGCGAACTTCAATTGTTCTCCGATGAAACAAAAGCTGGCTTAATGAGCATAGCCATTATCGATGGAAAACTGGTTGTTTACCACACAGAAGTTGACGAAGCCTTTGAAGGCAGAGGATTCGCAAAAATACTGTTGGAAAAACTGGTCTCTTATGCTCGGGAAAATACCATGAAGATTGTCCCACTATGTCCTTATGTAAATGCGCAATTCCATCGTCATCCCGACATATATGACGATGTATGGTTTAAGAAAACAGTATAGGAAAAACTATAATGAGTCACTCAAGTAATATTAAAACAGCTGGACACAGTTTAGAAAATACAGAAAAAGCACTGATCATGATTCATGGCCGTGGCGGAAATGCAACGGATATCCTGAGCATGTCTGCTTATCTGAATGTGGGGGATTATGCACTACTTGCACCGCAGGCCGACAATTACACCTGGTATCCACATTCATTTATGGCGCCTGAGCAAAGTAATGAACCTTGGTTAAGTTCGGCAATTCAAGTCATTGAAAATACGGTACAACTTGTTTTGGATAAGGGGATCAAGACTGAAAACATCTATTTCTTCGGATTCTCGCAAGGGGCTTGCCTTACGCTTGAATTTCTGGCACAACATGCCAAGCGTTACGGTGGCGCTGTTGCCATTATTGGCGGACTTATTGGCGAAGAGATAGATTTAAGTAAGTATAGCGGAGATTTTATGCAAACCCCGATATTTATCGGTACAAGTGATCCCGATTTTCATGTTCCGCTGGAACGTGTCAATGCGACGGTGAAAATTTTGGAAGCACAAAATGCAGACGTTAAACTAGCCGTGTATCCAAATTTCGGTCATTCCATTAATCAGGAAGAGATTACGATTGCCAACGAGTTTATCTTTCATTAGGCCTCCGCAAAAGCCGCACAACCAACAGTAGGCCATCAGTCAGCCCTTTGACGGAAAAGCGATGTATACGCTGACTTTGAGCTGCGTTAATTTCAACGGCTCAAAGTCAGCATATTTTTTAAAAGCCATCAGATACCAATTGGTTGCGGTCTCGATAGCAGGTCATGTCAGCAGCCATCAAACCTTAGGGTACTTATAGCCATTATGATATACTGATGCTAAGTATTTATTTGCCTTTTCGTCATTAAAACGTTGTTTTTCTTTATTCCAGTAGAGCTTCTGCCCAGTTCTATAGGCAATATTCCCCATCTGCGAAAAAATAGCAATATGCGCACCGGCTTCAAGCGGGGCATGCAACAGCTGTGGATTTTTTTGTCGAATAGCATCTACGAAGTTTGCCATATGCTTCTCCAGTCCATTGTCAACGGATGGTCGCAATGCAACGGCCTCCATCCTTCCCTTCTCGGGTATGACTTCCCAGCCGTTACGGTTTAAGACCAAGGTTCCATTATTTCCAATAAAGGCAACACCATGGTTACGGTTGTAAGGTCCTAAATCTATTCCTTTGGCATGTTCCCACTGGATATTGAAGTTGTCAAACTCGTAGACCGCAGTCATGGTATCCGGTGTTTCCCCAGCATCATCCGGGAAGGCAAATTTTCCACCCGAAGCCATAACGGATTTCGGATCGGAGACTTTCATGCCCAACAAAGCATAATCGAGCATATGTACGCCCCAGTCTGTCATCAGACCGCCTGCATAATCCCAAAACCACCTGAAATTAAAATGAAAATGATTGATATTAAAAGGTCTTTTTGTGGCCGGACCCAACCAATCCATGTAATGTACCCCCACAGGAATAGGTGCATCTGGTTGAATAGGAATACTATTTTTCCAGCCCAGATACGACCAAGCCTTGACCAAACGTATTTTCCCGAGCTTACCTGAATGTACAAAATCAATGGCATCTGTAAAATGCTGTTGACTCCGCTGCCATTGCCCTACCTGAACAACAGCATTACTTTTCTTTGCTGCCGCCAGCATCAGCTGACATTCCTGAATAGAATTCCCGATCGGTTTTTCGATATAAACGTGCTTTCCCGCCTTCACGGCATCGATCATCTGTAGACAATGCCAATGATCAGGCGTTCCGATAATCACGGCATCCACATCCGAACTGCTCAACATCTTTTTATAGTCAACATAGCTGGCCACCTTGATATCTCTTTCCTGAAGTTCTTTCACCCTTTTGTTCAAGATACTTTCATCAACATCACAAAGTGCGGTACAGATGACCCCTTGTTGCTTTAATAAAGCATTCAGGTCAGACCAGCCCATCCCATTTACCCCGATCACCCCCACTCGAATTGGCTGTTCAAACAAACTGGATGCCTGGCTTTTGCCTATGAATGATGCTGCGGCTAAAATACTGGAAGTACGGATAAAGTCTTTTCTATTCATCATTATATTGGTTTATATGCTCTTGGTTTAAGTTCCTGATGAAAATACAAAATTCAATTTATGCCCTTACCAAAATCATTGTAAAATATATATCGACATTAAGACCAATCAAGATAATCATCTTAGCGGAGGATCTGTCACTCGTTCATGTTTCCATTGATTCCTGGGGATATGTATCCGGATTCATCTGTTACAGAGCCATATTAAAGACACTTCACTAACTGACTTTCAACACAATAGAAAAACACGCCCTACACCCCTTGAAGGTTGATTATCATTAAATAAATGTTAAGAAAGAAAAAAAACTTTGTTATTTCAACGAAAAATAAAAGATTAATCATTTATTATCCCTACCTTGCAGGACTTAATTAAAAATAATGAATACAGGTAAAATTAAATTTTTCAATGAAACTAAAGGTTTTGGTTTTATTACACCAGAGGATGGTAGCGCAGACGTTTTCGTACACGTTTCTGCTCTTAAGAACCAAGTATCTGAAGGCGACGTTGTAACTTATGATGTAGAAAGAACTCCAAAAGGAATCAACGCTACAAACGTAAAATTGGCGTAATCCAAAAAATACACTTTCTTGTTAATGGGGTAATTCATAATGATTTATCCCATTTCTTTTTCGTATTCTTCCCTTGTTATTTTCAATACACTTATTCATATTCAGGCGACACAACAATGCCCTTAATCGATCATTGAATAGGATTGAAACAACATAAAGGGTTTTAGTTTAAGCTTATTTTCCTAGTTATATTTTAATGGAATTCAAACAACTCAATTTAATTTCTCCTCTTCTCCAAGCAATCTCAGAAACAGGATATACAACCCCTACTGCAATCCAACAAAAAGCTATCCCCGTTATATTAAGCGGTCAGGATCTTATTGGATGCGCACAAACGGGCACCGGAAAGACGGCAGCCTTTGCTTTACCTTTGCTACAGCGTTTGTCTGAGCACAATGCACATGGCAAAACGATGCCTATCCGCGCCTTAATCCTCACACCAACACGTGAACTTGCAATACAGATCGGTGAGAATATCAATTTATATCGCAAACATCTTAAACTAAATTATTGCACCATTTTTGGCGGCGTCAATCAAGACAGACAAGTCAAAGAAATAAAAAAAGGTGTGGATATTTTAGTCGCTACACCGGGTCGTCTATTGGACCTGATGAATCAGAAATTGGTTTTTTTGGATAAAATTGAAGTCTTGATCCTTGATGAGGCTGACAATATGCTCGACATGGGCTTTATCCACGATATCAAAAAAATCTTGGCGAAAGTACCGGAGAAAAGACAGACCCTGTTTTTCTCAGCAACAATGCCGCCCAATATCCGAAAATTTGCGCATGGTATACTCCACAAACCTGTTGAAGTAGACGTAACTCCTGTGAGTTCAACTGCTGAAAAAGTAAATCAATCGGTTTATTTTATAGAGAAAAAAGAGAAAATAAAACTACTCACAAACCTGCTTAAGCAATTTAAGCAAGACCGTACGATTGTATTTTCCCGTACAAAACATGGGGCAGATAAAATTGTCAAATTATTGGCAAAGAATGGCCTTCGTGCTGCAGCAATTCACGGTAATAAATCACAAAATGCACGACAAAAGGCATTGGGTGAATTTAAAGAAAACCGTCTGAAAATTCTAATCGCTACCGATATCGCCGCACGCGGAATAGATATTGAACAGTTACCTATGGTCATCAATTACGACCTACCAAATGTCCCAGAAACCTATGTACACCGCATTGGTCGGACAGGTAGAGCGGGTTTAGAAGGTAATGCCATCTCCTTCTGTGATGTCGAAGAAAGACCTTATTTAAGCGATATTGAAAAATTGATCGGATTAAAAATCAAAGTGAATAAGGTAGGAAAATAACTTCCAGCCCTATTATATACAAAACGCGCCGCAACTAAATAGTTGCGGCGCGTTTTGTATAATCCCTTATTTTTTTCGGTCTGCAAGCAGCAAAGTGGATGGTGTAAGATGGAGCCAATCCATCTTTTTATTGACAATTTTATGCCAGCAAGGCAAACTAATGAGCATCAGATCTTGTTGCGTCCACAAGTCAACATCAAGATTCTTCTCCTCCAAGATCGTCAAATGATTGGGCACAAGTTGCTCCAGATGTCTTAATTTCTCCCGAAAGCTTTCATATGTACGTAAGATTTGATCAAAATCCCAGACCATCACCTGCGCATCCGAATGGTGAATTAATCGCTGTATGAGTGCGCATAGGAATTCATCGTTTTTCAATAGTATCGGGACAATAACACGGCGGGCCTTGACAAAGTTTTTGTCAATCAAAATTCCCACCATCGCATTGACTTTGGCATTGATCTGTTGATTTCTGTCAAAGGTAGCAAATGGTGATTCGGCGTTTGTGACCGTATGAAACAATTTCTCCGGATTGATAATCCGTGAGGTGAAATCCAAAAAGCGTCCCAACAGACTACCTTCATAGATGGATTCACTGACACCCAACAACAGCAGATCCTGACTTTGCTCATTTGAGGTCTGCACAATTTCACTGTCAATGTCACTGGAAATTTTGAAAATCGTCCGAATAGGTTGTTCCAAATCCTGTGCAACCTGCTTTATTTCCCGAAAACTATCCTGCTCCTGTGTTTCTACTTCATAGTGATGGAGTTCATTGGACGGTTCGATATGCAATGCGGTAATTTCCGCCGTATTTTTTGATTTTAATGTAAGCGCATGTGCGAGATGAAGCAATGAAATCCCGGTATTGCTTTTGGCAAATGATAGGAGGATTTTAAATTTCGATTTATTCTGGATTTCCTCCTGCAAAGAACGTTTCTTGGGGCGGTATAGATAATTGATCAAGTCCAACGAAGGACCGGTCATAAAAGTGGTGATCAATGCCATCACAACCATCATAGAGAATAACTCAGCACTTAATACACCGAGATCGTAACCGATGTTCAATACAATCAGTTCCATCAGTCCTCTGGTATTCATCAATGCACCTATGCTCAAACTATCCTTCCAGCTTTGTCCGACAAAGCGGGCGGCCAATGCGCTACCGGCAAACTTCCCGATTACGGCAACCAAAATAATCACAATGGTGATCATCCATAGTTGTGGATCATTCAATAAACCGATCTGTGTACGCAACCCTGTGTACACGAAAAATAACGGTAATAACAATAAGGTGGATACATCTTCGATTTTTTCGATAAATGCTGTACGGAAACGACTGCTTTCGGGCATAATTGCTCCGGCCATAAAAGCACCAAACAACGCATGTATACCGATTACTTCGGTTGCGTAAGCAGACAATAAAAGGACAATAAAAAATATCGCAACAACAGGTTTATTCAGACCTTCACGCGTCCCCTTCACTTCCCCTACGCGCATCAGAAAGGGCCGTACAATCTTGATCATCAGCAGCACATAAGCAATAGCAAGCGCGATCGTATACAAAGCACTTGCAAAATCGCCGGCCTTCACGATCGCAATCACCACAGCCAAAATACACCAGGCTGTAATATCATCGGCAGCAGCGCAGGTAATAACCATCGACCCAAGTTTACTTTTCTGCAGTCCGCGCTCCTGTACGATCCTTGCCAGGACCGGAAAAGCAGTAATGCTCATCGAAATACCGATAAACAAACTATAGGACAAAAACTCCACGTTCGCCGGTGGATGGTACATGTATAAAAAGTAGGCTAAAGAAATTCCCAATGTAAATGGTATAACGATACTCGCATGAGAAATCACTACAGCATCGTGCGCCTTATTTCGCAGCACATTGAGATCAAGTTCCATTCCAATGATAAACATAAACAGGATTAAGCCAATCTGGCTCAGAAACTGTAGGTTGCTCAGGGATTCAACGGGAAACAGCGTATGGGAGAATTCAGGGAAATAAAGCCCCAATAAGGAAGGGCCCAATATAATACCGGCAAGCATTTCACCGATCACAACGGGTTGCTTAATCTTGATACATATCCACCCCATTACCCGGGCAGCAATAATGATCGTCACAATCTGTGCGAGCAATATAGCCAATGGATGTTGAAGGCTATGTAATAAGGTCGATTTAAAATCCTGCCAAGCACCCTGGCTTATCTTTTCACCACGGAGCATCTCCTGGCTTTGCAATTGCGCTCCCAAATGGATAACCCAGTACATCACCACGAGCAGCGTACCAATTAAGGTCACATAAAAAATCGTATTCTTGTATTTCTTCATCTTTTGAGCTTTAAATAATATCAGGTGATAACAGCATATAAAAGTCTATCCCAAAGTCGTCAATGCATCACTTTTGGGAAGATAACTACAACAAAAATAGAATTCTACATGAGTTTTAAACCTTACCGGGCGGGAAGAACAGGAAAATATGTAATGAACTACTCGAATTTTGTAATCAAGCGAATTTTTCGAGGAATGATTTTTTATAAGACTCTCCCAAGCTAAAAACAATAGCTGCATCCTGCTCATCGACCAGACTGCTGGTGATCACATCAGCTGAAAAGAATTTCACAATTTTCAGTGCTATAATTTCCTTTTTGTTGATACGGATAAAATCCTGTTCCGGCAACAGCGTGAGTAACCTATCGAAGCTAATATTTTTTAGTAAAATGGTAGAACCATCCCCCAGGAATACAGTTTTGTCGCGACTATCTACTTCCGCAATCTGGACATAGCTGATCTGACTGAAGTAAAGGATTGCCTTCCCCTTATTGGTATTGAATTGAGCAAAGGGAGAAGACTCAGCTGACCGGCTATTGATGACCTGTTCTACTTTCAATACCGCTTGCTGTAGACGTGACAGCGATATTGGCTTACGCATGTAATCCACCGCATTGATATCAAAAGCATCGCTGGCATACTGTTTATAGGCAGTGGAGAAAACGATGGGATAGTCTTCCAATTCCTTAGCGACATCAAAGCCATTAAACTGAGGCATTTCAATATCCAAAATACAGAAATCAAAGTTTAAACTTTTATACTCTTTAAGTAAAACGGCTGGATCATTAAATGCTTTAACCACCTCCAGACCCGGAATTTGTTCACAGAGCATCTTCAAAAACCGCAAACTCGGCAGCTCATCATCCAGTAAAATGCATTTCAGCGTTTTTTCAATTCTCATACAATCGGATCTGAAGGTAAGCGTTATAGACATCATTTTCTACAAAGCGCTTTAATTCATGCCTATCTGGATAATATAGCATCAGCCGCTCCTCCAACGTCTTACTGCCTATTCCTCCTTTGGCTTTATACAAGGGTGAGCGCTTCGATATTTTATTGCTGACGGTCAATTCCAGCAGACCATTGCGAAAGCTAAGTACAATTGAAATAAAGGAGTCAGGATGGTGAAAATCCGCATGCTTAAATGCATTTTCGATGAGGTCTACAGTCATCAATGGCACCAGTGATGGGCGTTCCAATAATGATTCGTTCAATTCATCAATATCAAATTTAACCCGCATGTCAAACAAGGGGCTCAACTTAACCTTATTGACTTCAATTAAATTACGGGCAAACTCGATCTCCGCTTTTGGAGATACCAGCTCCTCTTCACTTTCATATAATACATAATCCAATACCATAGCCAGTTTATCCATTGTATAGTAGGTTTGATAAGCGTGCGAAAGGATACCATTGAGCGAATTTTTCAGCAAATGTGGGTTTAATCGATTGCGATGCACATGATCCATTTGCTCATTATCCATCCGTTTAAAAAGTTCCTGATGCCGTCGCTCTTCCACCCTGAGCTTTTTGTATTTCCGTATTAATAATACATACAAAATCAACAGGGCAACGACTGCTACAAGTAGCAATATGATAATTATATTGGAAAGTTCAGTAGTCATGATTCCGCTCAAACTTAATTAAAATTTTATTAGCAACGAAAAATGAAACAGGATCTAAGTGATCCTCGTTCTATTAGCTGCGGGCTTCTTTCACGCAAGTTCTACTTAAATATGTTAAGAAGATTTCTTTATAGAAAGCCCAGTCAAATCCCACTTTCAGGCGACAATACCGCTTAACACACAGGACAAAAAATGCTATTTATTAACTATAAAATTTGCAGGTATTGATTACAAAAATTAACAGTTTCATTACAATTTAGTCACTTTAAACTATTAATTTCAGATTATTCTTCTTATATTGAGAGTATTGTAATTAGCCGATCAAATGATTGTCTACGCTATTTTGGTTAAACCTGCCTGATTTGTTCTAATCGGGCCTAATATGAAACACGATGGAAAAGCTCATTTTCGAAACTAATGCACAACATCCCAGTCTTGTAGACAAGATCAAACAAGCTGTTGAAAAATTAAATGGTATCCATGAATGGAAAATAGATCTGGATTCTATTTACAACCTGTTAACCATTGAAGGCATCCGACTCAATCCGACCGAGATAGAGTCTGAACTTGCACTTCATGGCGTTGAGGCAAGTCGCCTTTATGAGGAATAACCTCAATCAATGTTCTGGCACATTGTCATCAACCAAACAATAGACTTCGTCCAGATAAGTACTTACTTTTAGATAAATACTTATCTGGACAAAGCATTATAGTTTTTTTATAATCATTCCCGAAGCACCACCACCACCGTTGCAAATTGCAGCAAGTCCGATTGTCCCGCCTTCCTGTTGTAAAATGCTCGTCAAGGTGACGACTATTCTCGCTCCGGAACAACCCAATGGATGACCGAGCGAAACTGCCCCCCCATAGATATTCACCTTACGCATTGGAATATCCAGAATTTTAGCGTTCGCAAGTGCTACAACAGAGAAAGCTTCATTAAATTCAAAATAGTCAATATCATCTTTCGTTAGTCCAGCCTTTTTCAAGACCTTTTCCGTTACTATAGCGGGACTTGTCGTAAACCATTCTGGCGCTTGTTCTGCATCAGCATAGGCTATGATTTCAGCCAATGGTTGTAACCCCAGTTCCTTCACTTTCTCAGCACTCATTAATAATACCGCAGCCGCCCCATCGCTTAATGTGGATGCATTTGCGGCCGTTACTGTTCCATCTTTCTTGAAAGCAGGTTTTAATTCGGGAATCTTATCAAAATTGACCTGGGAAAACTCCTCATCTCTAGAGATTATCTGTTCACCCTTACGCCCTTGGATAGCGACGGGACTGACCTCTTTGATGAATTTATTCTTCTGCCAAGCCTCCAGGCTCCGCTTATAGGAATTAATCGCATACTCATCCTGTTCGGCCCGGCCGATAGCATATTTCTCGGCACATAATTCAGCAAAATTGCCCATTGGTTCATTTGAATAGGCATCACTTAAACCGTCCCGTTGCAAGCCATCGACGAAACTCTGGCCTCCGAACTTGGCACCCCAACGCATTGTATTCGCATAATACGGGACTTTACTCATGTTTTCCATACCTCCGGCAATAACCACATCGGCATCCCCCAACAAAATAGATTGTGCGGCAAAAGCGATGGCTTTCATTCCACTGGCACAGACCTTATTTATAGTAGTCGCTGTTACCTGATCAGGTAAGCCGGCAAGCCTTGCAACCTGACGGGCGGGAGCTTGACCCACATCAGCCTGCAGAACGCTACCGATAAGAATTTCATCTACTTGATCTGCAGCAATCCCAGTCTCATCCAATACAGCACGGACAGCATGAGCGCCCAGCGCTGTCGCCGCAACCGATGATAATCCACCTCCAAAACTTCCTATTGGCGTACGCTTTGCCGCAACGATAAATACACTTTTTGACATGTTATTCTGTTTATAATTGTTTTTTCTTGAATTCAATAGACTTGCTACCCGATTCACCTGAGGATTCATCAGCCAAAACTGGTATCATTCCTTTCCTAAAGATAAAAAATATAACACAAACAAGCGAACCCTCTTATTTTATTTTTTAGGCCAAAACAAAATAAATAGAAAAAAAATAGAGCAAAAAGTTCCCTACATAATCTATTTGACAAAAAATAAACAATAAATATTTGCAGAAAAGCCAACGCTTTTCGCTAAATTCGGTTAGACATTCCGCGCTGTTTAACGAGGGCGATGTTAAGCCAAGATAAAGCAAAAGACAAATCGTTTTCAGTCCGCAATCATGTAACTGAAACCAATAACCAAAAGTAAAATAAACAATTATGCAGGCAAGCAAACTTACAGCTGAACATCAGATTTTTCGCGAAACCATTCGAGCATTTATTCACAAAGAAATCATCCCGCATGTAGATCAATGGGAACAACAGGGTGAAATAGATCGAAGTATTTGGAAGAAAATGGGTGACATGGGTTTTATGGGACTCAACTACCCAGAAGAGTATGGTGGCCTGGACCTGGATTTTTACTATTCGATGATTTTGTGCGAAGAACTATCCTATTGTTTTTCGGGAGGATTCACGATATCTGCTCTGGTCACCCAATACATGTCAGCTCCTTACCTATTAAAATATGCATCTGAGGAGCTCAAGCAACATTACCTCAGACCGGTGATCGCCGGTGATATGGTGAGTGCTGTTGCTATCACCGAACCTGGGGCGGGGTCTGATGTCAAACAGATCAAAACAACTGCCCTCCGATCGGGCGACCACTACATTGTCAATGGCTCCAAAACGTTTATCACCAATGGCTACTACGGCGACTTTTTTATTACTGCGGTTAAAACCGATCCCGAAAAAGGAACAAAAGGCATCAGCCTGTTACTGATAGAAAGACATGCCGAAGGTGTTTCGGCAAATAAAATCAACAAATTAGGCTGGCATGCCTCGGATACAGCCGAATTGGGTTTCGATCAGGTCAAAGTCCCTGTTTCCAATCTGATTGGAAATGAAGGAGATGGTTTTCTTTATTTAATGGCCGGATTGCAATTGGAACGTTTGACCGCCGCCATACATAGTCTGGCTACAGCGGATTCCGCATTACAGTACACCCTGGAATATATTGGTCAGCGGGAGGCATTCGGTAAAAAGATCCAGGAGTTTCAGACCATTCGTCACCGCATTGCCCAGATGGCTGCCGATATCGCAACTACAAGGGCTTTTGTCTATCAGTGCTGCGATCTCCAAAATCAAGATGAATATGCTGTTCAGGATTGTTCCATAGCCAAACTGCAAGCCAGCGAGCTTGCCGTACAGGTCGTGAGCCAATGTCTTCAGTTATTTGGGGGCTACGGATTCACCGAAGATTACAAAATCGCCCGCCTATATCGGGATGTGCGGGTCGGGACAATCATTGGTGGAACATCCGAGATTATGCTGGAAATCATTGCCAAGATGACGATTGACAAGGTCAATTATCAATCGAACAAACCCAGCCTAACGTAAACATTTTCAACACAAAAAGCAGTTCAGCATAATGAATTATCAGGTACACCCATTTTTTCATATCGAACAGGACAATCAACATATTGTCACCATAAAACCATTGGCAGACACAGCAACCGAGGAGTTAACAATTCTTGATCGTATACAGGAGTTTGTCGACCTGGTGGCTCGTCTACTAAATGAAAAAGAAGTCCGCGGATTGATCTATACCTGTCCGCTAAATAACAAGCAGAGCGATTACATCCGATTATTTGATCAGGTTTCCAATGGTCAACTTGATCCCGAGAGCATACAGAAAACCACATGGAAGGCATTGCAATGGAAGACCTTGGGCAAACCTATTGTATCGATCTTGGATAGCAACTGCACAGGCATCGGTTTAGCAACAATGCTATGGTCAGACTACCGTATTGCAGGTCCACCGATAAAACTGGGCTTCCCAGAGAGTAAATTCGGCCTATTTACCGGCTTTGCGACGACCATTACCTTAGCTCAACTTGTAGGTTCTACTGCGGCGTT
Organism: Sphingobacterium sp. BIGb0165; assembly: GCF_024810095.1. Lineage (NCBI taxonomy): Bacteria > Pseudomonadati > Bacteroidota > Sphingobacteriia > Sphingobacteriales > Sphingobacteriaceae > Sphingobacterium > Sphingobacterium sp. BIGb0165. The sequence goes on along the minus strand of NZ_JANUEB010000001.1, from coordinate 260,515 downwards.
GAACCTGTTGACCCAAGCGAAACTGATCTCAAACAAAGAGGCTCTTGAACTGGGTTTAGTGAATGACATAACAACAGATATCGAGCAGAGCCTAGTGCTGGCAAAGAACTGGATTCTTGAAAATTCAAGAACCAGCATTTCCACCCCCAGCCCAGCAGCAGTCTCCGCTGAACTGGAAGAAGCTTGCGCTGCTGTTTTAAAGAAAACAAGAGGATTGTTACCTGGCACCAATGCTGTTGTACAGTTAATAAAAACAAGCCAATCGCTGTCTTTAACAGAAGCTGTGGAGGCCGAAGCAAAGCTATATCATAAGGTATTAAGTGCCCCTGAACCGCTCCACATGGTCAGGACACTGTATGAAGGCATTCTACAGGCACAACATCGTGACCGTATCAAATCACTCGGCAACTATGCGATCAAAAAAATAGGAATCCTGGGTGCAGGTATGATGGGATCCGGCATCGCCTATGAAGCCGCCAGAGCGGGCATTTCCGTTGTTTTAAAAGATGTGAACAGGACTCAGGCGGAGCAGGGAAAAGCTTATTCTGCCAAACTTTGTGATAAATTACTTGCACAGGGCCAGATAAACAGCTTACAACAACAGACGCTTTTAGCCAATATTCAACCCAGTGACCAAGTTGCGGATCTTGTCGATGCTGACCTTATTATTGAAGCGGTATTTGAAGACCTGGAGTTAAAAGCTGAAGTAACCCGACAAAGCCTTCCTTATCTTGCCGAAAATGGTTTTTTCGCATCCAATACAACGTCATTGCCCATTACAACTTTGGCTGCTGCAACGGATCGGCCAGAACGTTTTATCGGCATGCATTTCTTCTCCCCTGTGGATCGTATGCCATTGGTCGAAATTATCTGTGGTACACAAACCGATCAGATAACATTACAAAAAGCGATTGCAATCGCTTTGCGCCTCGGTAAGATTCCCATTGTCGTACATGACGGCCCCGGATTCTTTACATCCCGTATTTTCTTCAATTACCTACTGGAGGCGATCACCATGTTGCTGGAAGGTATTCCGGCAAGTCAGATTGAAGACGAAGCCATACAGGCCGGATTTGCTGTTGGTCCATTAGCGGTACTCGACGAAATTTCATTGGAATTGATGCTGCACGTCTACGATCAGTTTCCAACATTACATAACAGTCAGCGACGTGCGTATGCACATTTAAGCAAAATGATTAAAAATGGCAGAAAAGGTAGAAAATCCGGCCATGGATTCTATGATTATGATGCAGCTTCCAGAACGAAAACAGTCTGGCAGAACCCCGCACTACCTACATCAGGAGAATCCCATTCCTCTGGAATAATACAAAAAAGACTTCTTCATGTCATGGCCCTTGATAGTTACCGTTGTCTCGAAGAAGGTGTATTGGAACAACCCATTGATGGTGATATCGGCTCTATCCTCGGTGTAGGCTATGCAGCACATACCGGTGGTGTATTTGGACATATCGACCTTACGAGCCTTCCTGTCTTTGTACAGGAATGCCAGTCATTTCTACACTTGGGTGAACAATGGGAAGTCCCCCGTTCGTTAATAGAACGTGCTGACAGGAATTTTAAATTTTATACAGGTTTTGATTCAAATTGGCAAGGAAAGAAATCCTAAATTGAAACAGTTATAAGTTCACCAGGAAACAAGTGTGTAACAGACAGCGTTCTCGAATAACAAGGAAACAATTCCTAAATTGAGCGGAAGCGCTTTGGCGCGAACGTCGGAGATCAAATAAGTGGTTTGTATTTGGCTAAAAATCGTTCAATTAAATAAGATCTCTAAGAAAGTCATTGATCGATAGTTTGCCTGCTATCGATCAATGACATTTTTATTTAGCGGGCAAGGAGATCCATCAGTTCGGATACATCCAGGTCAATGAAGGTATCGTAATCCAAAGTTACTTCAAGCAATTGTTTTTGCTGTTTTTCAGAAAATACACGGGCAAGATTCGTTTTATACTTTTCGATCAATTTAGGAATCCCCTCCTGCCGACGTCTCGGATGTCCAATCGGATATTCCACCACCAGCTCCGGCAATACAGTTCCATCCTTTAATACCACCGTCAGGGCATTTGAGATCGCCCGTTTTTGTGGATCATGATAATCAATTGTAAACTGAGGATCTTCAACACAGAAAATTTTGTCCCGCAGCGCATCAATACGTGGATCCAATGCAATATGGTTTTCGTAATCCTCCGCGGTCAAACGCCCAAAGATTAACGGTACGGCAACCATATATTGGATACAGTGATCCCGATCGGCCGGATTATGCAACGGCCCCTTCTTGTCTATGATTCGGATTGCGGCCTCATGTGTACGAATGGTAACACGTTCAATATCATCACTGCTTTTCCCAAAATCCTTTAACTGCTGGTACAATTGCATTGCCGCTTCGGCAGCGGTCTGTGCGTGAAATTCAGCAGGGAAAGAAATCTTAAATAGAATATTCTCCATCACATAAGAGCCATAATCGCGCTGAAATTTAAATGGGTTGCCTTTAAATGAAACGTCATAGAAACCCCATACTGGTGCTGTTAACACCGATGGATACCCCATTTCACCCGTTTTTGCAATTAAAGCAAGGCGTACCGCACGCGAAGTTGCATCTCCGGCAGCCCAAGATTTACGACTGCCTGTGTTGGGCGCATGGCGATACGTACGCAAAGCCTGTCCGTCGACAAAGGCCAATGAAACCGCATTGAGCAATTCGTCCCGACTAAGGCCCAAAAGCTTACCGACAACGGCTGTAGAAGCAACCTTTACCAAAATTACGTGATCTAATCCCACTTTATTAAAGGAATTTTCAAGTGCTAATACGCCTTGAACCTCATGTGCCATAATCATCGCTTCAAGCACCTGCTTTGCCTTTAGGGATTTCTCCCCCTTCGCAATCTGTGTTCTGCTCAGCCAGTCCGCAGTAGCCAGAATACCTCCAAGATTGTCCGACGGATGTCCCCACTCCGCAGCCAGCCATGTATCGTTAAAATCCAACCAGCGAATGACCGTACCAATATTGAATGCCGCTTGTATGGGATCCAGTTGATAATTCGTTCCGGGTACCTTTGCGCCATTGGGAACAATCGTACCGGGCACAACAGGCCCCAGTAATTTGGTACAGGCCGGATAGGTCAGCGCTTCCAACCCACAGCCTATGGTATCCATAAAACAGTAAAAAGCTGTATTCCATGCAACTTTACTTTCGATCTTGTAATTTAACACGTAATCCACAATAGCCACCAGAACCTGATCTGGCTGTGGTCTTTCATTTGATATCGTTGAACTCATTATTTTATTTCTTATAAGGCTGTTGTTCTTTTCAATTTATTTTTTCAGAAAGCATCTGCATCAATGATCAGAAAAAACACCGTGCTGTTCCTTCAATGTGAGATGCAAAAGATTTCTTTCCGTTTTTTTTACACGATACACTTTATCACACTATCTCGCGGAGATGGGCACGAAAGGTCGGTCGTCGGGACCGACATAATTTGCACTTGGCCGAATGATTTTTCCATCTTGACGTTGTTCAAAGACATGGGCAGACCAGCCTGTGATACGCGAAAGCACAAACAGCGGGGTGAACATTTCGGTCGGAATCCCCATCAGGTGATAAGAAACGGCCGAATACCAATCTAAATTGGGGAACATCCGTTTTTCTTCCCACATCACTTTTTCCAAACGTTCGGCAATCAGGTAAAGCGTCATATCACCAGCCTCTTCTGATAATTCCTTGGCGACCTGTTTAATCACCTGATTCCTTGGATCCGAGATGGTATAGACAGGATGTCCGAAACCGATAATCACTTCTTTATTTTCCAGCCGTTTTCGAATATCGGCTTCCGCTTCATCAGCATTGGCGTAGCGGCTCTGAATCTCAAAAGCGACTTCATTGGCGCCCCCATGTTTGGGACCACGTAATGCACCAATTGCACCCGTGATGCAAGAGTACATATCAGATCCCGTCCCCGCAATCACCCTCGCAGTGAAGGTGGAAGCATTAAACTCATGCTCAGCGTATAAATTAAGCGAAATCTGCATCGCCCGAATCCAGGATTCGGAAGGCGCTTTCCCGTGTAACAGATGCAGAAAATGCCCGCCCAGGGTGCTGTCATCAGTTTCGACCTGAATTTCGCGCCCATTTTGACTAAAATGATACCAATAGAGTAAAGCCGAGGCCATGGAGGCCATCAAGCGATTGGCGATATCTCTAGCTCCTGCCAAAGCATGATTTTCTTTTTCCGGATTCACACTTCCAAAAAAGGACACATAAGTGCGTAAGACATCCATCGCATGGGCAGTAGACGGCAACTGTTTCAGCACCTGCTGTACCGTGATGGGCAGCCCCCGCTGGCTCAGCAACTGGCTTTGATAGGACGTTAGTTGTGCCTGTGTAGGTAGGTTGCCATAAATCAATAGATAGGCGACTTCTTCAAAGGAGGCCTGATGCGCCAGATCTAAAATATCATAGCCTCGATAATGGAGGTCATTACCACTTTTTCCAACAGTACTCAAGGCTGTATTTCCGGCAGGAACACCAGAAAGTGCTACGCTTTTTTTTGGTTTAAAACCAGTGTCGTTTGTCTCTTTCATCGGAATATATTATTTATTGGCGTGTATTTTAAACCATAAAGTACGCGCCTGCATTCGGTTTGAGATTCTTATGATTTAGTATTGAACAATTGGTCCAGGCGATCTTCGTAAGCATAGTAATCTATGCTCCGATACAACTCATCGCGTGTCTGCATGCGATCGATGACAGCCGCCTGACCACCATCTTTCCGTATATGCTGATACACATCAGTTGCGGCCTTATTGGCTGCGCGGAACGCAGATAAGGGGTAAAGCACAATGGACACATCTGCATGACGAAGTTCATCAAGATTAAACAAAGGTGTCTGCCCAAACTCCGTAATGTTGGCAAGTATTGGCAGCCCAGTTATTCTACTGAACTGCATGTATTGATCCAGGTTATGTACAGCTTCTGCAAAAATAAAATCAGCACCAGCTTCTTTGTAGGCGACAGCACGTTCTAGAGCCCGATCAAGTCCCTCTGACGCCAGCGCATCGGTACGTGCGCCAATAACAAAATGAGGATCTGTCCGGGCATCCACAGCAGCTTTCAGGCGATCGACCATTTCATCTTTTGAAACCAGCTCTTTTCCCGGGCGGTGGCCACAGCGCTTGGCGCCCACCTGATCTTCCATATGTACGGCGGCAGCCCCGGCTTTAATTAAGCTTTTTATGGTACGTGCAACATTAAAGGCCGAAGGGCCAAAACCAGTGTCAATATCGACCATCAAAGGAAGCTTGCAGACATTCGTAATGCGCTCCACGTCAATTAATACATCTTGAAGCGTTGTGATACCCAAATCAGGTATACCGAGCGATCCCGCAGCAACACCGCCCCCAGAGAGGTAGATGGCTTTAAAACCAGCTTGTTCAGCCAAAAGTGCATGGTTTGCATTGATGGCTCCAACAACCTGTAAGGGCTTTTCTTGCTTAATTGCTTCCCGAAAAAGGAAGCCTGGAGAATCTATCATATCATTGAAATTTGAAATTCCACAGTCCATAGGTTCTGTAGGACAAAATCCTTCCAGGTGCGCCATGAACAGTATCTAAGTTTATTTTAGTTTGAACAATATATAATTCGATCGTTCATCCTAAAGATACTAATTATCACGGCATTTCAACAAATTATTTTCTACATTTCAAGCTTTTAACAGAAGAAAATATGGAAATAAACAGTTTCAAAACCTAGCAGAACAAGCATGCTATATAATTTTAAAACAGCATCTAAGATATTTGGTTGCAATTCGTGATTCAGACTAACACTAATGATCAACCAATAGTTTACTGACCATTCGACAAGCTGCTTATGCTAAATTACATTGGGCTTCAGATTTCAAAAATCAGAAAAGCCCTGATCAGTGTGATCAGGGCTTTTCAGTTCGATTTAGGTTAAAAGAAAAACGACATTTTTCAATAACCTTTAAATACACTTCTCGTTTCCTTACGGCAACACTTATTCTTTTCCATTATCTTTTGCCCACCATAAGCGTTTTCCCCAATTGTAATCCACTGTCCCTGTAGCGGCAGCTTTGACGTTATCCGCATTATATAAATATTCATTATTCGGATAAGGTAAACGCCATGGTTGGTCAGTATGTTTTTTCTGAAGTTTAGAAGGATAGTTTGTCGTTGGAATTCCTGTTCGTCTATATAAACTCCACGCTTCATAGTTTTCTTTAAATAAGGCTACCCACATATCCCAATAAACGCGTTCCTTGGTTCCATTAAACTTACCTGCTCCGGCAAGATAGGTGGTAATGGCTGACGTCTCAATTTTATTGTCTTGCATAGATAATGTCACCGCTTTTTCGTAGGCATCTTTTGCTGTTATTCCCACGTTATATCCAGATAAAGCTGCTTCTGCCAACATGTAATAAGTTTCACAGGCTCGATAAAATGGTGTAGCTCCCGCAGGGTCATTGACATAATGCTCACCAATCCAGGAAATGGAAGTAAACGGATTCGGATTATTTTCGGAACCATTTATAAAGCCGATATACTTACCGGCATTATTTTTTCGCGCTATCGACGCTATTCTCGGATCTTTCGTTGTATTCAAATGATCAATGAAAATATCAAACATCCCCCAGTTATTGAGACGATTGCCATATATTCCAGATTCATACCAAGGTTCCATATAAGGCAAAGTACCTGGATAAACCATGCGACAATTTTCAGCATTTGTTTCAATAACTGGATATTTCAGTTTATTTCCAGCGATTTCCTCAATAGTAGATTTTGCCAAAGCTGGAGCAACCGCAGAAATACGTGTGGCCATACGCAAACGAAGTGAATTACAGAACTTTTGCCAGTTCAACATCTGAGCCTTTAGAGCTGCAGCTCCAGTCTCTTTTGATCCGTATATAATATCATATTCTCCAAGTTCGTCTGTGCCAATCCCGGCAGCAAGTTCATCTGCCAATGCTTTAAGATCTGCCAATACCGCAGGGAAAATATCTTCCTGTTTGTCATATTTGGCTTTCAAAACCGAACCATCTTCGGGTCTTCCTTTAAAAGCCTCCGAATAGGGAATATCACCCCAGCCATCCAACAGATAAGACCACATATAATTGTTCCATATCCGTGCGACAATCCGAATGTTTTTAAAACCTGCTGCCTTATCGTCTGTTTTTTTCAACAAATCGTTCATTTGCGTGATATTGTAATAACAGGCTGCCCAACGATTTCCGTAAGTATTATCTGTTGGAATCAATCCACTTAAGTTATCTGGATATTGAATTTTGACAATATAGCCCGCAAAGGTGCCATAACCATCCACATCCCCACCAAATTGCTCACCTGCATTTCGTAGTACATTGACCAGCATATTTTGTGGTGGGACATCTTTCAACGCATCGGGATCCGTATTAATTTCCTCAAAATTTTTGGTACATCCTGAGACCAAAAGCATTGCTAAAAGGGGCGTATATTTTAGTTTTTTAATAAAAGTGTTCATAACCATAAATTTGTTTTTGTTGGATTTTAAATTTCAAACTTTTGTATGGATTAAAATGTAAAACCAAGTTTAAGACCTATACTTCTTGAATTAGGGACAGAAGCTTGCTCAAAGCCTACGCCACGCGAATCACTTGACACCCCTCCACTCTCTGGATCCAAGCGCATAGTATTGGATTTATGTACCCAAAGCAGCGCCAAATTGGTTCCAGTGATAGAGACATTCGCACGTTTGATTCCTTTTATTCTACTATAAAGAGCTTTTGGTAAATTATAAGAAATATAAGCCTCTCTCAATTTCAAAAACGAACCATCAAAAACATACATTTCGGCAACACCTCCCAATTCATACCAACTCTGTGCACTGGTTTCAATTGTATTTTCAACCCAATTATCCCCTACCTTCATAGCGAATCGCTCATTTTTCATCACATCTTTACCCGCAACAATAGCGCGTTCACGAATGCCATCGGCGGCAGTAATTTCTGCAATCCCGGTTGTGTATCCGTGCGACATTGTTTGTGACCAAATATCACCTCCTTTTCTGAAATCAAGCATAAAGCCAAATCTGAAATCTTTTATGGTAAAATCATTTCGCATGGAAGCTAGAAAATCAGGCACAACATTTCCGAGCACTTGAGCACTAAGAGGCTTATCTATCAACCCATTAGCCGCCACTTTTATCGCCCCTTTCATTGGTCCATCTTCTACTCGATCATAACCTGGGCCGACTAATGTACCCCAGGGTTGCCCTATTGAGGCCATATTGGAAATACCCCATGTCCAGCCTAATCGAAGATCGTTCAAATCCAATTGCGGATAGAGTTCAACCACCTTATTTTTATCCTTTGAGAAATTGACCGTTGTTGTCCAATTTAGCCCATTTTCATTTCTGAGGATATCACCCCTCAATTGGATTTCTACGCCCTTACTTCTTATTTCTCCAGCATTCAAGAAGATGTTACTAAATCCTACAACATTGGAGGTTGGCACAGAAAGCAATTGATTCTTATTTATTTTTTGGTAATAGGTCAGATCCAAGTGAAGACGATCTTTAAACATACCCAACTCCGTTCCGATTTCGTAGGATGTAATTGCCTCCGGCTCCAGGCCTTCAATGGCATAGGTCATACTTTTATACATTTGCGACAAATTATTATAAGCATCTGTCTGTGCATAATAATAATTTCCATTCGAATAAGGAGTTGTTCCATTACCGACTCCTACCACATTAAATCGTAATTTCCAAAAGTTTAGGTAATCACTTTTTAGTCCTTCAAAAGTCGTCGTTGGAAGCCAACTTAAACTTGCTGATGGATAAAAGAAAGATTTCTTCAAGGTGGAAGACCAATCATTACGCGCCGTTAAATCCAAATACAATTGATCTTTCCAGCCTAGATTAGCTTGGGCGTATATCGAATTGGAACGACCTTTTGCATGATCCATCACAGTATAGGCATCGCCAATCTTATTAGCAATAGTATATATACCCAACACATTTAATCCTTTAGCACCAAGGGTATTTGTTTCAAACTGATAATCCCGGTAATTTGCACCTACAATCCCCGATAAACTAAGATCACCAAATTGCTTGTTGAAATTTGCAATAAAATCTGCATTAAAATCAGAATTACTATTTTTTATCTCATTGAATTTACCATCTTTATTATCATAGTTATAATAGGTAGTTTCAAACATATGTGTATTATAGTAATCCAATCCGACCCTACCTTCAAATTTCAAGAAATCAAAGGGTTGATAAAACAATGATGTCTTTCCAAAAATACGATTCATTTTAAGCGCATTCAGAGATTCGTGCATTGTATAAAACGGATTCATATGATAAGCTGAATTCCAATTGTAGTAGGTATAATTACCCTGTGCGTCACGCTGATCCCAGTTCTTTTTCAGATCCTGCATGTCCACTTGTCGACCAAACCAGATTAAGCCATTCATCGGGTTAGCAGAATCATAACCTTGGGTTACTAAATTATTACTTTCTGTACGCGTAAAGTTGGCCATGATATCATAGGAAACTTTATCGCTGATCTTATAATCATTATTGAGTTGCGCGGTATACTTCTTCTGATCTGTATTAGGTACCGTTCCTCTCTGATCCCTAAATGATATTGAGGCCCGTGTCGAAGAACGATCACTCTTAGAAAGTAGTGACAGGTTGTGGTTTTGAGAGAAACCCGTTTGGAAGAATTCTTTGACATTATTTTTATGGGAATTCCATGGTGTAGCTTGACGCACACCATTCACAACAGGACTATTGAATTGGGGAATTAATAATCCCATATCCATTCGAGGCCCCCATGACTCATCAATTCCATCGTTAACACCATTAGATCCAGTTCCATCAACATAACTAAATGAATTTTTTAAAACATAATCTTGGTACGAAAGACCACCACCATTGGTTTTATAGCTATATTCATCACCTCTAGATCCTTGACCATATAAATTCTGGTATTTTGGCAAATTAGCGGCTCTATCAATAGAAAAATTTCCGTCATACGATATCTGCACACCATTTTCGGCCCGTTTACCAGATTTGGTCGTGATCATAATAACACCAGTACCAGCACGCATACCGTAAAGTGCGGCTGCACCACCTTTCAGAACGTTGATGCTTTCAATATCATCTGGATTAATATCATTGAGTCCAGAACCGTAGTCAACGCCAGAATAGGTGTTATCACCGCTGCGTTGCGCATTATTTGTCACAGGAATACCGTCAATGACGACTAGTGGCTGTTGATCTTTTTGCAAGGAGGTATTACCGCGGATAGAGATCCGCGCTGAAGAACCTATAGCACCACCAAATTGATTTACCTGAACACCGGCCACTTTGCCCGCCAATGCACCTGTAAGACTATGTTGTCCCGCATCAGTTAATTCCTTTGCTTTTACTTCCTGCGTCGCATAACCCAGGGATTTCTTTTCCCGTGTAATCCCAAGGGCAGTTACCACAACCTCTTCCAAATTTTCCGTCATGGATTCTAGCGTGACATTGACAACAGTTTGATTATTGATCTGTACTTGTTTGGGCTTATAGCCGATTGCGCTGATATTTAAGACCGTTCCGTTTGTGTAGGACAGCGAAAAACCGCCATCAGCACCTGTCTGTGTTCCCGGTCCGTCCTTAATAGATACGGATACGCCCGGAATAGGTTTGCCATCCTGATCCACTATCTTTCCTTTGACTGCTGTTTGAGCGTAGAGCGCAGAACATACTAGTATATTGGATGCTAGTATCGCAATACTTCTTTTGTTCATAAGTTTAGTTAGTTTTAAAATGTTTTTACGACAACCAATTTATATAAATATCAAAGCAGAATACAGGAGTATATTAACCAGTATTGCCCACATCTTAACACTAAATGTTAAATTATTTCCTTTATACTAGTCAAATAAAACATTAGGTTAACCCCATAAGCATCAAATTATCCTTTATTGTAGACTTTATAGTGGGCCAGCATCACTAACTCGGGTAAAAAATTAAGCCCTGATCACGGATGATCAGGGCTTAAACAGATTGTTTACCGATACAAAGAAATTCAGATAGCCACCTCTAGCCTATGGAGAAATGATTACCGTTCTTTAAATTTAGATCCAAAGAAAATGCGTTTCGAATTGCCTCTTTCAATAGCAATCTGCTCTTTCCAGCGCTGATTTTCCGCTGCAACTTTTTGTAATCGTTCAAGTACCATCAACTGTTCCTCTAAACGCAAAACAGCAATTTCTCTATTTTGCAATTGGGAACGGGTATCCATTACCTGCACCATCAATCCTGTGGGAAGATGGGTCGCGCGAACAGCCGAGCTCACTTTATTCACATGCTGCCCGCCAGCACCACTACTCCGCATTGTTTTGAACTGCACATCTTTTAGATTCATTTGCGTCGCACTTTTTGCCGGATACCAATCCTTCACCTCCACAAACCAATTTTTACGCCGATGGTTGGGCCGAAAAGGACTTTGACTAATCCAGCAGATTGTACCTATCCAACGGTCCCTGAACACGGCGATTTCTCTACTGCTCAATTTTAACACAATTGAGCTTGGCAGCCCGTCCATTTTCTCCACTTCCACTGTCTCGATCTTCACCCCATATTGATCCGCCTCTGCCAGTATTCTTTCCAAAACCAGTTGAACGGCTAAATTACACTCCTTAGGACCTCGTCCGGAGCTGATTAAAATATACTTTTCCATCCCGTCTTATTTATCCATACGAACAATCTTCGGACTGAATGTCCCAAGTACATTAACCAACTCATTTTGCAAGCCCATCACGCGATGGATATCTTTATAGGCATGCGGAGCTTCATCCAGCGCCCCGCCAATTAACTCCACACCATGCTGTTCCAATTCTTTGAGCATGGCACTTTTGGTGAGGCTACTTTTACAGGCTGACCGGGACATCACACGTCCAGCACCATGCGAAGCCGATTGAATGCTCAATGGATTCCCCCGCCCCTCAACAATAAAACCCGGTGCGGTCATAGACCCCGGAATAATTCCCAATACTCCCTCTCCTGCCGGTGTTGCTCCTTTGCGATGCACAACACATTCCTTTCCATCGACCATTTCCCGCCATGCAAAATTATGGTGATTCTCAATGGTCAACACAGGCCGTTCACCCAATGCTTTTGCCAAACGCCTATGGATATCCTCATGGCAGGCCCGAGCATAATCACCGGCGAGATTCATTGCTAGCCAATACTCCTGACCTTCCTGCGTATCCAGATCCAACCAGGCTAAATGTTGTACAGGGCGTGGCAAAGGGCATTGCTTTGCGGCTAAATTTGTATACTGTTTAGCGATATTGGCTCCCAAGCCACGGGATCCGCTGTGCGATAGTACTGCTAGATAAGACCCCGGTCTAATTCCCCATTCCGGAGCAACCTGATGCAATTCAACCACACCGAATTCGACAAAGTGATTTCCACCACCCGAAGTCCCGAGCTGCCTGTAAGCCTTGTCCAACAGTGATTTCAACAAAGGGATATCTTTAAATTCCGATCTGCTAAAAATAGCATGATCTTGTTTCTCACGATGTGTATCGTACATACCGAATTGAGTATTCTCCTTCAGTATATTGCGCAACTGAAATTCTCGTCCTTTGAAATAACTCGCGGGTAGGTCAAAGATAGACAGACTCATTCGACAGCCAATATCCACACCTACTCCATAAGGTATCACGGCATTATCCGTTGCCAGTACTCCGCCAATAGGCAAACCATAGCCCATGTGCGCGTCTGGCATCAATGCTCCTTTGTATGCGATAGGCAGCTTCAAGGCCTCATACAGCTGTCTTTTGGCCTGCTCATCAATTTCATTTTCACCAAAGATGGTAAAAGGCGCCATTTGCTTATTGAGCTGTTGCTGGCGAGCCTCAACCGGTTGAATCAAACCTTCAGCGAGCTTGGCCCAAACAGCATCTTCTCTAAATTTTTCAGGCGCTTCAAGCACCTTCTTTGCTTCCAAAAGGATGTTTTCTTTCTTTTCCCCTCTTCGGTAGCGTGTGATTAGCCCTAAGGCTACGTTCATTATATTATTCTGTGGAAAACCGATTTTAATAAGGTCTTTCCCCGATAATTTACTTCCCATATTCTTTTTAAAAAAACTTAATATACTGTCTTATCCATCTCAGGGATAGACCATTTAAATATTCGGGTTTTCTTTTTCTTGAATAGCTATTTGCCAGCTGCCAGCGCTTTGCGTTCTGTATAATGAACAAAACGGTTACGCACCAACGTCATTGATGCACATAATGGCCAGTAGGTATAATACCATCGACCGGTCAAAATATGACATGTACAAGCTGGCTAAACAGAAAATAGAAGGCAATAAAAAACCCGAATGATCTTCGGGCTTTTTTTCATGTCGTAACGAGTACGTTATATGTGAAGAAAAGCACGAAGAATGCTTTCAGCAAATCCATTTGCTGCAAAAGCGCTTTTTGTTTTAATCTTGGAGACCAACATAGTTCTTCGTCTTTAAATTGTTTAAAAAATTAATATCGGCAGCAAAGGTAAATAAGTTTCGTTCACTTTTCCAAATTTTACAAAATTTAATTTGCATTAAAAGGTAATGGATCCTTTAAAAAGAAAGTATATTCCATCATTTGTCCATCTCTTTCGATCTTAAATCGAATTTCTTTACCTTCCTCCGATTTGAAAAGTGTGTGAATAGTTTCTAAGGAATAGGAAGAAGCCGAACGCCCATTGATTTTCAACACCTTATCATCCGGTTTTAATCCAGCAATTGCTGCTGGAGAACCTGCCCGAACGGTTGCAATTTTATACATGTTTTTCAGGACAAAACGATACTGTACACTGTTGTCCATACGGACCTCTGTCCCACCATCTTTCTTCAAATAAACAGGTACCTCCTCTTTCTCATATTTTATGCCATCATGTATAATTTCGAGACCACTCATATTTAGGTAATAGAATTTATCAAAGTTTCTATTTTTTTGGAGATAAACTACATTATTGGGATAATCTAAAATAACCTTAAACCTGCGCAAAAGTTCGTTTCCGACAGAACCTATTCGCTCATTCACAAAAGTTGCATGTTGTGTAGAGCTCAATTCTGGATAGGCCACCAAAGGATAATTCATCTTAAATGGTCCCAGCTCCAAGGATTTTATCCGATTTCTTTTCCCATAGATTTCGCCATTGAATCCCTGACCGATGTAATCATCAATAAAAGGAGGTTTGATTGCAAAATCATTTAATTTGGACGGGATCAGCATCAACGCATCACTATTACCCATATCAATCAATACACGGCCTTCAATATCTGCGGAATCCTGATTAAAAGCAACGGAGATATACGGCCTGCTATTTAAAATATCGAGCGGGAGACGTTGCATCTTTGCGAGCCCTTTGGGATACTCACCTTTTTGATAGACGGTAATCCGGTGTTTCAAAAAATCCATCTCAACAACGTGATCACTAAAAAAACGGCTTCCCATGATACCATTTACCTCCACCCCGATACGGGTAGAAATATCAATATGTGCATTCCTAAGGATATAGATGGGCTGATCCAGATCCTCATATACATTAGCAACGCTAACCTTATTATTGACAGATAGATAACCATCCAAGCCCTCATCCTTGCCCAAGCCCTGAAACTTATTAACAAAGACTGCACTATCAATCGATTTCAGGGTTTCTCCGAATATCATGGTCTCCTTGACCCCTGTATCCAGCAAGAAATTCATCATATACCCATTTACCTGTACAGGAATAATAACCAGATTATGAACAAATAAAAACGGGAATCTAACCTTCTTTTTTTCCTTCAAAACAAAGCGGTCTTGCCCCAAGGCAAAAAAGGAACAGAATAACGCAAAAGATAAAAATACTGCTTTCATCCAAGTTTATATTTGGTATTTCCAATTTAAACAAGAATTCTCATAATAAAAAAGGTTTATACAAAAAAAGACTGTATATATCTTTTCATCAACTTTACGAGCATTTATTCGAACATTCTTATCACTTTGCTTGGAATAACATACCACTTGCTTTGCCATGTCTTTGCCGTTTGAAGGCTATTTTATTGCTATTATACCAAAGAAACAGCAAACAAACAGCAAAGCAGTCTCAAGGAAGGTCCCTAGAAAGTACAAAGAAGTCTCGAAGAACTAGCCTGGAAATGGCAATAAATAAGCAGACAAATAGCACTAAAACACTAAAGGATAAGCAAAGAAAAAGGTCCTATTTTCCGTTAAGATTTGTGATGATTTTTCCATCATAAACATACACGCCATCTAGCGATCCAAACCAAATATGGTGTTTATCATCTTCTGAAATCCCAAAGATCATCGGTTTATTTGCGATTTCAGTTACCGTTGGATACCCATTCGACAAGGATTTCTCTGCATAACGGGAAAGCACCCAGCTTTTCTTATCAGCACTTTCTGAGCTCGTCAAAATATTACCTCCTTTGTCTTCGTAGATATATCCAACAAAATTCTTAGTAAAATTGGTAAATGTGCGACCATCATAACGCCAAAGACCATCATGACCACCCAACCAAATATTGCCCTTTCTATCCTTGATTATTGATCTGACATTTGCAAATGGTTTTCCGTCTTTATTGGTTACAACCGTAAATGTCTTTCCATCATAAATGCAAGCATATCCCCTGGTACCGAACCAAAGTTTTCCTGACTTATCTTCAATAATGGCATTCACATCATTGTGCATTGGATGATTTTCTGGAAGCTGCTGTTGGTAAACCGATATATGAACAGAATCAGTCGTAGTAGGAACTGTCCCTTTATTCATTTTAAAATTTTGAAAAGATTTCCCATCGTAGCGACTTACCCCATTGTCGGAGCCAAACCAAATATGACCGAACCTATCTTCATAAATAGTCGTTACCCGGTCACTGGCAAGCCCATCCTTACTTGTAAAATTCCGCAAGGATTTTCCATCGTAATGGTAAACACCTGAACTGATAGAAGCAAACCAAAAGTTCCCCTTTTTATCCTCCAAAACAGAAAAAAAACGTGCTGAACTCACTTTATTCGTTACATTGGCAAACGATTTTCCGTCGTATCGAAAGACACCCTCCCATGAGGCCATCCAAATATTCCCCTTTCGATCTTGTTTGATTGTACGTACGATACTATTTGGCCTATGCGAAGAGGAAATATTATTGGCTTCAAATGGTATACGGTCTACTTCAGATTGGATATTGCCAATTTGTTCAGTTGTTTTTTTGTGCTGTGCGTTACAATTACTAGCGACAAATAGCGAGAACAACGTGTATATGAGTATGTATTTCATGATTTTTTTTTAATGAACAAAAACACCTTTAGAGCTATCTGCTCTTTTATTATTATAATTTATTTTTCAATAGGTATATTATCAACCCGTATATTAGTAATAAGTCAAAGTGAAGCTAGGTCGGTGCTTTCGAAAACAATTCACTTTTCTTAATATTGAGCTGATATACGACAGTACACGTATCGTTTTTCTGCCGAGTCAATAGGTGGAAATTAAGTATTCCCAACAGCCAGATCAGCGCGAGAAATAAGACAGCTTTTTTAGTTTTCATCTTGTATCAAAGTTGATACGGCTAAATTACTTTGGTATTTTTCAGTCCCGGGAATTTGGATTGTAAATAAAAATGTAAACTTTGTAAATAAATCGTAAATAGCATGTTATATAGAAAAAAACTATTCAAAGTGAGAAGTAAATATGTATATGGATCCCTGTTGCTCCTGTCTATTTGTATCGTCTTTGGTTCTTTTAGCATCAACAGTTCCGACGAATTTGATTTCGCAAAAAGGGAAGTTTTGCTTCGTAGAATTGGACACGAATTACTCTTACAGACTGGTGATAGTACGTCAAGGGTGCTCCCCATAGAGAAGGTTGCGGAAAATGAATATCAGATCAGGTTTGAGCATGACCTCAGTTTTCAGCCGGATTCTTTGGTGAATACGACCCGACGTCTATTAGCAAAAGACCCCTTCGCTGTCGATTATATTGTTCGTGTTCTAAAATGCGGCACGTCCAATATAGCCTACAGCTATTCTATATCCAAAAATAAAAAAGATGATATTATCGCATGTATAGGAAGAGTACAACCTAGTGCCTGTTACATGATCAATATTAAATTCAAACAGACAGGAATACATACAACAAAAAACAGCTATTTGCTGGGTAGTCTCCCGATCTTAGCTATTGTTGGATTTATTTTTTTGAGATCTGTAAAGTCGCGAAAAAGCACAGCTAAAGACCAGTCTGCCCCAGTGTTCACCCTGGGATCAGTGTTGTTCTACGCAAAAGAACGACAACTGATTATCCATGACAGAACGATAGACCTGACTGGGACTGAAGCCCGTCTGCTACTCATTTTTGCGTCATCACCAAACGAAACTATCATGAGAAGCCGCTTGCAAAAAGAGATCTGGGAGGATGAAGGTGTTATTGTAGGGCGCAGTCTGGATATGTTTATATCAAAACTGAGAAAAAAATTGGAGCCTGACCCGAAGATCAATATTGCTGTTATACGTGGTAAAGGCTATAAGCTTGAAATTAGCGCTTAAGAAGAGGCCCGCATGAATATGACCTGCTCCTAAAATGCAAGATAAGGGCTTCCTAAAATTGTACCCTACTGTAAATTGAACGAACACAAGATTTGTTAAGTTCACAGCTGTTGGATCTACCTCTCTCGATCTATGCCCCTGATAAAATACATAAAAAAAATCCCTCTCTACTTACGTAAAGAGGGATTTTGTACCCGGAGCCGGAGTCGAACCGGCACGGTTTCCCACTGGTGTTTGAGACCAGCGCGTCTACCAATTCCGCCATCCGGGCATATCCGTTTGGGATGATGCAAAAGTAGGTTTTTTATTGAAAAAGAGAAAACTTTTTAAATAAATTTCCACTCAAATTCAATAGTGCACTGAAATACAGCCAAATAATTTTTCGTTAATTACTCAAAAAACTTGCTCTAACCGTTATATTCGCTGTTTTCTTACGTGAAGTTGTATTAAAAGCTCCTCCCGAAGAGTATTCTTCGTTATCATTTTGACCAGTTATCTGAAAAATTCCCAGATCGGCTTTCACCAGACTTCCTAATCCCGCATTCGATTCCTTGGCAATATTGTCGGCACGTTGGTGCGCATTTTTCGACGCTTGGGAGATCAGTTCTAGTTTCAGATCCTCCAGTTTTGAGTAATAATAATTTGGAGTACTCGAACTCAGCTCTATTCCTTTCGAGATCAGTGTTGATATCTCCCTTGAAGCGTTGTCCACCTTATTAAGATCTCTAGATTCCACACTTACTGTCTGTGACAGGGTATAACCCGAAAATGTATTATAACCGTTTCCCTTTCCGTCGGTATGGTATTCAAAATCTTTAGCGATATTCACGGCCTCAAAACGAATTTCATCTACCTTAATCCCCTGTTGCACTAAAAAGTCGCGTACGAGATCACGATCTGTTGCCAATTGTGCCGAAGCTGCACTTAATTCAAAGTTCTTCCTACTGAATGTTGCGTTCCATTTGACCAGATCAGATTCAAAATCTTTCTTTGCATTGCCGTTGACGGTAATTGTTTGTGTGGATTTATATTTATACCGATATGCATTGCCCAAGATCCATGCAGTAAGCAACACGGCGACGCTCACGATAACAGAAACAATAATAGATGATGATTTCATAATCAGTTTTTTATATTTACGTAACAATGAATATACCAAAAAATCAACGATTTTTTATTTTTTATAGATAAATTGCAGCAAAAGAATTTAAACATGAATAAGAAAAATATCTGTATCCCATTCTGTTTTCTCGCGACCTTAGCTGTGCACGCACAAAAGAAACCAGTGGACCATACGGTATATGATAGCTGGCAAAGCATATCATCTCCCTATATCAGTAAATCCGGTAAATTTGTACTCTTTCAGGTTGCTCCACAAGAAGGAGATAGCCAACTGTTCCTGAAAACAAAAGAAAACAAAGAATTGATCCAGATTCCGCGAGGCTATAATGGAAAACTGACCGATACAGAAAACCATTTGATCAGCTTAATCAAAGCACCCTTTGCCGTAACACGTGAGGCAAAAATCAAAAAGAAAAAAACGGAGGATTTACCTAAAGACTCCCTGGCAATCTATAATTTAACCAGCTCTTCGCTTGTTAAATTTGCACAGGTGAAATCCTATAAGGTTGCAGAACAAAACAACAATTTTGTTTCCTTCCTATTTGATAAACAAGCGGACGAAAAAGCAAGCTCATCTAAAAATCCGGCAGACACTACTCAAAACAAGAAAAATAGTAGCGACAAAAAGAAGAAAACCATTGCTACATTAGCTTTGTATGATCTTAATTCTGGCGATTCAGTCCAATTCGCCTTAGTAGATCAATATGAGTGGAACAAAAATGGAACAAAACTTGTCTTTTCAAAGAAAACCGACGCAAAAGACAGCCTTTCTAAGGAATCCGGAGTCTATTTATATGATATAGCAACCAAAAATCTAAAAAAAATATCAACAGGCAAAGGTGAATACAAAAATTTCAGTTTTGATGAAACGGACAATCAACTGGCTTACTTAGGTGACCTTTCCAAGGAAAAAGCTCTGGTTAAAAACTATAACCTCTATTACTATACCAATGGTATCGATACCGCACAGTACTTAGCGACGAAAAATAGCTCAGGTATTCCCAAAAACTGGGCAGTCAGCGGAGATGGAAATATCCGGTTCAGCAAAAATGGTGAAAAGCTTTTCTTTGGTATCGCACCTATCCCCCGTGTCAAAGACACGACATTAGTTGATTTTGAACATGCCAAAGTCGATGTGTGGGGCTGGCAGGATGACTACTTACAACCCATGCAGCTGGTCAACCTAAAAAAAGATCTTTCCAAAAATTTCTTAGCGGTTACCTACCCCAAAAGCAATCGTACAGTTATCCCACTGACAGATGAGACCTTCAATTCCACTACGCTTACAGCGGATGGAAACGCAGCGTATGTATTGGCGCGTACAGATTTTGGCAAACGGATCGAAAGCCAATGGAAAGGTGGCACAAAAGAAGATATCTACCTGGTCTCAACAAGAACCGGTCAACGGGAATTAATTCTTTCCAACTTCTCGGGAAATGTGGCCCTGAGTCCAGATGCAAAATATGTCGTTTATTTCGACGAAGAGAAAGGGACATGGAATTCTTATCAGATTAGCTCTAAAAGGAAGGTCGTATTAAACGAAGGCATCCCGGCATCCTTTGCAGATGAGGAGAATGATATGCCTACCGCAGCACAGGGATATGGTATGGCGGCATGGAGCGCTGATTACAAAGGCGTATACCTCAACTCACGTTATGACATCTGGTATTTTAACCTGGATGGATCCAATAAATCCATTCTCACCAACGGTTATGGCGCTGCTTCCCAAACGACATTCCGTTACCTCCCTTTACGACGTGATGAAGACCGTGATCAGCCATTGACGCTAGACTACAAAAAGGGAGGCTTCCTGACATCATTTGACAATAAAACCAAAGAATCTGGTTTTTATCAATTCAAAGGGCAGCATAATGATCCCAAAAGCCTTTTTGTTGAACCAAAAACATTTCGAAATGTAAATGCTTCTGCTGATCAACAAACGATTCTTTATAGTAAGGAAGATTATAGCAATTCACCCAACGTTTATATCAATAGTATCAAATTCAAAGATGAACTGCAACTTTCCGATATTAACAAACAACAAGCAAACTATAACTGGGGCACTGCCGAGCTTGTGCATTGGACCACACCAGCAGGCCATCAGGCAGAAGGTATTCTTTACAAACCTGAAAATTTTGACCCTGCAAAAAAATACCCGATCATTGCTTATTTCTATGAGAAACTATCGGATGGTCTTTATACCTACCAACCACCTGCTCCTACCCCTTCGCGACTAAATATCCCTTATTTCGTAAGCAACGAGTATTTGGTATTTGCACCAAATATCAGTTATGAAACCGGGCACCCTGGAAAGTCTGCAGAGGAATATATCAATTCAGGAATGCGTTATTTAGCACAAAACTCCTGGGTAGACAGCACCAAAATGGGCATTCAGGGACAAAGCTGGGGTGGCTATCAAGTAGCTCACCTGATCACACGCACCAATATGTATGCTGCAGCATGGACCGGGGCACCAGTAGTCAATATGACTTCCGCTTATGGAGGAATACGTTGGCAGTCGGGCATGTCACGTCAATTCCAGTACGAACATACACAAAGCCGAATCGGAAAAACCCTATGGGAAGCACCCGAACTCTATCTGGAGAATTCGCCCCTGTTTCATATGAACAAGGTAAATACACCTGTTGTTATTATGGCCAACGATAATGATGGTGCTGTGCCATGGTACCAAGGTATCGAAATGTTTACAGCATTGCGTCGGTTAAACAAACCGGTCTGGATGTTGAACTATAATGGCGATGAACATAATTTGATTCAACGACAAAACAGAAAAGATATACAGATTCGCGAACAGCAGTTCTTCGATCACTACCTAAAAGGAGCTCCTGCGGCAAATTGGTTAAAGAAAGGAGTACCGGCCACCTTAAAAGGAATAGACTGGGGACTTGATTACAACTAAAAACACTCAAAATAGGTCGATTTATCCAAATCGACCTATTTTTTTTGACCAAAAACCAGTTTCAAAGACACATTTTGTAAAAAAAATCAAAAAAAATTTCAGTTTTCCGCAAAAACACAATATTTTTGAAAAACAAAATCAACAAAACTGTAATTTAATTATAAAATACAAATGTCGAACCTAAGATTCAAAGCAGTAGAGGCAGCGGGCTCACGCCAGATTGCACAATTTGAAAAAGTTGAAACTAAAAAAGCAACTGACATCTACGGAAAGAACGTTTTTTCCGTAAACAAAATGAAAGACTACCTTCCTAAAAACTCATACAAGGAGTTAGTTGCATCCATTGAAGAGGGACAGATTATTTCAAGAGATTTAGCTGAGCACATTTCGCAAGCGATGAAAACTTGGGCCCTGAATCATGGCGTTTCCCACTACACACACTGGTTTCAACCTTTGACAGGTTCGACAGCTGAAAAACACGATGCATTTTTTGAGCCTGATGAAAATGGCGAAGCAATCGAAAAATTCACTGCAGATGCTTTAGTTCAACAAGAGCCAGATGCTTCATCTTTCCCTAATGGTGGTATCCGTAATACATTCGAAGCAAGAGGATACACGGCATGGGATCCATCTTCGCCAGCATTTATCTACGAAACTGGTGCTGGTAAAACACTTTGTATCCCTACTGTATTTGTTTCCTATACTGGTGAATCATTAGATTATAAAGCACCTTTATTAAAAGCAATCAATGCTGTTGATAAAGCAGCAACTGAAGTTGCACAATACTTTGATAAATCAATCACGAAAGTAAATGCTTCTCTTGGTATCGAGCAAGAGTATTTTTTAGTTGACCTTTCTTTATATAACGCACGCCCTGACCTTCAATTGACTGGACGTACTTTATTCGGCCACATGTCTGCTAAAGGACAACAATTGGAAGACCATTATTTCGGTGCGATTCCTGAGCGTGTATTGGCGTATATGGTTGATTTGGAAAATGAAGCGTTAAAATTGGGTATTCCATTAAAAACGCGTCACAATGAGGTGGCACCATCACAGTTTGAGTGTGCCCCCATGTACGAAGAGATCAACTTGGCTATTGACCACAATCAATTGTTGATGAATGTGATGGAACAAGTTGCTTTGAGACATAATTTCAAAGTATTGTTACATGAAAAACCATATTCTGGTGTAAACGGTTCTGGAAAACACAACAACTGGTCTTTGATTACCAATACTGGTGTTAATCTATTATCTCCAGGCAAAACACCTAAAAATAACCTGATGTTCTTGACATTCTTTGTCAATACCATCAAAGCTGTATTTGAGAATGCGGATTTAATGCGTGCATCTATTGCAAGTGCAAGCAACGACCACCGTTTGGGTGCAAACGAAGCGCCACCAGCAATTATCTCGATCTTCTTAGGTTCTCAATTAGACGAATTATTGGAAGAAGTAGAATCAGCTCGTGTAGCCAAGAAAGTTAAAGCTGAAGCAAACTTGTGGCACGGTATCCCTAAAGTTCCAGAATTGAAATTGGATAACACGGACCGTAACCGTACTTCACCTTTCGCATTTACAGGTAATAAGTTCGAGTTCCGCGCTGTAGGTTCTTCAGCAAACTCAGCGCTACCAATGACAGTACTAAATGCCATCGTTGCTGCACAATTAAACGAGTTCAAAATAGAAGTAGACAAACAGATCAAAAAAGGCACGAAAAAAGATCTTGCGATCTTAAATGTTGTGCGTAAATACATCAAAGATTCAAAAGCAATCCGTTTTGAAGGAAATGGATACAGCGAAGAATGGGAAAAAGAAGCGGAAGCACGCGGTCTTTCTAACATCAAATCTACTCCTAAAGCACTAGACGTCTACGTAAAAGAAGAGTCATTGGCTTTGTTTGAAGCAATGGGCATCTACACAAGACGTGAATCAGAAGCACGCCATGAGATCTTGTTAGAAAACTTCTACAAGAAACTTCAAATCGAGGCTCGTGTTATCGAAGAGATGGTCAATAACCAAATTGCGCCAGCATGTTTCATCTATCAAAACGAATTGATCGAAAATGTGAAAGGCCTGAAAGACTTAGGTCTGGCTCAAGCAGCATTTAGCTCACAATTGAATTTCGTAGAACGTATCTCGACACATGTAAACACGATCTTGGAACAAGCTGAAGCTATGCGTCAAGAGCGTAAAAAAGCAAACCAGATCGAAGATATACGTGAGCGGTCAATCGCTTATGATGAATCTGTAAAACCATATTTTGATGTGATCCGTTACCATGTCAACAAATTGGAAAAAATCGTTGACGATAAAAAATGGCCTCTTCCAAAATTGAGAGAGATCTTATTCTTAAGCTAATATCGCTTAAATATAAAAACAAGAAGAGCATTCCATCTGGAATGCTCTTCTTGTTTTTATATTGCCAGTTGAGCTAAACAAATACCCGACCAAGCTGCTATTTTTTCAAGCGGTTATCCTCATCATTATCTCCGGCCCGTTTATTCACCGACTTAATATTGACGTTTCCAAAACGATAAGAAAGAGACAAGCGCACCACTCTACTATCGTGTCCGTTGCGAATGCGATAATACCCATTTTCCTGCGAACTGGATAATCTCCGTTGTCCTCTTGTATTCAACATATCATTTACGGCTAGCTTCACATTCAGCTTTTTATCAAGAAATGTTTTCCCTACTCCGAGATCAATCCCATAGTACGATTGAAAACTGAAAACGCCATAGACAGCCGGAGAGAAATAATTGGCAGTCAGCTCCACATTGGTTGTCTCGCCGATACGGATATCATGATTGGAACTCACCTGAAAAGATAGCTTTTCCAACTGACGCTGAGCCCCCGAGCGCTCGTCAAAATTATATTTACTATAAAACGCAGTCAAGTTGTTGGAAGTAGTCCACCATTTAAGCACTTTAACCGGTATATTGATATTCATATTATAATAGTCGAAATAGGTCAGGTTCCGGTCAGTCTGTGCAATGGCCTTGGTTTCTGAATTGCTCTCTATTACCTGCGTGATCGCATCAGTGGTTCTCTTATAGCCAAGACTCAACAAATAACGTTCCTTAAAGGTATAATTCAGCTCATAGGAGTTGGTATATTGTGGATTTAAATAGGGATTACCGTATTGATAGGTATATTGATCCAAGTAGTAGATAAAAGGGTTCAACGCACCATAATCCGGACGGTCTATCCTTCGGCTATAGCTTAGACCAAGTTTATGATTATCATTGATCTGCTGTTGTATAAATACCGTTGGAAAGAAATCCGTATAATTACGTTTTGTCTGCTGTCCTAAGGTGACTGAATTGCCCAATGAGCTGGTATTTTCAACACGGAGTCCGGCTTGCACAGAAAACTTTCCAAAGGATTTATTCAGCGTAAAATATGCCGCTGCAATGTTTTCGTTATACAAAAACTGATTGCTCTGCTTTTCGTTTCGCACAAATTCCCCAGCCGTGTTTTGATCCTCGTAGATCAAAATATTATCCGTTTTCACACGACTATATTTCAGCCCCGCTTCGAGTTTTGTTGTTTTGTCAAAGGGATGGACAAAATCTGTTTTGAAAACTAAAATTTTGGTATTGGACAACATATCATTTCGAAAAATCTTTGGCAGTTTAAATTCCGTCCAATTGGGATCTAAGAAACGGTTTTTCACGGTGCTGTTATCGTTATTTTTTGAATACGAAAAATCTGCATTCGCTGTCAGTTCAGTCCCCAATGTATCGAATGTCTTTTTGTAATTGAGGTTGTAAGCCAGGTAGTGATAGGTGAAATCCGAAAAGTTGCTTCCCTGTACGACTGAATCCAATTTTCCTTTTTCCGAAGCGATTAAATTATCTCCCTGCCGTGTAGAATTACCACTGCTCACATTACCATTGACGACAAAGCCAAGCACTTCTTGTTTGCCAAGGTTAAAATCTGCAGCAAATTTAAAGTTATGTCCGCGATAACGAAATTTTGAATAAGAATCCGAATTGAAATAGGTTGTTCCTACTGAATCCCTGACAGAACGATCGATCGTTAAATCATTAAATCCCAAACTATTCTGGTAATTATAGGAAGCAAACAGATTTACCCAATTGTTGCGATGGTTGACCAGGAAACCGCCATCACCTTTTGTATATTTTCCCTGTCCAAGATTGAAGTTCAAGCTAACATTACTGCCGAATTGTGTATTTTTTTTGGTTTTGATATTGATAATACCAGCGTTTCCAGCGGCGTCATATTTCGCAGGCGGATTGGTGAGGACCTCAATCGAGGCGATTGAATTTGAAGCCGTATTTTCCAACAGTCTGGAAACTTCATCTGCAGAGAGATAAGTAGGCTTTCCATCGATCATAATAATTACATTACTTTTACCGCGCAGGTTGATTTTTTTATTATCCAAAGTCACACCGGGAACTTTTTGCAGAAGTTCCAACGCGTTGTTTCCTGTTGCCAATACACTATTCTCTACATTGAGGACAATCTTGTCAATTTGACTTTCAATTAGGGGTTTCTTGCCAACAACCTGAGCCTCGCCCAAAACTCGTGTTTCCGTTTGTAGGCGAATGGTATCCAAAGACATGATCGCCCCTGTCTTCAATGTAATTTCGGTAGAGCGGTAAGTTGTATAACCTACTGCTGAAACTTGCATCATATACTTTCCGCTGGGTACCTCCACGAACTCAATACCTCCATTCTCTTTCGACAACGTCCCTTTCAACGGAATATCCCCCGGACTCCGCAACAGTGAGATACTGGCGGCACCAAGCGGTCCATCATCTGAGCCAACAACAACAGCGTGTAACTTTCCCCCTCCAGATTGTGCAGAAACAGTCCCCCAAGCAGAGACAAGGATTATAATAATGGACAGTAGCAACGATTTATTTTTCTGTGGTTTCATCATGCAAATCTTTATATCATCAATTAGGCAGCAATACGCATTTATATATATTGATGACAACAAACCTCGGATTTTCATTACACGCTGACCAGCGAAAATAGATAGATAACCAAAAACAGTCGGTAGAAAGCCAAATAACCTCGGTAAACCAACATTTCATCCATGCAATGAGATGGCTTACTATAATTCTTCCAAAAAAGGCTGTTCCATCTCCAAGCATGGCCAATCGGCACCGCTAATGAGTGTGCGTAAAAAAAAGCACTTCAAACAGCACTTGTTTCAAAATAAAAATTCACAAAAACAATCATATTCAAAATAAATAAAATGTATATATAAAATATTAAGCATAATATTCGTATTTTTGCAACGAAAATTAGTAAACTGATTGATGGGCATCGTGTCATTAAAGAAAAGATTCAACCGTATTTATAGCCGAGTTATTCGATTTATCCGAGGCGAGCACAGTGGTGACGCTTTGCGAAATGTATCCATCAGTATTCTACCGAGTTTAGCAATCTATTTATTAGGGGTTCCGGCGAGCACCGCTATTGGAATTGGTGTAGGATCTTTGTTGACGACCTTGACTGACCCTCCCGGTAACCGCAAGGATAAACTATCCTCCGCATTGCTGTGCATTCCGACATTCTTTGTTGCCTCGTTTCTTACAGCTTACTTATTCCCCTTGCACTGGCCCTTGGTTATTCTCCTTGGTTTAGCCGGATTTACCTTTACCTTGTATGGCCTGTTTGGTCCGCGATATGCCGCTATCGGCAACATGACTCTGATCTTAATGAGTTTTGTCATCGGCCTGGCACCAAAACATCCCTTGGCGATCGGCCTGCAAATCACTACAGGAGCAGCGATTTATTATTTATTCAGCTTGCTACAGGCTTATATAAGACCCTACCGCTCCTTGAAACATGCGATGGCAAATGGCTTTCAGGGTTTATCTCAATTCTTGCTGATCCGTGCCCAGTCCTATGACCCCAGCATTCCACTGGACATCACCTATAGTCGCGTGGGCAAAATTCACGGTCAGATCAGTGAGCAGCAGGAACAGATCCGTTCATTGTTGTTCCGCGAAAAAAAAATTATTGGTCATCAATGGCCCAAAAGTAATTATTGGCTCAGTCAGGTTTATGGTCTGATTGATCTGCATGAACTCATCATTGCACTCGACCATGACTACGATGCAATCCGCAAGAATCTTGCAGATACGGGTAGCCTTCCTGTGATCCGCCGTGCAATAAAATTATTGGCATTAGAAATTGATAGCTTTTCACAGCCACATATAAGATTCCGATATGCGCAGCAATTGTATTACAATACAATTAAACTGAACGAACTCTTGACTGAGCTTAAAAACATTCAGCAACAACAAACTGGTCCAGCCGGCCCTATCCTACAGTCTATTATTACCAATATGGAGTCTATTCTTGAGGTGCTGAGTCGGATTCAGGTTGCTTTTTATCAGAATCAGGAAATTCAGGACAAAATAGATACAGCGGAATATCAACAATTTATCAATCGCCCCCTGGGCAGTCTGGGTGAGATCAAAAACAAACTTCACCTTAAAAATCCACTATTTCGTTTTGCGCTGCGTATGGCCCTACTTTTTGGTGTTGGCGCATTGATCGGCATTTTGTTTCTGGACTTTAAATATACCTATTGGATTTTGCTGACCATCGCTATCGTAGCAAGACCAGCATTTTCGATGACCAAAACCCGCAACATCGAACGGATTGTAGGGACATTTTCAGGCATTTTGATCGGCATCTCCTGCTTAGCATTCTTCGAGAGCCTCCCCTTTTTACTGAGCCTATCGGCAATCGGTCTTTTTGGCTTCTTTCTATTTAACCGATCCAATTATATGATCAGTGTTATTTTTATTACATTGGGCGTTGTCATTGCGCTAAACCTATTTGAAGGCAATATCAATCTTATTTTGGGTAGTCGCATGGCTTTTACATTGGTGGGTGCATTTCTGACCATCGCAGGATACTTCTTGATTCCAGTACGCCAAAGCTCAAGCTTAGTGCATTTGGCAAAGGAGGTTGCAAGTTACAACCAACATTACTTCCAGATTATCAACCAACGGCTATCGGACAATCTACAGAGCTCCTTTGACATCCGGTTAGCGCGTAAAAAGGCGCAAACAGCGATGGCCCTATTTTCGGACTCCATCAACCAAATGAAGAAAGAACCTGAGCACAAATGGATAGATTGGTCCCATATCCACCATTTTCAGGCACTCTCCTATCGCGTCAATTCGCATCTGGTCGGGCTTTCCATTTCCATCAGTAAAAAGAATCCGGAAGTCCAGCACAACGACATCTATGTCAGAATAGATGAGTTAAAACCGTTATTGACAGATTTGGATCAAATAGCGGAGCATATCTCCCTTAGTAAAAAATAAGGTGCAATTCCTCCCTTAAAAAGTAAATAACCTTGTGATTTTCAACTCAGCCTATATTTCTGTAGGTTATTGGGAACATCTGTTTACAAAATAGTTTTAATTAAAAAATTGTTTTTCTTTTGCATTAATAGAAAAGAAGTTTATATTTGCAGTGTCTTCAGATGAAGATTTCTAATCAACACCTTCCTTAATCAGCAGGTCTTGATTTATAAAGAAGTGGCGAGAGACTGGCTCTATGACCCACTGGCAACCTTCAATTTGGTTGAAAAGGTGCCAAATCCTGTCCAAAGCAATATCGTTTTGGAGCATATAAATGAAATAAGACAATGATTATTACATTACAGAAAACCATCAACAATTTAGGTTCATTTCAGACGAACCAACTAACAGGTAAAGGAGCAACACATAGCATTGCCATGTCTATGCGAATGCGCATGCATATGCACCTCCCAACTTGTTAAGCATCATTTTCCTTTTTCCCGGATAACGATATTAACAGACCTTTTCAGCAGGTGTGTATGCTTCCTTTTTTCCTTGTTAACATTTTTTTGAACCCTTAAAATCTGATATATTATGTCTTCCAACAAAAATCTAAAATTCGAAACGCTACAAGTTCACGCTGGCCAAGTGGCAGATCCAACCACTGGATCCAGAGCGGTACCTATATACCAAACATCTTCATTTGTATTTGAGAATGCTGAACATGGAGCCAATCTATTTGCGCTGAAACAATTTGGCAATATCTATACACGGATAATGAATCCTACGACGGATGTTTTTGAACAACGTATTGCGGCGTTGGAAGGCGGAGTTGCGGCATTAGCTGTTGCTTCGGGTCAAGCAGCACAATTTATCGCCTTAAACAATATCCTTGAAAACGGGGATAACTTTGTGGCAGGTTCTAATCTATACGGTGGTACATTTAACCAGTTTAAAGTTGCTTTCAAACGCTTGGGTATCGAAGCCCGTTTTGCGACCGATGCCGAAGCAGATAAAATTGAAGCGCTTATTGACGATAAAACCAAAGCAATCTATGTGGAGACTATCGGCAATCCTAGTTTCAACATTCCTGACTTTGAAAAAATTGCTGCTGTTGCTAAAAAATATGATTTACCTTTAATTGTTGACAATACATTCGGTGCCGGAGGTTATCTGTTCAAACCATTGGAGTATGGCGCACATGTTGTCGTTGAATCTGCAACGAAATGGATTGGCGGTCATGGCACAAGTATCGGTGGTGTCATCGTTGATGGCGGAAATTACAATTGGGGCAATGGAAAATACCCACAATTCTCCGAACCATCCGAGGGCTATCACGGCTTGGTATTCTCTGAAGTATTTGGTGAAAAAGGACCTTTTGGCAATATTCAATTTGCTATCCGCGCCCGTGTTGAAGGTCTACGTGATTTTGGTCCAGCACTTTCTCCATTCAATTCATTCTTGTTATTACAAGGGCTTGAAACACTGTCATTGCGCGTGCAACGCCATGTAGACAACACCTTGGAGGTTGCCAAATGGCTTGAAGCCCATCCACAGGTAGAGAAGGTAAATTATCCAGGATTAAAAAGTTCACCGAGTTTTGCCAATGCGCAAAAATATCTTAAAAACGGTTATGGTGCTGTCCTTTCCTTCCAATTGAAAGGTGATGCTGCTCAAAAAGCAAATGCTTTTATCGACAGCCTAGAGCTCATCAGCCATTTGGCCAACGTAGGTGATACCAAATCATTGATCATCCACCCTGCTGCAACGACGCACCAACAGTTAAGTGATGCGGATCAGGCAAATGCAGGTGTATTTCCGGGGTTATTGCGCCTTTCTGTAGGGATCGAACATATTGATGATATCAAAGCCGATCTACAACAAGCATTCGATAAGATCAAATAATCAGGTACATCCATAAATTTAAGCGTAATGAGCAGGCATATTTATCAACATCCCGAGCCCTTTGTATTTGAAAACGGGAAAGAACTTGTCGATTTACAGATCAGCTACGAGGTATTTGGTGAACTCAATGCTGATCGCAGTAACGTGATTTGGGTCTGTCATGCCCTGACGGCAAATGCGAATGTATTGGACTGGTGGCCGGGGCTATTTGGTGCAAACGATCTATTTAATCCGAATGATTACTATATCGTATGTGCCAATGTAATTGGATCCGCCTATGGTAGCAGCAATCCCCTATCCATCAATCCGGCAACAGGTCAGTCTTATTACCTATCCTTTCCGGAGTTTACGGTAAAAGATTTGGTCAATGCCCATCAGTTGCTCGCAGCTCATCTGGATATCAATCAATTTGAGGTTCTAATTGGTGGCTCGCTAGGTGGGCAACAGGCCCTGGAGTGGGCTGCTTCCAACACGATCGCAATCAATCAACTCATTGTTGTCGGCACCAATGCGGTACATTCCCCCTGGGGAATTGCTTTTAATGAAAGTCAGCGTTTAGCAATTACAGCAGACCGTACCTTTTATGCCAACCATCCCGATGGAGGTAAAAAAGGGCTTAAAGTCGCCCGCTCGATTGCGCTGCTATCCTATCGCAATTATATCACCTATGACCATACACAACGGGATGAGGACGACAGTATAGTGAATGGATACAAAGCCGCTTCATATCAAAATTATCAAGGCGAAAAACTTGTTAAACGCTACAATGCGTATAGTTATTTCTACCTGACAAAGGCGATGGACAGTCACAATTTAGCCCGTGGAAGGTCTTCTTTGGAAGCAGCATTGAACGGAATCAGCTGTCCGACACTGGTATTGGCTGTCAATACGGATGTATTGTTCCCCCCAGCCGAACAGCGATTTATAGCGCAGCATATTCCAAATGCAACCTATCAGGAGATCGAGTCAAGCTATGGCCATGATGGATTTTTGATAGAGACAAAAAAACTGACGGCTATTATCCATAATTTTTTAAAGAATAAGAAAGCGTATATCAACGAATTAGTCTAAGAGAAGTAAACAATTATATAAGAGAATTTAAGAAGAGATATGAGTAATAAATTAACGATAGGGATGTTTGGGTTTGGCGTGGTAGGCCAAGGTCTCTACGACATTATCAAAACCAAAAACCTGAATCTGGAAATCAAGAAATTCGTCATCAAAAATGCGGACAAAAAACGTACGCTACCAGCCGATCTGTTTTCAACAGATGCTGAGACAATCCTTGCGGATCCAGAAATCAACACTGTTGTCGAACTGATCGATGATGCCGAAGCTGCTTACAAACTGACTGTACGCGCATTGAAATCAGGCAAAAATGTGGTATCTGCAAATAAAAAGATGATTGCCAGTCACCTCGAAGAGTTGGTAGATATTCAACATGAATATGGCACCAGCTTACTTTATGAAGGCGCTGTCTGTGGAAGTATTCCTATTATCCGTAACTTGGAAGAATACTATGACAACGAGCTTTTGCATTCGGTCAGTGGTATATTCAACGGATCTTCCAACTACATTCTTTCGAAAGTCTTTAATGAAAACCAACAGTATGCAGATGCGCTAAAAAAAGCACAGGAACTGGGTTTTGCGGAAACAGATCCTACCCTTGATGTTGGCGGATATGACCCTAAATTTAAAGTCTGTATCGTCGCTTCACATGCTTATGGTATCTATGTCAAACCAAATGATGTCTTCAACATCGGTATTGACAAATTAGGTCAACAGGATATTCGCTTCGCAAAGGAAAAGAACTTAAAAATCAAGTTGATCCCTACAGCCAAAGAGATCGATGGCAATAAAGTCGTGCTTTATGTACTTCCTCGTTTGGTAGGTAAGGAAAGCATGTTGTACAATGTAGAAAATGAAAATAACGGTGTATTGGTTAAAGCTGCTTTTGCGGATGAGCAATTCTTCTATGGCAAAGGTGCGGGTGGTCACCCTACTGGCTCGGCAGTATTGTCGGATATTGCCGCATTACGCTACGGTTACCGTTATGAATATAAAAAGCATTTAGAATCCAGTGCCTTAAACTATAGCCAAGATTATCTGCTTAAGGTCTATTTAAGATACACTGACGATCAACTGATTGAAAAATTAAATTTCAGTGAGATCACCGAAAGATATTACGCAGCAGATTTCAAATATGTTATTGGCCATATTAATCTTCAACAAATTGCGGCTCACAAGGCGGATTTGGACCAAGAGGGCAATTTCATTGCTGAGATCGCGTAGGCAATCAACAAACCAACCTACCTTCAAGGGGTGTTCCAAAAAAATTGGACACCCCTATTTTTTTAAAATGCTTATTTTTTATTGATTCGTATTTTTCATTAAGGAATCAATAAGCGCTGCGTTCAGTTTATTGATCAGAAGGAACCTTCAGTCGATTTTCAGAGCTATTGGTATTTGTGAAAGCCTGAAGGTTTTATTTTATATATTCCTTGAAGTCATTTTCTTAAATTCTTCGATCCCGGGCAGTTTAGCTTTTACTTTTTAGTACCTATTGCTATTAATTACCAACTACTGCTATAAACAAACTTTAGTTTGTATTGGCGTTGCTTTTTAAATGCACGGTCATTACCCCTCCTTTCACCAATTGTTCAAAAGGAAGCTGCCAACCGGTCCAAGGCTTATTATTCAATCGAATCTGACCAACATAAAAACTATCCGGATCCGTCTTTTTAACCTGAATCGTAAATTTGTTTTTTCGCAAAGTTTTGGGCAATTGTATCGTAACTTTATCAAACAGAGGTGCTCCTATCTGAAAGGCAGGATTTTCAGTTGTTAAGCTTCTCACATCGAATAAACCGATACCTGACAGTACGTACCAAGCACCCAATTGGCCTTGATCTTCATCCTGTCCATAGCCATAACCGTGTATAGGATCGGTACCATAAAATTCGTTTGAAATAGCCCGTACCCATTTTTGACTGAGGTCGGGTCTTCCTGAAAAATAGAACAACCAAGAGATATGTAAGTTGGGCTGATTCCCATGGTTATATAAGCTTTCAATTCCGGCGAAGGCATCGATGTGGGTTCCACCACCAAAAACGTTCTTTTGTGACACTGTAAATATACTGTCCAAGCGCTGATTGAATAGCTCCTTTCCGACGAGCTTAACCAATTCCTGCGGAACGTGTGGCACATAAAACGTATACTGCCAGGCATTTCCTTCCTGAAAACCACGCCAAGGTTGATAAGGATTAAAATTTGGAATAAATTTCCCCAAACTGTCTTTTGGCCGCATGAATTTAGTCGATGGATCGTATAATCCTTTCCAGGCAGCTGAAAGTTCATGAAGTTTTCGGTAGTCTGCATCACGGCCGAGTGATTTTGCATATTGCGCTGCAGCAGCTGCCGAAAATGCATATTCCAATGTATGGGAAGCACCGAAAGGTGATCCAGTGGTCAATAATTCGGGACTACCGGTATTGTCCTGGATATAGGGTGAATAACCTTTATCGACAAATACCCCAACATCGAGTTTACCAGCTCCCGGAATCCGTCCGCGCGATTCAAGTTCATTTTTTCGTACAGCTTCATAGGCAAAATTCGTGTCGTAATTCCGGATTCCAACGTTATAGGCTGCAGCAATCGCCAATCCCGTAAAGTTAGTCCCCACACCGGAGACATATTTACTATTGGCAATACCATCACCCAGCCAACCCGCATCGCGGTATACCAAGAGTTGGCTCTGTACCCAATCGTTGTAATAATCAGGATAGGCAATCGACCAGAGTTGTGTCAGGTTCCAAAATGCTCCCCAGATCGCATCTGTATTATAGTGTTGATGTATAGGTTTTCCTTGCGCATTTAAAGCGATCTGGCCGACTGAACCATCATTTTTGGGATAGGCCCCATTGATATCACTGGCAAGTCCTCGTCCAAGCAGGGCATGGTATAGTCCTGTATAAAATTTTACGCGGTCCGCTTCTTTACCACCTTCCACCAATATCCTTCCCAGTTCGTTATTCCATGTCTTGAGCGCTTCCATCTTCGCTTGATCAAATGTCAGCTCCTTGGCCTCTTGCTGCAAGTTTAATCGCGCATTATCCACAGAAGTATAGGACAAGCCTGTCTTGATTGTAATGGATTCATCGGACTGTGTATCGAACCGAAGAAATACCCCAGCGCCCTTCCCCTGTATCGTTTTCTTTTCTTTAAAAATCACCGAATCTTTAAATGTACCATAGGATTTTGGCAACTTGCTGAGCTCCGCAAAGAAATACATCTTTACAGTGGCTCCCTGCTGGTATTTCTGCACATAGACCGGATTAGTGACCACATAACCCCATACAGACTGCTTATCATAATTTACCTCCGCATCCACCACTGGACCGCTTTCTCCCATGACATGTCCAATATCAAATATAATATTAGCGGCATCTGTTTTTGGGAAGGTATAACGATGGAAGCCGACTCTTTTGGTTGCAGTCAGTTCCGCCAGAACCGCATAGTCCTTCAATTTCACCCTGTAATAGCCTGAGGTGGCAAATTCGTCCTTCTTATCAAATGATGACCGGTAACCGCTTTGTGGCTGGTCTAGTTTACCCGGAACAGTTTTGAGCTGTCCTACTGAAGGTGCAAAGGTAATCCCGCCCACCTGAAATTCGTGAAAATTCGCGAAGCCTTCGATCGAGTTGTGTCTATCATCATAGCCCACCGCCTCCCAACCGGACTTATTACCATAACTTCCATCGGTACTTGGTGCCAATTTTGCCATCCCAAAGGGGACTGCAGCAGGTGTGTAAAAAAAATACCGACTATGAACGGATCCAATATTCGGTTTTACAAGTGTAGTTAAATCAGTCTGCTGCTGTCCCTGCGCACAGTTCACACAGAAGAGTATGCAAAAAAAATAAAATATGAGTCGCTTTGCCATTGTTGTCAATTAGGTTCAAAAACAAACTTACAAAAAATAAACTATGTATAAACATGAAGGTAAAGTTTATTAAAAAAAGTAGGTAACGGCTAGCGCTAAAAAACACCATCTGATTGTAAAAATTTAAATACCATCCCAATTACATCCTATAAAAAGCTTAAAACGATGGTTATTTTTATATTTTTGTTTGTACATACATAATAATCAATAACCAAGAAGTTTTAATTCAGCAAGGCCGATCCAAAATCAGTGATCATCACTCTTATTTAACAATATAATACGTAAAGGCTACTGAAATGCCTCAACAATTCAACCAATAACAATAGTTCTCATGAAAAGAAAACTGACATTTTTTAGTCTTACATTTATTCTATTCGGAAGCAGCCTGCCCGCTCAACAAAAAGCAGCATCAAAAGGGACAGAACTTAAGCTCGCACAAACCATTTTAGCCGATCAAAAGTTAAAATATGTAGACAGTTTAGCCCGACAGGTCATCAAAGAAGGATTTAATGCCGGAAGTGGTTATTCGCAGATCTGGGCACGGGATCTCAATACTTTTATTGAAACTGCATTAGAGGAAAGATCGCCTGCCGATGTTCGTGGCGCGATTCTCCTATTTTTCCAAATGCAACAGCCTAATGGTGAGATGGTGGACGGCTATGTGCTCAAGAAAGATTTCACCTGGCATGACGATACCCCCTATTATTCTAATAATGCACCCGATCATGTTGGATTTAAAAATACAGTCGAGACTGACCAGGAGAGCTCTCTGATTCAGTTACTGGGCAAATACATACAGAAAACCAAGGACTACAGTATTCTTGACGAATCCGTCGGTGGGCTTTCCGTCAAAGAACGTATACAGCTTATGCTGGACTACCTCAAACGAGAACGGTACAATACAAAATATCACCTGCTATGGGGGGCAATGACTGCAGATTGGGGGGATGTACAGCCGCATGACGATTTTGGCTGCGATTGGAACGAACTTTCAAATGAGGCCATAGACATATATGACAATGCCATGCTCATCATTGCCCTACAGCAATTGATTGAAATACAACCCAATGCTGCGAATACCGCTGACTGGAAGGCCTTTAAAAAAGAGCTTGAAACAAACAGCAGACGCTATCTCTGGGATCAAAAAAGGCAAAAATTTATTCCCCATATCTATCCAAAGTCATCTCCCCTCCCTAAAGGGTTCGATGAAAATAAGATTCATTACCATGGCGGAACAGCAATTGCGATTGAAGCGGGTCTGCTCAAACGGAGCGAAATAGCAACTGTCAATAAGCAGATGCTCGAAAATGTACGTCTCTCAGGGATGCCAAGTATTGGTCTTACGCTTTACCCGACCTACCCCGTTGGATTTTTCAAAGGTTGGATGGCTGAGCCTTATCACTATCAAAACGGTGGGGACTGGACCTGGTTTGGCGGAAGAATGATTCAGCAGCTTATCCAACATGGTTTCTATCAGGAAGCCTACGATGAACTACAGCCAATGATTGATCGTGTGGTCAAGAATAAAGGTTTTTATGAATGGTACGGGAAAAATGACGTCCCAAGTGGATCCGGAAAATTCAAGGGCTCGGCGGGTGTATTGAGCAAAGCTATCGCAATGATCAACCAATGGGCATCGGAAACGGCTACTCAACAGCAATAATGCTATAAATGAAATGATCCACTAGCTTACCGCTACTGGATCATTTCATGTTTTAATAATCTCTTCGGCTTTCAACCGTATAAGTAAAGCTCTCTGCACGATAGAAACCCAGATTATATTCAATTGGCTTTCCAGACTGATCGAAAACAAATCGCTTCCGTGACAAAATAGGATCCCCGATATTAATTTCGAGTTTATCTGCGATAAATTTATTTGCCGCAATGGCGTCAATTTCCTCTTGCGAAAGATCAGCTACCACATGATAATCGGCTTCCAATATTTCATACAAAGGACGTTTAAAATCTTCGTCGCCCGTCAAACCGATACGTGGATGGAAATAGGATATGAAATAGACGAATGGATCATCTTTCTTACCCCGCAATCGCTCCAATTTCAACAGCTTTTGATCCTCATCAACAGCAAAAAATTTTGTAATGGCTTTATCAGGCACTACCCAACTCACATGAAGTTCAAAATTCTTGACCTCGATCCCACGATTTTTCATCTCTTGCGAAAAGCTCAGCCAATTTTTGGATTTCGAACTGAATTTTGAACTGGCAACCTTAGTGCCGATCCCCTTCTTTCTGATCAATAGCTCTTCATACACCAGCTTATTAATCGCCAGACGCAACGTGGAGCGGGAAATAGCCAAGCGCTTAGCCAGCTCTATTTCATTGGGCAACATCTTCCCCTCAATATATTCCGGCTGTTTTATCAACTCCCGCAATAGATTTTCTGCTTGTATATGCAGCGGAACTGGACTTTTGTGATCTATTTTTAAATTCATTACATAATATTGCTTAGGCTAAAATAAGATTTTTTGCATAATTAAAAAAATAGATATATGTTTGTATGTATATACATATAAAACT
This sequence comes from Sphingobacterium sp. BIGb0165, assembly GCF_024810095.1. Classification (NCBI taxonomy): domain Bacteria; kingdom Pseudomonadati; phylum Bacteroidota; class Sphingobacteriia; order Sphingobacteriales; family Sphingobacteriaceae; genus Sphingobacterium; species Sphingobacterium sp. BIGb0165. The sequence continues at coordinate 222,177 of NZ_JANUEB010000001.1, read as the reverse complement.
TATAAACCAGATATGTCTAAGAATTTTATCATTATTTTATGCATCGTTTCACTGGGGGGACTACTTTTCGGGTTCGATATGGCTGTTATAGCCGGAGCTTTGCCATTGGTCAAGCAGTTTTTCGGACTGTCACCAGCACAGGAAGGTGTTTTTGTTAGTTCAGCACTGATCGGTTGCATTATAGGTGTATTTTTTACAGGATCTTTTACAGACAAATATGGTCGTAAACAGGCCTTCATTGTTGCGTCTTTACTTTTCTTATTATCTGCGATCGGCTGTGGATTCAGTCCCAACTATACTTTATTGATTCTGAGCAGGGGTATCGGAGGACTAGGTGTAGGCATCGCTTCTATCGTTGTGCCACTTTATCTTGCCGAAATATCACCCAGTAAATTCAGAGGCAGATCGGTTACCTGTTATCAACTGGCAATCACCTTTGGTATTCTGATCGCTTATATTAGTAATTACTTTATTCTCCAACTGCATTCATTGCCACAGACAGAACTTTGGCGCGGTATGTTTCTAGTTGGTGCAATCCCTGCTATCCTACTCTGCTTGGGCGTTTATTTTATTCCCGAAAGTCCACGTTGGCTTGCAAAAAATGGGCGCAGTGAAGAGGTTGCTGTCATTAGCGCTAAACTTGGTCTGACAGATCTACATGATTCGCCAAGTCCAGCAAAAGGAAATATCCGCGATTTGTTTTCACCTATTTACCGTAGAGCTTTTCTCCTGGGATTATTCTTACCCTTGTTTTCTCAACTCAGTGGGATCAATGCGATCGTCTATTACGGGCCTAGTATCCTCCTTGAATCGGGTATCTCTTTAGCTAATTCCTATCATGCACAATTGTTTTTCGGCGCTGCAAATGTCTTATTTACCTGCTTTGCTATCTGGAAGGTAGACAATTGGGGAAGAAGACCCTTATATATATTAGGTACATTGGGTGCGACCATCAGTTTGATCGCGACAGGCTATCTTTTCAGTCTGGAACAGACAAACAATGTTGCTTTGATTGTTTCCATCCTCTCATTCTTGTTTTTCTTTGCTTTTTCTATCGGTCCATTGAAATTTGTGGTGGCAGCCGAAATATTTCCCAATGCCATACGGGCGCGCGCAATGGGGATAAGCATTATGGTTATGTGGATTTCCGATGCTATCGTTGGACAGCTGACTCCGATTTTGCTTGCATCATGGGGTGCCCATTATACCTTTTGGTTATTCGCTTTCTTCTGCGCAATAGCTTTTATCGTTGTATTGGGCTATCTGCCTGAAACAAAAGGAAAACCTTTGGAAGATATCGAAAAATATTGGATTGAAAAATCAAAGAAAAATCCCAGCGATCAAAACGCATAGTATCATTTTAAAAACATCATATCAATTCAGTCAATTTTTAAATACGCAATAAATAACATCTTATGTATTCCAATACTCAAACGACATCTTTTCAATACGACATCTTACCTACATTTCCAGTTCAGGGCAAATTGTCAAACTCATATCATGAGTTGGTCGATCACCTGATCGAACATGATATACACTGCATAGATGGATTTGTCGGCGTAAATTGGGAAATACCAGTGGCACAGATTCAGCAGGAATTTGTTAAACGGGGATTAACGGTACGGTTTGTTTCTATGGAAACAGCATTCTTACCTGAATCAAGCATTCAGGAGAAGGTTGCCCCCTATCTGGGAGGCAATGATCCATTATTCGGAAAAAAAGTACCCCTCCAACTGGCAGCATACTTTGATACCGTAAAGTTGGCCGCTTTTGAGGAAATCCTAAATAATACAGCTGCCAATGAATATGTCATTTTTTACGGTCCGGGAGCAGCACTTCTGGATAACTCCAGTAAAGTGATGTACATCGATCTGCCCAAAAATGTGCTTATCCAACGGATGCGTGCCGGGCAGGCCTGGAATTTGGCTTGTGCTAAGCAAACGAATCAAAAAGAACTTTACAAACGTTACTATTTTGTCGACTGGGAGCTCCTCAACCGACACAAGCGGACAATCTTATCCCGGGTGGAGATCCTGGCCGATCAGTTATCCCTGGAAAATCTACCCTGGATTTCAGGAAACGATTTAAAAGAAACCTTACATGCCATGTCCGAAAACTATTTTCGGGTAAGACCGACATTTGAACCTGGAGTCTGGGGCGGACAATGGATGAAGGAACATTTAACGGGCATCGATCAGCAGGCAAAAAACTATGCTTGGTCTTTTGAGATGATCGTCCCCGAAAATGGTATATTACTTGAAAGCAATGGACAGGTGCTCGAAATTTCATTTGACCAACTGATGTTTCAGGAGAGTTCAAATATATTGGGCACAGCACAGCCACGTTTTGATGTTGAGTTCCCAATCCGGTTCAACTTTCTTGACACTTTTGATGGCGACAATCTTTCGATTCAGTGCCACCCTAGCCCAAGTTATGCCAAAACTGAATTTGGGGAAAATTTCACCCAGGACGAATCCTATTACATCGTTGACAGAAAAGGAGATGCTCAGGTCTATCTGGGATTCCAGGAGGATATTGATGCCGACCAATTCCGTACTGTGCTTGAGCAGAGCTTCCATACGGGTGAGCCCATTGCGATTGACAAGTACGTCCAAAAATTTGACTCACAAAAGCATCAGTTGTATCTGATTCCACATGGTACTGTACACTCTTCAGGTACAAATAACCTTGTGCTGGAAATCAGTGCGACCCCTTATAACTACACCTTTAAGATGTACGACTGGGTACGTCCAGATTTAGATGGTAAACCACGTCCATTGAATATTGACAGAGCTTTCTCCAACCTCAACTTTAACCGGAAAGGTGACGTTGTAAAAAACACACTCCTGTCACAACCTCAGATTGATGTACTCGATACACAGTCGATAAAAGTACATTTACCGACGCATGAAGATCATTTCTATGATGTTTTCAGGTACGAATTTGAAGATGAAGTGCGCATTGAAACAAAGGGGCAATGCCATATTATGATGCTCGTTGAGGGGGAAGCCGTAGAACTGACGACTGCCAATGGAATGAAAAGAATCTTCCATTATGCAGAGACATTTGCCGTTCCCGCGGCTGCGAAATCCTATTCACTCCGTAATCTGGGAGCTAGCCAAGCGAAGGTCATACAGTCTTTTGTCAAAGACTCTAAATGTTAATTTAAGTATACTAACGATAAAAAACAGCATCATGAGAAATTTATATTTCGCGCTATCTACTTCATTGTTAATCTTATCCTGCAATGGCGGGGGGAATAAATCTACAGGCAGCAACACAGCGCAGCGTGCTCCCCAAGATAGTAGCTTCCAGCTCGTTAAAGATATGGCGACCAATGTTATCAAAGCTGGGTTCAACGCCGGGGACGGCTATAGTGAGGTGTGGATCAGGGATTACAATACCTTTATTACCTTGGCTACCAAAGTGCATCCCCATGATCAGATCAAAGATCAGTTGGGCATATTTTTCAAACTACAGGGTGCCGATGGCAATATCGCTGATGGTTTTGTCAAAAAATCCAGCTTAAAGAATGGCGTTTCTGACTATTATACAATCACGAATCCCCTGGCAGCGGAATATGCGGGGCATAAAAACACGGTTGAAACCGATCAGGAAACATCCCTCATCCAGGCGGTACACAAATATATCATCGCAACCAAAGACAGCTCCTTTTTGGCACAGAAAATCGGCGAAACGAGTGTAAAAGATCGCATGGAACAGGCTTTGCAATTCCTAATGGATAAACGCTACAATAGTACCTACGGATTATTATGGGGAGCCACAACGGTCGATTGGGGCGATGTACAACCCGAACATGATTGGGGCGTACATTTAGATGAAAGCTCACATATTGCACTGGACATTTACGATAACGCTATGTTCTTAATTGCACTGGACAATTACATTGATCTTTTCCCTGAGAAAAAGGAAAAATGGGGCAAGGTTCGGGAGATGATCGCAAGCAATACGATGAAACATCTTTGGGATGATAAAAATCAAAAATTCATTCCACATATTTATATTAAAGGTTCGCCATTTCCGAAAGATTTTGATGAAAACCAGATCTATTACCATGGTGGAACTGCGATTGCCATTGAGGCGAACCTCCTCAGCAAAGAGCAGATCAAAACATCTCTGGACAAGATGATCAAAAATGTAAAAGATGCAGGTGCTGCCACCATTGGTTTAACTGTATACCCGACCTACCCAGCGGGTTTCTTCAAAAACAAAGGCATGTATCCTTATGGTTACCAAAATGGTGGAGACTGGACCTGGTTTGGAGGAAGAATGATCCAACAATTGGTTAAAAATGGTTTCCAACAGGAAGCCTACGAGCAGATCAAGCCCATGTTAACACGTGTTATTAAAAATAAAGGCTTCTACGAATGGTATACCAAAGACAATAAACCTGAAGGTTCGGGAACTTTCAGAGGCGAGGCTGGTGTACTTTACGATGCGATCAGTCTATTGGAAAATACCGGGAAATAACCTGCAGTATTTATACACGACAAATAAAAATAGGGTGTCCGAAAAAATCGGACACCCTATTTGTTTATTCAATTTTGTTCACATTCCCTACAGTCTCTTTCCAAATATTCTATAAACGCTATCATCCTCCAATCGCTTCTTTCAAATATCCACAAGTCAGGTTTCCAATACCCTTTCAGTATTGTTTCAGTAGAGACTAAGTATTGCTTCAATATAGACTAAGTATCTATTCGGTCGTATTATCGTCAATGGATAAAACTACTTGGTCTGTACTTTATCATCGCTAGAACCTGACTGTATCCGTAGCGATAAATGGCAATCGGTAATTACCTGTGTCGATGCGAACCTTACCATGTAATGCTTTTAAGGCAGTACTGTCCTGGCCGCCCGTTTGGTAGATATATACATTTTTCAGATTAGGAATATCCTTCAAATTCGACAAACCCTTTGCAGTTACTTTTGTTCCCACCAGATTGAGATAGATCAACTTTTGCAGTCCTTTCAATTGTGACAAACCACTATCGGAGACTTTTGTGTTCTCGAGATGCAAACGCGAGATGACAGGCATGGATTTTATCGTCGAAAATGCCTGATCTGTAATGGCGGTATGTCCAAGTTTCAGCTGAACAATATTCTCTTTAATGGCCAACAGATCTTGCAGATCCTTATCATTAAACTGTGGGTAGTTGATGGCATTGACCAGCACGAGATTATTTTCTTTAGCCACAGGAATGATTTTAATACCTTTTGCCTGCCAGGCATCGACTTTATCCTTTGGTAAATCGGGTGCTTTGGGATAATCTGCATACAATACCGGGGAAGCTTCCTGCTCCCCTGTTTCTAGCTTTTTCAATATTGCTGCTATTTCTTTGGTCTGTGTGAGTTGATTCACTTTTTTATCGAAGTTGGCTCCTTGATCAATCCACCAGGCGATCAATTTGATCTGGTCAGGACTGATTGGAGTACGTCCTTTTGGTGGCATTCTTTTTTTGTGCCCTTCCGGTAAGATCAATCGTGCATACAGCTCACTTTCTTTGGACTTGCTATCGACCAGTACTTTACCATTCTCACCTCCTTTTAGCAGGCTTTCCTTTGTATGTAAGGCCAATCCTCCCTCCTGTTTACGATCACCATGACAGCTTTGACAACGCTGCTTGAGTATAGGCTGTATAATACCGTCATATACAGCGGCCTCTTGTACATTCTCAACGATTAATACCTCTTCGCTGCTCTCCTTCACGCCAAAAGTCTTTTTCATTGCTTGCGGCATCGCCTCAATAAAGTAACCCTTGCCATGTGTCAAAGTGCCACCGTAGTGTCCTGTGATTCCCAGCAATACGACCAGGATCAAAAATAACCAAAAGCGAAACCTAATGATTTTTTTTGACCATTGCAACGTTTCACTTTTTTCACGATAGAGCACATAGAGTAGTATGCTGCATCCCGCCACCACAATGCCCAACCATTGGTGGTAATTGAGCACCTGTATTTCATAACCACCATTGCGCGAAAGCAGAAATCCTGAGATCGCAGCAAATACAGCTGCTATACTACCTAATAACAAGGATAACCTAATCGCAGGCCGGTATGGATTTTCCTTCTTGAATAGCTCCAAAAATACCATCACAAATGCGATCAATAAAATTCCGATGGGTAAATGCACTAAGATGGGATGAAACCGTCCCAAAAAGGCCATCAATTCTTCAAGGAAAACCATCATTCTTTATACCTGTCTTTGAGTAAGTTCAACATATATACATTTACCGACCATTGGTCAGCTACGGGTTGCTGCGTAAAAGGTAGTGTTGGCAGATAGCCCGCCGGACCAAACTCTGTGGTGATGGTCAACACCTTAGCTCCATTTTGTTTATGCTGCTTAACGATCTCATCCCACCAGGCCAAATGTTGATCTACGGTATTTTTCCATTCTGGTGCCGCAGGATCATTGACCTGTGGTCCTTCAGGGTGTCCGATCCGGGCATGGATATGTTCTGTCCGGGCAAGCGCCAAAGCTACCGCTTCTTGCTGGTCACCGAGCAGGGACTCATGTACATTGCACCAATGTGAAATATCCAGAGCAAGCCTTAAGGAAGGAATCTTTGCTAAGTAATCTTTGGTCAGATGCGCCGCAAAACTGAATCTACCACGATGCGTTTCATGGTATACCGGAACATGCTGTTTTTCCATGACGACCTGCCCAATGTCGATCAATTGTTTATTTTGTTCAAAGGAATAGTATTCCTTACCTGTATGGCAGTTGATATAATCAGGTTTCATACCTGCAGCTTCTTCCAGATTACGTTTAAAGCTTTCACGGTACTGTTCATAGGAAGCTCCAGAACCTCCGGAAAGCAAGCCTAAGCTCAGACCATATTTTTGTAGGGCATCAATCATTTCCTTCCGTTCTTTCAGATCTCCGGGTAGCCAGGCTTCGACACCATGATAACCTGCTTTCTTAACACGTTCACAGAACCGATCCCAGGAATCGGCATTTCCCCAATTGGTACAATAATATTTGATATGTAGTTTCTCTTGCTTCTGAGCCAAAACCGTAAAAAAATTGGCCAACAGAAGTATTAGTAATAGGAATCGTTTCATTATTTAAATAATCGCTTGTATAAGTTCACCTTCCACATCCGTCAAACGGAATGGTCGGCCCTGAAATTCATAAGTAAATTTTTCGTGGTCAAAGCCAAGGAGATGGAGCATGGTTGCATGGACATCGTGTACGGAAGCCCTTCCTTCAACACCTGCAAAACCGATATCATCCGTTTGTCCATAACTAATGCCATTGCGCACTCCGCCGCCCGCCATCCAAATGGTATAGGCATCCGTATGATGGTCTCTACCCAGAAATGGCATATCACTATTATCCCGGTTCTCCTGCATTGGTGTGCGTCCAAACTCGCCGCCCCAGACCACCAATGTATCTTCGAGTAGACCACGTTGCTTCAGATCCAAAATCAATGCCGTCATCGGACGATCGATCTCCCGACATTTATTTCGAAATCCAAGGTCTATCGAGTCCGATGCATTTGTGCCATGGCTATCCCAGCCCCAATCAAATAACTGTACAAAACGTACCCCCTGCTCCACGAGCTTACGGGCCAAAAGACAGTTATTTGCAAAAGACTCCTTTCCCGGTTCGGTACCATATAACTCATGGATATAAGCTGGTTCATTATTGATATTCATCACCTCAGGTACTGCAACCTGCATTTTATAGGCCATTTCATATTGTGCAATCCGGGACAGTGTCTCTGGATCATTAAAGGTGTCATACTCTGTTTTATTCACATTATTGATCGCATCAATAAGATTTCGCTTCATGTCCCGGTCCATTCCTTCAGGGTCAGCAATATACAGAACGGGATCTCCTTTCGAACGACATTGAACCCCTTGATAAACAGACGGTAGAAAACCACTTCCCCAGACACTCTTTCCCGCATCCGGTGTTTTACCACCAGAAGTCAACACCACAAAGCCTGGTAAATTGCTGTTTTCAGAGCCTAGACCATAGGTCACCCATGAACCGATACTCGGACGGCCCAGACGGGCACTCCCGGTATGCATAAACAGCTGTGCCGGTCCATGATTAAACTGATCGGTATGAACAGCTTTCAAAAAACTAACATCATCAACTACCTTACTGAAATGTGGTAAATGATCAGATACCCAAGCGCCACTTTGACCATATTGCTTGAAGGTAGCCTGTGGTCCCAACATTTTAGGCACCCCTCGAATAAAAGCGAACTTCTTACCTGCCAAAAGTGATTGTGGACAGGGTTGATTATGCAGTTTCTGCAGTGCAGGCTTATAATCAAAGAGCTCAAGCTGTGAAGGGGCTCCCGCCATATGTAAATAGATTACACTTTTGGCCTTGCCAGGGAAATGTGGTGATTTAGGGATCAATGGATTTAGGGCATTGAGATCCAGGCTCCCTTTGGATTTAGATGAATCCCATCCACCGCAACCAGCCAAAAGACCTCCAAGTGCGATGCCACCAATACCAGCGACACAATCTTTTAGGAAATGTCTTCTTGTCACAGCCTTCAATTCAGATTGCTGTGCCTCTTCAATTAGTTTATTCAGATCTTTCATTCAAGTAAATCTTTTGTAACAGCATCATTCTATCAAGAACCTACTATTATCTTAGTTTATCTATTATTTTAAGCTTCCGTCAATCTCACTCACTCATATCAATTATCCTGGAGTCTATTCCTTATGATTTCGTCAAAAATTCATCTAAATTCAATAAGGCATTTGCCACCAACATGTAAGCGGCTTTGGATGACAGTTTTTTGCTATTGTCCTTTGCCAAATCACCGCCCAGGTATTTCGCTGCCGAAGCTGGTGTTTTGTTAAATTCGGCAAGCGCTTTTTGGTAGAGCAGTTCGAGATCAGCAATCTTCTTGGGATCAGCCTCCCGGAGCATCGCCCTTCGATAGCCTGCACCGATACTATTTTTTGTATTTCCTTTGCCTTCCCGCTCCATGATCTCGCCCAAATGTTTTGCAGCTTCGAGATATACCGGATCATTGAGCGTCGCCAAAGCCTGCAATGGTGTATTTGTCCGTATACGATCAACCAGACAGACCTCCCTACTGGATGCATCAAAGGAAACAAAGGATGGATAAGGACTGGTACGTTTTAGGAAGGTATAGACACCGCGTCTAAACTGATCTTCGCCCTCACTTTTCACCCAGGACTCACCACTATACACCGTCATCCATACACCATCCGGTTGATAAGGCATGACACTCGGTCCATACATTTTATTGCTTAACAACCCACTGACCGCCAAAGCCTGATCGCGGATCTGCTCTGCGGAAAGCCGGAATCGTGGTCCCCTTGCCAGATAATAATTTTGTGGATCTTTTTGTACATTGTCACTATTTAACGTTGACGACTGCCTATAGGTACCCGATAGAACGATCTCACGAACCAATTTTTTCATGCTCCATTTTTTTCCGTTCATAAGATCTAGGGCCAGATAATCCAATAATTCACGATGAATCGGTGGGGTACTCTGTGTACCCATATCACCCAAAGGTTCAACCAATCCCCTACCAAAGAGCTGTGCCCAGACACGGTTAACCAAAGTGCGGGCAGTCAATGGATTTTCTTTACTAACAATCCATTGTGCGAAGCCCATACGATTTCGAGGGGCTCCTTTTGGAAAATCATTCAGAGACTCCGGAACCATAGGTTGTACTTCCGCGCCTAGAGACAAACGATTTCCCCGGATAAATACATTGGTTTTCCGCTGCATATCTTTCGGATTTTCAATCATAACAGGCACACCTTCGGGCTGTAGATTGACGAGCTGCAAAAAGGTACGTTGCAGATGCTGATTTTCCATTGGTTTCCCGACAGGAAAATCTTCGCGAAAAGCAAACCATTCAATCATACATATTGGCTGACCGGCTGCAACTGCTGCGTTTTTAAAGACCAGGTAGAGATCATGTACACCTGTAGTCGGTACGATCGCTGCTTGAATAACCTGTCTCCCTGAAGTTTTCGGTAAATCTACATTGGTTAACAGGGGACCATGAGGGCTATTGAGATGCACCTCCATTTTCCCTCCCACCGCATCGGTCCAGAAGTTCATGAAAAGTTGTTTTTTGCCATCCAATGTAATTGCTTTCAAACGAGCCGATCCACTATTGCGTACACCAAGCCATTTAGTATCATACAATGCCCCATCCACAATCTGATCACTATAATGCGCATGAATCTTAGGTTCAAGCGTATGCAGAAACAGGTCTGCTGATTTCACCTCGTTTACATTTCCGTTTGCTGCCAGCCAATGCTTAATGCTATCGATACGTTTTTCATCCTGTGCAGCGTAAAAACGTAACTTCGGATGATCCCCCTGTGTATCTTCATCCCTTGTATTATTGAAAAATGCCAGCGATTTATAGTATTCTTCAAATTTAAACGGGTCATAGGTGTGGCTATGGCATTGTACGCACTCAAATGTTGTACTCAACCATACTTGATAACTGGTATTTAAACGGTCCAGGACGGCCGCCATCCGAAACTCTTCACTATCAGTCCCCCCCTCGTCGTTATTCATCGTATTGCGGTGAAAAGCAGTTGCGATGAGCTGATCTTTGGTCGGTTGTGGCAAAAGATCTCCTGCGAGCTGCTCAACGGTAAATTCGTCGTAAGGCATATCGCTATTTAAAGCTTTGATCACCCAGTCCCGATAAGGCCAAATACTACGGGATCCATCTTTTTCATAACCTTTGGTATCTGCATACCGCGCCATATCCAACCACCAACTGGCCCATTTCTCACCATACTTGGAGGAAGCTAATAAACTATCAACTCTACGGGAATATGCATCGTCGCTCTCATCTTCGATAAAAGCACGGGTTTCGGCCAAGGTGGGTGGTATACCGATGAGATCCAGATAAAGTCTTCGTAATAAAGTGGCTCGGTCGGCTTCATCGGCAAATGCCAAATCTTTGGACTTTAATTTATCCTGAACAAAATAGTCAATGTCATTATTCACCCCTTTGGGTTTTATTCCAAATAGTCCTGCAAACGAAAAGGTTTTGGGTACTTCAACGTCTTTAGGTAATGTGTAGGCCCAATGTTCACCCCACTTCGCACCTTGATCAATCCATTTTTTTAGGATATCAATCTCATCATCATTCAGTTTGGGTGCATTGTAAGGCATACGTAATTCGGGATCATCCGACAGCAATCTTTTCATAAACTCGCTATGTTCCGCGTCCCCCGGAATAATTGCCGATTTGCCAGACTCAGCTTTGGCAAAAGCTTCATTTTCGAAAAGAAAACTAAGCCCTCCATTTTTCTTCACGCCACCATGACAGGTAATACAATGTTTATTTAATATCGGTTTGACATCTGCACTAAAATCTATTGTTTCTTCTTTGCGAAATGTAAATATTGCAATGCAGGCGACAACTACGGCCAATGATGCTAACACCATTAATTTTCTATTCATAGCAATAAGGTCTCTTCTATATTAATCAGTTATTAGGTTTATTTATAATTCTTTTGTCGCTATGCCAGTATCAGTTAATGGGATAGTTACAAGTAAATCAACATCAGAATGGATATTTATTTATGGTTATAAAAATAGAGAAGAACAATGGGATATACTAGAACTAGATTAACAGAAATATAATCTATATTACCCTCACAGGGGCCAATCTTTGTTTTTACCCCCATTCGTGCCATACGGTTCCCATCAGCACCCTATAACAATTTGGTTACGATATCGTAGTCAGCATTGCTTTTTATATTTTTAATCTGGTGCTAAACTGACATTCTTTCTATCTTACGATCTATTTATCTTGTCTTTCTAAACGGCAACTGATAGGGCTGGCTATTGTTAAGGGATCAAGGCTTGGAAGCATGCAATTTGCTGTTGGATATAATTAAGTAAAAAGTAAGATACAAAAGACGGAAAATGAGATACAACAAAGGTAAAATAGGCTATAAAAATGCCTAAATAGTGTCAGCCTTTGATCGTGGCGACTACTAAATTTGTAAAACCATATCCACATAAATTATGAAATACAGCTTTCTTATAGTACTATTTTTCGCAGCGCGTCTGGTTATCGCGCAGCCATCTCCTGCTTATAATCTCAATTTTACGGATCTTGCAACACGATGGGATGAGGCTATCCCTTTAGGTAATGGTCAGCTGGGTGCATTGATCTGGAAAAAGGAAAATACCATACGGCTGTCCCTGGACCGTGCTGATCTTTGGGATGAACGCAAGGCATTTGAGATAGAAAAACATGATTTTAAATGGGTAGAGCAGCAATTGAAAAACAACAGCTACCAAGCGGCCCAACAATGGGGCGATTCACCCTATGACCGTTCTCCCTATCCCACCAAACTTCCTGCGGCGGCGATGACCTTTAACTTAGCTAAATTTGGAAAGGTCGTATCCAATGTACTGGATATACAAACTGCTGTACATACACTGAAATTTGACGACGGAAAAATACTTACCTCTTTTGTCCATGCGACCAGTCCAATGGGTTATTTTGAAATCACAGCGAAGAACATTGGCGACCTTAGCCCAGAGCTTATTCCACACCAATATGAAAATAATATAAATGCAGACGAGCAAAAAAGTGTTGTCGATGGTCAAAGTTTAGCCCGGCTGGGCTACAAACAAGGGACTATTGTTAAAACGGGGAATGCGCAGGTATTACATCAGGAAACGTATGATCATCACTTTTTTGAGGTCATGTTATGCTGGGAAAAAGTCTCATCGACCAAATTGATCGGTTATTGGACAATCAGTAATGATGAAAAGGTCAAGAAACAACCGCTATCACTCGAACAATTTGAAAAAGCAAAGCGAAGCCATCTTGCATGGTGGACAAGCTATTGGTCTAAATCTAACATTTCCATTCCTGAAAAAGATCTCGAAAAACAATACTATCTGGAGCTTTATAAATTGGGGGCCACAGCACGCCAAGGAGCTCCGGCAATAACCTTGCAGGCTGTTTGGACAGCAGATAATGGTGGGCTACCACCCTGGAAAGGCGATTTCCACAATGATCTCAATACCCAACTGAGTTATTGGCCGGCTTATACAGCCAACCGAATGAATGAAGCACAAAGTTATACGGATTGGTTATGGAAAATCAGACCGAAAAACCTTGCCTACACCCAACAATATTTTGGTGTTGACGGACTGAATATCCCAGGTGTACTGACCTTGAACGGCTACCCTATGGGAGGTTGGATTCAATACTCCCTTTCCCCTACCGTCAGTGCCTGGACGGCCCAACATTTTTATTGGCAATGGAAATACAGTATGGATCCCACTTTCTTAAAAGAACAGGCTTATCCTTATATTATAGAAGCAGCGACCTATCTAAAAAATATTACCTATCTCAAGGATGGGAAACGCTATCTACCCCTGAGTAGCAGTCCAGAATATAATGATAACAGTACTGCTGCCTGGTTTAATAGTTGGACCAATTTTGATCTCAGCCTGGCACATTACTTATTCGCTATAGCGGCCGAGGTCAGTACAGCGAACGGGAAAGCCGAAGCAGCAAAAGAATGGACAAGATATGGCGCCGAATTGCCCCATTTTGCCTTAGATGAAACTGGTCTCCGCGTTGCAGAGGATCTGAGCATGAAGCATTCACATCGGCATATGTCACCCTATATGGCTATTTATCCCTTAGGAATACTTGACATTAATAATACGCAGGACAAATCGTTAATTGAAAAATCGCTGTCACATTTAGAACAATTGGGTACCCGGGCCTGGGTTGGATATTCGTTCTCCTGGATGGCCTGTCTCCATGCGCGGGCAAAGCAAAGTAGACAAGCTGTAAGCAACCTACAGAAATTTGCACATAACTTTTGTTCCATAAATTCATTTCACCTCAACGGCGACCAAAACGGTGGTCAATATTCTGATTTTACTTATCGCCCTTTTACATTGGAGGGAAATTTTGCTTTTGCACAAGGAGTTCATGAATTGTTAATTCAGAGCAAAAATGATTACATCGAAGTTTTTCCGGCCACTCCTGAGGAATGGAAAGATGTATCCTTTAAAAACCTGAGAACAGCGGGCGGATTTATTGTCAGCGCTAAAAAGAACAACAACAAGATCACGTTATTAAAAGTAACCGCTAGCCAAGATGCTATCTTCCGCATTTTTGAAAATACAGATCTTCAAGATATTTCAACTAAAAAGCGGCTTTCAAAAGATAAGAATTTGCAATATATTAAACTGAAAAAAGGTCAAACAGTTCAGCTAAGTAGCATCTAATAAAATCCGTATTATCAATTCGTTATGATCAACCGAAAAAAATTCATCCAGCTAGGAGGTCTAGGCATAGGCGGTCTCTTTGTCAATAAGAGCCTTGCCAGTGCGCCTATAACCTCGACAAAAAGCACTGTACTCAAAACTGACAAAGTTAAATTTGGGGTTATCGCAGATCTCCATCATGATCTCATGCACGACGGTGCGCGTCGGGCCAAACTTTTTATTGACGCGATGAAGCGTGAAAATCCCGACTTTATTATTTCCTTAGGTGACTTTTGTTTCCCAAAAGCCGAAAATAAAGAATTAATGGATATCTGGAGTGATTTTACAGGAGAAAGGCACTTTGTCATCGGCAATCATGATACTGATGGCGGATTCACAAAAAAACAAGTAACCGATTTCTGGAATAGTCCTGCTCCATATTATTCGTTTGACAAACAGGGATTTCATTTTGTTATCCTGGATGGTAATGAAAAAAGCCAAACCAAGAAAATTGAAGGTTACCCCCGCAGTATCAGTCAGCAGCAATTGGAATGGTTAAAAAAAGATATCCACGGCACCAAAGACAAAGTGATCATTTTTTGCCATCAAGGATTGGACAATGACGATGGTGGATTGGAAAATGGTATGGCAGTAAGGTATCTGTTAGAGCAGCTGAATAGCGAAGCCGGATTCAATAAGATTTTACTTGTCCTGACCGGCCACCACCATCTCAACTATCATAATGAGATCAATGGGATCCACTATGTACAAATCAATAGCGCCTCTTATTACTGGGCCGGTGATACATTTGATAGCAAAGCATTTGATGGAGAGTTCTACAAAAAGCATAACATTCTAAGACGGACATTGGTCTATCAAGAGCCTATCTGGGCGACGGTTAGCATAGATCATAAAAAAAATATCCATATCCAGGGAGCTGAAACCACAATGGCCGGAATACCCTTGTCTCAGGTGGGTATAGATATCCATAAAGATGTATATCCCATCAGTTCAAAGATCGATAACAGGCACTTGCAGTACTAAACGCAGTCTATGGCTTAATTTTATAGGGACAATCAATAAAATGGCCAAAGTAGATCCGAAAAGATCTCTTTGGCCATTATTAATTTTATAATTCTGTAATTTATTGAACAATAGTTGTGATAAAATCAACAACACTCTTTTAGGGTAGTTGAATCAAAAACTCGTCTTTCGGCAATCTAAATTTCTTCAATTTCAACAACCAATCCTCCTCACCCAGGCGGTAACCTAGCGGTAGCAAAACAACACTCTTTAACCCTCTTTTATCCAAGCCTAGTAATTTATCCAATTCACCGTTAGAAAATCCTTCCATTGGTGTGGCATCTACTTTCAATTCTGCAGCTTGTGCAATGGCCATTCCAAAAGAAATATAGGCTTGTTTAGCAGCATGTGCCGCTTGCTGTTCTTCAGTAAGCGCAGCAAACATCTCTTTCAACCTGTTTTTGTATTCATCAGTTGTATCCAACGGTAGACCTCTATGATTGTTCATATGATCAAAAGTTGCATCAATGCGTTCGTCGGTGTATTTATCCCATGCCGCAAAAACCAGGAGATGTGAGCTTTCCGCAATAATTTGCTGCCCCCAAGCAACAGGTACAATCTGCTCTTTCAATTGTTGATCCGTAATCAGCACAACACGAAACGGCTGCAAACCAGATGAACTCGGTGCCATACGGGCTGCTTCGATAATTTTGTCTACGTCATTCTGATCAACTTTCTTTGTTGAATCGTATTTTTTGGTCGCATAACGCCATTCAAGTGTTTCTAATAATGCCATTTTGTTTTATTTATTTACTGTCTATTTTATTTTTCAACACCCTAATATTAGGTTATTATCTATTATAAATTTGATAAAAAAAATTAAATCTGGAAATAGTGTGTGAACGATTGTCCATATTTTTAATTTTTATATTACATGATAAATATAGTAAATATTTAAATGTTCAAACATAGAAAAGAATTTAATCCTCAAATCGTGTTTGGATTCTAGTGAAGTTGATCTTTCACACATTTCTGATGATTAGCGGCCCGTTATACTAACGCCTTTTTTTCGCAAAAGGATTAAAAGAAAGTCCGACGTTCAGGTAAAAAGATGGATCTGCAGAAGCTTCCCAAACATAATTATTTTGACGTTCACTTTTTTCAAATATTCGTGACCTAGGAATGGTCTTCATACCTGATTTGACTGTTGCTATAAATGATCTTCCCAAATTATGCTCGTAGGTCAATCCTGAGTTGATCTCTAGCTGACTTAAAGTGTACACCTTATCCGATCCTAAAAAATCATAGAGATAGAATGTTGTTGTGTTGAGGTCTGCCCCTAAGGAAAGACGCCCATTCCGCAACATCGTTTTCCGTACAAAAGCGCCTTTTGGTAATAGCACATCTACCATCCATCCATCGCGATATTGCTGCTTATAGGTAAACGTGGGGACAAGGGGAATAATTGCTCCTGGGTCAACGAATCCAAGCAGGCCGATTGTCATTTGTACATCCCGCGTTGCTTTTAGTACCCATGTACCGGTCAACATTCCACGCAGCCGTTCAATCCCCTTATCGCTTCCATCTGTCATGATGCTGGCGGAGTAAATAACCGTTTTTCCAAATAGTTTTGAGAAGTAAGAGAAATTAAGTGATTCATAATGGTAATGGAAATCCTGTGTACGCATTTTTAAAGGTTGTGTACTTAAATCGAATTCTTGTAGATTCAATGCGGTATACTGATATCCAAGGCTAGTACCCAAAGCCCAGTTACGCCGGTTTAAAAAATTGACATTTAAACTCCCCCCAGCCTGATGGAATGATTCCACCTTACCTTGGGTGCTGGCAGCCCCCTTAGCGTTAGATGAATATTTGTAGCCGCCATTATATTCATAACTTAGATTCAGTACTCTCGCTGCGGGAAATTTGTCAGCAACAATGGCCTGTACTTTTTGGGGAATACTGTCTTTTGTCTGTGCGGAAGCACTGCATATCAGGGCAAAGCTCCCAAACAACACGAAACTCTTTTTCATTTGGATATTTGTTTTTGTCTATCTATTCTTTTTCAATTAAATACTACGCGAAAACTGCTCTTTTGGAAATCCGAGCTGAGCTTTAGCTTGTTACAAGAATAGATCAATTGGGTACGCCCATTTATTTTTTTATACAAAAGGGTCAATATTTTATACAAAAACAAACGCTGTTAAAACGGCTTTTACCGGGCCAAGCTATTGCATTTACTTTAGTATAAAAAAAAGAGGTGTTCGTATAAAAGAAAGCCATTTTGAAACAAAAAAAATTACTTTTGCTGAATTAGGGTCAGTAATCCAGATCAATATGCAAGACTGCAACAATCGTATTATTTTACGCTACTTAACGGAAAAGAAATTCAGGCTTTTACGACATGGCCTGTTTTTGGTTGGTCTACTTATTCTTTTTGCCAATGCCAATACAAATAACCAATTTCTGGGTAACTATAAAACCTACTTTTCTTTGGCACTTTGGACGGTTTTCGTGGCCATGTTTTATATCAATATGTATGTATTGATCCCGCAGTATTTTTTCAAGGGAAAATATGAGATCTATACCATCTTGCTTATTCTGCTGGTGACAGCGAGCCTACTCGTGGTCATGCAGATTGCGATATATATTTTTAGTATCCATGTCCCGACGATCGAAAGGCAACGAACCAATACCATGGGTTTTGTCAGCGGTTTATTTATCTGTATTCCCATTATCCTGACCACCACCACTTTTAAGCTCTTTAAGCGTTGGATAGAGGACAATAAACGAATTTCAGATCTAAAAAACCTGGCGTTGACAACGGAGTTAAATGCGTTAAAGAATCAGATTCAGCCACATTTTTTGTTTAACATGCTCAACAATGTGAAGGCATTAATTCGGAAAGACCCCAGTATGGCCACCGAGGTTATTATCAAACTTTCCGATTTTTTGCGCTATCAGCTCTATGAAAACGATACAGATAAAACGCTTTTAAAATCCGAAATAAACTTTATTTTCAATTTTCTAAAACTTGAGGAAATACGTCGGGATAACTTGAGAACGTCATTGTCCTGCACATCGGAATTAGAAAGGCAAAGTATTTTTCTGCCGCCACATCTTTTTACTGCCTTTATCGAGAACGCGATCAAACATAGCGTGAACTTACGTGACGAGCATACGTTTATTGCTATTCATTTTACGCAGACAGATGAACAACTTTGTTTCGAATGTGAAAATTCGATCGATCCAGAACTTTCGAATACCCGTTCTAAGTATGGTGGACTGGGATTAGTCAATGCCAAACGACGGCTGGATTTGCTGTATGGTGATAATTACGAACTTACAATATCAAAAAATGACCTGCTGTATCAGGTGAAATTAAAAATTCCATTATGAATTGTATCATTGTAGATGATGAACCCTTAGCAAGGGAAGAAATGAGAAATCTGGTCGAAGAAATTTCAGCTATAGAAATTATGGGCGAGTTTTCCAATGCCCTATCTGCTATGGAATACCTCGCGACCAAATCTGTGGATCTCATTTTTCTGGATATCGAGATGCCTACGGTCAATGGATTGGATTTTGCGCAATCCTTACCTAAAGATGTACTGGTGATACTGACAACAGCCTATACACAATATGCGTTGAGGGGTTTTGAGTTGGATGCACTCGACTACCTCCTTAAACCTATCAAAAAAGATCGCTTGGCCAAGGCAATTGATAAAGCGCTGACCTATAAAAATCTGCTCAATTTAAAGGAAAATCAAAGCACCTTTGAAGATGCGAATGAAGATGCTGTATTTATCAAATCGGATCGAAAATACTACAAGATCTTATTTGACGATATTCGATTTATTGAGGCACTCAAAGATTATGTCGTTATTTACACGCGCACCAATAAACTTATTACAGCAATGAATCTAAAAACAATGCATCAAAAACTACCCGCCCGTTTATTTGTTCGGGTTAGCAAATCGTATTTGATCAATTTGTCTTTTATTGATTCTTTTGACAACCATACGATATACATTGACAAGTTCGAAATCCCGATTGGCGAGATTTATCGCGAGCAGTTTTTTAAGCAATATACAGGTGGGCTATTGTAAGATCCTCTGTACTGTGCTTTGAATAGGATTAGGCCAGTACAAAGCGGTCTAGAAAATCTACCTTTATATCGTGCTTGTGCAGCAAAGCTGTCAGTAGATCGACGGAACATTCTTCTGTTTCTACCCGAAATATAGCGTCTTCGTCATCCAGATCCAAGGTCGCCGACTGTATCTGTGGCAGGTGGAGCTTTAACAACTGCATCAGGAACGTCTTCTTCTCTTTTGTTCGCACAGAGCTTTTAAAAATTAATATCTGCTTTGCTTTCATTTTGTAAATTTAAAATTGTATCCACCTTCTTCTCGGTTTATATTTATCCGGGATTTTCACAAATCTATTATTTCAGGCTTTCACTGGCTGGGATTTTATACGAAAGCAGACGTTTATTATACCAAAACTCCCAAAGGTCTGAGCCGGATCGCCCACCTACTTTTCTTTATCGGATTATCTATTTTTTTTAAGACCTTTGTATATCTTTAATTGAACAAGCAAATACAAAAAGCAGGATGTCTATTACCAACGAGAACGAATTGACCGGAATGCAAAAAGCGAGTGCGGCAGTTGCCCAGACGCTTAAAGCGATGTGCGACTATGCTAAGGTGGGCATGTCAACCAAAGAATTGGATGAGTACGGGGCGAAGATATTAGAACAATTTGGTGCAAAGTCAGCACCAGCGCTGACCTATAACTTTCCGGGTTGGACCTGTATCAGTGTAGATAACGAGTTTTGCCACGGCGTTCCGTCTGCTGATCGCTTATTACAGGAGGGAGAACTTATCAATATCGATGTATCAGCGGAACTAGATGGTTTTTGGGCTGATAATGGGGCTTCTTTTGTGGTCGGTGAGGATATTCATCATCATCAAAAATTGGTGGACGCTTCAAAGGAAATACTTCAAAAAACGATAAAAAATATACGTGGTGGTGTTAAAATTGCGGACATTGGCCAACTGATGGAAACGGAAGCAAAAAAGAGAGGCTATAAAGTGATCAAGAATCTCGGTGGTCATGGTATCGGACGCAGTTTACACGAAGATCCAGATGAACTACTCAATTATAGGAACAAATTTGATCAAAGGCGGTTTAGAAAAAATTCAATTGTTGCGATCGAAACCTTTATCTCGACAACATCTACCTATGCAACGGAATTAAATGATGGCTGGACGATGGTCGGTGACAAAGGTGGATACATGGCGCAACATGAACATACCATCATGATTACCGATGGTGCCCCAATTATTTTAACGGCAGAAAATGGTATTTTCTGTTAGGAAATTATACCCGAAGAGCTATTGCCTTTTACTGTCTCAGACGATACCTCTTCGGGATAAATTACCTTTATAGGGAACTCTTTTTACACTGGTCTCTCCATAAAATCTAAAAGACTTATCTTCAACTGTTTTTGCTCCATCAAACGAAGAATCAATTCATCCACCTTTTTTGTCGATTTGACCACCATGGTAAATAACTTATCATCGAGATCAAAGGAGATGGATATCACTGTCGGAACGAGCAAAAAAATATATGTTTCCAGTTCTTTCCTGCGTAGTAGCACCCCTCTTCCTACTGCAAATAATTGTATATAACGCATCATAATTATTCAATATAAATCCTACCTTGATTACCTAGCTATTCCTAATTTTACCCCATAGCATTCAACAGCAATGCGATAAGATGAATGTCCTACATGACAAAACAGCTGATTCAATCCCTCCAAGTGCTGCATGATGATCACTTTTTGCTTTCTTTTTTCAAGTATTAGTGCCAGATGATCTGCAAAATCCAGATCATCATCAATAAGTATAAACCGATCGGCGCTAAGCGCGGCAGCCATCTGTTCAATTTTCTCGCTGCTGTGACTTGGATTGATCAGAATCAGCATGTTTGTTGTTTTCATTTCGAGTATTAAGATCGTGAGATTAGAGCCATCCGCCTCCCAAGGCACGGTAAAGGGATGTTATGGCATTAATTTTTTGTGCTTTCACTGTCGCCTGATCCAATTCGGCCTGCAGCCTATTGGTCTGCGCGACGATCACTTCCAGATAAGTTGCCTCATTAAATTTATAAAGCAGCATTGCATTTTGAACGAGCTTGCCCGAACGCTCTACCTGCAAGTTGGATGTCTCCAGCTGTTCCCCCAGTTTATCAATCTGAATCAGTGCATCAGACACTTCACCAACGGCTTTTAACATGGTCTGTTTGAAATTCAATTCCATTTGGTCCTTTGCAATTTTTGACTGCTCCAAACGTGTCTTTAATTGTCTGCCGTTCAGAATGGGCTGTACAATTGTCCCGGTTGCAGCGGCAAACAGTGACCCTGGTAGATTGAACCAATTATTTGCTTTAAATGCATTTAACCCTCCCTGTGCAGTGATATTTAAATTAGGATACATACTAGCCCGTGCGACATGTATTGTCGCCAAGCTCCGCCGGATATCCAATTCGCTGCTGCGCAGATCTGGCCGATAGCTCAACAGGTTTGCAGGGACACCCAGCGAGAGATTTGCAGATGACTCCACCTGATCCAATCGCATGGTCCTTTTTACTGGCCCCGGCACTTCTCCAACCAAAATGCTCAAAGCATTTTCCTGCACCTGAATCCCCGCCTCTAAGGCTGGAATCCGTTTGGCAATCTGATCCCGTGTCACTTCCTGCTGTTGTACCGACAAGATATTTGCCAACCCTAACTCGACCTGTTTATTAAGGATAAATAGGGTGCTATCCGCAAAGGCTAAATTGCGCTGTGATATTTCCAGCTGTCGGTCCAACAGCAGCAGGTTGTAGTAGCCTTGAACAACCTCAGCGACCAAACGTGTTTTGATCGCGCGGACAGCTTCCTGAGTTTTGAGAAGATCTACCAAACTCTCCTGCTTTTGCCCATTTAATTTACCCCAAATATCAGCCTCCCAGGAAATCTGAATTGAGGAGGTATAATCCATCGTATATTTTTGACCCATAAATTGACTGGCCATCATACCATTCATACTGTTGCCCGAAGGGCGGTTAATTCCCACATTGGCAAGATTCGCATTTACAAGTGGCACATTCAGCCACTTGGATTGCTTATACCCTTCTGAAGCAAATTCAATCTGCTTTAGGGCGACTTTCAAATCATTATTTTTCTTCAATGCGCTATCCAGTAACGCAATAAGCATCTCATCTTTAAAAAAATCACGATAGGAGATCTTCGCGATACTACTATCAGCTTCATGTTCGTCTTGATTTCGGAAATGATCAATCGGTTTCATTTCCGTTCCGGTATAGTGTGGTACACGGCAGGCATTCGCCCCTATTACCGTTACCAGAAAGACTACACTATACCAGCAATTTCTTTTTATCTGTTTCATTTTATCTGATCATTAATTAGTAGTCCCATTCACTTTCATCCAACTCGCGTCCATTCAATCTTTCGTGGAAATACTGGAATACCACAAAGAGCACAGGTGTAAGGAATATCCCCAATACCGTCCCCACCAGCATGCCGAAAATAGCGGCATAACCAATGGAATGGTTCCCCATTGCCGAAGGTCCCACCACAAAAACGAGTGGCACGATCCCTGTAATAAAAGCCAATGAGGTCATTAAAATAGGTCTTAGTCGTGCTTTCGCACCTTCCACTGCAGCTGCAATCAAACTTTTCCCCGCTTTTCGGCGCTGACTCGAAAACTCCACAATCAATATCCCGTTTTTTGCCAATAGCCCAATGAGCATCACCATCGCGATCTGCACATAGATATTGTTTGCTATACCTGCCATACCAATGCCCATAAATACGCCGGAAAGTCCCACCGGAATGGACAGCAATACGGAGAATGGTAATATGTAGCTTTCATATTGAGCAGATAACAAGAAGTAAACAAATACAATACAGAGCACAAAAATGACCGTCGTTTGCGACGTCGCCATACTTTCTTCACGACTCATGCCCTTATAATCGAAGGTATACCCTGGTGGAAGCAGTTGTTTGGCCACCTCCTGTATGGCTGACATGGCTTGCCCGGTACTATATCCCGGAGCCGGCATTACAGTAAGATTTGACGCATTGAATAAGTTGAACCGCTCTACAACCTCGGGTCCGGTAACCGGTTGAACCCGTACCAAGGTACTGATCGGAATCATTTCTTGTCGGCTATTTTTCACAAAAACCCCCTGTAAGGACTGTTCGTTGGTTCTTGTTTCCGCTGTTGCCTGAACCAGTACGCGATAATATTTGCCAAAACGATTGAAGTCCGAAGCCTGTATACTACCATAATATCCCTGCATAACGCCGAGTACATCACTAACAGCTACGCCAAGCTGTGCTGCCTTCGCTTCATCTACGACGACCTCATATTGGGGTAGGAAACATCAAATGTGGTAAAGGCCATCGCAATCTCCGGTCGTTGCATCAAAGCGCCCATCATGCCATAAGATATATTGCCTAGCTTCTGCAATTCCGCATTCGTTCGGTCTTGTAGAACCAATTCCATTCCACTCGAATTACCAAAACCATCTACTGTAGGTGTATTTAAAACTAGAAAATTGGCCCGCTTATCTTGTCCTAGTATCCCCTGTAGTTCGCCCATAACGGCCCCGAGATTACTCACTTTGCCCCTTTCTTTTTCAGCTTTCAGGCGAATAAAGAACGTACCGGCAGCAGATGACATTGCTCCAGTGAACAGGCTTAACCCATTCACAGAGATTACTTCACGAACAGCAGGATGAGCCATCAACTTGTTTTCAGTATCTGACATCAACACTGTTGTCCTATCTTTTGATGTTCCAGCGGCCAAATTGGCGGTCACAATGATAAATGACTGATCCTCATCAGGGATAAAGCCCTTTGGTGTATTCATCGTGTACCAGGCAAACAATCCGCCAAACACAGCCAAAAGCGAAAATGCGATCCCCTTGCGTTTGATCATCATTAAAATTGCCTTTCCATAGCGAAAAGTAAGTTTATCAAAAGCGGCATTAAATCCGGTGAAAAAGCGTTCCTTGAATGTAGCCTTATGATTTTCGTCGGAATGGGCTGCATGAGATTTCAAAAGAATCGCACACAAAGCCGGGCTAAGTGTTAGGGCATTCACCGCTGAGATGACAATTGCGATAGCCAATGTCAGTGCAAATTGTTGATAAAATAAACCTGTAGAACCGTCCATAAATGCGACCGGTACAAACACAGCTGACATCACCAAGGTAATCGAAACGATAGCACCCGAAATTTCCCCCATCGCTGACATCGTCGCCGCTTTGGCATTTAGTTTCCGTCGTTCCATTTTGGCGTGTACGGCCTCTACAACAACAATGGCGTCATCCACGACTATACCAATCGCGAGGACAAGGGCGAAAAGCGTCAATATATTGATTGAAAACCCAAATATTTTCATGAAGAAAAATGTCCCTACAATTGATACGGGTACAGCGATGGCCGGAATTAAGGTAGAACGGAAATCTTGTAAAAAGATAAAGACGACGATAAATACCAAAATAAAGGCTTCAATCAGGGTTTTGATAACCTGATCAATTGACTGATCCAGCGATTCCTTGGTTGCATAAGGTATCTTATATTCCATGGTTCCCGGGAAAGACTTTTCCAATTCTTCCATTCGCTTTTGCAATGCAATTTGCACCTCATTGGCATTCGATCCGCTCATCTGAAAAATAGCCATGGTCACCGCAGGTTTCTTGTTATAGTTGGATGCCACGGTATAGCTATAAGCTGCAAATTCAACCTTGGCAACATCTTTCAGACGTAATACCGAACCATCATTCTGGGCCCTGATAACAATATTTTCGTATTGCTGCGGTTCGGTGAATTTTCCTTTATAACGCATCACATATTCCTTTACTTCGGTGCTCTGTTCACCGAACCGGCCAGGTGCGGCTTCCAGGTTTTGGGACTGGATGGCACGTGATACATCACCTGGTGTAAGGTTGTATGTATTGAGCTTGCTAGGATCCAACCATACACGCATGGCGTAATCCTTATTGCCATATACCATCGCATCCCCTACTCCTTTAATACGCTTAAGTTCGGGTACCACGTTGATCTTGCTATAGTTTTCCAGGAAAAGGTCATCCATTGTACCATCTTTGCTGGTTAGGGTGACCATCGCGATCATACTATTTTGACGTTTTAAGGTCGTGATCCCGCTTTGAATAACTTCTGCAGGCAACTGATTGGTAACCTGAGCTACACGGTTCTGGACATTGATGGCGGCCTGATCCGGATCTGTTCCCAACTTGAAGATTACAGTAATATTTAATGTACCATCATTACTGGCTGTCGACGAAATATAATCCATATTTTCGACGCCATTGATGGCATTTTCTATGGGTGGCGCGACAGACCGTGCAATTGTTTCGGCATTTGCACCGGGATATACAGCGGTCACCATAACGGTCGGTGGTGCAATATCCGGAAATTTGGTAATAGGCAAGCTGAGCATACCGACCACACCAAGAATGACCAATAAGACAGAAATCACGGTGGCCAATACTGGTCGTTTAATTATTTTTTTTAACATGAATTGCTATTTTATTTTTTGTTTTGAGTTTGCTTTTGCGCGACAACCGGCATTCCAGGTTGTAGGCGTTCGAATCCTTGAGCGATATAACGGTCACCCTGTTTTAATCCTTCGCGAATAATAAAATTATCTTCAGATTTCCCAGAAATAGCTACAGGTATCTGTACGACTTTATTTTCCTTATCGACAGCATAGGCAAAGACCTTGTCTTGGTAGGACACTGTCGATGCAATAGGTAATAAGGGCATTTCTTTCAATTGTTGATACATCACAATTTTCCCTGTGTTGCCGCTGCGTAGCTCTGCGCGAGGGTTATCAAATTTTGCACGTAAAGTAATAGAGCCCGTATTTTTATTGAACTGACCTTCAACGGCATCTATTCTCCCTTTGGTATGATACTCTTGTCCATCCGAAAGTAACAGTGCAACGGGTGCTGCATTTTTCAACTTCTCTGCAACCGTATTACCTGTATGCTCGCGCTGAAATCGTACAAAATCGTTCTCACTCAAGCTAAAATAAGCATACACTTGATGGTTATCAGAAACGACTGTAATGGCATCTTGATTTGAGGCAGACAGCAAACTTCCCAAGCGGTAGTTGAAGCGTCCGATATACCCATTCACGGGTGACTTGATGACTGAAAAATCCAGATTGATCTGTGCCGAAGCGATAGCAGATTTCGCTTGCGCCACAGATGCTTTTGCGGCTGCATAACTTGCTTGAGCTTCCTGCATCTGAATATCCGAAACGATACGATTTTTGGTCAGCTCAGTTTTTCGATCCAGCTCAATTTTGGCGGTCAATAAATTCGATTCGGCAACAGACAAGGCTGCCCTTGCATTGGTTAACTGCTCCTGAAAGATCCGATCTTCAATTTTAAATAGTGCCTGCCCGGCACGGACGTAGTCACCTTCATCCACAAATATCTTTTGGAGATAACCGGTCACCTGTGGTCGTATTTCTATATTGGACACGCCTTCTATGGCACTTGCATACTCATTTCGGATCGTTGCATCGCCTGTTGTTACAGTGCCAAAAAGAACCTCTGCAGGCCCCTGCTGATATCCGCCATCCTGTTGTTTACCTGTACAACTAGATAACAATACCAACGCAATAAACAAGTTCGTGGCGCGCTTTTTAACGACGTTTTGCTTCATAATGGATTTTGCTTTTATTTTTATGTGTAGCAAAAGTCCAAAAAAACCGATGTCTCAATTCGGCTCAAAGACGCCAAAATTTGTTCAAAAGACGCCAAAAGCGTATAAACCGGGTACCAAAAACAAAGGTGCTTTTCCTATCTATAACAGGAAAAGCACCTTCATCTGACCAAGAATTGAAATGATAAAAATGACCTAGAAAAGGTCATCCATTTTGTAGTCACTGGGATTTCTTTCGGTATGTTTTTTGAAGAACTTGCTGAAGACGGTCTGATCTGAAAAGTTCAGCAAGCAGGCCACCTGGCCAACGTTATTCGCAGAATTCTTTAATAGGATCTTTGCTTCAATAAGTAGGATCTGGTTGATAATCTCTTTGGGTGTACGCAACATCGCTTTCTTTACTACCTTCGTGAGATATTTTCTACTGACAAATAGGCGATCGGCGTAAAACTGAACATCGTGATGTTCGGCATAATATTCCCGTACGAGCGCAAAAAAAGCGCTTGTAATCTCTTCTTCACGGGAAGAAAAACTGGCCTGCTGCCGAAAATTTTTGGAATAATTTTCGATATCATACATCAACAAGGAAAAGTAATGCCAGATCATCTCATTACTATAATAGACCGGATGCTTAAAATCGTTGAGATAAGCAAGTTCCTTTATATAAAATGCCAATCGTTTGTAGAGGTGTTGCTCGCCACGAATAATATAAGAGGGGTTATTGGAAAAGTTCTTTAGCATATCATTTGAGCGATAATTAAAGCCGGCATCTGATAGCATATCTATGGAAAAGAAAATTTGCTTTTGCTTGATATCCGCGGAAAAGTAAATGATTTTGAACACCTCCTGTGGGACACAAAAAAGAATGTCACCTTTTTGAAGCTCATACTCAAAGTCCCCCACCCGATAATAGGAAATACCCTCCTCTGCCAACAGCACTCCAAAAAAAGAAGCACGATAATGGCAATTGCGCTGTATTTGCATATTGTCACTTGTAGACTCTAGCACCATGTATTCCTTGCTACGCTGTGGAAACAGCAGTTCGCGCGTCATATCCTCCATTTTTAGCGAAATGACGTACTCCTTTTTTTTCATTATATTGAGTTGACCTAAAAATAACTTCTATTGAAGCAATCAAAAATAGTCGATTTAAAAGTGCAAAAAATCATATCACAGTCCTGATTTGGAATTTGACAAAAAAGAAATAAAAGATTTGTTCAATCGCATCGCGCCCAACAAGCGCTGCTTTCAGCATCTTTCAGAAGTATACCAGATGCTAAATTGAAGACTATAAAAAATATAAGGGGCCTCTCTTGACGAGAAAACCCCCAAATAATATATTTTAATATGGCTATTCAATCTTTCCTATATCAATCAAATAGTTCCTTTTTTAAGGACAAGAAATGTAATGTACCTTTTAATAAGTATTCAAGTGGGATGAATATCAATATTTAAGTTTTGCCTATTTGATTATGATCGTAAAGGTAGATTATTTCTCTAATTAAAAAAGTGACGGAAATCACATTTTGCATAAATTTTGTAATTATTTTAAAAAATATTTTTATCCGAACTGTTAAATGAATGATAAGGAATCCAATTGCTCGATTATGTTGATGCAGGATTGTACATATAGCACTATATTTAGCTTTAAGATTAGTACTTTTGACTGATAAAGTATACTGCTATTGAGAACGATAAAATTCCATAAAGGCGAATGTGGCGTTGAATTTCTATTAAACGTACTAAATCAACAGGAAACGGACTATACCCATCGCGAGACCTATCATAAAGATTTTTTTGAAATTTTATTTTTCAAAAAGGCTAAGGGATGTTTACGATTGGGGCAAGAAGTCATCGAATTAACGGACAACAACATTATCTTTATTTCTGCCTTTCAGAAACATACTTGGGAACTGGGCCCAACCCATCTGGAATTCACCACATTGATTTTTCAGGAAGATTTTCTCAATGAGTTTTTCGCAGATAAGCTTTTTACCTATCGACTGCTCTATTTCTATCAGTTGCACCATACAGTAAAAATAGCTGCAGATGATATACATCTATCTAAATTTTATAGACTGCTTGCGGAAATAAAATCGGAGCTTGTTCAGACAGAGGCAGACAGTGCACATATTATACGCTCTTTGCTCTATTATTTGCTACAGACCTTGAATCGAAAATATGCCCGGTTGAATGGACTTTCTTTGCAAAAGCCTGAGAATAATTTTGCTTATCAGTTCAGGATGTTGCTCGAACAGCATATTCAACAGAAACAACGGATCAACGAATATACGGCATTGATGGGCATCAGTCGCATCACACTGAATCATGCCGTTAAAGCACAATTCAATACCACAGCAACACAATTGCTCAAACAGCGATTATTATTTGAAGTGCAGGAATTACTGATA
The DNA here is from genome assembly GCF_024810095.1 of Sphingobacterium sp. BIGb0165. NCBI lineage: Bacteria > Pseudomonadati > Bacteroidota > Sphingobacteriia > Sphingobacteriales > Sphingobacteriaceae > Sphingobacterium > Sphingobacterium sp. BIGb0165. The sequence continues at coordinate 192,713 of NZ_JANUEB010000001.1, read as the reverse complement.
CATTCAGGCAAATCTATCAGTGAAATTGCTTTTGAACTGAATTTTTCCGAGCCTAATCACCTGATGCGTTTTTTTAAGGCGCAGACGGGTAAGACCATCAGTGCATTTATCCAGGAATTACGGTAAAAGGTCTATTACGGGCTGTCCCTAGCCTTTTACCCACAGTAATTACAAAAAAACTGACAGTGTATAGCAATGTTGCCATACACTGTCAGCTTAAAATTCCAATGCTATACCGCTCCAGTTTTAGAACAGCTAGTTTTGTGCGAGATAGGTTTCTGTCGTCTGAATCTGCGCATAGAAGAATTCCAATGCTGCAAGAAAGGCATGGTGTACATCGTCAGCTTTGACCATAACACCGTTGATTTCCAGGTCACGTGTGGCACAGGCATCCCCTATTATTGTACATGGGAAGCCAAAATCAACCGCAGCCCGCGTCGTTGCATCAATGCACATGTGCGTCATCATGCCAACAACAACGAGTTCAGTAATTTGATTGGCTTTCAGATAATCAAAAAGTTCGGTTTCCCTAAAACTATTTGGAAAGTGTTTTTGGATCACTTTCTCTCCCACCAGTGGTCTCACGTTTGGATGGATATCAGCAGCAACCGTACCCGCTATAAAAAATGGCATTTTCGTAGGATCGGGAGAAATATGCTGAATATGGATAATCGGTGCTTTTCTTTCTCTAAAATGGCCGATTATTTTTCCGGCATTTACGCTTGCGGCAATAGGGTTTACAAGTTCCATTCCGCCATTTTCAAAATATTCATTTTGAATGTCTATGACAATTAACGCTGTAGTATTCATGTGTTATCTATTATTATGTTTTCGTTACTACAAAATTAGCTTGTCAACCACGGAGGTCACTACCAAATAGATCGTCGACACTACCATTTTGATAAGAAGGGATGTTTTAGCTATCTTAGCCATCGATAATGGGACCTAGAAGGTCACATCAATTCGTTTAAAGGAGAGAAATATCGTGAAAGAATTACTACACAGCAAAATATACGGCGCAGAAAACGGTGGGACACCGCTTGTTGTTCTGCATGGCCTTTTTGGTATGGCGGACAACTGGGGATCTTTTGGCCGTAGCTTTGGAGAAAAAAGACAGATACATTTACTTGACCTGCGCAATCATGGTCGAAGTTTTCACAGTGACGGCATGTCGGTTGAGGAGATGGTCGAGGATCTAGGTGCTTATATCGCTTCGATCGGAGCAGAAAAAGTCTTATTATTGGGTCATTCTCTCGGCGGTAAAGTTGCCATGCAATTTGCCATTGAACATCCGGAACAGGTTGAAAAACTGATTATTGCGGATATAGCTCCCAAGGCTTATCCACCACATCATGAAGATATCTTCAATGCGCTTTGTGCGGTTGATATCAATAGTATGGACAACAGAAAAGATGTACAGACAAAACTCGAAATCTACCTTGATGATCCTGGAGTAATTCAATTTTTGTTAAAAAACGTCTATATTAAAGAAGACCGCAAGTTGGGCTGGCGTTTCAACCTGGATGTTCTACAGCGGAAATATGCAGATTTCATTACAATAGGTGTAAAAGCTGGAATTTATACTGGCCCTACCCTTTTTTTAGCAGGCGAAAAATCGCGCTACATTCTTCCTGAAGATAAAGTCAAAATCAAGGAGCAATTCCCAGATGTCAGCTTTGAAACAATACCAAATGCGGGACACTGGGTACAGGCTGAAAACCCACAGGCATTCGACGCCTTTGTTGCTGCTTTTTTGGATCAATAAAAAATCTACTATTAGATAGATCAATCCCACCTCAGCCGATCAGGTATGATGGGATTGATTTATCATCATCCTTCGCTTACTTCAATGCTGCTGCATAAGTTTTTAGCGCACGTTCTCTGGCGATCGGATGTGCTATAATAGGTTCAGGATAATCTGTTGTCCCAAGTTCGGGAATCCATTGTCTACTATATTCTTGTTTTTTATCAAATTTTTCGGCCTGAATAATCGGGTTAAACACCCTAAAATATGGGGCGGCATCGCAACCACTTCCTGCTGCCCATTGCCAATTCCCATTATTCGCAGATAAATCATAATCGTTGAGCTTTTGCGCAAAATAGGCCTCTCCCCATCGCCAATCAATCAATAAATGCTTGCATAGAAAACTAGCAGCAACCATACGTACACGATTATGCATATAACCGGTACTGTTCAATTGCCGCATACCCGCATCGACCAAAGGGTAGCCTGTTTTTCCTTGACACCAGCGTTCAAAATCCGTTTCATCGTTGCGCCACTGGATATCGTCGTATTTCTTTTTAAAGGATTCGTTGACCACATTCGGAAAATGAAATAAGATCTGCATAAAAAACTCCCGCCAGATCAATTCAGACAGCCAGACCTCATTATGCTGTTTTGCAAAAGCCACACAGCGACGAATACTACTTGTTCCAAAACGAAGCGCAATACCCAAGTTGGTCGTCCCCTCTAAGGCAGGATAATCACGATACCTATCGTAGGTATCAATAATAGCTGCATTCAGTCGTGGTGGTTCGAAAGTCAAATCGGTCTTTTTAAACCCTATTTTTTCCAAGGGAATTATCGGCGCGTACGTCTGCTGAAAAAAATGCCCTTCTATTTGATCAATGGATTGATAATCTTCCGCCGTTAATTTCTCCCGCCATCTTTTTGCATAAGGTGTATAAACAGTGTAGGGTGTACCATCATTTTTCAATAGCTCATGTTTATCAAAAATAACCTGATCTTTTACAGCATTAAATGGAATTCCAGCAGCATTGAAAAATTCAACGATCGTCCGATCCCGTCGGATCGCTTTAGGTTCGTAATCGCTATTACAATAGACTTCCTGAATATCGTATTGCTCATGCAATGTTTTAAAAATTGCCAATGGACTACCATGAAAGGTCGTTAAAGTAGCCCCATATTCCTTTAGTTTTTTATTTATTCCACCAAGAGCCTGGTGGATATAATCTACACGTCGGTCAAACTTATCTTCCAATCGGCCTAAAATATCTTCATCGAATATAAATATCGGCAACACAGGAAACCCCTTCCCCAATGCCTGAGATAACCCTACATTGTCTTCCAAACGAAGGTCCCGGCGGAACCAAAACACCACAACTTTACTTTTCTCCATAAAAATAGAGGTAACTCGATCAACTTCTGCCGAGCCCCACCTGTTTAATTTGATAACAAAGAAATAAATCCTCCAAAAAAACGCTGATTGATCGAACAAAGCTAAGCCTATACTAGACTGAAAGCATGTTCTCTTGGTTTAGCTTTGTCCGAACTGATTTTAATTATTTTTTAAACTATCCATATCGATAACAAAACGATATTTCACATCGCTCTTTAACAATCTGTCGTAAGCCTGATTGATATCCTGCATACGTATTAATTCTATATCTGAAGTGATATTATGCTTTCCGCAGAAATCCAGCATTTCTTGCGTTTCGGCAATACCACCGATCATCGATCCGGAGAAACTTTTACGTGTAGGGATTAAGCTAAATGGAGCTACCGGCAGTGGATGTTCAGGAGCACCGACAAGTGTCAGTGAGCCGTCGCGTTTCAATAGGCTCAAGTAGGCGTTGATATCGTGTTGCGCGGAGACACAATCCAAAATAAAATGCAAAGTACCCGCATTTTTTTTCATCTGTTCCTGGTCGGTAGACAAAATGACTTCATCCGCACCCAGGCGTTTGGCATCTTCTACTTTACTTGCAGAAGTTGTGATCACGACGACATGCGCCCCCATTGCTTTGGCTATTTTCACGCCCATATGTCCCAAACCACCAATGCCCACGATGCCTACTTTTTGTCCGGGACCAACCTTCCAATGCCGTAATGGCGAATATGTTGTGATACCTGCACAAAGTAGAGGCGCAGTCGCTGCTAAATCCAAGTTTTCGGGAATATGCAAGACAAAATCCTGATCCACCACGACACGCTCCGAATATCCGCCAAAGGTCTGTTTGTCCAAATGCTTATCATGGCCATTGTATGTTTGAATATTTCCATTCTCGCAATATTGCTCCAATCCCTCTTTACAACTCTCGCATTCACGACAACTGTCAACCATGCAGCCAACACCGGCAAGATCGCCGACTTTAAATTTCGACACATCGGATCCTACTTTTGTAATCCGTCCCACGATCTCATGACCGGGAACATTGGGGTAAATTGTTCCGCCCCATTCATTACGTGCCGTATGTAAGTCAGAGTGACAAACGCCACAGTATAGAATATCAATTTCTACATCTTTTGCCGTGACCGCACGACGTTGTACCTCCAGTTGTTTTAAGTCCGCCGTCGGAGCTTCGGTTCCGAAAGCTTTTATTGAAAATGTACTCATATTAAAATAAATGATCTATGATGAATTGTTTCGTTAAAAATAACCCTTGGTAATCAAAAAAGTTTAGTTTAGAACAGCAATGTTTGAAAAATAATCTGATTAGTCTCAGTATCAGCACACAATATATCGGAGTTTCAATACTACTTTTGAAAATACAGCAGAAGCTCCCGCCGATAAGTCGATCCAATCGGCAATTTCTCCCCAGAATCTAACTCGGCCGAACCGCCTGAAATTTTACTGACACGCTCCAGTGAGACAATATGTGATTTATGTATTCGCATAAAAAGATCTTTGTCCAACTTTTGTTCCATTTCAGCTGTCGTTAGTGAACTCACAAAGGATCCCGATGTGGTGAAAATCTTAACATAATTGCCCCAGCTTTGGATATATATGATGTCTTTACACATAATCCGCACAAAATCACCATCCACTTTAACGACTACAGAGGAGGTTGCTGCAGTGGCAAGCACGACAGGATGATCCAATACCGTAGGTTTGACCGATGGATATCTGGAGAAAACGTTGTCAATCGCTGACATAAACCGCCTGATGTCAAAAGGTTTCACCAGGTAATCAACCACTCTATATTCGTAACTTTCCAAAGCATATTCTTTATATGCTGTTGTTAAAATTACCATAGGCGGATTAGACAGCGCTCTTAACATCTCCAAGCCATTCAATCCGGGCATATTGATATCCAAAAAAATAAGATCAACTTCATGATCATACATATAATCCATTGCTTCAACGGGATGATAGAATGAAGCTTTAAGATCCAATTTTTTGATATCCTTGATGTAATGATGAAGGACTAGATGCGCCCCTTCTTCGTCGTCAACCACAATGCACCTCAAACGCTCATTCATATGCTGAAGATTTTAAATTTAATGTTAAAAAAGTATGGTAATCATGCGCTATTTCAACACACTGCAACTTATATCGTGTCGGATAAAGCAAAGCTAAACGTTGGCGGGTATTCGTTAGTCCGAGACCTGTGGAATTATTTTTCAGTAGTTTATCTGCCAACGAATTTTTGATATCCACTGTCAATGAACCATCGTTAAAAGTAATAAAGATATCCACATGCCATCTCCTTTCGTTTGTAAGGCTATGTTTAAAGGCATTTTCAATCAATGTGATCAAAAGTAATGGTGCAATCCGATAGCGATTCAATTCATCGTCCTCCCCTGCTACCACATACCTTATCGCACAGCGTTTGCCAATACGTTCCTTCTCCATAGCAACGTAATTAGCGATAAAAGCAACTTCCTCCTTTAGGCTTATCGTATCTCTATTGGCATTTTCCAACTGATATCGCATCAATTCCGATAGTTTCAAGATCAGTTCAGGTGTACGGAATGGCTCAGTTAAGCTCACGCCATAAAGGTTGTTGAACATGTTAAAGAAAAAATGGGGATTTAGCTGTGCATGTAAATATTTCACATTGATCTCACTTAACATCAGCTGTGCTTCATTTCTTTTCTCAACCTCATTGGCATATTGGCGTAAGAGGAAAAAAGAGAGCATTGTAAATGTACTTATCACACATAGCATAATTTGGTAGGCAAAATCTTGGAATACGGATATCTCCCCTCTTTCATAATAGGCGGTATCTATCCAGAAATAATTAACCACAACCAAGAGTGCTGCTCCAGTTAAAGTTGAAAAAACAGCACCGATCACATAGATAAAATACTTTTTCTTCATGAAGAATGAGAAAAAGAAATGACGGTGCAACTGTGCCTGCATATATAATAGGCTAAAAAATACCAAGCCTTTGATAAAATCGATAATGGTATCTATTTTCATCCATTCATGGAGCATCGTCAGCAAAAACATGGCGGTAAACAGTATAAACTCCTGTAAATACCGCTTTGAATACCACCGACCTTTGTTTGTCATGAGACGTTCTTCCATATCCTGAAGTAAAATTCAACTATTTATAGATAATATGCAAAAAATCATGATGAACTGAGTTCATCATGATTTTTTATCAGTTCCGCTTCCATATCATGATATAGGATTTCTTTCCAAAAGGTTCCATAAGGGACTGCTGCTCGATGCGAAACCCACAATCTTCAAAAAAAGGAACCAGCGGGTCAGTTTGCAGCAATTCGATCCAGCATGCGTTGTAAAAGTTCGTAACCGATTGACATTTCTTCCATAGGCACTCCCTTATCGCCTGATTATCATATTGATCTCGAATGTAAAAGTCGGCATAATGGATCACTTTAACACCCTTTAATAGCTCAGGAACAGGCGATTGCTTCATCATAGCATAGCCTACAGGTTCAGCGTCTACAAAAATGCTGATCAGCTGTGTACTCAGATTGTTGAGTTCGTCTGCCGCTCTTTGATTACTCAATTGTATATCAAGATAATTTTTAAGGTCTTTTGAGTCGACCTGGTTGTCATACATACGATGGATCTGTTCCTTTTTCAATAGGAACAACAGTTTCAATCCCTCCTCTGACGCAATGGTAAATTTCGTTTGTAAATTCATATCACATTATTAAAACACAAATTTACAGGCTTCGGCCCAGGGATTCTCGGTTCAGATCATGAAGGATAGATCAGTACAGTTCCTTTTTAAGGAGATCTCCAATGTTTGCTATCGTTTCAAGATGTATGTCTGCAATACGTTGGGAGAAAACAGTTCTAAAGCAATGATCATATGCATTTGTAAAGGAAAAAATTGCCCCCGGTGCAAAGTAAGCGCCAGATTTATCACAGTTATCATAGAACATTTGCATATCGATGGTTGCCGGTAATCTGGTCCATAAACTATATCCTCCAGCGGGTGTATAGGTATGACTCTCTGCGGGAAAACAGCGATTGATTTGCTCTACCAACTGTAATGCCTGCTTTTTTAGTTGCTGCCGAAATATTCGGAGATGCCTATCGTAACTCGATGTATTCAACAATTTTGTGATGAGCTCCTGATTAAGCGGTGAGACTGATCTCCCAAGCGAAAATTTCAATCGCTCAGCTTTTCCAAAAAATTTTCCAGGAGCTAACCAACCTAAACGGATTCCAGGGGCAATGGTTTTCGCGAATGACGAAAAAGTAAGCACAAGACCTTCGTTATCGAGATTCCGAATAGTTGTAGGTCGGGAATGGCTGAAATAGAGATCCCCATAAATATCGTTTTCAATAATTGGGATATGATGAAAATGAGCAATTTCATATACCGTATGCTTCGTCTCCCCCGACATTAAAATTCCTGTCGGATTATGAAAATTTGGCGTCACAACGATCGCCTTAACATTATTTTTACGACAGGCATTTTTAAGGTATTCTGTATCTAAGCCACCCTCTCCACGAACGGGAATTTCGATGGTTCTCAAACGTAGACTGGCAATGACCTCCAGCATAGAAAAAACACAGGGGCTCTCTATGGCCACAATATCATTGGGTTCGGTAGTTATGGCTAAGGCAATATAGAAAGCCTGCAATGCACCGTCAGTAATCAGTAGTTCATCCATGCTGATGGCTGCCCCATGTTGTGCCGAACGTCGTGCAATCAGTTCTCTTAGCTCATCACTCCCATTACTGGGATAATACCGCAATAGTGCTGCTGATTTTTCGCGAATGATCTGTTGCATGGTTCGTAGTACCAATTTCTGTGGTACAAACAGATCTGATGGTGTTGCAGCATTAAAAAAAGCAGTCTCAGCGTGTTGTTTTCGATAAGAGGTTAGACTCATGTTATCTCTGAATACGGCATTTCGGGGAATGGGATTTAACGTCTTTAACGTTTCATCATTTACGTTTTTTGTCCTCACAGCGACGTGATAACCGCAACGGGGGAAGCTCGTCGCTAGTCCTTTAAACATGAGATCATCGTATCCACTCTGGACTGAGCTCGTACTTAAACCATATTCTTCTTTTACCTGCCGAATAGAAGGTAACCTGTCACCTGCTTTTAATATTCCGTTTTTGATGTTTTCCTCGATTTTGGAAGTGAACACCTCATATTTATACTTCTTCATCCGCCGAATCGAAAACTAGGACATGTGAATTTATGCGTTATAACAATGCGTTGAACCGGATGGTCGCAGATCTTCAGTCTACATCTTCCACCTGGACAAACTGCATGTTAATTCCCCGTTGCTGACAAATATTCAAAATTGAAAATTCTAAACGGCTATTAATTTTAACAACAAGTAAAAACTGCCGGTCATCCAACAATAAATCAATATTCTTGATCTCTGGAAAACTCTGATATAGGAAATGATAGAGCTCACTTGCCTTCCATTTCAATTTGCGCGATAGGGAGTAAACAACTTTATACATAATAGATTTATTTCAATATCTTAACAGTAATTTGGTTTAACTGGTCAATCAAAATTCCTTTGTCCTTCAATTCATTAAAATTGCGAGCCAATCGAACTTCTTTATTCGTATTTTCCAATGCAAGCGCCAATTCATCCAGTCGTTCGATTTCCTGATGCACCAATAGATAACAATCAAACTCCGAATTCAACAACCCAGTAGACTCCGGTCGTATATTCTCATCCGTTTCAACCAACACGAGCACATATTTTGGCGCAGTTAACGTCCTTCGTACCCTTCCTATTTTTGCATTTAATATCATGTTATTTTGTATTTTCGTTAGACATTCCAATTGTCACATCAACAAACACCTATTCAAATAGACATATTTTGTATTTATGTCGAAACCTATCGCTAAAAAAACGAGCAAATGCTCATCTATTTACTAGGGCCTAAAAGCGTCTAAAAACAGCTTATTTTAACCCCTTTACACATATACTAGTCAACCAGGCAAGCCTTGCCTCAAAGTCAGGAAACCGATCAAATAGCAATACTTCCTGCTCAAAACAACGCGATGTCGTTACCAACATCTCTGAGAGAAAGAGAATATCCTTTTCTTCAAGAAACTGGATTTCCCCTTTGGCAATAGCGATCCCGATCATATCACGGATCAATTCAATTTCATCATCCAACATATGACGTGTCTTGGAGACCATCAATGCCGGATCGGATTTCATATCCTCAAAAGCCAAGTGAAAACGTTTAGTAATCAAATTGATCTGACGCAATTTAGCCCTTAGAAAACCGACCAAATTATCCTCTAGAGAAGCTTCCCGGCTATAACTTTCTTTGGCTATTGTAAACACCTGCTGACATAAATATTCGGCTATTGCGTCAAAAACGTCCATCTTGCTCGTAAAATAGTAGTACAGTGTACTACGTCCCTTACCACAGGCTTTAGAAATATCCTGCATTGAAACCCGCGTAAAACCATAAGTTTCAAACACTTTCATCGACGAAAGAATAATTTCTTCCCTAATATTTTCCTGTTGCATTGTCATTACTAGACAAACATACAAAAAATGTCGAAAATTCAAATCATCATTCTGCTTTTGAACATATTTTATTATTTTTACTGTTATGATATCGGATACATTCCCAATTTTAACAACAGAACGTCTTTATTTACGTCAAATCCAAGATTCGGATGCTCCTGCTCTATTTTCTTATTTTTCAAAAGATGAGGTAACATTATATTTCGATTTACCAACATTCCAGCATCTGGACGAGGCTTATGAGCTTGTAAAAACCTGGCAGAAAAATTTTCTGGAAAAAGAGGCTGTCCGTTGGGCGATTTGTTTAAAGGACAGTCCGGATCAGCTCATTGGTTCTTGTGGTTTTCATAATTTTTCCACCGAGCATTTTCGTGCAGAGATCGGCTATGAACTTCATCCTGACTTCTGGCAACAGGGCATGATGACAGAAGCTATTTCCGCTATTATTTCTTTTGGTTTCGACAGCTATAAACTCAATCGCATCGAGGCTTTTATTGACCCTGACAACTTAGCTTCCCGTAGGTTGCTGGAAAAAATGGATCTTGTTTCCGAGGGAATTCTCCATGACTATTTCTTTGAGAAGGGGCGTTTCGTAGATGGTGAAATATTTGCCTTGCTTAAAAAGAACTATAGCCAGCCTACTTCCTTTCGCCAGATCGTATAATCCATATCCTGCTGATCCAAAGTCGCCAGCTGGTCTAAATCATACACGGTATCAAGTTTCATCTGTGAAAGCTCGGGTAGATTCATCCGCAAACGCTGTTTATTAAGGTTCTCTTTGTCCTCAACCGGATAGATTCTACCATCAGCGGTCAGCTGTGTTCCAAAACGCTGTGGTTGGCTCTTAAAATAATGTATTCTATCGTATAAATAAGCTATATGGGCAGGGTTGATATCTTCTTTTTCATTGATCATCAGTTGATAGCAGTGTAGCATGAAATCGGGTTCTGAGATGGCATGCTGCACAATTAACCATGTCGCCTCACTGGCCTTTGCTCCTACTTTTGAAATACCGGGATAACCTATCTCGGCAATTATTTCGCGTAATCGCTTCGCATTATCACGGTGAACGGCCTCCATTGCGGGATGATAGCCCTTTTGAAGTTCCCCCTTCTCGGCCAGTTCGTTCCGTAATAGGAGATCATCGTCTGCTAATCGGACCAGTTCGTTTGCTAACTTTTTGTATAATATCATACCGATTGTCTCTTAATATACTCACAACGAGATGTTATTGTTTGGTCAAATGCCAAGAAAATCCACATTTGTCATGCGAGCACCTGTTTTATAGCAGTTTTATCATTTCAACTTGATTGATGCCATTGACCAATCCCTGTTTTTCCAAAAATAATTTCACATCTTCCGCTTTCGCATCAACGTTGTTGAAACTTATTTTTTCCGCAGGCATTTCTTCTTTAAGGGTCTGAAAAAGCTGCGTTCCAATTCCTTTCCGCCGATATTCGGATGCCACAGCGACTTGGTATATCCGCTTGTTTCCAGGATTAAAAAGAATATAGCCCACAAGTTTGTCGTCGATATATGCTCCTAATGCACTAGGTTGCAAACGATCCATACTCTGTGCCGCGCTTTGCCAACTTGGTAAAATATCCCAAAACGATTGAAATTCCCGCCAGGAGAAATTAGACAGCGACTGGATTCTCACCACATCGCTCACCCTAGCCGGCTGAATAACACCACTAAAACATAGCAATTGTCTATTGATCGAAAAACCACTTTTCTCATAGGCACGGATGGCCGCTCCGTTATTTTCTATTGCTTCCAAAACAACCTGCCTGACCTTGTTCTCGTTAAAAAAAGGGATTAGATAATGATACATTTTCCCCACTAACCCATGCCCCCGGAATTCAGGCAGTACACCCGTGCCACCATTGTAGACCACAAGTTGACGATCTATTTCCCGCAGACCATGTATCATAAATGCGACAAGTTTGTTCTCCTTAAACACAGCAACAGACCAAGTTAACTGAATATCTTCCGTTCTGATTTTCTGTCGCAATTGCTCTATATCGAGTTGAAATGGAACAATATAATCCTTAAAAGCTCCATTAATAGTTTGCAGCAGCTGAGGAATATCTGATTGCGTTAATTGTCGTATTTTCATTGAGCTATCATTTGTTTATTACCAAAAAACAAAACAGTTTGGCGTACAGACAGAATCCAGACAAAAGGACTGTTCTGGACAAGGCGATTTATTAGATTTATACCTGAGATTTAAGAACTGTCCCGATATCCTTACAATATGCTTCCAGTGTCGCAATCAATTTAGCGACATGTATTCCATCACAGACAGCATGATGCACCTGAATTGCTATAGGCATTAAGATTTCATCAGCTTGTTGCTGATATTTTCCAATGGTAAAGGAAGGTGCAAAATAATCTGTAAAGTCGGCAATATGAAGGTTAAAACTATCAAAATTGATCCATGGGATTGCTGAAATATTAAAATGATTCTCCGGGGGTGTCTCCGGAAAAAAACGTAAATCGTCGGCATGTCTTTCGGCAACACGATTGTAATTGTCCATAAACGCTGCAAAATCTTCATCGTATACAGTCGATAGCGCCGAAAAAGTTTCCGTTTCCGGATGCAGCACAGTATATATCGGATTTACATAATCCCAAACAATGAGCTCTCCTTCCTTCATGGCCATCTTAAAAGCGTCATGATTGTTTACGGCCCTTGTAATCAGGTAAATCATGACAGGATAAAATTTATAGCTATTTTCCTTTATAAAAGGAAGCAGGTTAGTGATATTAATTTTTGTCGTGAGGCTAAAGCCGCATTTCATCTGGCTACGATAGACTGAAAAGTGCTCCTTTCGGTTCCAGTCCGCTAAATTTATCTTCTTATAATTTGATCCTATTTTTCCCATTTTATTCCACTAATTATTTAATTTATACCAATTGGCCCATCCTGAAAATCACCAATTCCTATCGAGATCTTCTTTCCAGTCAAAAGGCAGTAATTCCTTTAAGGATTTGAATACTCCATTTTTCACTTCCACGATTGCATCAAGATTAGTCTTGGCAAGCTGGCTTATCAATTCTCTACAACGCCCACAGGGGGGAACGGCATTTCCCGCAGCATCCACAGCAACAAATGCCCTGACTTGAGATTCATGGTGTTTCAGCATTTCAGCAACAGCGCTATGCTCGGCGCAAAAGCCCATGGAGCAAGCCGTATCAATGCTGATTCCAGTATAAATATTGCCGGCCACTGTTTCTATAGCAGCTGCCACACCAGCATATTCAACAAAGTCATTTAATGTTTTTGTACCAGCAAGCCCACTTGCTATTTCTTTTAATTTGTTTGTCATATCTTCCTCCGATCCGATTCTAGGTATGCGATAAGGTCGCCACTTTCATGCGCTCTTCTTCAAAAAACGACAATAGCTCTTGCGTAACAAATAATTGCAGATCGTCTTCTTTCCATATTCGCCATTCGAGACCTTCAGTATGCTTCGGTGTAAATCCAAAAACAACCTCTGTAAACGAAAAATCAGCAAAAGCATTGATCACTGCATTCAGATCAACTTCATTCGTGGAAAACAGTTCTATCATATACAAAATATTATTTTCCACTTGTGCCACGACAGCACAGTTCCATTCCTCAATATAATAAATTGATTCTTTAAATCCCATTGCGGGATAAGCATAGCAATAGAAAAGGGCTAAACCCTTACTTTTAGTTTGAAATTGTGTATTAGAAACAGCCTGTTCCACCAAGTTTTCAACTAGCTTCAGATCCTCGGCATTGTCGAGGTTCAACTTACGTTTGGTCAATACTGTGGTCATATTCGTATTTTTAACGGTTTTAAATGCTGTATATTCCGGGACTGGGAGAAAGTCAAATTTTGGATAAAAATCCAATACCTCATTATTTGCAAATAAAAACATACCTTTAGTTTGATGCACAAAATCCCTACTAATCCGTCGTAACAGAAAACTACTCAAGCCTTGACGCTGATAATTTTCATCGGTCATTACTGTTCCTAGTTGAATTAATTTTTTTCCTTCTTGTTCAAACAGACTTACCGTGGTGTGTGCTACTATTTTATCCTCATCAAATAGAGAATACAAGATGCATTTATCATCCCAAAAACCAGATTGATAATAATTTTCAAAATCAAACTCCCAAAAATGCTGTGTCATTCGATTAAATTCCAACCGTAAGGCTTCATTGTCCTGATAACCAATGTACAGCCTATAGTTTTTATCCTTAATCAGTATATTTTCCGTGATCATTGGGTGCTCTCCTTGTACCATGCTAAAGCGATTTTTTCCTGTGCTTTTAAAAATAGATCTTTCCCCATATTATAATCATTTCCATCCTTCCAATCGAGCTGAGTTAATTTTTCCTTGAGCTCCTGATAGCTTTCCCGGATCATTGGATGTGCGATTAGATAGTCGCGAAATGCGAGGTGTCTTGTCCAATCGGACGAACCTTTTACAAACGCATGCAAATGTGCGATACGAAGGTCATGATCATGCAAGATTGCTGGTATATCATCCCCCATTTTTACGACATCTGGAACAGCAATTTTATAGATAGGTTCTTTCAATAATATAAAAAATCGGCGTTCTGGCCAGTTCTGATTATATTTTTCATAATAAACAATATTCGGTAGTTTCAATAAACCCGGTAACCAGTCTAGATCAGTTTCGTTCTCCACCCCGATCTGTATATCAATGATTGGTTTCGCTGAAAGACCTTCCACCGCAGTACTGCCGATATGATCAATTTGAGGATTTAAGGGTTTCAACAGGAATTGAAGCTCTAGTTTAATGGACTCAAATTGTTTTTTCCATTTTGGATCATGGGGTTCAAAAGGTAATATCATTTAAATAATTGTTTAAAATTCAACATATAGTTTGTTTTATACTAGCCTAATCTATCAAGTTTTTCAGAATGGACAGTGGCTGCTCTGATAGATTGGCTTTACTCCGTAATTACCAATACGTTGAAGCCGATAAAAACAGTAAAACTTTGGAGGCAAAATTACAGCTTTTCGATTTGCAATAAGCATCCATTTTTTTGCCTAATGTGTGCATATTATAAGATTTTACACGTTACAACTTCTTTTTAAAGCGTAAGCTACATCATCACTGATATGGAACACAGCGCCTGTTGTCGCTATGTAGATGTTTCTCTACAGGAAAAACTTCATTCATCAAACAATACTTCTTAAACAAAAAGTTCCATTTAATTTTGCGTCAGAAAAGCATTTGCCATAATCGTTATCATATTACTGACACATAAAAAAATACACAGCTTTTACTTAAATATTTTTGGATAAGGGTATAGCTAAAAGCTTGGTATATAACACATAAAATTTCATTAAAATAAAGAAATCCATTACATAAAATATCTAATTACATGAATTTAAAGTCTTATCGTAATCTGAAAAATATACTAATGCTAACGTGCATTGTACTAACGGGCTCAAGCCTCTACTCTTGTAAAAAGAGTGGTGAAACTACAGATTTAACAGGAGAAACAGTGGTTAAGATCAATCTACAGGGTGTTGAAGCCTATACGGAGGACGAGAGTAACGCTGTTGGTCAAAAGCAGGGATCTACAAAAGCGTCTCTAGCGTCAAACAATACATCAGATGTACAGGAAATGACGGTTCCTTTTGGTAACGGATGCTCCATTGATGTTGTTTTGACAAACAGCTCGGCGGCGGCTGTTAAAAAAGGATTAGTTGCTGCATCGAGCCCAAAAGTTGCAGCTGCACAAGTAACAGAAAAACCACTAGACAAAGATATCAAGTATAAAGTTGTTGTTTATGACAACCAAGGTACTTATGTTACTGAAAAGATCTACAGTTATGGCGGTGAATCAACTGCTGCTGGTATCGCTCTCGACGCAGGGAAAACTTATACCTTCATTGCTTATTCCATCAATAGTACAAGCACAGTACCCAATATCAATAACCAGAACAAACTGTCTTCAGCTAGTTTAGACAATATCAGCGGAGATTTAATGTTTTTTACGGGCAACTTGAAATTGAATACAGGTGTAAACAACTTAAATGTTGTGTTAAAACACCGCTTCAGTCAGATCATCACGACCTTGACAATGGATCCGAACATGACTGGTGCAATCACCAAACTTGAAAATGCAGTCTTCAAACCAAGCCATTCTACAGCGAACTTCAAACTATCGGATGAGGCTCTAACTTACAATGGACTGAACAATGCGGGTGTATTGGCACAATTTCCAAGTTTAGGTACAGGCTTACGTACAGTAGTTAGTTCTCCTTCCCTATTGATCCACCCAGGAACTAGCACTGGAACACTTAACTTAGGAACGCTGACGATCGATGGTGAAACGAAGTCAAATGTTAGTATCCCAAATGTAAAGATCAATCCAGGACAGAAATATGACCTGAAACTTAATTTCAAAACCTGTACACAGAACGTGACAAGTGATGGACTAAACTGGAGTTATCCCGAAACAACTTCTGGTGGCGTAAAAGGAATTAGGAAAGATGGTGTATTCTATGCGAATGGTAAAACGATTGAACGCAGCTTCACCGCACCGGTAGCAGATTATGGTTTTGTATTTGATATTACCGAATTGGACAACGCTTTCAATATGGAGGTAAATGGTGTCAAATTGGCGAAACAAGAAATTCAATTCCAGAATGCAGGCGCATCTTCAACGCAAAATATCCAGTTTGCTGATGGAAGCAAATATGAGGGAACCGACGTTGAATCAAATAGACGAGTTGGCAGCATCTATGGGCTAAAAGGTACAGCAACCAAACCATTGATTAAACTTGTGATCAGCAGAACTGGCCAGGTGACCATGTTCGGTAGCAAGACTTCCGGTGGGGAGTTGTATCCCCTTGTTTTAACCAATGGTAATGCATTCAATACTTTCCCATGGAATGGTACACAAAGTAATGCTGTAAAAGTTACCCAACTTGTTGATGGTACAACCGTGATTAAAGGTACAGGTGCCGGCAAGAAGAAAATACCTTGTAATTAATTATCTGGGTATACATTATAAATACAGCTCGATAGCAAATTTATTACCTCTCTACGATAACAATCATCGTACGATCTGTCAGTAATCGTTTCGAGACTGCATCATAACAAAGCCAGCAAAAAACTTAAATGTTTTTGCTGGCTTTGTTGTTTTTCTTTAGACCTCTTTCCCCAAGATCTTGGTCAGATGACTGACATCTGTCAATCCAAACTCTTCGGCAATTTCTTTTAAAATCATTCTTCCGGCGGCTATGCGTTGCCGAATAAGTGTATTCCGATATTGATGGATATAAGTCCTTATTGTCATACCAACCTGACGTTTGAAATAGGTGCCCAAATAATCAGCAGCAATATTGAAATGAGGAGCCATTACCTGAGATCTCAACAGATTTGGTGTATATATGTTTTTATGAATATAACAAAACATCGCCTGTAGATCGCGACTTCTAGGACCATCCATCTGTAATTCGGGCATATTTCTCGCCAGCAGCATTGAAATGCTGAGCAGCTGATGCCATATTAAATCCTGATTCGCAAAGATATCGTGTTTTAGGGACGCAATCACATTAAACAGCAGACGAACAGTCTGTAGATCAGCTGCAAGAAGTGGGAATCCATGCTGATGAGTTTCCCTGCTTTTTATTAAATACTCCAATTGACGGGTTAAATTACCCGATTCGGCTGTAGTCCGATAGATGTAAGCATCTGTAAATTTTAAATAAATAAAATGCGTCTCCTGCTTGATATCAAAATAGTGATACTCTTCTGGTCCGATAAAGAAAACAGCATCACTTTGATAAGGTACGGCATAGCCATTGATCACATGAGTTCCCTCCCCACTCAAAATAAAGATAAGTTCGTAGTGATTGTGATTATGCTCTGGATGTGTCCAAGCGCTGGATTTAAATTCCGAGATCAGGATAGGTTCAAATTGTCGATAGCGTTCCATTTCAGAAATTTACAAAATTATAGCCGATTTTTACCTCTCTTGGATTCAAAGCAACGCTAATTTTGTTAAAAAGCAATTCATATGGAAACTATAAAAAATACGGCATTGATTGTGGGCGCCAATGGTGTTATCAGCACAAATCTTATTGAACATCTTAGCAGTCTGGGCAACTGGGATATTATCGGGCTGTCCCGTCGTGGCGGGACCGATCATGACCATGTTCATTATGTTGCTGTAGATTTACTGGATTTAACAGACACGGTCAACAAACTAAGTGATTTAACCACTGTAACGCATATCTTTTATGCAGCTTATCAGGACAAGGACAGTTGGGCCGCATTAGTCGAACCTAATTTGAGGATGTTGGTCAATGTAATAACAGCTATTGAGCCCGTAGCCAAATCCCTGCAACATGTTAGTCTTATGCAGGGTTATAAGGTTTATGGCGCCCACCTCGGCCCATTTAAAACACCGGCCAAAGAATCTGATGCTGGTCATATGCCTCCTGAATTTAATACCAGCCAGCTACAATACCTTCAACAGCAACAAATTGGCAAACAGTGGACCTGGTCTGCTATCCGGCCATCGGTTGTGGGCGGAACGACACCTGGAAACCCGATGAACCTTGCACTACTGATCGCTGTATACGCTACTATTTCCAAGAAATTAAATATTCCACTTCGTTTTCCGGGCAAGATTGGTGCATACGACACCTTACTCGAGATGACAGATGCTACTTTATTGGCAAAGGCAACTATATGGGCGGCAACAGAACCTCGAGCGGCCAACCAGGCTTTTAATATTAACAATGGAGATTTATTTCGCTGGAAAGATCTCTGGCCCAAAATTGCAAAATATTTTAACATGGAAGTCGACACGCCCCTACCTCTAAACCTACAAACTATGATGTCCAATAAAGAAAATATATGGGAAGACATACAGAAGCAACAGGGATTGAATTATAATTATCAGGAAGTCTCCGCCTGGGCATTCGGCGACTTTGTCTTCTCCTGGAATTACGACTTTTTTGCAGATGGTAGCAAAGCAAGAAGATTCGGGTTCCATGAGTACATTGATACCGAACAGATGTTTTTTCGGTTATTCGATGAAATGCGGAACAAACAGATCATTCCTTAAAGATAAACCCGTTTCATGGTAGCAATAAAGGCTACGATGAAACGGGAAACCAAGTCGCGCATTTCAAACAGCCAGATGTCCGAAATATTAAAATGAAAAATTAATTTGTCTGGTTACGGACAACTGTAGATTTACATTCGTGACTGTATAGTCTTTTTTTGCCTCAAAAAAGTTCATTTTATTATTGATCATCATTCCATAGGTGAAAGACCAATCCTTCTTGGTATAACTGGCCACTGTCCTGGCCAATACAGTTGGGTATACTTTAAAACGAAAGTTCCTGAAATTTTCGACATCGTTTCCAATGTTAAAACCAATCGTTGTATATGCCGTGATGAGCCAATGCTGCCCCAGAGCCCAGGAATGTACATACCCTCCTTGTGCTCCGACTTGAAGATTGTCGATATTTTGCACAAAATTACCGTCAAACCCTTCAAAATCCCGCAGTTGATGCCAATACACATTGGCTCCTAGCAGGAAGCTCCCTGCACTCTGAAGCTGTCGCTCGCTTCGTTCAAAGGCTGCTTTTAATGAAAATCGTGTGTGATTGAACACATAGGTCTGTTCGAGTCCCATCTGATTGATTTTCATCGCCGGAAAAAGCTTAGTATCCTTTCCATCCATGGCAAAGAATCCCTTATAACGCTGAAAATAGATATCTGTCACAAATTTTCGACCATAGCGATGTACCTGAAAGTCTGTCGAACTCGTTTTACCGTATGTCTTGTCTTTTAATGAAACAATCTTTGTGCCCACAAGAAAATTAATCATTGTATTCCGGATTCCCAATCCCACTCCGATTTTCAAGGGGTTATTCGGTTCAAAAGTTTTGTCTTCAGTGGTCATATTGACCGCACTTGTAGAGAGATAACTCGTTATCCAAGATGCATTGGGATAGGTATAAATAAATGTTGTGTCTATCTCCTGCCCCTTCGTGTAAAGGCAGTATAAACTTAGGATAAAGAGCAGCAATAAATTCCTGCGCATCAGTAATGGGCATAAAGTTTTCAATAGTACAATCTGTATGAATCTATCCCGTGAATATACAGCTTATCTCGTAAAAACAATGAGCTCCTGAGTAGGCCTCATCACAGTCTTTATTTCCAATAAAGAAATCCCATGAAACTAGAAAACAAAACAAACTAAAAATCAGTTAGATAAGTAATTTAAAATATTTATTTTTGAATTATTGCAACCTAAATTTCACTTATGGGTCTTATTTGTCCGTGAACACAGAAACAGCTATACAACGTCAAGCAGACCGGGAACTAGTCTCTCAGATCCTCCAACGGGATCCGCATGCATTCCGCAAGCTTATCGTTGATCATGAGAAGCTCGTCGCGCATTTGGTTTACAAAATGATCCCAGTCGCTGCAGAACGTAGGGACATTATACAGGATGTCTATATTAAAGTTCTCAATAATCTAAGACAATTTCGTTTTCAGAGCAAATTGTCGACCTGGATCGGACAGATTACATATAATACCTGCTTGCATTATCTGCAGAAAAAACGTCCTATCCTCATGGAAAGTTTTTTTGAAAATGCTGATTCGTCTTATACAGATTATAAAATGGTACAAGCGGCCAGCAACGAAACAGAAAATAGGCTTTTTGCGCGCGAACTTAGCCAGACAATAGCACAGGCTGTGGCACAGCTCTCCGCATTATATCAAACGCTGATCGGATTACATTACCAACAGGAATTGAGTCTACAGGAGATTTCTGAAATCACACAATTACCGGAGGGTACCATAAAGTCTTATTTGTTTCGTGCACGCAAGCAATTAAAAGATATTCTACTCAAATCACAAAAAAGAGAGGAACTATGAACAGTACACATTTAACAGAAGAACAATTGCAGGCTCTTGCTGATTCCCCTAACGATACAACAAGATTGGAAATGGATCATATTTCCACCTGTGCAGCATGCAGAATCAAATTTGAAAACTATCAGTTGATCAACTTGACTATCCAAGAATTGCCCATGGCCAGCTTTGATCCTGATCTACCCGATTATATTGTCGGTATGCTAATTCCCCAAAGGGCTCCAATTCATTGGGCAGCCCTCCTTGCGGCAAGCTTAGGTGGTCTATTGGTTACAGTTGCTGCTGTTATCTACGGGAAACAATTTATCACGTTATTTATTCAGCTTCCCGATATTTTACGTTATTTCTTTGCCCTCCTACCGCTTTCTTTAATCAGCGTACAGACCGTACTATCCCTCATCCGATATCGACAAAAAATGAACACAATCATAAAAAAAACAGATTCTTTGCAACCTAAATTGGATTGGTAGGTCTGATATACTATAAAATCAATTGTATGAAACGCATTTTGAACTTAACATTGGTACTGCTTGCAGTCAACATTATGCCGACGATGGCTGCACAACAAGCTGCTTCAGTGATTGCAGATAAGGAAGTTGTTTTTTTCTCGCTCAACGCGATTGCTGTTTTGCTGTCCATCTGGATCGCTTCCTCTTTTTTGCTCAAGCTTATCAAGCTATTCCTAAACGATCGTTTACGTAGAACCCTGATTGAAAGGAATGCACCTTTGGAGATCGTTATCGAGATCCTTCCGAAAGAAAACAATCTTGTAGAACAAGCCTTAAGCTGGTGCTGTGTATTATTTGCCGGCTCAGTCGGACTCACGCTATGCTATTTTACACAACCTCTTGGCTTTCACTCAGCCATTATCCTGAGTATAAGCTTAGCATTCGGTTTGCTCGTCTATTATTTCATCCGTAAACATAAAAATCAATCATGAAAACAAATTACACCCTTATCGCAATAGTTATACTATGTATTGGCTTATTCGTATCTGGTAAAAAGCTATTTGATCAATTTGCTGTAAATCATTCTGAAACAACTGTTATCTACACCGAAGATGGCTCACTCTGTACTTTAACGGCGAGCTTTCCAAAAGCACAATCGGCTTCAATTGGCCAATATATTAAATCCTGGAGCGAAAAAGAGGGTAAAACTTTGGTTTTGTCGGGAGATACGGCGGTATTATCATCCGTCAATGGCCCCCATTACAAGCTCTATATGGATGAAACGAACCTATCAGTCACTGCAAATCGCGATCAGCTTAACAAGGCTTCTTATGCCGTAGTAAAAAACGATTACAAGTTGATTACAGATTTTATTACAAAGGGAATTGAACCGCGTAATTAAAAAATAAAACAGATGAAAATAACAGCACAGCTTCTCGCCCTTAGTTTGAGTTTTGCCGTGTTTATGGTCTCCAAAACTCAAGGCCAACAAAATCTACCTGTGATTCAGGCCAGCAAACCCATGGTTAGTATCCGTGATGGAAAGCTATTAGCTAAGGATGTATGGAAATTAACCCCAACAACGGCACCCGATATTTATTATACACAGGTGCCGAGAGTAGAACGTAAGATCACATTTATTACCGATAAGGATTCCATTTCTTTTACGACTACTTATGGTAAAACCTATGATTTTATCATATTACTGAATGAACGGGATCGTATTCTAACGCGTATATCGGCCAATTATGAGCAACTATTAAATCCGACTGTACAATCTAAGCCAGCGATACACTCGTCGGATACCATTCCCTTTTTTATGAAAAATAGTCGTCTTTATTTTAAGGGAAGCCTCAATGGTTATAAAAACTTGACGATCATGTTTGATCTGGGAGCGGGTATCACCTGCCTCAGTGAGCAATCTCCTGCAAAAACGGCTGTCAAATTTGATGGTCACATCAGTGTCCAGAATACGGATGGAACAAACAATGAGCCCAGTGCCAGTATCAATAGTTTGGAAATTGGTGGATTACGCTGGGATAAAGTTCCGTTGGTACAAATTCGAAATCTAGCGGATGGTGAAGATATGATCATCGGAAATTCACTGTTCCGGGACAAGATTATCGAAGTTGATTACGAGAAAAAGATTATGATCCTAAGCGATCAGATAAACAAAGATCTACAGGGCTATCATGTTCACGATGTTGACTATTTCCAACATCGCCCCCGATTTGAAGTCAATATTAAAGTCGGAGAACAGGATTATCCCTTCCATTTTCTATTTGATACCGGTCGGGATGGCAGTATGCTTATTGGGGACGATTTTACAAATCGTTATGGTCTTTGGAACAAATATCACTCGTTATTTTCTTTTGGCAGAAAAAAGATCATTGTTATTCCGGAGCTCAAAATCGGGAACCAGGTATTTAAAAACATTGTAACCAATGCCAATAATCCCGATTATCCGAATGCCAAGCAAAGCCTATTGGGCAATAAAATATTAAATCAATTTAATTTTATCCTAGATAACCACAGCGGCAAAATATATCTGAAAGCAAACAAATACCAAAACGACAACTACAGCGCATACAATGAGTTTAAGCTGGTAAGGACGTTAATTGTAATTTTGATCATCGGACTGCTGATCTTTATAGGCGATCGTATCCGAAAGTCATATCTTCGAAAACAATCCTCATTATAAACTCTATTTTCACGCTGCCTACATTTCAGGGAACCTATCTCCTACCAGATTAAGCAAAATATTAAATTCCAGATATGCTTTCAGATTGGCCAAAACAAGTGTAAATCCTTCAGTACTATCACGCACCTCAGCGATAAGCTTTTCGGGCGTATCATGTTCGATTTCATTGGTCACGGATACAAAGGTTCCCCCTTCTATCGCCCGAAATTCCCATTCGACAATTGAAGGCCTGTCATAATTGCCCCAGTTGAAAATAATTTTTCGGTTCTCTATGATCTCCAGCACCTCAACATTGACCTTATGGTTATACATCTCCCATTCCCATTCAATAATCTTCCCCTTTTCTAGTTTTCCCGAACTCTTGGTAAACCAGATTTTAGTTGTAATCGCAGGGTCTACCATCGCCTGAAACACTTCAGCGACATCTTTCCGAATAAACATTTCTGCTTTTGCAAAATTCTTCTTCATCGTTTTTATCTAAATACCAATAAATTAACTGTTTTTTTTATTCAGAAACTTAATCAAAGTTTGATCAGTTTCAGGATACGGTATCCTTATTTAAAAATAGTAATTTCCTGATAAACAAAAGATTTTTAATCAACAACCATCAATATCTCAGACCTTGGTACTACTTAACTTGATAATCAATAAACGAAAAAAGCCAAGAATCCTACACAGAGGACTTCTCAACTTTATCTACCAAATTACTTTAGCTCTACAATCATTGAAAGTTAATCCAATTTGTAAGGTACTCGTTGATTGTTGGAGTAACGAAAATCTCATCATAATTAGCTCCTCCAGTCTCTTCAGCAGGCATTATCGTACATATTATTCTTTCACCCGGAAGGAAAAGCATGAAGTCTGGATTAAAAAAATAAAAACTACCATAATTACCAAATCCTAAATTTACTTTTTTCATCGAATTGTTACTGACAAATGCAGGTTCATTGGTTCCTTTTTTTACTAAGTCAAATGTATAATAATCTGACTCAGCAAGTGGAGGTAGTTCCATTGTTACAAAAGATTGATTTGCGGGAGTTGTAAATCGCAATTCAGGGCTTGGTTTTTTGACATCAGTCGTGTTCAAATTCCGAATATAAGCGACTAAATCCACATCGCCACCAATAAACTTAGTTTCGATAGTATTTACATTTGTTAGCAACTTAAAGGTCACAGACATCCCTTTTGGGTTTTTCAAAGCCGGGATAGTCAGATTCTCGACTAGGTCATTCCCCTCAAGATAAAATTTTAGTATTTTATTCGTATCAGCCGCTGTTATTATTTTTGTCAGCAAAATCTCTTTTTCGCCTTTTTTCCTTACTGTAAGCGATCGTTTTTGCTCTTTATTAACGGGTATCGTGAGCGTCTCCAAAGTCGATCCTTCATATGGATTTTTATGGATGATCTGGTTATCCAGATAGAAATCCAGGCCACTGTTTTTGGCCAAAATTTCCAATTTATACTTTATTCCCGAATCATATATTTTTCCATTATCATAAAAAATCCCAAATGGCTGTTTAAAGTTTTCAGCATTTATATTATAACTTTTCAATATGGCTGTTTTCCCTTTCTGGCGAACAGATATATTTTCACCACCTTTTGCAATATTCAATTTAAATGGATTAGGCATTGTATTGAATTCTCCTCTTGTGCTATCAACGACGGTTTCATCATAAATGATTTCCAAGGGAATAGAGCTGGAGCCGCTGAAAGTTATTTCGACAATCTTTGGCGTACTAGTATCAAACAACTCTCCTTTTTGACAAGATGGTAATAGAGGTGCAGTAACTATCAACAAACTCATTAATTTAAATATGGATCTTTTCATATTTTTCATATAAGAACCTAGGTTGACTTATTGGCCAACCTAGGTCTTGTTATACATTTTTTTTAAGCAATGCTTAGTAATTAAATTTTACCCAAGGATAAGCTAAACCGTGTACGAATCCACTTTCATTATAGAACGGTTGCGTCGAAATGCTGAACGTCGGAGCAGTAGTACCTACTGGAGCAACAGTGTTTGTACCAAGGTCTGTGTAACCAGCAGTAGCAGCCAATGTAAATCCAAATAAGGATGATCCTTGAACAGAAGTCAATGAAGGAGTCGCATCGCTATTAATATGCAAACCTGTTTTATATCCTGTAATTTTTGAGTTTACCAATGCTAACTCAGCACCGCGGCGTACCAGTACACCAGATTTAAATCCAGGAGCTGTTATACCTGTTTCATTTTTGGTTCCTACAATACGAACATTATTAAAAGTAGGTTTGGTTTTAGGTAATGCAGTGAATGCGGTTGGATGATTATCAATTTCAGCACCATTTGAATCGCTATTGGTACCACTAGCACTATGTGTAGAAACTTTGTTAGCAAAAGCAATTGAATTTGAAATAGTTCCTTGATACCCCAAATCAAAATCAAACTGGTCATCATCATTTGAGAAAGCAACTAAATCCGATCCATTTACACGACCACCGAAGAATTCAAATCCATCATCTAGTCCCCATGCTACCTCAATTTTGTTCAAGACAGTACCTGACCCTACACCACCAAGGGTTAATCCATTCACTTCAATATTCTCAGCTAATTTATACCCAGCATATTCTATACGTACATTTTTGATTGTACCACTGCTTTCTGTATTGTTAGTAGCACTACTGCTACCATAATAGTATTTTGCCTCGTCAGCTAAACCCTCAATTAATCTTGTTCCAGCAGCGTCGTTAATCTGCGCATTACCTAGAACAATTAGACCTCCAAAATCGCCAGGTTTACCAACAGTCGCATTATCGCCATCCAATAAGTTACGGCTTGTAAATACGATTGGGTTGGTATCTGTACCCTGCGCATTTATCTTCGCTCCTTTAGCAATGACCAATACACCATTTTGTGCACCTGGTGTATTAACAGCTGCTTTAATATATGTTCCAGCTGGGATGGTTAGTGTAGCACCGTTGGTAACAGTAACCACTCCTTTGATTTCATACACATTACTTGCAGACCAAGTAACATTGCTAGTAATATCTGCCGAAATAGTTACAACTGGCAGTGAAGATTGGCTGTAATCTGCTGCTGAAGTACCACGATTATCGAAAGAATCATTTTGTAAAGCGTTATCTTTATTACATGCTGTTAATGAAGTAGAAGCGATTGCTAGAATAGCTAAAGTTTTATTTAGAGTTTTCATTTTTCTATTGATTTGTGTTAAAAAATTATTAATTTGCGGCCAGATAAATGGCAAGTCGACTTGTTTAGTGCCCTAGGCATTCTGCAAGATTTGTTGGTTTTCTTTTTAGGAAGCACATGACTTGTATATGCATTCAAGCGAGAGGTCCGTTTCAGCAAAGCCTTTCGCTTTTTTATTAAAGTCTTCCACTTTATCCTCCTTTCTTTTTTTATTTATCATTGTTAGAATTTATACGTTATTGTTGTTCCGAAGGTTCTTCCAAAGCGCTGTCTGTAGGTATAGAGATCTCCTTCTTCATAATTATCTGTAAATCCAGGTTTAAGCCTTTCAGCATTGCTGAAATCCAGAGAACCATCTTGATGGTCCGGATTTTTTTCATAACTCCCCCTATTAGTATAGAATGCTGATACAGAATTCAATATATTCCCCCCATTGATTCTAATTTCAAGACGTGAATTCAAAAATTTATAGCTCACTTGTGCGTCCAATTGCTCTCTAGGTTGCTCATATTCTGTATCTCGTGGCAACCCGGTAACGAAATATGTTTTCCGACCTGATTTATTATAGGCTAAATTCATCCCAAACCTTTCACCTTGATATTGTATCCCTGCATTCAACAAGTATGGAGTCTGGCCATATAGTGCCCTCTTCTGACGCATCGGAGCCATAATAGTTTTACCTGTAATGGAATCTATGTTATTCGTCATCGCTAACCCTTCAACCTTGGATTGTTGATAAGTAAGATTACCATAGACGCTAAAATTTCGTAAAATAGGTGTATCATGGATAAAGCTTAGGTTTTTTCGTACCTCTAATTCTAATCCAAATACTTTAGCCCAATTAGAATTATTTAACGTATATCTAAAGCCGAAGTCTAAAGTTGGACTCGCTATAAGTTCAGCCGGCTTATCAAAGTATTTATAGTACCCGCCTACCGAGATAATTTCGCCCAATCCTGGAAACCATTCCGTTTTAACATCTATGCTATTAACACGCGTACTGGTAATCCCGCCACTTCCTACTAAACCATCATAATAAGCGCTATAACTAAAAAACTGGCTATTGTCCATCATCTCAGGTCGAACAACCGTACTGGAATAAGCAACACGTACATTGATCGTATTTGTCGGACTATAGGTCAGGTTTGCAGAGGGTAGCCATTGCCAAGTCTTCTCTTTGGGCAGATCAAATGTTCCATATTCATTTTCTTTTAGTGAATTGCTTGGATTATTGATTTCCCTATAACGGTAATACTCGGCCCTTAATCCCCAAACTAACCGCCATTGGTCATTGATCTTGTTGTCAAACATAAAGTACCCTGCATGATTCAAACTCTTTCCAGCATAAAAATTATTTCCCCAACCATCCAACAGCAATAGGAAACCATCAGATCTTACGTTTTCCGGTTTAAGCCAGTCTCCAATGGGCAGATACTTCAATGATTTATCAAAGGCGGTCGAATTGACGACTAAAGGAAGTATTTTCCAATCAAACTGCGATTTTCTTTGGATACCAAAATATCCAACTTTAAGGCTATTTTTATCCGAAAATGATAGGTCAAACGGAATAGTTGAAGCAACATTCCAAGAATAATGTGTTTCATTATTCCTATAATAATGTTTGGAAATTGGTGTAAATCGCGCTTCAGACAATTGGCTATAATCGTAAAGAAAGAACGTATCCCTTCCTATGATTTCAGGGGATTGCGTTGTAATCCCAAGATCTTTCTGTTTACGGTCTATCCCTGTACGCGCTACATTCCATTCCAATTTAATTTTTTCAAACTGATGCTGCCCAGTCAGCTGATTCTGCAATAAAGTCGTAAAAGTAGGATCATCTGCCTCTCGAATTCGATTAGGCATATCGTTAAAATTATTGTCGGCCTCGATCCCTTTTAATCTCGTAAATGAATTATTATATAAATGTGTATAAGTATTACGCGAACTGAAACGATGTTTTCCTATCTGCAACCCCATATTGAGTACACCACCCAGTGTAGTATTAAATTCATATGAATTACCTGAAGCAGCGATAGCTGTATTAGTATTCCAATTACCACGTGCAATCTTTTCGATTTTGGTTATGTTTTGGTTATTACGATAACTTAATGCACCTGTCAATCCAAATTTATTTAGCCCAGATGTATCCAAATTTAATAATCGTCCGATCGTAAATTGATAATTTTGAGACGGCAGTGCTTGATAATTATGGACGGTAAAATTATCGTTTTTAAACCGTAATGTTTGATCGATAATCTCGCCTATCGGAGACTCATTTGACATCGTCTTCAAATTTGATGGAAAATCTCGTCGTCCATCATCAAAACCAAAATAATCGTATTTACCACGTTTACGGCTTAAAAAATCTTTCCCGGTAGACTGATCGTTAACAGACATTCCTGCTCCAAAAGTCATAAAGTTTTCGGTCGGAATATCTTTTGTATTAATCTGAATAAGTCCACCACCAAAACTCGTATTCATATCAGGAGTTATCGATTTCACAACAATGATGTTATCTACAATTGCATTTGGAATCATATCAAAAGAAAAACTTCGTCTTTGAGCCTCGGTACTCGGTAATACGGTACCGTCAAGTGCAGCAGCGTTATAGCGCTCGCCAATACCACGGACAATCACAAATTTATTGTCCATTGTGTTAACACCAGAAATACGCTTCAAGCTCTCACCGGCATTACGATCGGGTGTCAGTGCCATCTGTTCTGCCGAAATACCATTGCTAATCTCGGAAGCATTCTTTTGTCGCGCCAATAGTCCTGAGATGCTGGCTTTTTTAAAGGAAGATGTTACAATCACCTGGCTTAGCGTATTTGCGCTTGCTTTCATGGCGATATTTAAGCTGGTACTCTTCCCATCAACGATTTTAATATCTGTAACCCGCTGACTTTCGTAAGAAATATAGGTGATATCAATGGTATATGTTCCCCCTTTTAATTCGATATTAAAATTCCCTTTGCTATCCGTCATGACAGACTTACCCACTCCCTGTACGATAACCGTGGCTCCGACCAATGGGTCGCCGCTCCCGTCAACAATAGTTCCTATCATTCGTCCGGGGCTTACCGGAGGTGGTAGTTTAAAGAGAACAACGGTATTGTTTCCGGCTGTTTTAAAACCAACGTTACTACTGGCCAAAAGCTGTTTTAATGCAGTTTCCACCGTGTAGTTTTGTGCAGGTAAACTCACTTTGGTCTGCCCGGAAAATATACTTCCATCGTAATTGATCTGCAGGCCAGAAGCCGTCTGCAAATCTCGTAAGGCATTGGTAATGGGTACTGAATTAAAGCTTAGGCTCATTTTTTTCTGAAGTCCCTGTGCATAAACACCATTGAAAACCACAGGAATAAAAAACTGTAATATACCGAAGACTGCCAATAAGATGACCTGCTTCCAAGATTTTGAAAATTTTCTTTTGTTTTGAGAATATATGCTTATATTCATGGAATTCAACGATTTTTTAGTTATTCAATTGATTAGAAATTTGTTTCTCGAACCGTTCTGTTGGTCCAGAGCGGTTCTATTTTCTTTTTTGTTTCTCGTTCGTTGTTATAGCGTTATCCGCTCTTTATGCTATGATTATATCATGGGCATTCCTTCCTCCATAAGGTGATTGAATTTTCGTCATTGATCCGATAGCTAAGTTTACCTCCGCTCATCATTGCTAACTGCTCCATAATCTTCCCGATGGGTTGGTTGTCAAAACTGGCGTTAATACGATAATTATCAAATTTGCACGAGCCCTTGATATCAAAATGAATGCTGTAATAGCGGCTTAATTTCTTTGTTATTTCTCCAAGGTTGGCATTTCGAAAGCTCAGACGGTTTTCTATCCAACTATTAAATGATGCGGGATCCTGACCTTTTTCGACAACGAAATCCATCGTCTGCTGCTCATAAGTCAGGCGCATTCCTGCGGTCAGATCCGCCAGTTTTTTTAATTGGTTTCCCCCATTACTGCTTACACGTACCTTTCCACTGCGCACTGAGATCATCTGATTTTTATCTTTTGGATAAGCATAAATATTAAAGGAGGTACCCAACACTTGTGTGTTCACTTGTCCGGTATGTACAATAAATGGACTGCTGGTATCTCTTTTAACCTCAAAAAAAGCTTCTCCGGTCAATATAACTTCTCGCTTCTGTCCTTTCACAAATTGGTCTGGCCAACGTAAAGTGCTTCCCCCAGCCAGATAAATAATACTACTGTCGCTTAATCTAATCTTTACTTTTTGTCCATCAGGAGTCGTTTTACTCGACCATGCTATGCTTGTGGTTTGCATAGCTTTTTCAGGTTTTTGAAAATAAAACCAACTCGAAACAACTGAAAAGACTAATATTACTGCCGCCGCGTAATACCATTGCTGTACTATCCTGACTGGCTTTCTTTTATTATCTTTTGGAATTTCTTGCAAGATCTCAGCAAACGCGGCCTCCGTCTCAACGGTCTCCTCCCGATAGGCAGGTTCGCCTTCCCACAGATCAGCCATCATCTCTGCGAAGAGCTCCATATGCTCTTCGTCCTGATCTGTCTCCAAATAGTGCAACAGGATCTTTTTCTCCGCCGGGCTTGCCTGCCCTTGTCGGAAACGTTCCATGATGCTTTTGATGTATCCTTTATCTTGCACTTCTTTTTGCTTATTTATCTATAGAAAGACTGGCAAGGGAGGAACAGCTACTCGAAAGAAAAAAAAATATAAATAATTGATTTTAAGAAAAATTGGCACTTAGATCAAGGCCAAAACCAAGCACAAGATACAGCCAAATGCTTCTGGGTAGCTATTATGATAATAGGCTCGAATCTGGCGCATGGATTTTTTGATGTGATTGCTCACCGTATTGGTAGAAATCTGTAGTTGATCAGCGATTTCCTGATGACTCAATCCCTCTTCCCGACTCAGTCGATACACCTTCTGTGCCTGTTGCGGTAGGGCCTCAATCGAACGTGTTAATACCGCATAGCATTCTTGATAGTCGATATATTGTGCGGTAGAATCCTGGTGTTGCTCGACTCTGCTTTGCGTTTCGAGAAAACTATCGTAGCGCAACTTTCTTTTCCAAGTATCGAGCATACTGTACCGTACCATGACAAATAAAAGGCTCTCAATATTTTTGCTGGCATCTATTTTTTCGCGATTTTCCCAGAGCTTGACAAATACCTCCTGCGTCAGCTCTTTCGCACCTTCTTGAGAACGTAAAAACTTGTAAGAAAAGCCAATTACTTTACTACGCATACGAAAATACAGTTCCTGAAATGCGGCCGTATCTCCCTGACGTAATTTGTCCAATAACTGTTCGTTTGTTTCAATTGCTTTCCTTTTCATAACAAGTATATTGATGGTAATGACCCAAAGCTAAACAGCACCTATTAACCCACAGTTAACACCAGTTTAAGTATGTGTTATATAGTTGTTAATATATAAGCTGTTAGTTGTTTATTTGTAGGATCTCTTGATACGTTTGCTCTCGTTTGCTATCTGTCAGTATCCGCAGCGGACTTACCGAAGACTGTTTGCTTGCTCCCCGTTTGTTTAGGCTCTTGCTTCCTCCAATAAGTGCAATAGCGCGTTGAATCAAGGGATCATCAAGAGAAGGCAGAACTTTTAATGGTAAGGCTTCGAGTTCGTTGACATGATATTGTGGCACTATTCCCGTAGCATAATCTCCCGATCCTAATGCATTGGACAACTTGTAAATAATGGGATGTATTTCCCAAGCAATGGTTTTTGTTGGCCGCATATCTTTAATTACAAATGAGGCCTCATCTTTTCCTCTGGTCTTCTCTCCTATCGTGATGACATGCGCATAAGGTTTGAGGTTATTGATCAATATCTCAGCAGCTGATGCTGTTGTGGGGCTCGTTAAAATGTAAACTTCTTTTAATTTCAGACCGCTTTCTAACATCTGGTTGTAGTGTAATGTACCATCACCTGAAGCACTTTGACCGATACTTTCTGTTTTTCGCCCGCCATTCTTATTACCTGTGTAGGTGATAAAAGCTGTATTAAAAGGTAATCCGCTGATTAATCCGGCAATACCTGCAGCCTCCGCAACCTGACCTCCAGGGTTATAGCGAAGGTCCACCAAAAGAGCGTCTATCTGTTCATTTTTAAAAACGGTAAAATCCGACATAGCAGACTGTGCTATACCACGGCTAAAATCATTGATATAGAGGTAACCAATTGTCTTGGCATTCAAGTGGAAAATCTCCCGTAATATCGGCTGTTCCAGCAACATACCCCGGCTTAAATCCACAGTTTGAATATCCCTCAGGGAATTATTTTCCAAAGCTGCTAAAGTCAGTTGCCCCTTGTCTCCTGTTAACAGGTCATTTTGAAGAACAACGGCATTTGCGGTCGTCAACTGCTGGCCATTGATCCTACTGATGTAATCTCCTCGTTTCAATCCATTTCGGGAAGCGGGTGAATCATTATAGACATATTTGATAACGCCAAAGACGAGCTTACCATCGGCACTGCTCAAGGTACTATAATCGAATCCAAATTGACTCCGATTGGATTTTGGAAAGCTGCTGGGATCCGCCGGATCCACCATATAAGAAAAGCGGTCATTCGCATGTAACAAAGACCTGAAAAACAGTTGTGGTTCCTGATCCATGTTGATCTTTTTAGGGAGAGATTCATTCCACAAATAATAGCGGCGAAGGCTATCCAATATCCAGCTGTTGACATAGGAATTGGAACCCACAGGATAGCTTGGTGGATCCTTCTTGCAACCCAAAAGTTGAGCGACAAAAACGAAAATAATCAAATTCAGTATGTAATAGACTCGTTTCATGACATTCACGCTAAACGCTCGTTTGACCACTAAGGCACAACAACTTAGACATCTAACATCAACTTATCATTATGACTATATTAAGTTTTAAATGATACTAAATTTTCTTAGTAAGCATTTGTACCATCAAAACCCTTCCTTCTGCCTCAGAGTTATTTTCGATCTAAAGGAGTGTATCCCGCTCTTGATCAAAAGGCGATCTGCTTCTTCTTAAATTTTACAAAACTGGCTGTTCAAATCGCATTAGACCTATGCAGCTCCCATTCAGCATCTTGTCTAAATAGTTTTATTATTTCCGGATATAAATTATACCCACATGCAGACCATGGCACTGGCGGATTAGATTTTGTTTTATTGTTATTTTATACTTACTTTGAGAAGGTTTTTGTGGGATACCTATTGTAAACAGAATTAAACTATGAATTTCTCCGCCTGTTCGGATCAGCAAATTTTTGAATCAGTTTGTCAAGGTGAGGAACGGGCGCTACAACACCTGATGCATCGCTTTTGGCAACCACTGTTCAAAACAGCGTCTGTCACAATGCAGGATCCCGAAGTATGTCAGGAACTTGTCCAAAACGTATTTATCAATATATGGCGAAACAGGGAGAAAATAAATCTTAAATATTCCATCAAAACCTATCTATTTGGCTGCATTCGTTACGAAGTGTTCCGAAACATCAAAAAGAAAATGGATTATGTCGAATTGAAAGATTTAGATGAGGACTATGTTGATTCCTTCAACCCATTGTTAAAATTGGAGTACAGCGAACTGCTGGATTATCTGGATCAAATGATCAACCAGCTTCCTGACAAATGTAAGGAGATCTTTTACCTCAGCAGAATGGAGCAGCTAAGCCATAAGGAGATTGCTGAGAAGCTGAATATTTCCGTAAAAACAGTAGAAAACCAAATTTCTATTGCGTTGAAACGATTAAAACAAGGTATGCAGAATATGCACATCTTTTTTCAGATTTTCTTTTTCTAACAATAGACTGAAAAACAATCAATTACATCGAATACAATCTAATAAAAGACTCTTTTATATTTTCTTTTTTAAAAAAAATGCAATTCCTTTTGGGGGCTAATTGAAAAAATGAACTCTATAAGAACGAATCAATTATAGATTTCATGAAAAAACCTGAAATTATAGACTTAATCAAGAAAATTTTGCGCAAGCAATCCTCCGAAGATGAACTGTGTGAAGTAGACGACAGGCTCTTGGATGCATATCATGATGCTACTTGGGACGAAGATAAATTCGGCCCTGCAGAAAATATAGAAACACAGATTAAGCGCAACGTAGAACAACTTATTCAGACAGAAGCGGGCAATACAAAAAAAATAAGCATTTTCCGTCGTTACCTCCCCTATGCCGCCTCTTTGTTATTGGCTGTTTCCAGCATTGCCGGATATTATTTTTTTAAAGGTCGAAATGCAGACTTACAAGTTATAAATCAGCGGGCATACCTGAATCCGGGTGCAGAAAAAGCCTCTTTGAAAAATTCAGATGGCAGCAGCCTGGATCTGCAGCAACAGCAGGTTGGAGACACTGTTCCTTTTGGAAAGCTGTTGTTCAAAATTGACCAGGAAGGCATTATTAGTTATCAGGCAAAGACCGAGAACAAAAATATGGAATCTCAACTTGTCACCTTAGCAACCCCGAAAGGTGGTAAATATCAGATCAATTTAGAAGATGGCACCAAAGTATGGCTCAACGCCGAGAGTAGCCTGATTTTCCCTGAGCATTTTGCTGCTGACCGTCGTCTCGTTCAGGTCAAGGGAGAAGCTTACTTCGAAGTCGCTGAATCAAAATACAAACCTTTTATTGTAGAAGGTAATGGATTTGGAGTCCGGGTACTGGGTACCAAATTTAATGTATCCGACAGGGATAACCTCCATGTTGCAAAAGTCGCCCTGCTCCAGGGGTCAGTAAGTTTAACCTCAAAAGCTGGCCAGACGATGCTCAAACCTGGCGAGCGTGCAAAGATATCTGCCTCAGGTGTTCAAATAGATCAATTTGATGCTGAATCCGAAATCGCCTGGAAGAATAACTATTTTATTTACAAAGATGAAAATATCAAAACTATTATGGCGGATGTGGCGCAATGGTACGACGCCGAAGTGATATTCGAGGGAAAGGACTGGGATGATGTAAACCTCAAAATGAAAGTCTCCCGAAGAGAGAATATTGAAGAGATCTTATCACTTCTCGAACTAACAAAATCAATCAAATTTAAAATTGTGGAAAGGAGGATCTACGTCACAAAAAGATAAATCGAAAACTTAAGCCGGGATGCTGTCACATCCCGGCTACGAATAGAGTTTAAAAATTTTCTGTCAAAAATTAATTAACCTTTTAATTCTTAACAAAATTATGAAAATAATACCGGGAAAAGAACAGCATATGTTCTTAATTAAGACCCTATTGATTATGAAGTTCTATCTACTGCTCGCATTTTTTGGCGTTGTTCAGGCTAAAACTCCGGTTTATAGCCAAAAAATGAACCTACATTTTAAAAATAGTAAGGTCGATCTTGTTCTAGCAGAAATCAGCAAACAGGCACAGCTTGACCTGCTTTACGATTCAAAGCTGATCAAGAAAGCAAGCCCTGTCACGCTTAATCTGGAGAATGCCACGTTAAATGAAGCGCTGACAGCCCTGTTTCGAAATCAGGCACTTGAGTTTGAGGTCATCAAAAAGACGTTAATAATTCGTCCAAAAGAATCGACGGGGGCAGCTCGTACCGCGGAGGTTACCGAAAATCAAAAAGCCATCAATGGTTCGGTTAAAGATCAACAGGGAAACCCGCTCGCCGGCGTAACTGTACGTGTAAAAAATACCCAGATCACAACGACAACCGACGGCAAGGGAAATTTTACCATCGCCCCACCATCCGGATCCGGTCAGGTGATCTTGACATTTACATACGTAGGCTATGAAAGCACTGAACGACCAGCAGATAACAAGGACCATTTAAATATCACCTTAGCATTGGCCAATAATAATCTGGATGATGTTGTTGTTGTAGGTTATGGTACACAGAAAAAAATCAATGTCACGGGTGCTGTAAGTTCGGTAAATATGGCCGATATGCGTACACCGGTTCCCAATTTATCAAATGCTTTAGCAGGTAAAGTCGCCGGTATTATCTCCGTGCAGTCCAGTGGTGAACCTGGTTATGACAATTCAAATTTTACAATCCGTGGAATCGGGACCTACGCCGGTAATTCGTCTCCACTAATTATTATCGACGGTGTGCAACGTGATGATGTCAATGGTGGTTTCGGTGGATCTTTCAATAATATTGATCCCGAAGATATTTCCAGTATTTCCCTATTGAAAGATGCTTCATCCACGGCAATGTATGGAGCTAAGGGCGCCAATGGTGTTTTGATTATTACCACCAAAAGAGGTGTTGCCGGTAAACCAAAGATTTCCTTTAAGGCAGAGACCGGCTTCTCAGGTTTTACAAAAACGCCACAAATGCTGGATGGCGTAAAATATATGGAACTACAGAATGAAGCAAGAACAAATATGGGCTCGACCCCAACCTATTCTGATGAGTTGATCCAAAAAACAAAAAGTGGGCTGGATCCCTATATGTACCCAAATGTAAACTGGATTGATGAAGTCTATAAGAAGAATTCCATGCTCACCAATGCCAACATCAATATTACCGGTGGTGGTGAATCGATGAAATACTATATTTCGGGATCGTACTATAATCAGACAGGCCCTTATAAGGTCCGTAACTTAAACAATTACAACCCTAATCTCGATTTCAAACGCTATGATTTCCGAAGTAATGTGGATGTCAATTTATCAAAAAACACCTCCGTTCAGCTCAACTTAACGGGTATGTTGGTTAACTCCCGCTACCCCGGTATCGGTGCCGGTGATTTGTGGTATTTGGCCTATGCGACGACGCCTGTTGCCTATCCGATTCAATATCCGGACGGTAAATGGGCCGGACCACTGAGTGGTGGCGGTGCAAACCCATTAAATGAAGTACAAAACAATGGTTATTCCAGCGAATTTAAACCCATTGTGCAGTCCGTATTGACCATTAATCAAAAATTAGACGCAATCACACAAGGATTATCTGCCTATGCCCGGTTCTCATTTGACAGTTATGGTGAATTCAACAACCGTCGCTCAGGAAAAAATGATTTATGGCAGGCGACAGGCAGAACACCTGAAGGGGAACTCATTTTTAACCAAAGCAGGGTAGGTCAGCAATTTTTGGACTATAGTAAAGAATCTTTTGGCCAACGCGTTATGTATCTTGAAGGTAATTTAAATTATGACCGTACTTTCAATGATCACAAAATCGGTGGGATGTTTCTCTATAATATGCGTAACCGTTTGGTCAGTTTGGCCGGTGACGTTGTTGGATCCATCCCCTATCGCAATCAAAGTCTCGCCGGAAGGGTTAACTACGGATTTCGTGATAAATATCTTGTAGAAGTTAACGCGGGCTATACGGGATCTGAAAATTTCGAGAAGGGACAGAAATTTGGCTTATTTCCTTCCGCTTCGGCTGGCTGGGTGATTTCCAATGAAGAATTTTTTGAACCTTTGAAAAAGACATTTAGTTTATTAAAAATCAGGGGATCCTATGGTGTTGTCGGTAACGATAACATTGGTAATAATCGTGATCGTTTTCCCTACTTAACTCAAATCGGCGATGGTGGCTCTACAGGTTTTGGTCTCAATGGAAGTTGGGTCGGCGGAAAAACCGAAAGGGTAATGGGTGTCGAAAATCTCACCTGGGAAAAATCTTATAAAACTGGGATTGGTCTTGAAATCGGATTATGGAACAAGCTTAACCTGATCTTTGATGGTTTTGCCGAGCGTCGAAAAAATATTCTTATTGGTAGGGAATCCATTTCTTCTATCGCCGGTTACAATAGCTTGGCTGTCTACGCCAATATAGGTGAGATGGACAATAAGGGTATGGATGCCAGTATTGAATACAACGATAAATTTGGGGATGTTGGGCTCCGCCTTTTTGGTAACGTCACCTATAGCCGCAATAAAATAGTATTTGCGGATGAACCCGTCAGACGCTACGGCTATCAGTCCAAGACAGGAACACGCTTTGGTGAGTACCAAGGGCATATTGCCTTGGGCTACTTTACGAGCAAAGAAGAGATAGAATCCGCCCCTCAGCAAAAGTTTAGCCCAGTATCTCCAGGAGATATCCGTTACAAAAACTTAAATGCCGAGGACGATAATATAATTGACCCTTATGACAGAACCTACCTTGGAAAATCTTGGTTTCCTTCATGGTTATATGGTGCCGGTTTTTCTGTTTCGTATAAAAACTTTGACCTTTCCCTATTCTTTCAAGGGGTTGCTGACGTAGGTATCATGGCCAATGGAAGTGAAATTCCTGGAAAAGGAATGGGCGTCAATGGTGTCGGAGTCCTCCCTTTTTCGGGTCTGGGAATCTATCCCAACAATACCATGTCCATTGTTGAAGACCGTTGGACCGCAGAAAATCCACGTCAGGATGCTTACTACCCACGTCTAACAATGGCCAGTGGCAGTGACAACAATTACATCAACAGTACACACTGGCTAAAAGATGGAGCTTATATACGGATGAAACAGGCTTCTTTGGGCTATACTATTAAAGCAAAAGGATTGGACAAACTCGGTTTCACTTCACTTTATGTGTATTCATCGGGCCAAAACCTCCTGACGTTTAGCAAATTCAAACTCTGGGATCCCGAATTGGGAAGCAACGGCGCCAAATATCCATTAAATCGTATGATCACCTTCGGCGTTCGGGCACAGTTTTAATCTAAATCTATACAATAACCATGAAACAGATATCAC
Source organism: Sphingobacterium sp. BIGb0165 (assembly GCF_024810095.1). NCBI lineage: Bacteria > Pseudomonadati > Bacteroidota > Sphingobacteriia > Sphingobacteriales > Sphingobacteriaceae > Sphingobacterium > Sphingobacterium sp. BIGb0165. The sequence continues at coordinate 153,605 of NZ_JANUEB010000001.1, read as the reverse complement.
CAAAATATATTGCATCAGGTCTATTAGCGCTAGCCTTATGCCAAAATATGCAAAGCTGTAATTATTTGGACAAAAAACCGGATAACCTCCTCACTTCAGACATGGTTTGGGAGACCCGGGCCAATGCAGAATCTTACTTAAACCAGATATATAGTTATATCGAAACACCGGTAGACGATTTTACGACCCTTGGTGCCAGCGATGAAAGCTCATGTAATATACCTGTTGTGAACGTTCGGCAAATGGCTGTCGGGAACTGGAATGCACAAAGCATGTACTGGCAGCATTATTGGAATAACCCATACACCGCCATTAGGCAGTCATTTATTTTTGAGGAAAACATCGACAAAGTTCCTGAAGGCGCATTGAGCACAGAACTCAAAGTACAATACAAAGCCGAAGCAAGATTTTTGCGGGGCTGGTACTATTGGAAATTGCTACGTCAATATGGCCCAGCGGTATTGTTGAAAGGGACATTGGGTTTGAACGAAGATTTCAATAAATATCCCCGCAATTCATTTCAGGAATGCGTCGATTACATCAATAGCATGATGGATCTTGCCGCAGCAGACCTTCCTGTGGTATGGTCCGCCTCGTCCAATTATGGTCGTCCAAGTAAAGGAACCTGTTTGGCCATAAAATCACAGGTGGCGCTATGGGCTGCAAGTCCCTTATGGAATGGGAATCCACGATTTGCAAATTTCAAAAACAAGGATGGTAAGGCCCTCGCCCCGTTGCAGAACGATGCCAATAAATGGCAATTGGCTGCTGATGCTGCAAAATCTGTTATTGACTTAAATGCCTATAAGCTCTTTACCAATCTGGATGAAGGAGATTCAAAATTCGATCCTTACCTGTCTTTCCGTAACCTCTTTTTAACCAACTGGAATAGTGAGATTATTTTTTCCACGCACAAAGCGGACACCTGGCAGTGGGGACATGAGAAACGAAGTGCACCTGAACCCGGTGGGATTGCTATGATGAATGCCACACAAAATGTTGTGGATGCCCACCTGATGCGCAATGGCAAGACAATTGATGATCCCAGCTCTGGTTATCGGGAGGATGGTTTCGTAGCAACAGATGATCCAGCCGACTGGGGCAAGAGCCGCGATGGCGTCAATAGAGGTTACATCGCTGGCAATTCAAATATGTATGTAAACCGGGAAGCGCGATTTTACGTCAATATTCTCTATAATGGTAAGCCTATCCTACCCGCACCGACAGCCGATGACCGCAACTTCTTTTCGTCGGACGGCAACAAGGATGGACGCGGAAGAGCTGAGTTTTATTATTCGGGAAAAGCCGGTTTGGTCCAGAATTCAAATAGTGCCGATAAAACAGGATACCTTGCACAAAAAAATGTCAGTCCAGCCACTAATATTCGCCAGGATCGTCCCGCATATCGTCCGTATATTCATATCCGTTTGGCCGAAATCTATTTAAATTATGCCGAATCGCTAAATGAAGTTAATCCGAGCCATCCTGATATTCTGACCTATCTGAACCTGATACGTCAACGGGCCGGTTTACCTAAATTGGAAACAGTATATCCGCAGGTGGTAGGCAATAAAGACGAACAACGTAAATGGATTCTCCGCGAGCGACAAATTGAGTTGGCTTTTGAAGGCGACCGTTATTTCACCCTCATTCGTCGACTGATGATGGGAAACCCAGCCTCCCGAGCAATATACCGGATGAGTATCGCTTCAAACGATAACAATCAAGGATTTTTTTATCAGGACTTCTATAAGAGAAACTTATTGCAAAACAGATACTGGGACGATAAAATGTATCTATTTCCTATTTTACAGGATGATATCGACAAGAACTCGGCGCTTGTTCAAAATCCAGGCTGGTAATTAAGGTTTGAATTTTAACTTTTACTATTTATGAAATTAATATATAAAAGGAATTTAGTTTTCCCTCTCCTCTCCTTTGTGATATTGGCGGGAATATTTTCATGTAAGAAAGATCATATGGGTGCGACACATGATCCCAATGCAGCCATTGTTGTCACGGATTTCCTTCCAAAGCAAGGTGTCTATGGAACAGAAGTTCTGATCAATGGTGAGAACTTTACAACGGACACAGCTGCGATTTCCGTTAAGCTCAATGGCATCCCATTAAAGATTATAGCATCAAACGGTACCCAGATCATGGCCATAATCCCTAAAAGAGCTGGTAGCGGACCTATTGAAGTCGCTATCGCGGGAAAAACAGGGACATCCAAAGAGAGCTACAGCTATATCTACAAAAGAACGGTCAGTATCTTGGCAGGCAACGGGGCAGCAGGCTTCCTCAACGGAAAAGGTGCTGATGCGAAGTTCAATTTTGGTGGTGAGTCCTGGTATCGCAGTGGCGGTATTGCTGTAGATGATGCGTTAAATGTCTATGTCACTGACCCTGGCAACCACTGTATCCGTAAAATCGATCCTGCCGGAAACGTCAGTACTTTAGCAGGATCCCCGAGTAATGCCGGTATGGCGGACGGAAAAGGTGGTGAAGCACGCTTCAGTATCCCCTATGGATTGACCATCGATGAACAGGGGAACTTATACTCTGTTGATCCGGGAAACTGGGATATCCGCAAGATAACACCCGATGGGACGGCAAAGGTTGTCGCCTTCACAGCGAAAGAACCCTGGTTTATTGCTTATGACCGAGTGTCAAAAAAGCTATACTATAATTCTGTGACCTCCCCTGCTCCTATTTATCAGTTAAATACAGATGGTACAGCGGTAACGACCGTCATCGATGGATTGAATTTTCCAGCAGGTATGGCCTGCGGTCCAGATGGCAGTCTATACATCTGTCTACATGGCGACAACCAAATCAGAAAATATGACCCCAAAACATGGAAGCCTACCATTATTGTCGGTTCCGGTAAATATGGTTATAAAAATGGTGTTAGTACGGCGGCTGAATTTGCACTCCCTTGGGGTATTGCGGCTGACAGCCAAAACAATGTGTATGTTGCCGGAAATGGTACTGCCGGTGGCGATAGTGGTTCCCCCGATCAGAGCGTTCGTTTTGTGGATGGCAAAACATTCCAGGTAAGTACATTTGCGGGATCTAACATCGCAGGTTTTAGAAATGCCGTCGGCGAGGCTGCATCATTTAACGTACCTGAAGGTGTTACCGTAGACAAAAATGGTACAGTCTACGTTATCGACAAGAAAAATAATAGTGTCCGAAAGATCATATCTGAATAACCTAGGGGGTGTCCGAAATAGAACGATCGGACACCCCTCTTTTTCTTGATTTTTGTTTGTATCCCCGACAACATGTCTTCAATTCATGCATCCTCAGAAGTATCGCTTTTACGCCTTCGACAGCTTCTTCAAATTTCAAATGACTTTATATGATTTTTAAGCATCTATTTTCGTTGAGCTACGCACTATTGCAAGGTTTGCTATTGTGCGCGGCATGCAGTCATGCTGATCATCTCGAACCTATTCAGACCGACTCAACCCCTCAAAAAAGCAGATATGTTTCGGTCACAGGTAATGACCAGAACAAGGGTACCGAGAGCAAACCCTTTCGTACTATCGCTCGCGCTTTAGATGCAATATCACCGGGCGACACCATTTTTGTGCGTGAAGGTGCCTACCATGAGAAACTATTGATTTCAAAATCGGGAAGTTCAGCGAAACTCATTACGATAAAGCCTTATCCCAATGAAGCTGTGGCTATTGATGGCGAAGGACTATCCATTTCGGGCACAGAAGCATTGGTAACGATCAGAAATGCCCGATTTATTCAGTTTGACGGTTTCGAAATCCGAAATTTTAAGACACAGGCCAAAGGCAATGAGGTGAATAGGATTATTATTGATCAGGGTTCTAAAAACATTACCATACGAAATAATAGGGTCCATCATATTGAGAACAATGCCAGCCCACAGGATGGCAGAAGTGGACATGGTATTCTGGTCATCGGCAATACCGCCGATGCCTTACAGGATATTATTGTGGAGGATAATACGATCCATGACTGCAATACCGGTTATTCCGAAAATCTCACTATCAATGGATATGTTGATGGCTTTATTATCAGACGGAACAAGGTATACAATGGCGAAAATATTGGCATTGTTGCAGCCGGAGGATATGCCGCCAATGCTACAGCAAACCTGAACTATGTACGTAATGGACTGATCAGTCAAAACGAAGTTTATGATATTGATGGTAGAACTGGTCCTATCCCTGCATTTGCCCAGCATAACGGGGCCATTGGGATTTACATCGATGGAGCCCGAGATATCATTGTTGAAAGAAACAGTGTCTATCGCTGTGGACGCGGAATCGGCCTAGTCAGTGAAACCGATAATTTTCCTACACGTGACTGTATTGTCAGAAATAACGAGGTCTATAACAATTCACTCGCGGGGATCAGCTTGGGTGGCTACCTAAATTACACCGGTGGTGGTACGTTGAAGTGTTATGTTGTGAATAATACCCTATTTCACAACAATATCGACAAAGGATATTTTGATGAAATTGAAGGTGAAATACGACTTGTTGAGAACTGTACAAACAACATCATCCAAAATAATATTATTGCTGCCAAGCCCAATAGCGTATTTATTCATAAATATACCAATACAGGTAAATCCAATGCGATTGACTACAATTTATACTTCAGTACCGGAGAAGATCAGTGGATATGGAATGGGAAAGTCATCCGGGATCAACAAACCTGGAAATCAACCCTTATTGGCGATACGCATGCGATCTTTGGACAGGATCCCGGGTTTATATCAACGACACAAGCAAATTTTGGATTAAGGGATTTATCTCCTACCCTTGACAAAGGGAATTTTATTAGTCAAGCAATCAATGGTGAATTGGACTTGAGTGGACAGACGAGATCAGAAGCAAATCGCATTGCGATTGGAGCATTTCAAAAATAGTTTAAAAAGAAAATAGGCCAGTCGACACGAACTTGTCAAATGGCCTATTCTGCACTTAATTCGAATTATTTCCCTTTGATTTTAAAAATCGCTGGGTCAGATATTTTCGCACAGGGATATCGTATAATTTTAAACAGCCATAAGCGAGCACAATACTACCAATGACGACCGCTGCAGCACCGGGCAACGATTGCTCAAAGCTGAGGTTTTCATTTTTCACCCAAGCGTAATATAAATAGATAAAAGGATAGTGCACCATATACAAAGGGTAAGAGATATCTCCCAAGAATTTAGATAGTTTGTTTGTAAAACTGCTCCCTTTTCCGGAAGCCCCCAGAACAACTAGCAGTGGAAAAACCAGCACACAGCACAGCGTATCATAGAGTCCATTCATCCAGAGGTTTTCAGCCCCCCCGATACGAGGAATCGCCAAAAGTGAAACAAGGATAATACTACAGATCCAAAATGCACCTTTAATCCGAAAAGGTTTAAATACGCGCGATAAAAACAGTCCGGCTGTAAAGGAGAATAAAAGACGTAGGGATCCCGCTGTAAATTCTGTTCCGGTCAGTGAAAACCCTGCACAAATATCGCCCAAAGGACCCCAGATTGCAAATATGGCTAATCCACAGCCTGCAGCGACAACAAGTCCACCAAGTGCTTTTGTTGAAAATTTACGGATGATCAAAACATAAAGGATATTACCGATATATTCAAAAAACAAGGACCAACTCGGACCATTGAGCGGGAACATCTCACCCAAGCCTCTTACTTCATGTCCGGGGAGAGCAGGGATCAACAATGCATTTAATACCGTCGCTAGCAATAAAGCCGAAACAGTCACCTTGGATACATCCCAGACCGAACAACCCTGAAAATAGAATAGGACAGCACCAATGATTGCCCCCATAATAACCATGGGATGTAGCCGTATAATCCGGCGTTTGATAAAATCCATCGTCGTCATCGTTCCCCAACGATCATCATACGCATAACCGACGACAAATCCAGATAACATAAAGAAAAAATCGACCGCGAGGTAACCGTGGTTAATACGTTGATCCAGATGGCTGGTTGCAAAGGCTTCGAAAATGTGAAAACATACTACTGTGATGGCTGCAACACCGCGTAAACCATCAAGCACGTTATAATGCGGCTTGGTATCAGCATAAGCGGAGGTAGAAACTGTTGTATCGGGCATAGAAAGAGTAAGATTAGTTTGATTGATTTCCTAAAAACAAAGACGTAAATATAAACAAATTTCAAAAACTGTTCTATGTCTGCCATTCAAACTAATTTTTTCTTATTTGACAAGGGGAATATAGTCTCTCAAATAGACCTGCTCCTTCCGCATATCCTGAATATATTCCTTACTAAAAATTTCCAAAAGTATTTCTGAGATAGCTGTCGTGGTGGGCTTGTCTTCTTCGGATTCACCAAAGGAGAAAATCTCCTCCTCCGTCCGATCTTTCTTCGTTAAGAAATAATAAAAATCTGGACTTTCCCAGCCTTTTATCCCTGAACCAGCTTCTTCTGCTATGTTGAGGGATCTATATGTTTTTTGTAGAAAATCCTGAAGACTCTGGTAATCGGTTTTATTTTTTGATGTTTTGCTCGCATATAAATAAGCGAATTTACCATCCTTATTTTCCGCCATCGCTAACGCAGGAAAAGCGACACCATTCAACATGGCCAAGGTATCTTTGTCTTCGTTGTAAGACACCGTGGTATACCGGTAACCATAATATTTTTTCGGTTTTAGCTTCTTGGTCTCCCATCCGGAGGTAGACTCCAGGTAAAAGGGTGTCGGCAAACTTCCTTCACTATCAAAAATCGCGATTGTATCTTTCTTAAACATGGCTGCCTCAAAAGCCTCTTTTAACGCTTTCTTATCCATCTCTTTCACGTCAGAAGCTAACATGGATTCCGTTTTTTTTATTTTCGGCGCATAAAAGGTTGAAACATCAAAGCTAGGATCTAATTTGTCCAAGAATACAACCGCTGGATCCTGAGATTGACAAGAATATAACAGTGTCGATAAAAGCAGTAAAGAAAGAATACTTTTATGTGTAGAACTAAATAGCTTCATGGAAAATTGCTCAAAATTATCTTTTCATTTTTTATCTTAAAACAGCGGTAAAAGATATCCAAATATACAGCGTATGGAGCGATATTAACACGAATATTTACAATCCGCATAAACTCATTTTAAAAACGTCATTTATTATTCCAGGGAAGGGGTGCATTTTGTAGAAAGTAAAAAATAGATCTTAGTTCATTTAGGATACAACGGCTATTCATTATATTTGAGAAAATATGAACCACAGCCCTTTATGTCAATCGTTTACGACAGTATACTAAATCATATCAGTGAACACAGTATCTTATCAGAGGAAGAAAAAGAACGCTTTTGCGCAGCATTGACCTACAAAAAAATACGCCGTCGGCAATATTTACTACAAGAGGGAACGATCTGCACACGGGAGTGTTTTGTGATCAAAGGCGCCCTGCGGCAATATGAGGTTAGCCCGACCGGCCGCGAGAATACCGTGCAATTTGCTTTTGAGAACTGGTGGATTTCAGATTGGTATAGTACCTTACAAACTCAGCCTTCGGTTTACAATATCGATGCATTGGAAGATACGGAAGTATTCTTAATAGAAAAATGCAAGCTGGAAGAACTGTTTATTGAAATCCCAGCTTTAGAAAGCTATTTTCGGAAAATATTTCTAAAAGCATTCGTTTCCCTCCAGAAAAGAATACTATTTCAGCAGAAAACAGCTGAGGAAAGGTATCTTGAGTTTATGAAATGTTATCAATGGTTTGAACAACGTATCTCCCAGCAACATATCGCCTCTTTTCTTGGTATTACAAGGGAGTCGTTGAGTAGACTCAAAGGACAACAGTATAAAAACAGCTAAATCTGTGATAAATCGCACAGATTTTATTTATCAAATAGCACAGGTTAACACGTTAATTTCCAATTAAATTTGTTCATCATAAACCATAGTAAGATGAACAAAAAGATTAAACAATGGATTCTGTCAACAGATAATAGCTGGACAGCCTTTATTTTGCGGTTAACATTGGGGCTAGTACTATTTCCACATGCAGCCCAAAAATTATTTGGTTGGTTTGACGGCCCCGGATTGCAAGGAGAAATCGCGTACATGACCAGTCATGTCAATCTCCCGATGTTCTTAGCCGTTAGTGCAATTGCGGTTGAATGCCTCGGAACGTTTTTTATCCTATTGGGCTTTTTGACCAGACTCACCAGCATTGCTATTTCTTTCCTGTTTATTGGTATGATTGTGGTCGATCATGCCGCACATGGTTTTTTTATGAACTGGTTCGGAAAAATGCCGGCTGGTACTGAGGGTTTTGAATACCATTTGTTGGTCCTGGGGATCTGTCTCGCACTCATCCTACAAGGTGGTGGCAGATATGCGCTGGATAAATTATGGGGCTCAAAGTCCTAAAACAGTCGTGATCGATACTAAATTTGCTTAAATTTGCGTCTTATTTAGACACCCACAAAAGCGATATTTTTGCGGTAAAGCCTGTCGGTGTTTTTAATCAAGAGATATGAATTTAGACGCTATCAGTTCGCTATTGATCGACCATTTCAAAGAGATTGTGCCACTCACTGAAGCGGATATACTGTCCATTCTCCCAAAATTGGAAGTAAAAGTTGTAAAACGGAAAGAGTTTGTTCTTCAGGAGGGGCAGATTTCCAAACACATGCGATTCATTGTAAAAGGAAGTCTATATGCTTATTATATGGAGGAGAATGGCAAAGAACATATTGTGCAACTCGGGATAGAACAGTGGTGGATCAATGATCTATATAGCTACCTGAGTGAATTACCATCTCGCCTATATATCCGTGCAAATGAGGATACCACACTCATACAGATCAGCAAACGCAATCTGGAAATATTGTATAAAGAAGTCCCTGCCCTATCCGAGTTTTGGCGATTGAAAATTCAGCATGCCTATGTAAATTTACAGGAGCGTACTTTCGAAAATGTACGCTCTGATGCGTATACCAAATACCGCAAATTTATCTCGGACTATCCTACAATTGAACAACGGTTTCCGCAATATATGATTGCCTCTTATCTTGGGATTACGGTCGAATACCTAAGTTATTTGAGAAAAAAACACCTGTCACGTCTTTCTTAAGATTTCTTAATTTTTATCCCCTCCGCCTTGTCTAGTTTTGCTCGTAATTCAAACGAGAGAACATGAAGACAATAGCTATTACACTTGCACTTTCTACCTTGGTTGCTGTGGCGACACATGCTCAGCAACTATCCTATACACCTGAGGTCGTCCTGGGACATCGTTCATACTTCTATATGCATCAGGTCAGTTACAAGATCAGTGACAAAATAAAAATCAACAATCTATCGCTTTTTGATACAGGATATACAACCGATAAAGAAAACATCTTTTTTATCAGAAATACGGCTTCCTATACGATTAGTAAACGATTCACATTGAATGCAGCTTTTGGAATGAAAAATCCCGGAGCTTTCTTTAGCGCGTTTGTACAATATCGCGTGAGCAAACCTACCCAGTCTTTTTCTTACGCTATAGGCACTACCTATCAAAAAGGATTTACGCTCGAACAGTCCTTATCATTTGAGTATACCCCCTATTTAACAGCACAGAAACAGGCCTATTTCAGTGTACTTGCTATCGGTAATGTAAATACCAAAATGTACCAGCGTGGACTTCAATTTATACGGCTGGGCTTAAAACAGGACAAGCTTATGTACGGACTGGCATCCAACTTTGACCAATTTAATAACAGTAAAAAAACACTGGAAAATTTTGGCGCTTTTGTAAAACACAACTTTTAAAAATAATATAATGAAAAAAAATCTTGATTTAGGCATTTTAATCAGTAGAGTAGCTATTGGCGGTCCCATGTTGGTGTACGGGATCAATAAGTTGATCCATGGCATCGGGTTCATTAAGGACATCATCGTCAGCATCGGACTTCCCTCCTTTTTTGCAAATGGCGTATTTGTGGGCGAAATCATTGCACCGATTATGATTATCCTTGGTCTACGCATACGTTTGGCGGGTGTAGTATTCGCTATTAACTGTCTTACGGCGATTTGTCTCGCCCAAAGTGGTAATATCTTTAAATTGAATGAATTTGGGGGTTGGGCGGCAGAGCTTTTGGTTATCTACATGCTGATTGGACTAAGTTTTCTATTTATGGGGGCAGGTAAATATGCCATTTCGACAAGTAATAGATGGGATTAATCGCAGTGCATTAATTCGAAAACAGAAATGGGCTGTCCAAAAGATTTCGGACAGCCCATTTTCTTTCATTTTATTCGTTTCCCCTCTTACATACATTCACTACTCAGGGGGTTGTTTTTACTCTTCGGATTGCTTCTTTTCCGTTTATATCCTTATTGTTTGGTTCCTTCGAGTGTCGACACACTCTTTGCTGGAATAGTTAAGCTATATACCCCATTTGCAGTTGGCGCAACCATACCGGCAAGTCCCCAATGACCTGTACTGGTCGCTGTAGTCTGATAATTGGATAATTGTCCCCCTACAAAGCCTGACAGATTGATATCCAACGGGACACTACTGCTACCTGTATTTGTCACGACCATGGCAAATTTACCTGTTTGTGGATCTTTATACGCGGATATCAGTAATCCGTTGGCATTTTGTACCGCCACATTGATACGCTTGTAATTGGCTTTAATAAATCTGGAATAATGCCCCATCACATCATATGCCTTGGTAAATTCCAACGAACCATCACTTCGTGTACAGATCAACGCCTCGTTATTTTGGAATGCAAGCATCCCGAGCCAGAAGACATAAGCACTGGCATCACAATCTGCCAGCAATTTGTGCATATTAACGGCAAGCTTCAATCCACCTTCAATTCCGGCATCGTAGTTTCCACCATCGTCCGATGCTTCGGTTACCCACATGGGTTTGCCGCCAGTGGAAAATGTCCACTTTGATGGGCTTTGGTTGAAACCTCTTTTTCCGCCGATCAACTCTGTAATTTCAACATAACCATGTCCTGCCAGAATATCGACATTACTCCTGTCCATTCCAGATAGGAAAGTATTGGCTGTTCCCCAAGCCGCATTTTCAGAAGCGATGATTTTGGTACTTTGTAAACCTTCTTCATTTAAGGCTGGTCTGAGGTTGTTAGTGACAAACTCACCAAGTTTATTCGAAGCCCAATAAGATGCATCCCAATCCGAAAACACATTTTCAGGTTCGTTCGTTGGCGATATGGCATTAATTGTGATCCCTTCATTTTGATAGGCTTTAGCGAAACCAGCCAGATAGCGGGCAAATAGCGTCGATGAGGTATTCAGATTAAGTCCATTAAACCATTTACCACTGATACTATTGGGATTCGTCTTCATATAAAGCGGCGGTGTCCAGGTACTCGCGATAATAACGGGAACCTGAAATCTTTCCTTCGCCTTTTTTAGAATCCACAGCTGTCCCAGATGCTCGCGCGCATCTGCCGAGAGTGCCTGATAAGCCGGACTACTCACTGCGACATCGATATCAACCCCTGCAGGCTTAATGGTCACCACCCTATTCTGTTGATTGAAAGGATAGGTATGTAATACCTTGCCGCGCAATATATTCAACTTCAAACCCGAATTACCCCAAAGATAGTCCAAAATACTATCTCTCTTCGGAGATTCAAAGAAAGGAACAATACGCCCCCCGAAGGCACCAAAACCGTCTATTTTTTGACGTTCCTGGTTCCATTCCACAACAGCATTTGTCGTTACTGCGGCAGCCTGCGCATTTAACTGATTCAAACGATTCACCGCATCATCTTCATTCGTCGATAATACCTGCTTTTGACAACCCGTCAACCATAGGGATGCCATTAATCCAAAACAAGAGATGGATTTAAAAACAAATTGATTTCTGTTCATAAATTTCTATTTTATTAATTTGTAATAACAGTTATATCTCTAAATACGACTTGCGGTAAAATTGTTTTGTCAAATTTCAAACAAAGTATTTATTTTTTGAAAAATTAACAATCCTTGCAATCGCTTAACAATAAGCTATCATCATATTAACATTCAATAAAAATGAACGATTTTATACAAGACTTTGAAGTGCTCATAGCTACTTTCCCGACCGAACTATCGGCCATTGATACCATAGCATTTAGTGCGAAGCCAGTTCCAGAAAAATGGAGCAAGAAGGAAATTTTAGGGCACCTGATCGATAGCGCCATGACAAACTACCTCCGGTTTATCAGAGCACAATCTGAAGAAAACCCACAGATCTTTTACACACAGGATGACTTTTGTGAAAATGCAAATTATCAGCAGTCAGAAACTAAACAACTGCTGGATCTATGGTTAGCACTCAACAAGCAACTTCTATTTCTATTCAAGACTTTGATAACTAAAGGCCTGACAATGCGAAAATGTAATGATCTAACACTTGCCTTTTTGATGGAAGATTATGTAGCCCACCTCAATCATCATCGTCATCAGATACTTACCTAATCGTAAAATAGTTAAAATGTCTAGTCCAAATAATTAGATTATTTTTCAGACTAGACAAAATACAGTTTACTTTTTACTCCACCAATGATAATAGTTGTGAAGTCCATCGTATTCAAAACCGCAACGTGGGTATAGCGTATTGCCAATGTCATTTGTTTTTTCTGTTTCGAGCATTAACCCGCAGGCACCGGTTTCGGTACACCATTGTTTGCTCTGATCGATCAGTGCAACTGAAAGTCCCTTACCACGATAATCTTGGTGAACAAACAGATCGCTCAGCAACCATTGCATTTCTAATTTAGTGTAATGAAACAATTTATACAATTGTACAAATCCCACTGCTTTACCGTCAGCCAGGGCTAGAAAAACAATTGATTCGTCCTTCAGAAATCGCTCTTTTAAAAACATCTTCCCTTTTTCCAGATCAGATTCCTGACGGTAAAAAATTCGATAACGGTTAAACAATTCTGCGGTTTCGTTCAAGTCTTCAAGACTGGCTCTTTTAATTTGATAATTCATTTTAGTAAATATTTTGATTTATACAGGCAAAAATATTCGTAAAAAGAATCCGCATTATCATCCAGATTTGAGATGCTGGATAGTCCAGTCATTAGACTTCCTCAAATTGGCCCTTGTATCTATTTCTATAATCTATGGGTGTTAACCCTGTTATTTTCTTGAATAAACTGCGGAATGTTTTTAAGTCATTATAGCCGATACTATAGGTAACATCAGCTATATTTGCATTCCCCATTTCCAATGCTTTTTTTGCTACCTCTATCTTTGTCCGCTGTATATATTCTATCGGATTCAATCGGGTTGCATTCTTAAATCTTCGAATAAAATTTCGTTTGCTCATATTGACATGATCAGCGATCTGTTCGACCGAAATGTCAGCTTTAATTTTCTCTTCGATATAGCTTTGCGCCCGATGGATATCTTGATCATCGTGAAGACGTTGCCCCGAGAAAACTGAAAATATATTCTGTGAGGTACGACCATAATCCAATGCATAGAACTTACTGAGTTCGATGGCGATTTCCTTGCTACAATTTTTTTCTATAAAATAGAGCATTGCATTTAATGCCGAAAAACCACCCCCACCTGTAATAATTGCTTTGGAATGAGTGACCACATGATCTGGTTTAAAAAGGATGTTGGGATATCGACCTGCCAGATCCGTTATAGCGTCCCAATGTGAGGTTGCTGGCATTCCATCCAACAATCCGCTTTCTGCCAAAAAATAGGCTCCGGTGCACAGACTGATCACTTCCGCTTTGCGCTCATATTTATCTCTGATCCAACCGATCAACTCCAAGTTGTCATCTAAAAATGATTCAATCTGCCCAGCGGCTATATTCATGGGGGGAATTATAACCACATCCGTTCGAGCGACCTCCGCCAGTATTCTTGTACAATAAAATTGAATCGGGAGAATGGACTGCACTGTTTTTGTACCGACCCCAATTAATTCAATCTCAAATGGCATCGGCATCCCCCTTTTTAAAGCAGCTTCATTTGCGCCCATGAGTAATGCGACCGTAGTTGATACGGCCGTAGATAATACATTGTTATAGATAATGACTGATATATGTTTCATCTGTAAATATTTATGTACACCTCTATTTTCTCTTAAATGTACGCATAATTCTGGCACGAAAACCACCCTCAAATGTCATTTTTACGTGGTAATGGTCGGCTATATCTGCGCTAACTTTACAAAAAAAAACAAGATGAAAACAATATTCAACAACACAGAAAGAGCAGAACTGATCGAAAGGATCGAGCTCCTTACCCCCAATAACACAGCACAATGGGGAAAAATGAATGTATATCAAATGATCAAACATTGCACAATCTGGAATGATTGGGTGCTTGGTCGGAATAAACATCATTACAAGCAAGAATTTCTTGGGAAGATATTTGGAAAAATGGCCCTAAAAGGCATGATAAAAGACGATAAGCCGCTGAAAAAAAATGTGCCTGCGGGAATTTTCGCTGTCAAGGACAATATGGGGCAGGTTGATGCCGCCCAGAAAAAAAATTGGATGGAGCAAATTGAATCCTATGGTCACTATTCAAATCCAGATTTCATCCATGATTTTTTCGGAAAAATGGAAACGGAACAAATTGGCATTTTTGTGTATAAACATATGGATCATCACTTGCGGCAATTCGGTGTATGATCGAATATAAAATCTTTTCAGACGAATTGTAAATGTAAGACGTATCGACTGTTGCGCACTGTTATATTTACGAAATAGTCTGTCGTTTTACATTACTATTGATCAATGAATAGGTTGATTATGTGAAGTAAAAAATAGATCTTCATTTATAAGGAGCTTATGGTTAATGAGGTACAGTCTGAAAAGATTTATTATCATCCGAACTGGAAAAGAATCACGATCGCTGTTATTTTAGTGTTCATTGGAACAGGAACATTATGGGTAGACATTGCTCCTTTTTTGGGATCTATACCATGGCTACCATTAAAGCTGACATGCATCCTGATTGGGCTCTGGATGCTAAAGAACAGCAAAAAAGCCGTTCGAGCGAAAACAGATACAAAGGGGTTTTATTTCAAAAGAATGCCCGCAAGACATGCGTTCAAAAAAGCCATTGCTGACCTCGATTTTTTGGTGTTTGTTCCATTCGTACAAATTGTAAATATCCGGATAACTGCAACTATCTGGGAAGGGACAAGACTCGAATTAGAAACTACACAGGGAAAAGAGATACTCACGATGTTAAACGTGTTGAGTAGAAAAGAGAAACAGCAGATCTATCAAACTATCAAAGGATTCGGAATAGCGAATGCGGTCAAGGCCCAGGAGGAAAAGAGGAAAATTGATTACATTAAAAAACCTGCTGCAGATTAGTTCCCTTTTAACTGAAGTTGTCCGATAATAGCTGATCTACATCTTCCCTAATTTCTTCAGGCAACATCAAGTAAACCGATGTTTTTAGATTCTTTCTACTAGCCTCTCCTTCTATAAAAATATTCCTAAATCCTTCATTGAGCCATTTTCCGTCTTCTTCCAAATAAGCTTTATATTTATTGTCCAAAATCTCAATAATTTTTTTGCTCTCGTTCATGTGTTCCGTCATTTGTCTTATTGTAAACTGCATCTAAAAATATTCGACAGGGGAACATCAACATTGGTGCCACTACTGTCCCGAATCTTCAAAAGAGGATTGGAAACAGAAAATTTTAAGATTTCTTAACATCTTCAGCGATTTGCTTTCTTACATATTATTGTCGATTTTTGTTGTGTACATTTAAGTTATCTGTATAGTCAGATGAACGGAGTTTGTTCTCGGTTATTTATACAGTTTTTTTATAAATCGTTTGATATGATATTGATTGCAGTACTACTTCCATGGTTATCCTTCTTTTTAAGAGGTAAAATATTCAGTGGAATTATTTGTTTAATCCTCCAAATTACTATTTTGGGCTGGTTGCCTGCAGCAATATGGGCCGTTGCTTCACGTGTTGATGGCAAAAATCAACAACGCATACGAAGTTTGGAACCTAGTATGCGCCGTTAACTGTCTCATCTGCTGTACTAAAATCGCTTCAACCCGACGAATAGGACTTGAATAGGAAGATGCTATTCGACCTCAAGGAATTTTTGAATCTGGAGGATCGTAAAATCAATTAATCCTTTATCTATTTGTCCATCAAAATCTTTCATCATATAATTACCATGATTGGCGGGCAGAACCATAAGCCGTGCATTGGGAATTTGCTGTTGCATTTGTGCCAAATGCTGCCCTTTGACCACGTCCTGATCTCCTCCGATCAGAAATACCGGGCAAGCTAAGTTTTCTAAGGTACCCGGTTCAAAATCCTGGAAATTTATCATGCGCTGGCTATCCTTTTCATACATATTTTTAAACTTTTCGGGATCCGAATTCAATTTCAAAAAATTTTCTTTCAAATAAGGCGGCATAACCTCAATCGTAGAAGCTGACATGCTATCAAAGAAGCCATCTAACAAACCCTCTCTTTTGGTGTTACCCGAAGCAGCAATCAATTTGTTTACCCTATCCGGGAAAAGAGAAGCGAGTTTCAAAATGGTCGTTGCGCCATTACTGAAACCTAAAAATGAGGCTTTATCGATCGCGAGGTAATCCAACACCGCGATAATATCCCTTGCATCCTGTTCAAATGTTTCCGGAACGACCCTATGCTCCGATCGACCATGATTTTGCATATCCAGCAAGATCAATTGATAGCGATCTTTCAATCGTATAACGGTCTCCTCAAAATCAAAAAGACCTGAGGAGCCACCGCCGTGGATAAGCACAAGTGGCTTTCCAGCTCCATATATTTCATAGTATAGCTTTATCCCGTTAGCGGCTGCATAACCTGAGTGATTGTTCAACATGCTCATTATTTAATTTAATTAGTTTCGCCTATTTAGATCTAGATTTATCTGCTTTCTACAAATTTTTTAAAGTTGATCAGAACAGCGTCGGTAAAATTTTGCTGAAGATCCAGTGGCGTCACCGCGTCTGGTTCAAACGTCTCCCTTATAATCGTATTATTATCGATAGCCTGAAATTCAACAATACAGTTTCTTCCGCCACTGGTACTTTCAATATATTCTAATGGGATAATACGATCATATACCCCACGATAATCAAAGCCTTCATGATCAGCCCGTCGTTCCATTCGAAAATTAAATTGCCCACCTTCCCTAAAATCGTTCTCTACTTCTGGACAATGCCAATCATCGAATGGAATATTCCATTGTTTTATGGACGCTGATCCGATCCAGTGTTCCCAGACATCTTCGAGCGGTTTCTCCACCAAAACAACTGAAACAAGGTTTTTTTTCCCTGAGTTTACGTCTTCCATATGTTATATTTTTAGATTAAATACGATCCGTTTATTCATTTCTACCGCCTATTGAATATATATTTCAAATAACTGCCTTCGTCCAGCATAAAGCCAGCGAGCAATATTAGCTGCAATACAATATTAATAAACAGCGTATTAAATTAACTTGCCCTATGGCAATATTTACGGTTCACTTAATTTTCTTCAAACAAAGGGATCGATTTGACAAGTATGGTATATTTATTGCACTGCAGAACAAAACATATAAAAAACCGATTAAAATGAAAAAAATAGCATTTTTAGCACTATGTGTTATCCTACTTGCAGGATGTAATAATGCACAGCAACCAAAGTCTGCTGAGAAAACCGACAGTCTGGCCAAAGAAGAAACACCATCTATCGGCGGAGATAAGGATGAACATGGATGTCTTGTTGGTGCAGGTCAAACTTGGAGTGAAGTTAAGCAGGGATGTATTCAGGTCTTTAATGTAGGAACACGTTTGAATCCTGTTGATGTTAAGGAAGGCGATGCTATCATCAGTGCATTTGTTGTCGCTAATGACGATAAATCCAAAATGGAATTATTTTTGCCAGACGACAATAAAACAACGATTATTTTGGATAAAACTGAAAACAATACGTACCAAAAGGATACCTATAAATATGATGCTGATAAATCGGATTTATATGTAAATGGTGCAGTAAAATATAAAGGTGAAGTTAAAAAATAACATCCCTGAAACTTTATAGGACGTATAAGGTAATGCCAATGTTTATCACATTGGCATTTTTTTCATGCGCTCGCTGCACTCGGCTTATTGGTCAGAAAGGTCCCTCAATCGATTTTCACAGCTAGCTATTCAATTTCGAAGACTGCCTGTATCTCTACAGATGAATTTACAGGTAAAGATGAAGCTCCAAAAGTCGCCCGGGCATGTTTCCCTTTTTCGCCAAAGACGGTAACAGCAAGATTGGATGCCACGTTCATCAGGTCGGCATGTTTACTATAATCGTCTTTCGTATTGAAAATTCCTGTTAACTGTACACAGCGTTTGACCCGGTTTAGCTCTCCACCGACCGCCTCATTAAGAACAGAGAGTACATTAAGCATTGTTATTTCGGTCGCTTCCTTCACCTCCTGCTCACTTACACCGGCCCCTAATTTTCCGGGTTTAAATATTTTACCATCCTTGAGTGCCACCTGATTGATAAAGACTAAATTTCCGGAACGGACATAAGGTTGATAATTCCCCGCCGGTTGGGGCACTTTTGGAAGTACAATATTGTTTTCCCGTAACCGATTATGGATTGCCAGCGCATCCGGATGAGCTGAGCTACTTTTTTTATCAAAAGCCTTATTTTCCCTTGTACCCGCTAGCGCTAGGGCAACCTTCGCAAGGTTCATTCCCTGCAGCTCGGCCAGATAGCGCTCACTTTTGCTTGGTCTTTCGGTAGCTGTCAATGAAGCGAGACTTGTTGTCCCCAAGACTGTATTTCCCTGTGGAATGGATTTATCTATTTTGTCATTCCCCATAATACCGGTAGGAACCAGAATCATCCCATGTACCGCCAGGCTATTCCAGAATGACTGCAATGCCAATTCCTTTCCTGCACCACTACCTGCTGACATAAACACTGTAGCAGGGATGCCCTCCAAAGCGTGCTGAGACCATAGCTCTAATGTTTTGGAAAGGAACTCGCTCATTGCTGTACTTATATTACCAAAATAAACAGGTGATCCAAATGCAATCCCATCATAATTAGGCAGTTCTTCTACTGTTGCCACAGCAAGACTACTCAGCTTTGGATCAGATGATGGTTTCACCAGTTTAACCACAGCCTGTACCTTGCCATTGTGTTCAATACCTTTTGCAAC
The DNA here is from genome assembly GCF_024810095.1 of Sphingobacterium sp. BIGb0165. NCBI lineage: Bacteria > Pseudomonadati > Bacteroidota > Sphingobacteriia > Sphingobacteriales > Sphingobacteriaceae > Sphingobacterium > Sphingobacterium sp. BIGb0165. The sequence continues at coordinate 134,427 of NZ_JANUEB010000001.1, read as the reverse complement.
TTCCTTGGCTAATTCATACGTTCCGCCTTTATCGGAATGAATAAGAACCAAGACCTGTGTTTTATGAGCCTGTGCCATGACAACATTGGTCAGCACAGCTAACATTACTCCAATAAGGGAGGCATATAATTTTTTCATCTTAAATCACTTGTTAAATCTGACACAAAATTAGAGATGCTTCCTTTATATATTTTGCCAAAAATTACACTCAAAACGACAACTAGAAATAGCGTATAAAGCAATTGGGAGTATATAAATTTTCTATATCTTTAAACTAATATATTTTTTTTTAAAATGATCGAAACTAATGCTTGTTTTCAGGTTGCAATAGAGAAAGCCTCTCACTTTAATTATAGCTTCTGTTTCCATAATCTGTCGCTGGTGGAAAAAATTAAAATCACCGCGGTTACAAAGGATATTGAACAGATAAAAATTGAGATTACTTCTGAAATCGGATTGTTCAGCCCCTACACATTTTATATAGACAGGTTTTTGGAAGGAACACCAGTGACAGTGGAAAATTTAGCTTTCGACTACAATATTCCATTTATCCGGAATCTGGTAGAAAAAGATTTGGATACGCTTACCTGTACGATTTATTCTAAAAATGAAATCTTATATCAGCAAAAATTCACCGTAAACGTGTTACCGATGGATTATTTTGGCGGATTAAGTAAATACCCCGAGTTATTGGCTTCTTATGTTTTGCCCAATCACGATATCATCTATACGATTAAAGCAGAGGCGGTCAAAATTCTTGAGAAAAACAGGTTAACGCCAGCGTTTTTGGGCTATCAATCCGATAGCAAGGATCGTGTCCTGCAGGAAGTAATGGCCCTATATCAGGCTATTCTAAATATCAATATTACATACAGCGCCATGCCTGCAAGTTTTGAAACTGAAGGTCAGCGTATTCGTCTGGTTGATCAGATCTGGGAAACGAAGTTTGGAAACTGTATCGATATCTCGCTACTATTTGCAGCCTGTCTGGAAGCAATCGATCTGAATCCAATTCTTATTGTCACCCGAGGGCATGCATTTATAGGCGTTTGGCTCAGCGACCAGCGACTAGAAGCTGTTGTCAATTATGATCAAGCCGCTATTTCAAAACGGATCGCGCATGGAATTGATGATATCGCTTTGATCGAGTCTACGCATTTATGCCGAGGAAATGCCTATACCATGCGGGAAGCAATGAACATCGCCGAAACACAGCTATTACATGCCAACAACTTTATTTTATCCCTCGATATCAAACATGCCCGTTCGCATGGGATCCTTCCCTTACCTTTTACTGGAAAGGACGAGCTGAACAACGCAGCATTAAAGAATACCACTGGATCAGCCAAAAAACAGGCTATCGATTATTTTAATATCGATGACAACAAACTGGATCTCGTTCTCAGTGAAGTCAAAGATCTAACAAAACAAAAAATCTGGGAACGAAAGCTGCTCGACCTTTCACTCAGAAATAACCTGTTGAACCTCCGGTTCACTAAAAGTATGTTGCAAATAGTGGATCTGAAAACAGATCTCTTGGAAGATCATCTATCAAACGGAAAATCACTCACCATACATCCCAACAACAGTCAAGAGGTTTTACGTCGTTACAATCTTTATTTAGAACCCTTGCATTCTTCCGAGCCATTATTCAAGCTTGCTGACGACGAATTCAGATATAATCGCCTGCTGACACTTTATCATCAGGATGATCTGGATAATATCTTAACACACCTGTACCGTAATGCGAAATTGGCCGAAGAGGAAAATGGAAAGAGCACCTTGTATCTGGGAGTCGGTTTATTGAAGTGGTTTGAACCCAAAACCAATCAACAGCCTAGACTTGCCCCCATCCTATTGATTCCTGTTGAATTATCACGCAGATCTGTCAACACCAAGTTTACACTCCGAAGCCGTGAAGAGGAGGCCATGATCAATATTACATTGTTGGAATATCTCAAACAGGAATTTAAGCTTAACCTCAATGCACTGGAAGTGCTACCAATGGATGAATCGGGAGTTGACGTACAAAAAGTATTCGCCATTCTAAGAAAGTCTATTTTAAACCTGGAAGGATGGGATATTCAGGAACAGGTTGTCCTTGGAAACTTCTCTTTTAACAAGCTTATTCTGTGGCAAGACCTAACCAAATATGCAGAAGAAATTAAAAAAAGCACCATTGTAAAGAGCTTGATTGACGGGCGGCTTTCGGATCTATTGGATATCACCGGTGATTCGGAAAATCTGGAGCAGCTCCCCTCTTCCTTGTTAACATTACCCATTCCAACAGACAATTCCCAGCTTGAAGCTGTACGTCACTCCAATGCAAATAAGAGCTTTGTATTACATGGCCCTCCCGGTACCGGTAAATCCCAAACCATCACCAATATTATCGCAAATGCACTAGCGAATGACAAAAAAGTACTTTTTGTCGCTGCTAAAAAGGCTGCTTTGGATGTGGTACATCGCCGTTTGGAAAAAATTGGTTTAGGCTCCTTCTGTTTAGAGTTACATTCAAATAAATCTAAAAAATCAGATGTCCTACGGCAATTGGAACAGAGCCTGGAAACACCCAAGTATCAAAGTCATATCGATTTTCAGGAAGAAGCGCAACGTATTGATCAGCGCAAAGCAGCATTAAGTCAATATGTTGACTCCTTACATCAACCCTTTGCAGTGGGCTGGAGCCTGTATGATTCCGTTTCCTATTTGGACAGTCATCATATCGAAATCAACACGGACTGGTTGCTATCCCTGCAACTGGAACATATTGACAAAAAGACCTGGAATAATTGGCAGGACTGGGCAATCCCCTTCGGAGAGTTAACGCATAAATTACCAGCGATTGACAAGCACCCATTGCACTTGATCCATTTGAAAGATCAGAACTTTGCTCACAAAAATAATATCGAGAAATCTATCGAAGATTATATACAGGCAGACGCTGAGGCAACAAAAGCCCTCTCGGATCTGCAATTGAATCTCACGAAGAATTGGATCGAAAACAAGACCTCGCTATATTCACTTCTCGAAAAGATCACCCACTTTTCGGCGCATCAGACCATCGTAAATGTCTACTTTGATGTTCGTCAAAAGAATTTACTTGATCATTGGGTTGAACTGCAAAGCCAAAAGCAGACATTAGAAAATGTGCTTGTTACAGATTTTGGCAACAGAATATTTACGACAGACTGGAATCTGATTGAATCCACCTGGAATCAGTCAAAACATTCCTGGTTTCTGCCCAAATGGTTGAAACAACGTAAAGTAAAAAAATTCTTAAATGGTTTTGCTACAAACAAAATTACTTCCGAACAGCAGGTTGATCAGTTCTTTTATCAGAAAAATTCCTTCGATCTGGTCTCAAAGAATTTGGCGGAACCGCAATTCTATCCGATAAACGAGGCGACGAGTTATTATCTCATAGGCAATACCTATAATTTAGCTACGCTGCAACAGCATCAGCAAGAACTGCGGGCATTCAATGAACTGGCGCAACAGCTCAAATTTGAAAACTTTCAATCTTGGTTAAACTATATACTCGCACATACAGATCTAAAGTTGAGAATACCTGTCCTTATTTTAACGCTCCAACATTACGCAGATAAGCATCAGGCCATTTCGGCATTTTTAGTTCATATTCCAAAAGTCGAAGTTTTAAACCAAATAAAACAAGATTTAGATCAACTTGAAGACTGGATCCGATACAATTATTATAAGGATCAGGGCATAAAGCTGGGACTATCCTGGTTGATTGATCTACTTGAATCGAACAAAATCAATAAAGATGCACTGAGCATGGATATGGAAAGTGTATTGCATCTCAATTACTTTGTAAATTCTTTGGATCAGTCCAGCATTTTAAATGGTTTTGATGCAGCTGTATATGAAGCACAGATTTTACAATACAAAACACTTCATCAAGAGTTTACCCGATTGGTACGGGAGCAATTGGTTTTGGAGCTCAGCAACAAAATCCCCAATCTCTCCCAGGAAGCAGTTCATAGTTCGGAAATTGGAATCTTACAACGTGCGATCCGAAATCGAGGTCGTGGAGTCAGTATCCGTCGTTTATTTGATCAGGTCTCGACGTTACTTCCGCGACTCAAGCCCTGCATGCTGATGAGTCCGATTTCGGTTGCCCAATATTTTGATGTAAATACCGATCATTTCGATCTGGTTATTTTCGATGAAGCATCGCAGCTACCGACATCAGAAGCAATCAGCGCCCTCGCCCGGGCTAAACAGGCCATTATTGTGGGGGATCCAAAGCAAATGCCACCAACGAGCTTCTTTGCCAGCAACAAAATTGATGAAGATCATCTGGAATTAGAAGATCTGGAAAGCATCCTGGATGATTCCCTCGCCTTGTCCATTCCATCGAAATACCTATTGCGTCATTATCGCAGTAAACATGAAAGTCTTATTTCTTTCAGTAACTCCAATTTTTATGAGAACAAATTATTGACATTTCCTTCCCATGACGATCAGGATAAGAAAGTAAGTTTTCAATTTATCGATGGTCATTACGACAAAGGGAAAACCCGAACAAATCTAAAGGAAGCTGAGGCAGTGATCCAATATATAAAACAGCATTTGGAACATCGTCCCCATCGTTCATTGGGTGTGGTCACTTTTAGTCAAACCCAGCAGAATTTAATTGAAGATTTGTTGCAGTCATTATTCTCAGCGCATCCCGACTTAGAAGAAACGGCACTACAGGGTGATGAGCCTATTTTTATTAAAAATTTAGAAAATGTCCAGGGCGACGAACGTGATTTTATTCTATTTTCCATCGGCTACGGCCCAGACGAAGATGGCAAGGTTTCGATGAATTTCGGTCCTTTGAATCGTGATGGTGGCTGGCGCAGACTCAATGTCGCTGTAACCCGGGCCCGATACGAAATGCGTGTTTTCTCCTCGCTAAAGGGAGATCAGATTGATTTAAACCGTACCAGTTCGGCCGGTGTGGAGGGACTAAAAGCCTTTTTAAACTTCGCTGAAAGAGGCGTATTGCAGACAGCTGAAGCGGTAGCCCATGATCAGGAAAAATATACGCTCATCCAATCGATCGCGAAATATTTAGACCGACAGGGTATAAAAGTGAAAACAAATATCGGTACTTCGGGCTATCGCGTTGATATTGGTATTGTGGATCCGATGCATGCTCATCAGTATATTTTGGGGATATTGGTTGACGGGAAAAACTATTTCAACACACAGACAACCAATGACAGGGAACTGCTGATTCCGAATGTGCTGCAATCACTGGGCTGGAATATTTACCGCATCTGGACCTTAGACTGGATAAAAAACAGAGATAAAATACTGAATGACATTAAAGCGGAAATTCAACGCATCGTAAACGATACAACGGCAAAAGAGCCTATCATCATCGATGCTTCCCAAGCACAATCGAAAACCACCCTTTCAGTGCTATCCGATGATGCCATTGTTTCATCTAAAATGAAACCTTATGTAAGTGCCAAAGTCAATCCAATGACAACAGCAAGTCCAGAATTAATTTATGATGTGACCTATCGAACGATATTGAGCGATCAGATCCTGAAGATCATCCGCACGGAGTCTCCAATCAGTCAAAACCATCTCTTTCGCAAGGTGCTACGTTTATGGAACACCACAAGAGCCACATCAAAACTTGTCCAGTATCTAACTGAACTAACGAGAAAATTGCCCGGAGTAAAAGAGGAGCTTTCCCATCAAATTTTTTATTGGGATCAGGAACAATCGGCCACAGCGCTGACATATTACCGCGACAATAACCTCGAAAAAAGAGCGATCGAAGATATTGCACCTGAGGAAATAGAGATCGCACTTATCGAGGTCATGAACAACAGTCTCAGTCTATTAAGAGAGGATCTTGTACGCGCCACAGCCAGAGTCTTTGCCTTTTCTAAGACCGGCGCTCAAATTGATAGCATTATCAATACTTCAATTGATAAACTACTCCAACAGGGCTATTGGAAATCAATAAATGGGAGAATTGTTTTGATATAGATCAGGTTTAATAGCCTGATCTATACAGTTGATTGATGTAAGCGGTATAAATTCCGATGGGAATCTTGCCAGTCACCGTTCCACGCAGCGATTCGGGGCAGGCTGTCAAGATACTGTCCAATGAGAAAACAAATATATTCTCCACTGCATTTTGGAGTCTCCGCTCCCCTTTTTCGTGCATGTATTCCATTAGATGCAGTGCTTTACCCAACTCATCCTCGCGTCCCTGCTCGATCATCTTTTCGATATACGATGTAAGGATGCGGATTGTTGTGATTGGATTGCCAGCATTTTCTGGCCGCGAAATTTCTGTTTGCGCCAATGGTATCACCGAAACAATGATTTCCTGAGCTTGCTTTATATTCATCATATATTCACTTTAAGCGGTTTAAACATTATTGTTATACAATAGCTTTTTATAAATCCGATATCAAATATCATCGGCTGTAATCCGAATTTTGGCTTGCAATCGATTTTGGCTTACAATCGTTTATACAAGCCCACCGTATGATTACATTAGTTATTTTCATAGGAATAGTATTCACCAGGTTTGTTTTTCTCTTAGTCATTCCTACCTTCTGGAAGAATAAGCTGTTGTATCGAATGCGGCAAACGGGACTCGAGGTGACTCCATTCAATCGTGTTACATGCTTTTTTAAATCTGGAGATGGTCTTTGGTAGTAATCCGTTTATTACAATCTGGAGTTCTGAAGTTCCGCGCTCAAGTACATAAGCCACGACCTGCATTACCCATTCAAAACGGCGCCAATCTTTGGCATAAATGACATCCTCAGCAAACTGAGATATGACATTGACAATATTTTTGTAGTCCTTTTTAAGTTCGGTTTTCCTTAGTCTAAGATTCAGCTCCGGGATTACAGCGGCAACAAAATCCACCGTCTGTCCCTCATCCATTTTTTTTCTTGCTTCCATTACATTGTTTTTATGAATACCGATTATTCATTGTTATTGGCATAAGCCAAACAACATTCCAAAACAAAAAACAAGAAATAACAAGCTGAAATAGAGTTATATAAATTTATTTCATAAAGTTTTTAATAAGAAAAATGATATCAAAATGAAAAGGTTATTCTCAAATTGGGATAAATCGATCTCCTTTACATTGTCCAAAGACTCCATTTCGATTTTATTGCGGCTGGGTTTATTTGCGCTATTTTCTTATAAAATTTAACAAAATCTTTATTCCATAGGGTATAGTTGTGCGTAAACTTAAATACTATTTTTTGATTGTCAGCCCCATTAATAATGACTTGCCAAATCCTATAATTCTTTATTAAACGAAACTTGTCTTTCACTCTAGACATCAAAAAAACCGTCTAAATATGTAATGCAGTAATTAATTAGCAGCACAAAATTATCAAATTTAATCCAATATGCAGATTTTTATGGACGACAGGGAAATAAGATGGGCCGAAGGTTTTATTTTACTACTGAATTAACTATTTTAGGTACTGTAAAATCAAAATCGATGGACTATTTAAATAAGATAAGGAAGTTATTTGCTTTAGAACAGGATGGTATTGACGGATATAGCGAACTAGAGATCCAGAAACTTGAAGAAAAAATAAATATCGTTTTTCCTAAAACTTTACGGACATATTATCAGACTTTGGGCGCAAATAATAACATCAATTATTGCTATAATCGATTACTTAGCCCAGAAGATGATGTAGAGCTATTGGATGGTCATCTACCCATCTATGAAGAGAATCAGGCTGTAGTCACCTGGGGAGTCAAAACGACAGATCTATCTTTGGATAATCCGCCAGTGTATGCAAATTACGATACCGCATACGATTCCGACTGGGAGCTAGAAAAAGCGCATGTTTCAGACTTTTTGCTGATGATGGCAATCTGTAATGGTACTTTTGGAGGTTTACGCTATTATGCCAATTGTCTTCATACGATTCCATCCACTATGGTGGCTGCTGTGGAATCTGGTTGGGAATTAATTCCGGAATTGAGTGTTGATAACCAAAAAATATTTACCCGCGATTATACGGATGTTGTTAGCCTTTCTTTTGATGGCAACGGAGTATGTCAAGGGGCATTTGTCGGAACAATGGATCCGCAACTCTTTGACAATATACTCGAAGTACTTGATGTTGATTGGTCTTACATTTCATTTGAAGACGAAGATGAAGATTAAAGCAGCTATGTATAAATTTTTAGCGGAGAAATCCGGCTATTTAAATGAAAATCATTGTTAAAAAGTATGACTATAGAAGAAAAGAATGCCATAAAAGAGGTGAATATCAAACAAATTGAGGCCAAAAATTACCGCTTTACAGCTTGGTTACCTGTTTTAGAGGATCCGAATACCAGAAACATTGATGCAGTAAGAGGGAGAATGTCTGTCATGAATGCGTTGATCAATATATCCTTTGAAGCTCCGGTAGAAATTATCAGGAACTGGATCGACCATCATGGCCTGACCAAACATTTATCGAAATGGGAACAGGAAATTCTACAAAAGGATAACGATGCACTTTCAGACCGTGAACTTAATTCATTAAGATGGTACCTTGAGGGTCTCTGGGCATTGATGTGGGCAACTGAATTAGTCGATAATCTCGATGAAACCGCATGGTGTGGCGACCATATGGCCTCCTTGTTACCAAACCTCGAACGCAATGAAAATAATGAAAAAATTGATCGTCTGTCGTCGTTAAAAAGTGGAAATGAAATTTACACCATGCTTGATTTTTATTACCGCTTACATTGGTACTGTGTCGATGAGAGACTAAAGGGAAAACAAGCATTGATCAATGAAGGACTCGTCTATGAGCGCCGAAAAGCATTGGAATGGCTGATCAACAAAGATTCAGATTGGGATGATATCGAGATGGGAACATAAAAAATCACTCAATGCTTGTCATTGAGTGATTGATAAGCAGCATAATATGCCGCTATTTTTATAATAAACAACAGTATGATACGTATTTCCGTTTCTTGCGATAAAAAGACTAACTTCCAAAACTAATATAATACAAGGGTGTATCGCCGGAGTGATTCTCAACACGATCAAGCCCTTCAAAGAATATGTGATCCCCCAGTTCCTTGCCTATCAATTGTTTCTCCATTTGATACAATAGGTCCAATGCGGTAAAATTCTTCCCATTGGAAGCTTGGATTCGGGCGCATATTTCTACTTGAAAATATCCATCCTCTCCATTATCCTCATCAAAAGCCTCTTCTTCATCATCCATTAGTACCTCATTGGGATTCAAATCTTCCATTCCCTTGATCCAACACATATAACAAAGCTCAATTTCGGGCGCATCGACCACAATTTCATTGGCATCCCACTGCGCCCGATCGCCTAAAATATCACGCTGATACTCCGCAACATCGGCATCAAACTCCTGGGAGCTATGATACGACTTGGCCTGAAATGTCCAGGCAATAGCTGACAGCACAGCATCTTGGACTGGTTGCGTGTTCCAATCAATATTATTCCAAGGACTGCCTACCTTCTCCCTTAAATAGCCAACATATCTTTTCAAATAAGATTTCCCGATTTTATTGTTCAGCCCAACATAATGTTCTCCCTCCAAAAATTTTTCGGAGAATGTGTGCCAATCTTTAAAGTGTAATCTTGCGTAGGAAGAAAGCTTTTTCAAAATGTCCAAAGCGGCTGATTTTGGCAGATACCCTACATCAGCTGCAGCAGTCGTGATATGACTACTAACAGTAATGACAAGCGCATCCACACCAGGTTTGCTGATGTCCCAGCTTCCACTATCGATTTGATCTTCCCGACCTTCCAAAACGGTTCCCCCTGTCTTAATTCCGAGCAAGTTAAAATATGCCGCTAATATTTGCAGGCAGCTTTCGGTATCTTCGATAGCGAAGTCTCTTTTCAATAGCTTCACCAGTTCGTCGCGATACTCCGCCTGTTTGGGATAAGTTCCGAACTGATATAGATGAGCCGGATAAGTTCCATCATCACCAGCACTACCAAATACGGTAAACCAATCGCCAAAGACGATAACACGGAATGCCGCTCCCAATGCTGTACCAAATTGTTCTTCATAAGGAATATTATTCAGCATATCCTTACTGTTAATTTGCTGATTTTTTGCTTTATCCAATTCCGCTTCCTGTGCGAGTTCCTCTTTCGCTTCCCTTACGCCCTCCTTTGCTGCACTCAATAATTCTTTGAAAAATTTAAACATAATTTTAAAATATTATTTTTAGCTAATGATTCTTATTTACATTTTATCGCACCCCCAAAAGGCTTCATGCAGTGAGTTTAACTACTCATGATCACCTTTATGGGCTTAAGATTTCAATTTACTGCCGTAAATCTGAAAATAAATATTTACTTTTTATTCAGAAATCCATATTAGTCTGGAGCCCGACCATATTTGTGGCCGAAGACTCCATATTTGAAGGAAGATAACAGGAGTAATTTTCATTATTACGAGAGCTCCATTCATTAAAGCAACATCAGACATGACTGTATTCAAAGATCTAATTACACCTGCCGTTTTTAAGAAAACGCTTACATTCAAGCGGAATGAACTGATTAAAAGCAGCGGAACTATAGACTCAAAAATATACTTCATAAAAAAAGGCAGCCTTAAAATTTCCATCCTCCAACAAGATGCCGAACAGATTATCCGACTAGGTTATACTGGAGATCTTATTGTAGCCATGGACTCCTTCTTTGATGGTTGCCATTCAGATTTTGTTATTCAAGCCATCAAGAAAACTGAAGTATTAGTCGCGGAAAAAGAAGATTTTATGCATTTCGTCTACGACAGTCCTGAGAACACTTCACTTTACATCAACATATTAGAGGGATTGGTGAAGCAACAGCTTGACAGAGAACAGGATCTATTGCAGGACTCCCCTAAAATCCGATATGAATGTGTTTTTAATAGAAACCCCACCTTGTTCCAAATTATTCCCAATAAACATATTGCCAACTATTTGAGGATGACACCTGAAACTTTTTCACGGATCAGTAAATCTTGAGTTCAATCAATTTTTTTGCCCTTTTTTTTCGTGTATTTTATTAAAAAAACGAAAATGAAATATAAATCTTTAGCATTACTTGAACAGCTCAGTACACAGACAAAGGAACATATGGCTTTTGTTGAATCGTTGAAAACGCTGTCGTTAGATGATCTCAATAAACTTCCCCATAAAGGTTCATGGAATACCTTAGAGTGCATCACACATCTCAATCTTTATGGAAACTTCTATCTGCCTGAAATTTCAAGAAGAATGGCGGCTAGTCAATCGAAAGCAGCAAGCTATTTCAACAGTGGCCTTTTAGGAAACTATTTCGCAAAAAGTATACTTCCAAAAGATCGACCCAACAAAATGAAGACATTCCAGGAGATGGATCCTATATATAAGCAATTGGACAAAAATGTGCTTGCTGTCTTTTTGGAACAACAGGAGAAATTCCTTCAATTACTTGAGCAGGCAAAATCAAAAGATCTCGGCAAAATCCGAACAAATATTTCCATCAATAAATGGATAAAAATCCGTCTCGGAGATACCTTCCGTTTTCTGGTTAACCACAATATCAGACATATCGTACAGGTAAAAAATATCCTTTCAAGCTGCTCCATTATTGATCAGACCAGTCAGGTTTTACCAGCTGTCAATCACCCATAATAGCTTCAACTTGTTTTATTAAGAAATAGAAATGCATGCCATAAAAGGCCTCAAAGGCTATATTTAAACTCCTCAGGAAGAGACTATTAACAACACTTCAACTATGTGAATAATTTGAAAATATCCAGCACCGCTGCAAGTATATTTAGTAGCTGTTTCATGAAAGAAAAAGCACAATTATCGAGCCATTAGGATGATCGTGGTGAAAAGAGCTCGGTTACTCTTTCCAATGGACGGCCGATAACCGCTTTACCGTCTTTAATAACGATAGGCCGTTCTATCAATATGGGATTTTGCAGCATCACCTCAACCCATTCCTCATCTGTCAATTGAAGATGTTGAAATTTTTCGAGGAATAGAGCTTCATTCTTTCGAATAAGCGCTAGTGGTTTAAGTCCGAGTTGTGACAATATTTCAATGAGCTCTGCTTTACTGGGTACTTCTTCAAGATACTCTTGCACCTGTAGATCTACAGTATGCTCTTGCAAAAAATCCAGCGCTGCGCAACTCTTGCTGCATTGTTTATTATGGTATATTTTAATCATAGTAGCTTGTTGTTGGGTCTTATTTCTTTTCAGAAAAAAGGTGTTATTTGCGTAGTTTATCTATTACTTCTTTTCGGTGCAAATCTCCCCAGTCAATGAGGTTCTCAATCAAAGGTTTTAGGCTCATACCGTGGTCCGTGATTGCATATTCCATTTCAATCGAATAGGTTGATTTTTTATGCCGGCTGACAAGTAAATGTCCTTCGAGAACCTTAAGTTCTTTGGATAACATCCGGTCTGTAATCGGAGCGATAAAATTCGCAAGATCGCTAAAACGCTTCGGCCCTGTTAATAAGGCTGCGATGATCTGCAGTTTCCATTTTCCCTGTAAACATTCCAAAGCATCCTGAATCTTCAGGAAAGTACTTGGAGACTGAAAGGGGCAATAATGATCGTTATCTACTTTCTTAGCCATACTGGTACACTATACTCCGTGATAGTAGATGTGTTGATCTACTGAATGATTCTCTAGCTTTACAATAATATAAAAAAAAGATAAATGGCAAACAATAAAATTGAAACTGTACTTGTATTGGGTGGTAACGGAAAGAGTGGCCGTCGGGTAGTAGAAAAATTACGAGTCAAAGGAGTTGAAGTTCTTGTTACAACCAGGGAATTGGAAAAAGCGTCCAAGCATTCGCGGTATTTTATTTGGGAGAATGATCGTAATTGGGCTGAAGTATTACAAGGCGTGGATGCACTATTTATTGTGCATCCGGATACATCTATGCCTGAAGCGTTACAACAAATCCGCGTACTTTCCGAACATGCATACAAAGCTAATATTAAAAAGATTGTATTGCTATCAGGTCGAGGCCAAGACTCTGTGGTTGCTTGCGAGAATGTGATCCAACATTCTGGTCTTCGCTGGACTATTGTTCGTTCGGCCTGGTTCAATCAGAATTTTACCGAGGGACATTTCGCTCATGGTATAAAGACAGGAGAAGTTGTTTTTATGGAAGGACAGGCCGGCGAGCCATTTGTTGATCTTGACGACCTTGCGGACGTCGTTGTCGCATCGTTATTAGAGCCTATCCACGATAATCAAATTTATGAAGTGACCGGTGATATACTCTACACTTTTCGAGATGCTGTAGCAATCATTTCAAAAAAGATCGGCAGCCCTATTACCTACCGTGAATTGGATAAACAAAGTTATTTGGAACTGTTACTGCAACATGGTCTACCCCCAGCAGTTGCTCAGCATCTTGTATTCGCATTTTCGGAGATTCTCGATGGAAGAAATCAATCCTTAGGTGACGGCATTGACCGTGTGCTTAAAAGATCACCTAAATCTTTTGCCTCTTTTGTCGACGAAGCTTTTTAAAAGGATTAAAGCGCTATTAATGAAGACTAGAAAACAGTTCTTATCTTCATTTTTTCCTTCGGGAGATGCAAGATTCTCCGAAGGGAATTTGGTTTTCTCTTAAGGGAACGCAGCATTCTCCTGGGAGAATGCTGCGTTCCCTTAGGGGATTTTGGTTTTCTCCGAAATTCACCCTCGATAAACCAATGATACAAATCATGCGATTAAAAACAATAAACCCACTTTTCACAGAAAAACAGCTTGTAATTCAATAAATCACAGGGGTAAAATTGTTTATATAGGCGGACTAGTCTCTTATTTATCTGAGAGACACGGAAGTTATCAGCAATTCCCCTGATAAAATTGAACTGTAAATGACCGTGGTTTGTAAAACGAATTTTATAATTTAGTAGTATGAACTCAGCTGAAAGTGTAACAGATTTCTACAAAAGACAACCGGGCTTTGCGAACGTAGACTTACCGCTTAATAATACGGGTATTGGGCACTTCAATGTGTTTAGCCGAGAATCCTGTACGGTGGTCTCCCCTTATAACCGTCGTGATTTTTATAAAACTTCATTGATTATAGGTCGGGGTAAATTGTATTATGCTGATAAATGGATACAGATCGATCGACCTGCTATGTTATTTGCCAATCCGGTAGTACCTTACGCCTGGGAACCGGAGTCTACGACACAATCTGGATGGTATTGTGTCTTTACGGAAGAATTTATTCAACATAGTGAACGCATAGAGAGTTTAAAGGATTCTCCCCTTTTTAAAATTGGAAGCAACCCAATTTATTTTCCAAATACAGAACAACTGGATGAAATTTCAACAATTTTCAAAAAAATGTTGTCTGAGATGAATTCAGATTATGCACATAAAGACGATGTCTTGCGCAGCTACCTGCATCTATTGATCCATGAGACAATGAAGTCAAGCCCTGCTCAGGAGTTTGGGGCATATACCAACGCATCTACCCGTGTATCGAGTCTATTTTTGGAACTCCTGGAACGTCAATTCCCAGTAAACACATTGGATACTGGTTTGCAACTGAAAAGTCCGGGGGATTATGCTCATGCCCTTTCGGTGCATATCAATCACCTGAACCGTTCTGTCAAAGAAACAACAGGTAAAACCACAAGTGCACATATCGCCAGCCGCATTGCGCAGGAAGCGCGGGCATTGCTACTGCATACCAATTGGAATATCGCCGATATCGCTTATAAATTAGGCTTTGAATACCCTTCTTATTTCACAAACTTTTTAAAAAAACATACTGGAATGTCACCAAACCAATTACGGATGACGACTGTTTGAATAATATAATTATCTGTTTGATTGTCTTAAGTAAGACACAGGATACCTTCACTACTTTTGTATTGAACAAAATATAACAGTTATGAAATATAGAAATCTCGGAACAACAAACGAACAGTTATCTGCTATTGGATTAGGTTGCATGGGAATGAGTTTTGCCTATGGACCTACAGACGAAAAAGAGAGTATTGCTACACTTGAAAGGGCATTGGACCTTGGTGTAAACTTCTGGGATACAGCGGACATGTACGGCAATGGTGCCAACGAAGAATTGATCTCAAAAGTTCTGGTTCCCAATCGTGATAAGGTATTTATTGCAACAAAATTTGGCTTTCGTTTCAAAGATGAACAGGCGGGACCAAGCGGCACCGCAAACACCTATTTTGACGGATCACCTGCCTGGATAAAAATTGCTGTAGAAAATAGTCTCAGAAGACTTCGCATCGATACCATAGATCTGTATTATGCACATCGGGTGGACCCGAATATCCCGATCGAAGATACTGTAGGCGCTATGGCGGAACTGGTCAAAGAAGGAAAAGTAAGATATCTTGGATTGAGTGAGGCATCGCCGGCTTCGATCATCAAAGCCAATGCAGTTCATCCCATTGCGGCACTGCAAAGTGAATATTCTCTGCTAACACGTGATGTAGAAAAAGAAATACTACAGACTGTACGTAATTTGGGTATCAGTTTAATCCCTTATTCACCACTTGCCAGAGGTTTATTTTCCAATACCTTAAATTTAGATAGTCTGGCAGCAGACGATTTCAGAAGGACACTTCCCCGCAATCAAGGAGAACATGCGGAAAATAACGCTCGTTTGATTGCTGAATTTGCGCTCTTAGCTCAAGATAAACAATGTTCGCCAATACAATTGGCGCTGGCTTGGGTGCTCGCTCAGGGGAATGACATCATTCCAATTCCAGGTACGAAAAAAAGAAAGTATCTAGAAGAAAATGCAGGTGCAATCGAAGTACAATTGTCGGATTCGGATCTAAACACCATCGAAGAAATACTTCGAAAATACCCGAATGTGGGTGCTCGTTATAGCGATGGCGCAATGGCATTGGTCAACAATTAATAGATACATCAATCTGCTCCCACAACTGAGACAGAACTATACTGCTGAAAATGGGGTGCAGCATTTTTTGCGCATCATTTCGAAAACCTTGCTGTTGCCTATTGATCCAACAGCAAGGTTTGCTTTTATTTAGAAACTAACAGTTAGCGCCATAACAGCTGTTGTGCTATTTTTTACCAAACTATTATTCCGATTTAGGAAAATTGCTTCTTTATTGGTCAGATTACGTATTTCTGTCCGCCAAAGTACATTGGGGAGAATTGCATAATCAGCATTGAGCGAGTAGCCAAATGTTTGGAACCCATTTTTTGCGTCGGTAGAGATAATGACTCCCTTTTTATCCTGATAGTATTCACCTCGAGCAGTAAGGCTGAATTTATCGGACCCTGTATAACGTGCAATTAATACCGGGGTATACCAGACATTGTATTTGCTGCTCCCTTTTTCCTTTTGCTCTGCACCGATGTCAAAACCTACCGTGAATCCGACCTGTTTATTTAACTGATAAATAGCATATAAGTTATGAAAATAGCGCATCTGTCTGACACTATCCGCTTTATCACTGCCGATAAAAGATCCACTATTGATCGTTAAATTATCGGTCGGCTTATATACAAGCTGATGTCCGAAGGCAGGCAAACTATTGCCATCGACACGCTGTATACGTTGCCAACCGTTTAATACAAGTCCGCTAAGAAATAATTTTCCAGATGCAGAGGTGTAAGATATTTTTGCGCCGGTTTCAAAATAGGGCGAATTATCGGCAAAAAGGCTCCTTGTCACTGTCCAATTGTCCTTTCCAATGGCACTTTCAAAACCTAAGTGGGAAGAGAAAATACCGGCATCAATCCATAAATTATGCTTCTTTGAGATGCGTACACCGGCATTGGCTTCATAGATATTCTTCAATACTCCTGGCTCCGCCGCATAGTTGGCATTCATGTAGGTACCTGTTGCCAAGGTTACATTGGCTCGCGTGTTCTCCGTATTATAGGTAGCTTTTAGCAAGGCCAGATTAATATTCACTTCATTGTTCCTGTTATGGCTGTAAACAAAACCCGGACGTGTATTTCCAAGAGGGTTATTGAAATCCCGCATATAATAAGCTTCCACATATCCGTTGAATGAAAGCGGGTTATTTTTTGTTGTGTCTTCCTGTGCAAATATTGATGTTGTTGACCCAAGTACGAGGGAGGTCAACAGGGTTAATTTCTTCATTTATTTAATTTTTGATTGTCATTTATTCTATTCGTATAGCTACGCTTTGGCATTTATTTTTCCATCATTGTCATTCTGCTATCATCTAGATTCGTTTTATTCCGGCTAAAGACTGCAGCCCATTATATACTCGACATAATGGCTACTCCGACTATATCCTGTCGCCAAAGGCTGATATCGCGATTGTTTTTTCAAAATTTAACCGAGATACAGCTGATAGATCATTGTAAGGATCAAGATGATCATTACAACCTTCGCTATGCGATCCATAGACAATTTCCGGGGCTGCTGCTCCTGATTTTCTTTTAAATCTTTCATGGCTAACGTTAACTTAAGTGTTGTTCAACTTTGTATTTTCTTAATTTTTCTCAAAGGAATCCATCAGATTTTAAAGAATAACTAAAAGCAAAGTATTCCAGTTATTATCAGTACTAGTGTTTTCACTTTGGTGTGGATTATTAAAGATTCGTGAACTATTATTTTCATTCTTGGAGATGTCATATCATCCGCGGTCGGTATATCAGCTTCAATGTGGGCGGGCTCTGCGCCGATTCTTTTATTTTTCTAATCATCTTCATTTTTATATACGTTGTCCCTATATGCCAAACAATATTCCACAGTTTTCACAAACAACGTAAAACACTAAAAGACAATAGATTTAAAAAGAAAAGACTAAAATCAAAATAGCTAGATCCTATCAGAATGACAGGGTTATTTTATCAAAATGAGAATTGAACCCTGAGATAAACTATCGAAAAATAAAAACAAAAAACATGAATAATCTGTAAATTAGGCAATCAAGAATAGGGAGTGAACTTAACCCGCAACAATTAGATGCAAGAAAATAAATACGACGATCCACAGTTTTTCGAAGAATATAGCAAAATGTATCGGTCACAGAAAGGCTTATTGGGAGCTGGCGAATGGCATGAATTTCAAAAGCTCTTACCAAACCTGAAGGACAATGCTGTGCTCGATTTAGGCTGCGGATATGGTTGGCATTGTCGATATGTGATTGAAAATGGCGCAAAATCTGTTATTGGCGTAGATCTATCCGAAAAAATGTTGGAGAAGGCCAACGAGATCAATAAACTGGCAGGAATCGAATATCAACGAAATGCAATTGAAGAGCTTACTTTCAGATCCGGACAATTTAATCTGGTGATCAGTTCTTTGGCATTTCATTACATAAAAGACTTTGATGCACTCTGTCGGAATATTTACAATTGGCTCCAACCTGGAGGGCAATTTTTATTCTCGATAGAGCATCCTGTTTTTACCGCGCAGGGCAACCAAGATTGGATCTACAACAAAGATGGAGACAAACTCTATTGGCCTGTAGACAACTATTTTCTCATGGGGGCCAGAGAGACAACATTTTTGGGTAATACGGTTCTAAAGTACCATAGAACAATTACTTCTTATCTCAGTAGCATTCTACAAAGTGGATTTAAAATAAACGCTTGTGTTGAGCCTGAACCCTGTACAGAAATGCTCGAAAATTTTCCAGCAATGGGCGATGAATTGAGAAGGCCGATGATGTTGATTATTTCCGCTGAAAAGTAGTTCGCTACATCGGCTTCCTCTGTAACAAATTTGCATAAGAGCCTGTATTTATAATGGAAAGCAAACATTAAAATTTATTTTAGTGTATCAGGTTCCTAAAAACATTCATGTACAACAAACTTTAAACAATGATAAACTTAAACCTATTCAAAAAAATTGCAGTGGCTGCCTGTATCAGCTGTCTATTTTATTCGTGTAATAAGGAGGCGAGCGCTCCAAATACATTGACTGAGGAAGAACAAAAAGAAGGCTGGCAGCTCTTATTTGACGGCACTACCCTGAACAATTGGCATACCTACAACAATGAGAAAAAAGCACCGACAGCCTGGTTGGTGCGGAATGGTACAATCTATTGCGATCCAAATAACGAAAGTCAAAAATATGATCTTGTGTCCAACACTGACTATAAGAATTATGAGTTTAAATTTGAATGGAAACTGGAAAAGGAAGGCAACAGTGGCGTTTTCGTCAATGTACAGGAACAGCCGGATATCAATGCGACTTATCACTCAGGCCCTGAATATCAATTGCTCGCAGATTCGCACCCTGACTTTGACAAACCATTAAAACGTGCTGGATGTCTCTATACGTTTTTACCACAACAAAATTTTGTCAGCACCAAAGCTAAAGATGATTGGAACCAATCAAGCATTGTACAAAAAGACGGTAAAATAACCTTCTACCTGAATGGTACAGTCACAGCTGAAATGGATTTCAATTCGCAAAAATGGAAGGATCTGGTAAAACATAGTACTTTCAAAGATTTTCCGGAATTCGGTCAACATGTTAGTGGCAAGCTCGCTCTTCAAGACTGGTCAAGAGGTGTATCCTTTAGAAATCTAAAGATAAAACAATTATAATCACCCCTGCATATAGCCTCAAAAGTCCTTCGTTCATACAAAAACGAAGGACTTTTGAATTTTCAAACAATTCCGGAATTATCCGCTTTATATATAAAAACTGACCTCTAAGTAAATGAACACAAGCAAATCATTAATTAACCTATTACTTTTCTTTGCAATTGTCTCTCCTGTAGTCGCACAGACAAAAATTGAAAGTGACCAATCGATTTCCCAGGTAGAATCAGGATTAATGCCAGCAATACGATTTGACGAGTGAGCTGTTAGACAATACCCTGTCTACTATGTACAGCAATATGATACTTATAGATTTTATCTTCTTCATTGACATTTGATTACAGCAATATTCAGCAACGCACATATATTTCAGAATTAAAATTCAAAAACACAAAAACAAAAGAAATAAAATATTTATTAAACATTAATGTAGCGAATTAAATTCCAAACACGTTAAGAATAAGAGAGTCACCAAAATCGTGGCTTCTACATATATTAAATGAAAAAAATGATCATGATTTGCCTTATTGCACTCTCGCAATTAAAAGGCTACGGACAGGAAATCCCGCAAAGAAAATCTGAAATCAGAGTTGGCTATGGGCTTGTACCTGTCCAAGAAATCGGAACACTATTGGGAGATTGGATTACAATGGGAATCGTGGGCAGAAGAGTGGAAAGTACCGAGGGTACCGGTGCTATTTCCGCAGGATACTCGCTCAATTTAACACAACGATTTTCAGTGGGAATCGACGGTTTTTATGGAAAAAATACAGTCCGTTACAAGGATGATCTTGGAGATTCCAAATGGAGCACTTATGGTGGACTGGTAAACGCAAAATATCTGTATCTGGATAGGGGCAAATTGAACTTATACGGTAAGGGTGCTGTTGGATATGCCCAATACCACAACCGTCAAAAAGAGAACTCCGACAACTTTGGCGCACTATCCTACCAAGCTTCACCATTCGGTATTCGTTATGGTAATAAAATTGGTGTATACGGTGAATTTGGTTTCGGATATCTGGGTATCGCCAATGTTGGTGTATCTTTCAAATTATAATATTTCATACTATAAATTAGTATAGTTTTTCAAACATTTAAATAAAAATTACTATGATCAAATCTATCATATCATTACTATCTATTGCGCTTATAAGCAGCAGTTGTTCAACAATCCAACATAAAGAAAAAATGGATTCAACTAAAAACAGTATATCGGTAAAACTTCAGAATTCCAATCCTGTTACCATCAAAAATCCTTCTGGTAAAATTACCCTCTATGCTGTGGCTGCAAACATTGCTGATGTACCAGCAACGATAATAGCTGAAAAAAGCTTTAAACAAAGTGAATTACCATTTGAGATCAAATTGGATCTTCCAAAAGATCATTACAAATTAATCAAACCGGCAGTTAACGAAACTGATCCCATAAAATATTACGTCGCTTTGGAATGGGATTCCAATGGTGACGGTACAGTGGGTAAAGGAGATGTGATGATTGACTTTAACAAGAAATTTCCAACCGTATCTCTTGGAAATAATAATGAGGTATTTGTCTTACAGGCAGATTAGTACTTTTTACAGCTTTCCAAAAGTATTTTCTTAAAAATACTTTTGGAAAGTACCATTATAGACGGCTCTATTGCCCGTCAGCACCATCATCGCAAATCGATGCGGGCATCTATCCAAAAGTACGCCCTGTTTTTGCGAAATAAATCATCGGGTAATTGATGGTTATAAATCAGTTCTTCCAGTGTATTAAAATTGTAACGCAATACCTCATCATTCTTAAACTGGATCGGACGTAAAATCGCGTCTTCATCATCAATAAAAATATCAGATTCGAAAAGATTAATTTGATTTGTTGTGACCCAAGCTATAGCGGCTACTTTATCCATTTTTATCAAAGCCTTGGACGCTTCTTGATATTGTTTCATTTCCCAAGGGAGATCTTCGGGATAATGGGAGGCTACATAGTCCTGATATATTTTTATATCCCCTACTCGCAGACATTCGTTGCGAATCAACAGCCTTGTTGTATCGCGGGCAAAGCTCACATAGTCGGGATGCATAAACAAGCCGTACCGTTTACTATACAATGCTATCTTATCTGCCAATTCTTGCCTCATAATTTATGTACGCAACAAAAATCATCCCAACATCCTCTTTTATAGCAGGTTTTAGATTAAATCATTGATTTTTTAGGTAAAAAAATAGGATTTATTCAAATTCAAGCAGTATATAGGAAATATAAAGAGTTAGTTTTTCTAGTAAAAAAAGGATTCTGATATCACTCCTATTTATTTGCAAAGCGATATCAAAATCCCTGATTATTATTAAAATATTTTTAAGCCTACAATACCAGCCACAATTAAGGTCGCCGACAAAAGTCTAAAGACATTGGCTGAATCGCCGAAGAAGAATATCCCGACCAGCAATGTACCAACGGCACCTAAACCAGTCCAAACCGCATAGGCTGTACCGATTGGGATAGCCTTTTGCGCATAAAACAATAGTGCTCCACTGATAGTCATCGAGACAACAGCCAATATAATCCAACCAAATTTATTGCCATCTGGCTGTTGGGCCATCTTCAATCCTAAAGGCCAACCAATTTCAAAAATACCAGCGATAATTAATGCAATCCAATTCATTTTCAATTATTTAAATGATCCGTTACAAAAGTAGTGACTTGATTGGCTGCATTTTTTGATCTATATCAAAATCGTTCGTTAGCGTCTGATCCGGCTCAATGTCTCCTGCGTAATTCCCAAATAGGATGCAATGTGACCAAGATTGACTCGATTTAGCAAGTTTGGCTGCAACTTGATCAGCGATTGGTAGCGTTCTATAGCAGATTCGGTGTGCAATGAGATAATACGTTCCTCCAAGACAATGCATACTTCTTCCGCAATTTTTCTTCCGATAAGGTTTAACTCCGGATATTCACGATAGAGTTCATTCAGATCATCCACAGCAATTGCATAGACCTCCGAATCTTCAAGAAACTGAATATTCTCAAAGGAAGGTTTTTCTGTATATACAGGTAATATCGATCCAAAAATTTGATTTTCTTCACCAAACCAGCTGTTGAGTTCCCGCCCATTTTTAAAGAAATAGGCCCGAATCAGACCTTTACTTAGTACAAAATAACTGGATACATGCTGCCCCTCTTTTAGAAAATGTTCTCCCTTACGCTTCGAAAAATAGTTGATCCTTTGTTCGATCTCCTTTTCGGCCGCTTCATTAAGATGCCCATATCTTCTGAGCTGCTGGATTAATGGATTCATGACTTATTATAAACTAGTGGATCTGAAGATACAAAACTCTCAAAAAAACGGTGAAGGATATGATAAAAAAGTCCGGTGTAATGTATCTTTGTTGAAACGGCCAACCTGTCAATAAAAATTAATCCGTTTGGAAAAAAGCAGTACAAAAATCTATCAGTATGCAAGAACTCAACCAGTTTTATTTAAGCCAGGAAGAACCCAATAAGAGCTGCCTGTTGGCACTAAAGCATATTATTCTTCAGCAGGATACAGAAATCAGGGAAACGGTAAAATATGGGATGCCTTGTTTTTGCTATAAGAACAAAGCATTTTGTTACCTGTGGACTGACAAAAAAACAAAACATCCTTATCTGCTGATGGTAGAAGGAAAATATCTGGATTATCCTGAGCTCGAAACCGGAACACGTTCACGGATGAAGATATTTCCTGTCAATCCAAATGAGGATCTTCCACTGGAGACCATTAGAACTATTTTAAATGCAGCGATCAACCTATATCGCGATGGAAAAATCGGCCTTTAGCACCGTCCTCCGAAATATTTAAATAATACTTACTTAACCTAAAATCAATAATACAGCACTACCTTTACCGCGGTTTAAAAAATCACCTAGTCATTTAAACAGCTACTAAACAAATGAGAAAACATTTGATTACCAGCATTTTGCTAAGCACAATTGGTACATCGATTACCTATGCGCAAAATGAAACTACCTCTGCCCTAAACGGAACAGTCAGAGAGGGAAACACGCCAATCAAAGGTGCAACAATTGAAGCTATCCATTTACCATCTGGGACAAAATACACGACTTCATCACGAAACGATGGCCGTTATAACCTTCCGAATATGCGTATCGGTGGTCCTTATCAAATCACTGTAACTTATTTAGGTCATACTCCAAATGTCAAGCAAGTAGAAAAACTGGCATTGGGACAAAGTTCAACACTTGATATTCAGATGATCGCCAATGATCGGCTTTTGGAAGAAGTCGTTGTCGTGGGCACAAGGCAGGGAAAGGTCTTCAATTCAGGACGAACTGGAGCTTCGCAGAATATCTCACGTACAGCAATACAGAATCTACCAACACTCAACCGGAGTTTTACAGATTTCGTCAAGCTGACACCTCAATTTTCAATGCAATATGGCAATCCTTCGTTTGCAGGAAGAAGCAATCTCGCGAACAACTTCACCATTGATGGCGCATTGTTTAACAATGCTTTCGGTCTACAGGGGACAATTGGAAGCCAGACAAACTCGCAACCGATCAACATGGATGCCTTTGAAGAGATCTCTGTTAATATCGCTCCCTACGATGTGAGACAGAATGGCTTCACAGGCGCTGCAATTAATGCTGTCACCCGAAGTGGTACAAATGAGATACAGGGTTCATTAAACTACTATTTCAGAAATCAGGATCTGGTCAATAAGTATAATTCAGCCGGTCTGAAAGCTCCCGTCAATAATTTTAACCTCAAAGGATATGGGTTTACAGTCGGCGGCCCAATTATTAAAAATAAGCTTTTCTTTTTTGCCAGTGGGGAAATTGAGCGAAGGGTGGATCCCGGAACAAACTTTATCGCTTCACGCGGAGGCAACACCGGTCCGAATGTATCAACCGTCTCTGCCGAAAAACTAGATGATCTAGCAACCTATCTCAAATCTATCGGATACAACCCAGGTTCTTATCAGGATTATCCTTTGGATACACGCAGTGACAAGTTTTCGATCAAATTAGATTACAACATCGACTCCAAAAATACGCTGAGTGCCAAATACTTTTATTTCCGCTCCTATCGGGATATCCTACCGTCAAATAGCGGCGCACCAAAAAATAATAGACAACCCTCAAATATCAGTCTACCATTCAGTTCAGCGGGTTACGGTATCAACAATAACATGGATAATGTGAATCTGGAATTGCGTACGCGTATCAGTAGTAAATATTCCAATTCCCTAACCGTAGGCTATAATGTGATGGATGACTACCGAGAATCTAAGGGCGGCCAGCCATTCCCTTTGGTAGATATTATGAATCCGGATGGAAGTAGCATGACTGCTTTTGGCTATGAACCCTTTACGGCATTTAACAGTCTAAAAACAAAAGTTTTTCAAGCGACCAACAACTTCAATATATATGCTGGCAAGCATGAAATTACACTAGGCGCTAACTTTGAAAATTATAGAACAAGAAATGGTTTTGCACCAAACTATTATGGAGCTTATACTTTTGCCAGTCTTGATGATTTTTATAATTCAGCTAAAAACAATGTTTCAAATGCAACCAAATACCAAGTACAGTATTCTGTATTGGCTGATGGGTCTTTCCCCTATGCAGAGGTTTCAGCCAATATGTTTGGTCTGTATGTGCAGGATGCCTTTGCTGTAAACAATCATTTTAAACTCACCGCTGGACTACGTGCTGATTACACACACATATCATCACCTAGTGATCTGAAAAATGATAATGTCAGCAAATTGACCTTTGATCAGGGCGAAAAAATTGATGTTTCAAAATACCCTAAGGGAACTATTCTATGGTCACCCCGCATTGGATTTAACTGGAAGGTCAATGGAACCAATCAAACTCAAATACGTGGGGGTTCAGGGATCTTTACCGGTCGTCTGCCATTGGTATGGATCTCCAACCAAGCTGGCAACAATGGTGTTATGTTTGGATCTGAAACAATAGACAAGCCAACCAATCGTCCTTTCACGCCGGATGTGGATGCCTATCGCAATGTAAACCACCAGACTGCGGCAAACAATTCTAGTTATAACCTTGCTGTTACGGCCAATAACTTCAAATTTATGCAGCTATGGCGTACAAATCTTGCCGTAGACCAAAAATTGCCTGGCGGAGTCATCGGTACATTTGAAGCAATGTATTCCAAGGATATCAATTCTGTTTATTTCCGGAATGTCAATCTAAATACAACAGATGGCACAGCTTTAACCGGTGCTGATAACCGTATGCGTTATACGACACCACGTATATATGGTGCTGCGAAACCTACTCCTGAAAATCCAAATATTTCGGATGCGATCGTCATGTCCAATACTTCAAAAGGATATAGCTATACGCTGACAGGAACATTATCCAAAGAATTTAAAGGTGGATTTTTTGCTAATATCGGTTATACCTATACTGATTCAAGATCCGTTAACGACGGCGGTTCTATCGCACAATCGATGTGGCGGGATCGGTATGTATCCGGGAACCCGAATAATGCGGACCTCTCCTATTCAACTTACCTGGTAAAAAACAGATTTATTGCCAACTTCTCTTACCGGAAAGAGTATTTTGATCATTTGGGAACGACATTCTCCTTATTTTATCAATTGCAGGATGGCCCACGCTATTCTTATACTTATGGAGGCGACCTAAATAATGATGGTCTGTCTGGTAACGATTTGATTTATATTCCAAACAATAAGGCGGAAATTGCATTGGTAGGTGACAATGACAAAGATATGCGTACGCCAGATCAACTGTGGTCACAATTGAATGGCTATATCAATCAGGACAGCTACCTGAATGCACACCGGGGTCAATACGCGAAACGCAACGCCTTGGTCGGAAAAATGATTGGTACGCTTGATATCCGTGTTGCTCAGGATGTATTCTTAAATGCGGGTGGAAAAAAACATCAATTACAGCTTACATTCGACGTATTCAATTTTGGAAATATGATCAATAAAAGTTGGGGTGTGGCACAATTTGCCAATAAGGCGAATGGTATCCTAAATTATAAAGGACTCAATGCGGAAGGCCAACCAACTTTTTCTTTCCCTTATTTAGATGCGACGAATCAGATTCCATTGACCAGTACATTTTCAAATAGTGTTGACGAAACATCGCGTTGGAGAATTCAACTTGGCGTCCGTTATCGCTTCAATCAATAAGTAAAAAATAATGTAAATTTGACCCATCCTTGTTTAAGGATGGGTTTTTAGTTTAATATGGTATGAAAAAAATATTACTTTCTTTTGTTGCACTCTTTGTATATATTTCCTCCCAGGCGCAACATTTCGACTTAATCCCTTTAGGTATATATGGTGGTGAGCAAGAGGATAATCTATCAGCCTACCTGGTTGGGGCTCCAAAGGACACCGCATTTCTCTGTCTTGATGCCGGTACAATAAATACCGGGATACGAAAAGCCATTCAGCTAAAAAGTCTCCATGGAACAGAAGAAACGATACTACACAATCAAATAAAAGGGTATTTTATTTCTCATGGTCATTTAGATCATCTATCGGGTCTGATTATCAATTCTCCGGCAGATAGCAAAAAGAATATTTTTGCCCTTGCTCCTGTACTTCAAATTTTGCAAAACCATTATTTTATAAACGATACCTGGATTAATTTTGCTGATCAGGGTCAAAAACCAATTCTTGGAAAATATCATTACAGTGAATTGCAAGAAGGAATAGAACTTGCGGCACAAAATACACCTTTCTTCCTGACGGCATACGAATTAAGCCATGTAAATCCATATAAAAGCAGCGCTGTGCTGGTGCGCCATCATGATCATTATCTGCTTTATCTCGGAGATACAGGTGCTGACCGGGTTGAAAAGGCTGACCAACTTGACAATCTTTGGAAAAATATTGCGCCATTGATCAAAAAAGGTCAATTAAACACGATATTAATTGAGGTGTCTTTTCCCAATAGTCAAGCCGAAAACCTGCTGTTCGGTCACCTTACCCCTAATCTGTTATTGGAGGAGTTAAACAAACTAAAAGATAAGATCGGGCAAAATGATTTAAAAGGATTAAACATCGTGGTCACCCACCGAAAACCAACAAGAGATAATCCAGAAATCATAAAAAAAGAGCTCTTAAAAAACAATCCTTTAAAAGTAAATTATATTTTTCCTGAGCAAGGAAAAAAGATTAGTCTACCTTAACCATATCCGGTAACAAGATGTCCCAAAAGTGCGATTCCGCTGAAATTGAATTGCTGAAAGAAGACGATTGAGGTTACGAACAAAATTAAAGAACAATAGGGATGACCGAGTTTTTTGGCCGTCCCTATTGCTATTAAAAGAACTATATTGCCTGAATAATATCCGCCATATTCAAACGTGATTTAGCTGTTATGCTAGGTTGATTTGAATCCTCCACATTTCGATAGCCTATGGCGACGGCAAATAAGCTATGGTATTGCTCTAGCCCCAAGATTTGATCATAACGATCATTTTCAATTCCCTCCATTGGTGTTGCATCAATATTATTTGACGCACAGGCCGCAAGAAAAAATCCCAAAGAAAGATACACCTGCTGTTTCATCCAGGATTGCACATGTTGTTCTCCCTGTGATTTTAAAAAACGATGGTAATAATTTATCGATCCCTCGGGAAGGGTGCTGTTGATCTGCTCCTCGAATCGTTGCACATCGTTAAGAGCACTAAAGACGACCAGATGACTTGCCTCATTAATTTTCTCTGCATTCCAATAAGATGCTTCCGCTAATTTTGTTTTTGTCTCTCCATCTGAAATAAAGAAAAACTTCCAGGGTTGGCTATTGATCGATGATGGACTCAGGCGAAGTATTTCTTTTAGCTCAGCAATCTTGTCCGCTGAAATTCTTTCTGTTGAATTATACTTTTTTGTTGTATAACGTTGTTTTGCTGTTTCTATAAATGCCATAACATACAATTTTAAATTAACTATATTTTTTATAGTTGCAAACTTAAATATAGTGTTATATATTTGCAATAACGGTCAAAGTTGATAGTAACAGATGTATTTGATAGACAACAAACAATATCCATGCAGTACTAGCCTGACAATGAAATATATAGGCGGAAAATGGAAAGCAGTTATCCTCATTCATTTAATTGAAAAAAAACGTTATAATGAGCTGAGAAAAGAATGTCCAATGATTACTGAACGTACATTGAGCCTACAGCTGAAAGAGCTGGAAGCAGACGGCTTGGTCACTCGGACAGTACACACGGACAAAGCGCCATTAAAGGTTGATTATGAACTTACGGAATTTGGCAGGACACTTATCCCTCTATTGGAATCTATTGCACTATGGGGCAGGGAAACGGCAAGTAGAACCGGAGCCGTTCAACAAGCTAAATAGAATCCAGGTCGTGGCTATGCTTATCAGTAACCTATGAATAAACATCTCCTTAAGATCAACAGCATTATTGAACAGCTCGACGGGGACACCCTCAGTGCACTTGAGGCTGTCTCAAAAATAAAAACCTATAAAAAGGGTGATTTTCTGCTCTATCAGGGTGAGGTCTGCCGATATAGCTTTTGGATCGAATCCGGTATCGTAAGAAAATTTTATCTGAATGAGAACAAAGAGCTAACGACTGAACTGCTCTTTGAGAATGACCTCGCTGTTGCGTTTAGCAGTTATGTAACCCAACAGCCCAGCCAAGAATTTATACAAGCGGTCACAGATGTTAGGGTATCATCAATTGATAACAGCTCTTTCCAGCGTATAAAAGGTCAATTTTCGGCTTTAATGGAGCTCGATCTCCTGATGACCGAGTATTACACCATGTGGCTGGAAAAAAGACTTTTTGATTTTCATACACTTGACGCTTCCACGCGTTATTCACAGCTCCTGAGAGATCAACCCAATATGATACAACAGGTTCCCCTTACCTATATCGCATCTTACCTGGGCATTTCATTAGAAACCTTAAGCAGAATCCGCGCAAAAATCAAATATTGATTATTTGACTTAAGTCAAATGCCATGTTAACACATCTTTCAAAATTTGCATGACATTTTGAAAGCAATTATCATGGCAGAAAAAACGAGATTTATAGGATTTGACTTACTAAGAGCATATGCAATCTTTGGGATGTATATTGTGAATTTTAACTTGGTGTTCGGAGACCACAACGATACCGGTTGGCAGGGACAATTCCTCTCCCTCTTTAGCGGCAACTCAAGCACTATATTTGTTATGTTAGCAGGTATGGGATTAACCCTGATGACAAAAAAACAGGCATTTGGCACCGCTGAAGAGCAGCTAAATCAGAAATATATTGTGCTTAAACGGGCCGGATTTTTATTTGTTTTGGGATTATTACTCGCTATCTGGTGGCCAGCGGATATTCTACATTTTTACGGGTTTTATATGTTCATTGCCTCCTTTTTCCTTTTCCTCGATAAAAAACAATATATCTACGGCGCAATTATTTTTGCCCTCGTCTTCCACCTGCTACTTCTTTGGATTCCCTATGAAACAGGTTGGAATTTTGATACACTGGAATATAAAGATATGTGGACTTTAGCTGGTTTTATACGAAACTCTTTCTATAATGGCTGGAATGCTGTTTTCCCTTGGATGAGTTATTTTATTACCGGAATGTACTTGGCAAAACTAGACTGGACGGATTTAAGTATACAGAGGAAAACATTTGGTATCGGACTAGTCATGTACTTATTGATCCAACTATTGCAAGGTATTCCCAAAAATCTGATGACTCCTGAGATTGATTTTTTTCTGAATGCAGATTATCTCCCCCCTTTTCTACCCTTTTTAATCAGTACAATCGGCTTTGGATTAATGTTAATTGCTTCATTTATGTATATCAGCAAATTTATTTCACATCACAAATTTGCAAACGATTTGGCCAAAACGGGACAAATGACATTGACACATTATATTTCCCATCTAACAATCGGATTAGTTTTCTTCTCATGTATAATAAATCAGGGATATTTTACCGAGATCAACCCATCCAAGTCACTATCCCCAATACTCATATTTATTATTTCGCTGCTCTATTTCGCATGCAGTTACTATTTCAGTAAACTTTGGGCCAAAAGATTTAAACATGGTCCGTTCGAACTTCTGCTGAGAAAAATGTCTGCTTAAGTTGGGCTAAGCACAATGGCTCTTAAAAAGTTCTTCATTCGGAAGCGTTCATCCCAGATCTCTTCCGAATGAAATTAAGATTAAATTTGTCGTGGCTACGATCTTGCAAGTTTATATTAGAAGTTTTCTTCAACTAATTCTTTATTGACCATTGCTCCCGCTAAATTGCCCGCTGCTACAGCATTGGAAACGGACCGCATCATACTCGTATTATCGCCACATGCAAAAACCCCTTTAATAGTTGTTTTCTGAAAATTGTCAACGACAATATGCCCTTGTTCAGTCAAGTCACAGCCCAACTCAACAGGAATACTTGAATGCTGCCTAAAAGGGATTGCTGCATATACGGCATCAAATGCTATTGCTTTGTTGTCCTTGAAAATCACTTTTTCCACCCAGCCATTCTTGTGCTGGATTTTACTAACCGGTTCATCTATGACAGTTACACCGTGTTTCTTCAATTTTGCAGCCTGTTCCACACTGAAATTTGCTTCTCCAGAAGTCAGTATTGTCAGATCGGTGGAGAGATTATTGACTAAAGATGCCAAATGTAAAGCCCGATCACCGTTAGCCATAATTGCTGTTTTCTTGCCTTTGAATTCATATCCATGGCAGTATGGACAATGGATAACTGAAATCCCCCAACAGGCCGAAAAACCCTGGATACCCGGCATGATATCTTCTACCCCAGTCGCAAAAATCAACTTTTTTGCGCTAAATAGTTCACCATTTTCAGTATTGATTTCAAAGCCATTGCTTGTTTTCTTTCCACTTACAGCAAGTCCTTTATGGAATTTTACTGTTGGATAATTTAATACCTGCTCTTTCGCTTTTTTAGCAATAACCGATGGTTTTTCACCATCATGAGTTATAAAATTATGCGAATGCGGTGTCTGTCTATTACATGGTAGACCACTATCAATAACAAGCACCTGACGTAGTGATCGGCCCAGTGCCATTGCTGCCGAAAGTCCGGCATAACTTCCTCCAATAATGATGACATCAAAATTTTTATCGTCTTTCATCTTTACAAATTTGATTTTAAATGCTGATGATAATAGCAGATTTATGGACCTGTAAATAAGGTTTTCATCTCCCGAACCTATTCATTCCAGTAGGTGAATTAAATAAATCAGGCTAGTTTCATCTATGATTGTCTTGTTTATTCTATTTTTTACAAATGATCAAATAAAAAGGATAATTCTCTTCTACTTCCTTGATTTCAATCAATCCATATTTTTCGAACTCTGACCGAATAGACTCCAAGTCATAAAAGAACATGCGAACACCTCCAAACATTTCAAAACGATCTGTGCCTATGGCTGTCCCCTGCCTATAAATACTTGCCTGTTTTGACACAGTCGTAAAGATCATGTAACCATCTTCGGATAGCTGCTCATAACAGTCACGTATAAATTTCGCCCGCTCCTCAGTTCCCAGAAGATGGATGAGTGCGTAACAAAATATACCACCATATTTTTTGGTATCGAATGGCATATCTACGACCGAACCATGATGTATGATTGTCTGACTTCCAACATATTTTCGGGCGATTTCAATTGCTGTATTGGACAACTCAATTCCGGTAACAGCTATTCCATGATCAAGAAATACATGACCATTTCGCCCATAGCCAAAGCCCGGAATAAGGATTTCCTTGATATTTTCTGCTATAAAGAGATCTTTCGCTAGGTGCGCTGAATGAGCAGGACTCCCTCCCCACATCTCCCCCTTTTCTATAAAATTACGTTCCCAAAACTCCATATCTGTAGGTTTTTACATTAAGTATACGGTCTATTTTTGATTGAATTCTGCTTCCGATAGACTCTTTAATTTCAATAATGATAGAACGAAGGTAAGTTATTTTATTATTGCAACTATGTAGCAACATTATTAAATGCAATTAAATTGCAAATAAATTACATTTAAAGACCGCTATTCACATAATGGTTATTTATCAGTATTGAAAAAGACAGTGTGCCGACGATATCTTTGCCTTTAGACAAAAGAAATACACCTCTTGCTAAAAAGAATAGAATGAAAAAAATAAAGACACTTTTTGCGGCTTCATTGCTTCCTTTCTTCGCCACACAGGCCGCCGCACAACAATTGGACAAAATGACCTGGTTTAACGAACCTACGGAATGGGCAGTCAGTAACAACTCCCTTTCCATGTTTGTCACACCCAAGAGCGACTACTGGCGAATATCACATTATGGATTTACCGTAGATGATGCACCCTTTTTCTACACGGAGAGAGGGGGTGAATTTGAAGTGAAGGTCAAAATTTCGGCCAAGTATAAAAATCGTTTTGATCAAGCAGGTATCATGCTGCGTATAGATCATGAAAATTATATAAAAGCGGGAATAGAATTTGTCGATGGCAAGTACAACCTGAGTACTGTCGTCACGCATCGAACCAGCGACTGGAGCATGGTACCAATAGATAAAGAAATCCCTTTTATATGGATAAAAGCAATTCGAAGATTAGATGCTGTAGAATTCTTTTATTCTTTTGATGACAAGGAATATGTGATGATGAGAAATGCCTGGTTACAAGATAATCATCCTGTCATGGTTGGTTTGATGGGTGCATCCCCGGATGGTGATGGCTTCCAGGCTAAGTTTGAACACTTTGGGATCAAACATCTTCCAGACCAGCGTAGAACCAAATGGCTAAAAGAAAATAATTCCAATTGAGCAGCTTAGTCAGGTCTGTCAAAAGCTAGTCTTTTGACAGACTTCTTACTATAGCGAAGTATCATCTTGATTATACATTTTATTGTATATACTGATCGCTTCATGCGAGTTGCGCACCCGCAGTTTTTGCAGAATATTCTGTCGGTGTCGATTGACGGTATTAACGCTCAAAGCTAGCTTCTCGGCAATATCTTTACTGCTCATACCTGCTCTAATACACCGTAAAACCTCTTTCTCCCGAACACTCATGACATCCTTCATCTCCTCTTTGTCAAGCGGAAAAACTTCTCCGCTGACCTGATTAAAAATATAGTTTTTCTGACTTTTACGATCTTCTCGATCCGGCATTAATGTATAGCAGCATAATGCCAATTGCGGAAATTCTTGACCGGGGGTATCCAAATAGATAATCTGATGCGACATCAACATAATTTGTCCATCTTTTCCTTCTACACGGAGTACACTATTTGCCTGATATCGAAAACGCTCTTTCGGTTCGGTTTTCTTGACCAGTTCAAGAAACTGCAGTTCAAGTGAATGTTTTACAGCTAGATCTTCAGGGTGTACACGCTCTAAGAGAAAATCCTCCCATATACTGTTGATCTCCAATTTTCTTTTGGCTGAACTCAAATGTAAACGTTCAGCAATCTCGCCCATAAAGGTAAAACTCCAATTGGCTGTCAGATCACTCAATACCACAATACCGTTATGAATGTCGGCATATGTTTTAGCATATTGCTTATAGTATCTCAAGACAGATAGGTCTACACTTGTATTTCGCAGTCCTTTACCAGCAAGATTTTTATTTAGTGTCTTTTTTAAATCCGATCCCATAGTTAAATATTCTCAAGTTCATGGACATCCCCGGACCATTTTTCATTTATATACAACATGAACGGACTTTTCGCTACGCTCTTGTTAGGCAAACATTTACGCTTAAAAAGAAAGACCGATCCGAATATAAGGCAAAGTCGCCTCTTTGCTAAAACCCAGCACTCCTTGAATCGTAAGAAGCTCTCCCGGCATAAAATAAATTCCACCACCATAGCCCATATGCCATGTATCTGAACTTTCCGCTGTCATCCAAACTCGCCCAACATCGTAAAAACCAATCGCTCCTACCGTTCCTGGAACAAGATAGGATGAATAACTGAACAGTTTCAATCGCATGTCAAAATTATTATATACAGCTGTTTTCCCTGTAAAGCGTCTTGAATTATATCCACGCAGACTCATCTCACCCCCGATCTGTGCGTGCTGATAAAAATATGGATCTCCCCAAACAGCATCTACCCCCGTCCTATTCGCAAATGTGATGTAGTCATTGGCAATTGTTTTATAAAAACTCATCGCATGATGTAGCTTTGTATATTTCCGTGTCTCGCCGCCAATCTCAGCATTCCACCCTACTCTAGTATAGATATGTATACCTGATTTTGGATTTGCAGCGTTATCACGTGTATCATAATCTATTCCTCCAGTAATTCCTGTAAAAAAATTGCTCCCATAAATAGGTTCAGAAGGAAACTTAGCATTAAACTCCTCAAAGTATTTTCCAATATTATTAGCCTCTTTACTGTTGTAATACTCAGAAGATGAACCATAAAATAATTTCAGTTTAGGATCTAGATACTTTTCCAGAAAAATGTCGCCACTTACAATATCAAATCTATTTCGATAGTAAGAAATACTCTTTGAATCCGATTTTTCAAACAAGGTGTTGTTTCCATAGCCAAAAAAATTGCTCAGATTTCTAGGGCCAAGTGATGAAAGGTGAATAGAAAGATCCTGATCTGCAATCAGTTTCTTAAAGTGACCTTTGTAATCAAACATAAATGATTCGCGTCCTGTTAAATAACTGGCCATAAATTGGTGCCGATAAGCATAGGGTTTCTTTCTAAACCCTTGATTTTCTATTAGGTATCCTAGCCCAAAAATCAGACCGCGGTCAACACCATAATCCAGATTGACCACAACTCCTTTACGATCGTATACAAAATTATCGTACTCAAATTGGTGAATAGCAGTATCAGCACTCAATTTTAGTCGCACATTTTTATCAACCTGAATGTCGGAAGCCTGTTGATTTTTGGAATCATAAATATAAACCTGATGTCCATTGTCAAATTTATCAGAAGTACGATATAGATCTTCACCTCTTCCACCTATTAAACGAAGTTTGATAGGAGATCGGCCAGATCCATGGATTTTATATTCATCCGAGCCTGAAATCCCATAGATTCTGATTTCCTCGGTTTGACTAGGTAAAAAAGTACGTTTTATAAGCTTTCGACCCTCAGTACCATCCTTTTTCTTATTGTGTATATTGACCGATACAGAACCGTCTTTATTGTAATCGATATCAACGAATTCAGATTTGGTAGATAAGGGTAAATCAACAACACGTGCAAGAAAACGGTAATAGGTTAACCCACTCTCCATGAGATCGTCCCTTCTGGATCGAATATTTGTTTCCAGTTCATTCGCGCTTAATTTTACGATAGTATCAGGCATAGTAAGCATAGCCTGATGAATCAGCGAATCGGTAAGTGTTTTCTGAACAAATTTTATTTCATCGATCCATTCGTCTTCTGTGAGATGGGTAAGAAAAAAATGGTCAAAATGACGTGCGTTAAAATTCCAATGAGCCACATTACGTATATGTGGGCTAAATGGTTGTAAGTGGGCTTTTAACCATTGATAGGAAAGTAAAGTCGGAAACAGACCTGAGGTTTTATAATAAACCTTATCCCGATCACGCGGTACAGGGGTATAAATCTTCTTGCCCTTCTCTTTTTCGGGATCCCATCGCCAATTATCTTGGTGACGGTCCCAATCCCCTAATGTAAAATCGAGTAATCGTGACCGTAAAGTTAGTTTTTGATCAATCTGTGTATCATTATCTTCCAGTACCTTTCGGATAACTTTTGCACTATTATCTGTTTTTTGATCTTCAAAGGGTGTACGTGCCTCAAACATATAAGGCCTATTTTTAAAGACCTCGCGATACTCGCCAAATCCAGGATCATCACCGACAAAAACGAGTTCTGGAGAAGCATGTGGAATACCTAAGGCTTTATTAAATGGCGGAACAGTCAAAGCACCAAATGGATGATGTATCGATATTTGATCCTGAACGATATCTTTTGCAAATGTTTTTCGAAGACTTTCCGGAAGACTGCGTTCCGGATATTTCTGTATAGACCTGAGCACCCATTCTCTACCAGTAGGATCGGCCATCCGAAGTGATTGGGTCTGCATCCCCCCGCCCAGTTTTATGATATGAAGTCCCCCTTTTTCTGTTTGAAGATCCATAACACGCATTTTTACAGGCGTATTATATAATTTACGGTAGCTATCGCCCAACCAGAAACGATGAACCAAGCCCACTCGGTCATATTCAGGTGCAATAACAGATGTAATACTGTCAACTTGTTGGCCCTGCGAATTTAACGCACAACAGCAAGCGATTAAAGTAAGGATT
Organism: Sphingobacterium sp. BIGb0165; assembly: GCF_024810095.1. Lineage (NCBI taxonomy): Bacteria > Pseudomonadati > Bacteroidota > Sphingobacteriia > Sphingobacteriales > Sphingobacteriaceae > Sphingobacterium > Sphingobacterium sp. BIGb0165. The sequence continues at coordinate 97,528 of NZ_JANUEB010000001.1, read as the reverse complement.
CTTCTCATTTTATCTAAGTCGGTCTTCGGGAGAATCAACATTCAAATTAATAGCGTATGCAGATTCTCTTTCCGCATTAAGCAATAGATCAATAGTCACCTATCCTAAATAATCAAAGTAGTAACTGTCTATCCAGGCTAAAGTTCATATTTTAAAGCATGGAATCAAAAACTTTCTGTTCCTTTTTTAGTTTAAACCTTATATTTTCAAAAATTGATAGATTTCGATCATCATGACATTGTGATATTTCACGTAAATAACGTCAATCATTCAATTTTGACCAGTGTACAGCTTGCGACACAAACAACCATTATTTAGTTGGCTACCGCTTCGAAGAAGATAGGTGGAAACCTATTGAAAAGTACATGCGTTAAATATTCATAAGATATTGTATTTTTATTTATAACAACAATCGTCTTTATGCGTATGTTTCCAAAGTTTCCCAGGGCAACTTGGCTCATTTTTTTAGTTTTAACAGTAATCATAACTATCCTATTTTCGAGATTTGACAGTCCCTCGGATGGTAACGATGCGATGGGTTTCCCCTTTCCCTTTTATCGGTACCTGGGAGGAAAGCGTTACCCAGAACCACCGGACAGAACATATTTCAACGGCATATATCTTCTTCTGAACCTTATTATCTATTTCGGAATCTCTTATGCATTCACTTATTTTATAAAAAAGTTCAGAAATAAAAGAGCGAACACGAAGTAGACGATCTATTTGTGAAACCTGTTACTTTTAACGCCTTAAATTTTAATTACAAGAATTGCTATCACCATGAAAAAAAACACGCAGATAACCAACCTAAGTATAGAATCCGCTGGTTTACCTAAAGATCCAAAACTGGTCATTGCTGAATATATATGGAACGGCTTTGACGCAAAAGCGACCAAAGTCGATATTGCAATTGATAATAACGAGCTCGGTTATATAAACAGTATTAGCATCAGCGATAATGGAGAGGGTATCGTTTTCGATACACTACCCTATTCCTTTGGTAATTTTCTCGATTCAGTAAAGAAAAATAGTATCAAGCGAAGTTCCTATACAAGAGGAAAGAAAGGAAAAGGTAGATTTTCTTTTTCATTGTTTGCGACAAGAGCGATCTGGAATACCATTGTAAAAGAAGAAGGAGTTTTAAAAACATACCGCATCCAGATCGATAGGGACAGCAAAGAACAATATGACGTTAGCGAAAGTACCCTGGTAGAAAATCAACAGACAGGTACCCGAGTAAGATTGGAGGGCGTTTTCGGGCTAAATTCATCCCATTTAGAATCCCAAGAATTTATAGATTTCATGGCGCAGGAATTTGGCTGGTTTCTTTACCTTAACCGCGATTTAGGCTATACCATACGAATTAATGGAACGCCGTTGAAATATGATCATCTGATTCAAGAAACGGATCTTCTATCTTGGACTTTATATAGTCCTGAAGGTGATTCCTCCTATACTTTTCAGGTCAATTACATTCGTTGGAACCAACAGATTGGAGACCGCTATTACTATTATTTGCGCAATAGCGAAAAAAGAGAAGTGGCAAAAGTTCTCAGTAGCTTTAACAATAATGCAATAGATTTCCATCACTCGGTCTATGTAACATCCAATTTTTTTGACGCTTTTGAACAGGAAGATATCAGCGTCTCTACAGACATAAATCTCTTTACGGGCAAAGAAAAACAAGTTGTTTACCGTAATTTGCTTACTGAATTGCGCGATTTTCTGGATCGTAAGCAGAAAAAATACGTTCGTGAAAACGCTGTTGCTGTCAAGCTCGCTGAATTGGAAAAGAAAGGATTTCTACCCAATTACGGCCAAACAGAAAAAGACAGGAAAAGAAAAGAAACATTGCTCGCATTGGTTCAGGAAATCTATATCATAGATCCGCGCATCTTCTTTGGAGTCAAAACCGACCTGATCCGTACCTATTTAGGTTTCCTGGATCTCCTACTACAAACAGAGAAAAGTACAGAGATCCTACCCATACTAGAAAAGGCAATTCCATTGTCTGACAAAGAGAGGATCCGAATAAAACAGATACTAATACTTCCCGATAATCTCGATAAAGGAGCCGTTTAAGCGCATTTGAGAGGTATTTTTATTTAATGACTTTTATATGTCATTAAATAAAATAAAAAGTTTGAATTTTGCTTAACACTGTTAAATCATTTATGCATTAAAGCATGGGTAGTAAAGAACGCATACAACGTATCAAAGATGAGAATAGAACTAATATTCTCGACGCCGCTCTTCAAATCGTGAAAGAAGAGGGATGGCAGGCATTGAGCATGCGTAAAATTGCGGATATCATTGAATATACCGCACCCATGATTTATGAGTATTTCGCAAATAAAGATGCAATTTTAAATGAACTCGCCAACCAGGGTTATCTCTTACTTGCCAAAAAAGTCAGACAAGCCAAATCAACTCAAACCGACCTGGAGAAACAATTGGAAGCGATGTGGTTCAGTTATTGGGATTTTGCATTCGAAGAGCGCGAATTGTACCAACTCATGTTTGGCGTTGGAACAGCCTGCTGTGGATTTGAAAAGACTTATAAGTGTGCGGAATCTCATGGTAGAATGATCAGTGACGTGATTCGTGAGATCATGAAGGATAAAAATCCATCGGAAGATTTGATCTGTAGAAAATATTTTACATACTGGTCAATTATACATGGGCTAATATCAATCAACTTGGTTAACCAGGGTAATGGTGAAAATACCAACCAAGAGGTTCTAAAAGATGCGATCTACGGTATCACCCGCTCGCTTACTGACTAAATTTTTTTACACCAGAAAATACATCGTTAAAAAATCTAACACCGTTAAATACACCACAACTTCAATTTTTAATATCACATGAAAACAAATGTATCACCAAGTCTTAAGAAGATTTACATTCCAGCACTTAACAGTGTTAAACGAATTAATATCGTAAAGACCGCATATGTGCTTAGTGCAATCTTTTTATACAGCTGTTCCACAGGAACCAGCAAACCTATTGATCCTCCTCCTGTTAGCCTACCTGTTGTTGCCATCGAAAATGGTAACGAGACAATCTATCAGGAATATCCAGCAACAATAGAAGCCTCGGCGAATATCGAGATCAGACCTCAGGTTGAGGGGATTTTGGAACAGATCTTTGTCGATGAGGGTGCGAAAGTCAGTAAAGGACAGGCTCTTTTTAAAATTAATGACCGGCCATACCAAGAGCAACTGAATCAGGCCAAAGCCAATTTATTAGCTGCGAAAGCTGCGTTGGAAAACGCCGAACTGGAAGTTGAGAAAAAAACAAAATTAGTCAATACCAAAGTATTGACTGACTTTCAGTTAAAGACAGCGATCAGTGCACGTAATGCTGCTAAAGCGAATGTTCAATTGGCAGTATCTGCTGTAGAAACGGCTAAAATCAATGTTGGTTATACGCTGATCCGTGCTTCGGCGGAAGGGTATATCGGAAGGCTACAACGAAAACAAGGAAGTTTAGTGGGGCCAGCAGATCCACAACCTTTAACTGCATTGTCAAATGTCAGAGATCTTCACGTCTATTTCTCATTGGGAGAAAATGACTTTATTGCTTTCAAAAATAATACAGAAGGCAGTAATCTTCAACAAAAATTGAACAACCTCCCTCCGATCAGTTTAGTACTTTCCGATCAGACAATCTATGATCAAAAAGGAAAAATAGATATGGTGGATGGTCAATTTGACAAAAATACAGGCGCAATTACCTTACGTGCGACATTCAGTAATCCTGAAGGGGTTTTACGTAATGGAAATACGGGCCGTGTCAGACTCCAAAAGAAATATGATCAGGCTTTATTGGTGCCACAACTTGCTACACTTGAAATGCAGGACAAGATCTTTGTGTATACTGTCGGAAAAGAAAATAAAGTTGTACAGCAGCCCATCACCGTCATCGGAAAAAGTGGCGCAAACTATCTCGTAAGCAAGGGAATCAGTGCCGGAGATCGCATTGTTTACAAGGGTATTGATTTACTTCAAGATGGTCAAAAAATAACACCACAACCTTTATCAAAAGACAGCATCAATTAATATTATAAACAACAGACTTATGCTTAAGAAATTTATAGAAAGGCCAGTACTTGCCACCGTAATTTCCATATTACTTGTGATATTGGGCGTGATCGGTATCCTAAAGCTGCCCTTACAGCAGTTTCCAGATATTGCCCCACCAGCAGTACAGGTAACAGCATTATATCCCGGCGCAAATGCCGAAACGGTACTTCGTGCCGTAGCCCCCTCTTTGGAGGAATCCATCAATGGTGTCGAAAACATGAGCTATATGAGCTCTACCGCGAGTAACGATGGATCATTGATGATTACAGTATATTTTAAGCTGGGTACTGATCCTGATCAGGCTGCTGTAAATGTGCAGAATCGCGTGGCGCAGGCCACCAGCCAACTCCCTGCCGAGGTGGTTCAGGCGGGAATTACAACTGCCAAACAACAAAATAGCTTGATCATGGTATTGGATCTATATACTGAAGACGAAGGTAAATATGATCAAACTTTTATCACCAACTATGCACAGATCAATATTATTCCGGAACTTAAACGTATCCCTGGTGTAGGACAAGCATTGGCTTTCGGTGGTAGTAAAGATTATTCCATGCGCGTATGGCTTAATCCAAATCAAATGGCCGCCTACAAATTAACTCCGGAGGAGGTTATGGGGGCAATTCAAGATAAAAACGTCGAAGCTGCTCCAGGAAAATTTGGAGAAAGCAGCCGTGAAGCTTTTGAATTTGTCATCAAATATAAAGGTAAGCTTAACCAGCCAAGCGATTACGAAAATATCATCATCCGATCAAATACCGATGGTTCCGTCTTAAAGCTTAAAGATGTGGCCCGGGTTGAATTGGGATCGTACACCTATGCAAGTCATACGCGTATTGATGGTAAAGCAGGACTCAATATCGGGGTAATGCAATTAGCAGGATCCAATGCCAATGAAATCCAGATTGCTATTCAGGAATTTATGGAGAAAGCTTCCTTAAGCTTTCCAAAGGGTGTAAAATATCTTGTTTTATATAATACCAAGGATGCGCTTGATCAGTCTATTGACCAAGTTAAACATACCTTGATCGAAGCTTTTATTCTGGTCTTTTTAGTTGTTTTTCTATTTCTTCAAGATTTTAGATCAACACTGATACCGGCCATTGCTGTGCCTGTGGCGATTGTGGGAACATTTTTCTTTATGCAGCTTTTTGGCTTTTCCATCAATCTATTAACATTATTTGCGCTTGTACTGGCAATCGGTATCGTTGTGGATGACGCGATCGTGGTGGTCGAGGCCGTACACTCCAAAATGGAGCATAATAACCTCCCGCCCAAATTAGCAACGACCTCCGCCATGAGTGAGATCACGGGAGCCATTATCTCCATTACCCTTGTCATGTCTGCGGTCTTCCTCCCTATTGGTTTTATGGAAGGTTCGACGGGAGTTTTCTATCGACAGTTTGCCTTTACACTGGCCATAGCAATTGTAATTTCAGCGATCAATGCCTTGACTTTAAGTCCAGCCCTCTGTGCATTATTTTTAAAACCTACGCACCATAACAACGACGAGACTAAGAAACTTAATTTCAAAGAACGTTTCTTCGCAGGATTCAACGTTGGTTTTGATCGCTTGACCAAAAACTATTTAGGCAGCTTACGTTTTCTGATCCGTTACAAATGGGTAGCTTTTGCAGGTTTAGGTATCACCTTGTTGCTGACAGTTTTTATGATCCGTCGCACACCTACAGGATTTATCCCTTCCGAAGACCAAGGTTTTATAGCAGTATCATTATCTATGCCTGCGGGTGCCTCTTTGGATCGTACTTCGGGTGCATTGGCAGAAGCTGAAAAACAACTTCAACATGCTGACTTCACCAAGACACTAAACGTTTTGGCAGGTTTTAATATTTTAACGCAATCAACCAGTCCATCGGCTGGTGTAGCATTTATTTTGCTGAAACCACATAAAGAACGTGGCGGTATCAAAGACATCAATGCTATTATGGCTGATGTGAACCAACGCTTAGCAAATATCAAAGGCGCCAACTTCTTCGTGTTTACCTTTCCGACAGTCCCTGGATTTAGTAACGTCGATGGTCTCGATATGGTTCTTCAAGATAGAACAGGTGGACAACTTAGTAAATTCAGTACAATAGGTCAAGGTTTTATTGGTGAGCTCATGAAGCGTCCCGAAATTATGATGGCCTTCACAACCTTCAAAGCCGATTATCCGCAGTACGAACTACAAGTTGATGATATTAAAGCCGAACAACTTGGTGTAAGCACCAAAAGTATCTTACAGACTATGCAAGCCTACTTTGGTAGTGCACAAGCGTCAGATTTTAATCGATTCGGAAAGTACTATCGTGTTATGGTCCAAGCGGATGCAAAAGATCGTAGCGAACCAACTTCTATGGACGGAATCTTTGTTAAAAACAGATTGGGCGACATGGTACCTATCAATACATTGGTTAAACTGGAGCGTGTCTATGGCCCCGAAACGGCTTCACGTTACAATCTATTCAATTCGATCGGAATAAATGCAATCCCAAAACCTGGCTATAGCTCAGGGGATGCAATCCGTGCCGTGGAAGAAGTGGCCAAACAGCATTTGCCAACTGGATTCACCTATGAATTTTCAGGTATGACAAAAGAAGAAATTGTCTCCGGAGGTCAGTCTACACTTATTTTTATCCTTTGTTTGATCTTCGTTTACTTCCTTCTCGCGGCACAATATGAGAGTTACATTATCCCATTAGCCGTTATACTCTCTATTCCCACAGGTATATTTGGCGTTTTTGCAGCAATTAGCCTCACCGATACTGCCAATAATATTTACGTTCAGGTAGCGTTGGTCATGTTGATCGGATTACTGGCGAAGAACGCTATTTTAATTGTCGAATTTGCCATTCAAGGTCGAAAACAGGGGCTTTCGATACCAAGCGCTGCGCTTAAAGCTGCACGCTTACGTCTGAGACCTATTATCATGACATCTTTGGCTTTCATTGTAGGTATGATTCCTATGATGACTGCAGTGGGTCCCTCGGCACAAGGTAATCACTCGATCAGTATTGCAGCGGCAGGAGGAATGCTTAGTGGGGTTGTATTAGGGCTTTTTATTATTCCTATCCTCTTCATCGTATTCCAGTTTATACAAGAGAAAGTAAGCGGTACGCCAAAAGAAAAACAACTGGAGAATGAGCATATTTCTTTGGAAATCCCAGTGCATACAAATAATTAGTAAACAATGACAACATCGAAATATATGAATAGAAAAGTAAAGCTACTGACGGTTTTCATCTTATCTTTTGTCGCGTGGTCTTGTAAAACAGATAAACTGGTTAGCAATAAACATCTTGCACCAAATCTGCCTGAGCAATACCGTGATCAGGGAAAAGCAACACAAGAAAACAATATCGGTTCTATTCCATGGCGTGATTTCTTTAAAGATCCTGTTTTACAAAGCTTGATCGACAGTGCAATCCAGCATAATCTGGATATGCAATTGGCACTGAAAAATATAGAGTCGTCTCAACTGAACTTGAAGCAGGCAAAAGCGGGCTATCTTCCCGCAGCACAGTTGCAGATCAGAGGAAATAGTACCAACCCTTCTAATAATAGCATGAACGGATTGAGCTTGAATCAATTTTTAAAACAGCATCACGTTGAAGACTATACAGCATCCATTGGTTTATCCTGGGAGGCTGATCTATGGGGGAAAATCAAGAACCAAAATGCGGCAGCATTGGCTTCTTACCTGCAAACTGAAGAAGCAAAAAAAGTTATACAAACCCAATTGATTGCCCAAGTGGCGCAAGGTTATTATCAACTTTTGATGCTTTATCAATTACGGGATATCGCACAGCAAAATTTACAGCTGAGCGATACCACGCTCCGTATTGTCAAGCAACAATATGAAGTTGGTGATATTACATTACTTGCTTTGGAACAAGTCGATGCGCAACGTCTATCCGCTGCTGCGCTTATCCCTGATTTCGAACAACAGATCCATCTTCAGGAGAATGCGATCCAAATTCTCAGTGGTAAACTCCCAGCGGAAATCAAAACACAGGAACAATTGGTTAACGTTCGTTTTCCTGAAGATCTTTCAACAGGAATACCAGCAGATTTATTAAGCCATCGTCCTGATGTTAAACAGGCAGAGCTTGCTGTCACTGCTTCTCAGGCCTATCAAAAATCTGCTAAAGCAAGAATGTATCCTTCGCTGGTCATTAGTGCTGAGGCAGGTGTCAACGCATTTAAAGCAAGTAATTGGTTTAATCTGCCTGCATCTTTATTTGGTGCAATCACAGGTAGTATTACACAACCTATTTTTCAGCGTAGAGAGCTGAAAACGCAATATGAGCTTGCCCGCATAGAACAAGAGAAGAATGTTATGATTTTCAAACAAAAAGTTATTTCAGCTGCCGGAGAAGTTTCCGATGCCCTGATTTCAATCCAAAAATTGAAGGAAAAACAACAGATTACTTTGGATAGAACGACTCGTTTAAAAGAGGCTACAAAACATGCCAACCTTCTCTTTGAAACTGGTATGGCAACTTATCTAGAAGTAATCACCGCACAAAGCAATATATTGCAAAGTGAACTTGAGCTGGCTCAAGTGAAGAAGGCAGAACTTTCGGCTGTAGTAGATCTGTATCGCTCCTTAGGTGGTGGATGGAGCAATAACTAATTTTAAAGATTTGCAATTTTTCTAATTTTATATCACATATCTGGGAGACAGGGGACCGCGAGGGTCTCCTGTCTTATTTTATAGCAACAACCTTAAACAATGATCACTCCCCGCTCATTGGACTACTCCTACTCCTACTCCTACTCCTACTCCTACTCCTACTAAGCCTCCTACTAAGCCTCCTTTAAGTATCAAAACAATAAAGTAGGGTCCCTTTTTAGAAGTTCTTCCCTGTCATTAAAGTCATCGTTATAAATCCTTCAAACCTTGGAATAAAAAGGACAAATTCAACAGTTATAATGCAATTACTTTTGTGAAACAATAAATTTAATGATTATGAAAGATTTAAAAAAGATTGCATTGGTATGTTATATTACCATTTGTACATTACTGATCGCGAGCTGCAGTAAGGATGATGAAGTTACACCAGAGCCTCAGCTTACACCCAGCGAGGTATTGGCTAGTACCGCTTGGGAAACAACAAGCGCCAAAAATAACAAAGGTGAAAATGTGGTATTGACAGATGCCAATGTCTCAAATTTTGTAGGTTTTGCCTACTTCAAATCCGATGGTACCTTTACCATGTTCAATCTTGATGACTCTCCCAAAATGCGTGGAGACTGGTCTGTTCCAGCAGATGGTAAAACACGGACTATCGTTGCTAAAAATGCAGCAGGAGAAACACTATTCACACGTGTAGTTGATATAACGGTATTAACAAAAAAGGAATTTACCTACCGGATCTATCCAAACAACGACAATAAAACAGTTTATTTCGATATTATCCATACACCAACTACTCACAAAGAGCCGAAATAATCAATAGGGAATATTTGATTACATAGGGGCATAATACCTCTTAAACCATAAGGATTGACAAAATGAAACTTTGTCAATCCTTATTTTTTTCAGTGAAACGCTCAACACTTTTTTAGGTTATTTCAATATCAATCGAGAAAATTGTTAAAATATTCAATATCGTGATAACCGAAAACTCACATATTGAGATTATAGACAATGTCCACATACATTTTCATTTACAGGCGAAATAATCCTGACACAATTTAAATGAAATAGCGTTGCCATAAAATTCATTAATTTTGATGGTAGTCAGTTTAAGAAAATAATGGATGAAATACCTTTATTTTAATTGTAAAACCGAAGGGAATTCTTTATATTATATATTAAGGACAGGGATCAGAAGATTTAAGCAATAAACGACTGGGTTATACCAAAGTGATATTTCAGCTTGCTCTTTGTACGTTTCAGAATAAATTTGTGACCCAATCCTTAAACGAATTGCGAAATTTGTATTGATTTAATAGCTATATACAAGTAAAACGAATGCAAGATAAGACTATCTATAAAAATGAGAAAAATCTAATCAGTACAAATAAGAAAAGGTTATTATTTACCCTACTGTCTTTTTTTCTCATCTATCTTGTTGCCTATATTATAGACCCATTTTCTAGTTGCTGGAATGGCTATTTTCAGCGAAATATGTTTGAAATATTGGGAGAATGGACCTTTACCATTATTTACAGTTTCCTTATTTCAGAGTTCAGTATTATTGTCCACAATAGATTGGATCGTATCCTAACATGGAAAGACAATCCGACAGAAAGGCTTCTGATTGAAACCGTGATTAACCTTATTGTGGTTCTTCTTATCAATTTATTACTGGTTTACATTATTTCCCGTTATTATTATGAGCTACAAAACCTCACCATTGCAACATCCTTAGAAGAAAAAAGAGGCGCCATACAAAATATCTCCATCAGTGTTATGATCGCTTTAATGATTATGGGGATTAACATTGGTATTCATCTGATCAACAACTGGAAGAATGAATCTATACGCGCCGCCAAACTGGGGCAAGTTATTCTAGAAACAGAACTTCAATCACTGAAGCTACAGATTGACCCGCATTTCGTTTTCAACAATTTGAGCGTATTATCCGAAATAATTTTAGAGGATCAGCAACTTGGCTATGAATATGCTGAAAATTTCTCCAAAATATACCGTTACCTATTGGTGAATTCAAAAAAAGATGTTATTTCTCTTGAAGAGGAACTCAATTTCTTAGATTCCTATATTTTCTTAATAAAAAATAGATTTGGAGAAGGAGTTCATTTTGAAATAAATGTAGATCCTGCAAAATCCAATTATCAACTACCACCACTCACCTTACAGCTTTTGGTTGAAAATGCACTAAAGCATAATCAAACCAATAAAAAACGATCGTTAAAAATTAAGGTATACACCAATGCACATAACCAATTAGTTGTCGAAAATATTTTGATACCAATAGAGAATGTATCAGAGTCATCGGGAATAGGTATTTCGAATATCATTAAAAGATATGATCTACTGTCAAATCTGCAACCAAAGATCTTGAACAATGGGAAGACATTCAAAGTTAATCTACCACTTATAGAACAAAACTCATGAGTATAACCAACGTATTAATTATTGAAGATGAAAAACTTAATGCTGATCGTCTAAAACGACTATTGAAGGAAATAAAGCCATCAATACAGATACTGGATGTCCTGGATAATATTGCCGACAGCATCACTTGGTTTCAAAGTAATGAATCTCCGGATTTGGTCATGATGGATATCCGTCTTTCTGATGGTCTAAGTTTCGAGATCCTGGAAAGTATTAAAATTGACTGCCCCATTATCTTTACGACAGCCTTTGATGAATATGCCGTCAGAGCCTTTAAATTCAACAGTATAGACTATCTCCTAAAACCTGTAGAAAAAAAAGAATTAGAAAACGCATTGGTCAAATTAGACGGCCTACAACTTCAACAGATGAGTCAGGCTCCGATCCAAGGCCTATTGGATTTTATCTATCCCAAAGATTTCAGAACCCGGTTTCTCCTACCCTACAAAGACGGTTATAAAACAATACTGGTTGAAGACATTCAATATTTTTACTCAGAGTTTAAGTTAACACATGCCAAGCTGAAATGTGGTACCGTCGAAATTGTACCGCAAACCTTAGAAGAGCTGGAGCAACAATTAAATCCCAAAGTTTTTTTTCGTGCCAATCGACAATTTATAGTACATATAGATGCAATCAAGAGATTACATAACCATTTTAATGGTAAACTTAAAATCGAAATCAAACATAGCGAAGATGTCGAAATCCTTGTCAGTCGGGAAAAAGCCCAGCTCCTAAAAAACTGGTTGGACTATTAGTATACAGTAGTTCTTATCTCGAAATTTTTGGGCACAATCAACGAAGTGCAGTCAGGTGTTTAGGTAGCGTCTTTCTAAGGAAAACGACAAAAAAGACCTGTTTTGATTAAATAATATCAAAATTCAGCGCATTATAGCTACGTTTCAGTAAGCAATTGTTACGTCTCGGTAGATTTCCTTATTATATCCCTTAAAAGAATTCTTTCTTTTGCTTTAAATAAAATGATAAAATGGCACTAAGAACGATGACTTTAAAACCTATCCTTACACTTATTACAGCAGCTACACTATTATCGTCCTGTGGAGGCAGCCAAGAACAACCGCAAGAGCAGGCAGTTACTGTTGACTTTATCGAATTATCCCCCGCACAAGCGGAGACGGAAAAAAAATACCCCGGTACTTTGGAGGGCGCCGTCAATGTTGATGTAAAAGCTCAGGTAACAGGTTACTTGGAGCAAATCTATGTGAAAGAAGGGGATTATGTCACAAAAGGCCAAGCCCTTTTCAAAATAAAAGGCGATGTATACAATGAACAGGTAAATAATAGCAGAGCAGCCTATCAAGCGGCATTATCTGCGGAACAAAATGCGAAACTGGAAATTGAAAAAATCAAGCCACTCGTAGAAGGTAAAGTGTATACCGACCTTCAGCTTAAAACTGCAGAAGCGAACTACGCTGCGGCAAAAGCACAGGTTGCCCAAGCACAAGCCGCTTTAGGTTCCTCGCAGATCAATGCAAGATTTACATTAATCAATGCACCCGTAAGTGGCTACATTGGACGGATTCCCAATCGTATTGGAAATCTGATCACTGCAGCAGACGCAATGCCATTAACAACATTGTCTGAAATCAATACCGTAAACGTTTATTTTTCGTTGAGCGAGGCTGATTTTATCAGCTTTATGAAGGATCATAATACGAAATCAAGCAATCAACAAGCAACATTGATTCTCGCTGACGGTACAGTCTATAATCACCCTGGAAAAGTAGAAATGGCCAGTGGTAATATCGATAGGACGACCGCTAGTATGACACTAAAGGCAATTTTTACCAACCCAGACAAAATACTTCGTTCTGGCGGTTCAGCCAAAGTTGTCTTAAAAAAGGCTCATGATAATGTATTGTTAGTCCCTATGGCAGCTGTTAAAGACATTCAGGATCGCTATTTTGTCTATGTTATTGGAGACAAAAACAAAATTGCCATGAAGCAGATCGAAATTGCCGGAAATACGGCCAATGAGTATCTACTCAAATCAGGCCTGACAGCGGGCGAAAAAATTGTAATGAATAGAATTGATATGCTTAATGACGGAATGCAGGTTCAACCTACTAAAAAATAAAAGCCTGTATTAGATTTATCTAAAATTAAAATAAAATGCTGAAGAAATTTATTGACAGGCCAGTTTTGGCTACTGTTATATCTATCATATTTGTCATACTCGGGATAATTGGTCTTTTAAGGCTACCGCAGACACGGTTTCCCGATATCGCTCCACCTACAGTCCAAGTTACGGGAAGTTACCCCGGTGGTAATAGTGAGACCGTATTAAGGTCAGTTGTTACACCGCTGGAGGAGCAAATCAATGGCGTTGAGGACATGGAATACATTACCTCAACAGCAAGTAACGATGGTACATTCTCTGTACGTATTGTCTTTAAGGCTGGTGTAAATCCAGATCAAGCAGCTGTAAACGTGCAGAACAGGGTGCAGCAGGCAACACCGATCCTGCCACAGGAAGTTGTGCGAATGGGATTGACGACCTCCAAGCAGCAGAATAGTATGATCATGATTTTTAATATCTATACTGTAGATAACAAAAAATATGACGAACTATTCCTACAGAACTATGTGAATATCAACCTGATTCCACAAATCAAACGTGTTCCCGGTGTAGGTCAGGCTATGGTATTTGGTTCGAAAGATTACTCTATGCGCGTTTGGTTGAATCCTCAGAAAATGGCGAGTTATGGTCTTGTACCCCAAGAAGTCATCGCTGCCATTTCCAAGCAAAGTCTGGAGTCCGCACCCGGAAAACTAGGTGAAGAATCAAAGGCACCATTGGAATATGTGATTCGATATAAAGGGAAAAAGAATCTTCCAGAACAGTATGAAAACATTATTGTTAAAAATAATAATGTTCAGATCGTCAGGTTGAAAGATGTTGCCCGTATAGAATTCGGCTCGATAAGTTATAATGGTAATTCGCAAAACAATGGTTTAAATACCGTTACTATTGGTATTTTCCAGACTTCTGGTTCCAATGCCAACGAAATTGAAATCGGTATCGATAAACAGATCGAAATAGCGCAACGCTCATTTCCTCCTGGAATCAAGATATTTAAACTGATCAGTACCAAAGAGCGTCTGGATGAGAGTACCGCTCAAGTCCGTTCAACATTAATTGAAGCGTTCATTTTGGTCTTTTTGGTTGTTTTCTTATTCTTGCAGGATATCCGATCGACCATTATTCCGGCGATCGCAGTACCAGTAGCCATCGTAGGTACATTCTTTTTCTTACTGGTGTTTGGGTTTACCATCAATATATTAACCCTTTTCGCCTTGGTATTGGCCATCGGTATTGTGGTCGACGATGCCATTGTCGTCGTCGAAGCTGTCCATGGCAAGATGGAAACATCAACCATGACCGGTAACGAGGCCACACACAGTGCCATGAGTGAAATAACCGGTGCGGTTATCTCGATTACATTGGTCATGTGTGCAGTATTTATTCCTATCGGTTTTATGACCGGTTCATCGGGAATGTTTTACAAACAATTTGCCTATACACTGGTTATCGCCATTGTGATTTCAGCAATCAATGCATTGACGTTGACACCAGCTCTTTGTGCCTTGTTACTGAAAAACACACATGCCGAAAATCATGATGGGCAAACTCAAAAAACGGGATTCTCACAACGCTTTTTCAAAGCCTTTAATGCTGGTTTTGAAAACATGACAAATAGATACGTTGGCTCGCTAAAATTTCTTGTTAAGAAAAAATGGTTAGCAGCGTTATTAATTATCGCTACAATAGGCGCTGCAGGATATCTCATGACAAGTACGTCAAAAAGCTTTGTCCCTATGGAAGATGATAACTTTGTCGTGTACAGTTTGGAGATGCCTCCGGGTACCGGTCTCGATCGGACAACAAAAGCTGTAGGAAAAATAGAGAAACTATTGGCTGACTTACCTTCTATTGAAAGCCACACGAGTATCACTGGTTTCAATATGATTGGTAACAACTCCAGTGCAGCCTATGCAACAGGATTCATCCGTTTAAAGGATAAGAAAAAACGTGGCGAAATGAATGATATTGATCAGATTCATCAGGTGATTTCTCAAAAGCTAACTACTGTTAAAGAAGGTAATGCAATGGCTTTCCGCTCCCCTCCTGTTGATGGTTATGGTATGATGAACGGTGCCGAACTTGTACTACAAGACAGAGCCGGAAAATCTCCGGTAGAGCTTAAAGCAATGTCCGATTCTGTTATCGCGAAGATTATGCAACAACCAGGTGTACAATTTGCCTACACCATGTTTAGAGCGGATTATCCACAAATGGAATTGGAAGTTGACGAAGATAAAGCGGCTCAGCTTGGTGTAGATGTCAGTGAAATGCTTTCGTCTGTTCAGACGTATTTTGCAGGCGACCAGTCATTGAATTTCAATCGTTTTGGTAAGTTCTACCGTATCGCTGTAAAAGCGGACGGAATTTTTAGAACGGATAAGGACGCATTCAATGAAATATTTGTCAAGAACAACAAAGGGGAAATGCTACCGGTAAATACATTGGTAACACTCCGCAAAGTTTATGGACCAGAGTCCGTGACACGCTACAACTTGTACAACTCGCTTACCATTAACGTCGTTAGTAATCCAGGTATCAGTAATGGTGCTATTATGGAAACACTGGAGAAAAATGTGCTGAACAAATTACCAGGAGACTATAGTTACGAATGGACAGGACTTAGTTTGGAAGAAAAATCTTCTGGCAATCAGACGATGATCATTTTGACATTGAGCTTATTGTTCGTCTACTTCTTACTTTCCGCGCAGTATGAGAGCTACCTGTTGCCACTGGCGGTGCTGTTATCGATCCCGACAGGGATTATAGGATCGTTCTTGGGAACACGTGCTATCGGTCTGGACAATAATATATACGTTCAAGTCGGATTGATCATGTTGATTGGTCTTTTGGCGAAGAATGCTATCCTGATCGTTGAGTTTGCGTTGCAGCGTAGACGGGCGGGTTCTTCACTCATTGATTCTGCCCTGGAAGGTGCCAAAGCACGTCTTCGCCCAATTTTAATGACTTCATTAGCCTTTATAGCGGGTATGATCCCGCTGATGTTTGCTACTGGAGGAACAGCAACAGGTAATCACTCTATCAGTACTGGAGCAGCAATGGGTATGTTAAGCGGGGTGATCCTTGGTGTGATCGTTATACCGTTATTGTATCTGGTGTTTCAATATTTACAGGAGAAGGTTTCAAGAAAAAAACTTGTGGACAAGACAAACGATTAAAATGAAAAAATTTCATCACTATATTACTATTTTAGCAGGTGCTTCCCTACTTCTCGCTTCGTGCAGTGTGGGCAAAAAATATACACGTCAAGACATGGAGTTACCGGACAATTTCAGAAATAACGAAATTGTCCTGACCTCAGATACACTGGCATTATCGTGGCGGAAGTTTGTGAAAGATCCTAATTTGACTGCGCTTATTGAAAAAGCACTGATCAAAAACACTGACGTTAGTGTAGCACTTTTGAGTATGCAACAGTTGGAACTCTCCTATAAACAATCAAAAAAGGGCCTTTTACCAACACTTGATCTAAACGTAGGAGCAAATAGAACCTGGTTATCTACCAATTCCCTGAATGGATCGCTCAGCGATCAATTTATTGGGACACCTTATATGGATGACTATAACGCTACACTCCGACTTTCTTGGGAGGTAGACATCTGGGGAAAGGCAAAGATGCAGAAAGAAGAAGCATTAGCAAATTTCTTTGGACAGAAGGAGAATTTATCGGCGTTGAAAACCCGCATTATAGTTCAGGTTATCCAATCTTACTACAATCTGATCGCATTGGACGAACAGTTAAAGATTGCACAAAAAAATGTACAACTTAGTGACAGTACATTGAGTATGATACTTCTGCAATACAATTCCTCGCTCGTGAGCTCATTAGCTGTAGAACAGGCCGAAGCACAAAAGAAAACTGCCGAATTGCTGATTCCACTGGCAGACCAGAATATCGCTATTGAAGAAAATGCCATAAGTATACTATGTGGTGGTTTCCCTGATAAAATTCAGCGTTCGGAAGGTCTTGATGCAACTGTTGTCGGTGGGACATTGGCAACGGGAGTTCCAGCCGAACTGCTTAGCCGGAGACCTGATGTCAAAGCGGCCGAGTATGCCGTTGTTGCAGCTAACAGTAGAATAGGATTGGCCAAAGCAGCTATGTATCCTTCGATAAGTTTGACTCCTTCGATTGGAACAAACTCTTTTCAATTCAATCGCTGGTTTGATCTACCGGGGTCCATTGTGAAAACAATAGCAGGAAATATCACCCAACCGATCTTTCAAAAAGGTGCGTTGAAGACAAACTATGAGATTTCGATAATCGAACGGGAAAAATTGGCGGTACAGTTTAAACAGTCTGTTATGCTCGCAGTTTCGGAAGTATCGGATGCTTTAGCAAAAATAAAGCATAGCGACCGGAGACTTCAGCTGATTGAAGCTAAATCCAACTCATTGGCCAAAGCGACTTCAGACGCTGCCCTGTTGTACAAAAGTGGCATGGCAAATTATTTGGAAGTCATTACTGCGCAAAACAACGCTTTACAAAATGATCTCGAACAGATTAGCATTAAACGGGAAAAACTTAATGCCGTGGTGGATCTATACCGTGCATTGGGAGGAGGAAACGACACCGAGTAATAAATTATCGCGTATACTGACCTTGGTTCGCTCAATTTTTGAGCATATTCAGGATCATAATAGTTTAATTAAGAGGGCTAACGATAGTTTAGCCCTTTTTTATGCGCTTTTAGTCATCATATAAAATACAATTCCCTTTAATTAATACTGATATTCTCACAATTATTAGAATCAAACCACTGGATTTTATTATCTTCGGATAAGAAATAGAATGTTATGAACAGAACAAGCTGTCTTCCTCCTCCAATCGCTTAATATTTTAATAAATATTAATAAAGCATGGCACCGAATAATCGGCTGATTCCCCATGTTTTATATTCTCAATCAAATTTTATAACAATAGTATCTGTCTTTTCAAAGATAGATCTGGAAGACAACATTTTATGAAACATTCATATTTCATACTACATCTCGCTGTGGTATGTTTGGGCATATCTGGAGTATTGGGCAAAGTCATCAGTCTCAATGAAGGTATGCTAACCTGGTATCGTGTATTTTTTTCGGCAATTTTCCTTTTTCTTATTTCAAAATGGTCAAAAGCAACCAATGAAATCAGCTTGCGTGAAAAATTAGCGATTGCAAAAAATGGCCTATTGATTACCGCCTCCTGGCTACTTTTCTATGCCAGTATCAAATACTCCAATATTTCAATCGGGGTAGTTTGTTACTGTATGGCAAGTTTCTTTACTGCAATCTTTGCTCCTATCATTAACAAAACGAGATTTAAAAGTTCAGAGTTTTTTCTGAGTGGACTAACGCTTTGTGGTATAGCTTTAATATTTCATTTTGATACAGCACATCAATTGGGTATTATTTTCGGGATCATTTCACCGGCCTTTGCTTCGCTTTATGCAATTTATAATGAACGCCTGGTCAAGCGACACAGCAGTATAGTCATCAACTATTATCAAATGATTGGAGGAAGTGTCGGACTTGGGTTAATCCTCCCCTGTTATCTTTATTATTATCCGATATCATCTTTTATCCCCAATACAATGGATCTCATTTACCTGCTAATTTTGTCGCTGTGTTGTACCGTTGCTGTATACCTTGCTTTCACAGAAATCTTAAAGAAAATTTCTGCTTTTACGCTCAATTTAAGTCTCAATCTAGAACCTGTATACGCCATCCTGATTGCATTTTTATTCTTCAATGAATCCAAAGAGCTCAATCTTTCATTTTACATCGGGCTTTCCCTGGTTATGCTTTCTGTACTTATACAGGCGCTCATCAGTAGAAAAAAGGAAAAATCAGAAAATTAATACATAAAAAAAAGGCTTTTGAGTAATATGGTATGGTTGATATCGGATTAAACGATGTCAATTCAAACAAAGAAGCCTAAATTTTGTTCGGAGAAAATCCTATATTTACATAACATCCGACATCCACTTGATGTCGGAAATTCTGGTAGATTCCTTCAATAAATGACAATATCAATTAAACAATATCATGAGCAATTCTTCTTCAGACAATAAACTTGTCCATGAACAAATTCAATACCTTGAATTTATATCTAGCGATCTTGAGAGAGCTAAAAAATTCTATTCAGCAAGTTTCGGCTGGAACTTTACGGATTACGGCCCTGAGTATACAGCCTTTGATGGCAAATATGTGGATGGAGGATTTACCGTCGGTACACCGGTAAACGGTAGCATTTTGGTTGTCCTTTATTCGAATGATTTGCTGTCCACACGTGATAAAGTCGTCCGTGCGGGTGGCACCATCGTTAAAGATATCTTTAGCTTTCCTGGTGGTAAACGGTTTCAATTCAAAGACCTCGATGGTTATGAATTGGCCGTATGGGCAACAGAATAACTCCTATCATATATAGAATGGGCCCTATCGAAGCGAACATTGGGTAAAAACAGAAAAGAGCTTAATTTATCATTAAGCTCTTTTCTGTTTTTGGTAATTTTTATTTTTGTTCTTATTGAAACGTCTTCGATTTTGTGGATTGCTGCTTTTCTTCGCCGGATTATATTCAGGGCCAGCTTCAAAGCCTTCCGGTAAAACGATTTGTTCTACGGGATAACCGATCAGGTTTTCGATCTGAGAAAAGCGTTGCTGATCTTTATCATTCACAAAAGTAATCGCTGTACCCGTTGTCGCTGCACGTGCAGTACGTCCGATACGGTGTACATAATCTTCGGGATCTGGTGGGACATCGTAGTTTACGACCAGACTGATACCTACGATATCGATACCACGTGAGATAACATCTGTCCCCACAAGTACCCTAACCTGACGTGATCTAAATCTACTCATGATATCCTCACGTTTAGCTTGCTCAAGATCTGAGTGAAAGCCTTCGGCATCTATACCCTGCTTTTGAAGTTCTTGCGCCAGTAATTTAACTGTAGTTTTTTGCGAGGCAAAGATGATAACAGAAACATAATTAACGTCCTGCAAGATGATCTTCAAAAGATCCATTTTTTGTTTATCATATACCAGATATGCGCGCTGATCTATACCCTCTGAAGGTTTTGAAATGGCGATATTGACCTCAACAGGTTGATAGAGGATTTTTCTCGCAAAATTTCTGATCTTGAGGGGCATAGTCGCTGAAAAAAGCAACATTTGCTTTTTCTTAGGTAAGTAACTGACGATACGCAATATATCATCTTGAAAGCCCATATCCAGCATGCTATCTGCTTCATCCAGTACGAAATGTGTCAGATGGGTTAAATCGACTTTCATCGACGTAAGATGACTGATCAATCGGCCGGGGGTAGCAACAATAATATTAACCCCTTCCCGAATAGCTCGTTTCTGTTGTTCGTAGCCCATTCCATCTCCACCTCCATATATGGAGATAGATGTCGCCCCTGTGTAATAAGACATGCCCATGATCTGTTGATCTATTTGCAGTGCCAATTCCCTTGTCGGGACCAGGATTATCGCGCGAATAGACTCCTTTGCGTCTCTCGCAACAGCATCTAAAATTGGCAACATATATGCTGCCGTTTTACCGGTACCTGTTTGCGCACAGGCAATCATATCGTTCCCCTTCTTAATGATGGGGATTGTCTGTTCCTGAATAGGCGTCGCCTCTTCAAACATCATGCTTTCTAAGCCCTCTTCCAATTCCGGAACAAAACCAAATTCAGTAAATCTCAAATTTTATTATTTTATTAAATATGCGCTAAGTTACTAAAACTAATCTATATATGATGTCAGCATTTGTTACGCTAGGAGTTACATAGAAAATATGTCCTCAGAACTCCCCCACCGAATCTTCGTTATTTTAACCTAAGTTACTTTTGGAAGTATCAGCCAACCTCAACAATGTATATCCTAATATACCTGCACAAAGAGAAGCAATGAGTACAGCAAATTTAGCTTCCTCAATCAAAAAGGCATCGTCAAAGGACAAGATAGATATGAAGATAGACATGGTAAAACCAATACCTCCCAATAAACCAACGCCGAATATCTGCGGCCAACTTGCACCTTCTGGAAGTTGCGCTATTTTCATTTTTTTAGCAATAAAACAAATCACAAATATACCAATTGATTTTCCTGCAATCAATCCCGCAATAATACCCAACCCCAATTTGGACGTTAAACCGCCAACCATTTCAGCATGAATTGGAATTAATGTATTTGCGAAAGCAAACAAAGGAATGATTATAAAATTTACAGGCTTGGTCAGTAGATGCTCCAGTTTTTCCAATGGCGATTCTTTTTCATCTAGCGTTGTAGGTAGCGTCATGGCAACCAAAACTCCGGCTATAGTTGCATGAATGCCCGAATGGTGGATAAAATACCAAATAAATACTCCGGGAATAAGGTAGGCCCATAGGGCTTTTACACCAAGTTTATTTAGAATGATCAGAAAAGCAAATATCCCCAGCGCAATAAATAGATAGGTCGCATGAATTCCACTACTATAGAACAACGCAATGACTAAGATCGCAAGCAAATCATCCACAATTGCCAAAGCTGCTAAAAAGATCTTGAGGCTTGCCGGAACTTTATTTCCCAAAAGTGTGATAACGGCAAGCGCAAATGCGATATCCGTAGCCATTGGTATCCCCCATCCGTGTGCGGTGTCGCCCGCATCTTTATTGATCACAAAATAGATTGCTGCAGGCAGGAGAGCTCCCCCTATTGCTGCCAGAATAGGAAGAACAGCCTTACTTGCTGAAGATAATTCTCCTTCAACAATTTCTCTTTTGATTTCTAATCCGACTAATAGGAAGAAAATAGCCATCAGCCCATCGTTGATCCATAAGAGCCATGAATATTTTAAATGGATATTATCCGTTTCAAATCCCACCTCCCGAAGAAGAAAGTCCATCACCGATCCATATAGCGATGTATTTGCTACAATGAGTGCCAAGATAACACAGGAAAACAGAATAATCCCACCAGCAAAGCTAGATTTCAAAAATTCTCTGAAGACAGTTAAATTAATAAGTTTTGACATGACAATAATATCTTTAAACGCTTAAAAGGTTTACAATATACAACTTTACGACCATTAATCCGCCTTCGGAGCGGCATTACCTGAATATATCCCATTAGTACACCAAAAAAAACTTCTTTTTCACCGCACCGCTCGAAATCCAATATTTTAACAACAACTTTACCAATTATAGTGGTAATTTGACTTTAAACACCCTTCTCAAAACACATATATTACGCAAAACCAACAGCTTACATTGCAAAGCATAGAAAACCACATTTAGATATTGTCATTTTTGTAAAATTAATTTGTCTTTATTGCAAAAAATAGTTAGCTTGCTACTATAGTTAATAAACCGTTTATTATGTGCAAGAAGTGGATTTTCATGGTGCTTCTTTTCGTAGCAAATTTTACATATGCGCAGACGACAGAGGATACAACCCAACATCAACAACAATCAGGCTCCCATTACATCATTTTAGGGATCATAGCAATTATTGTCATCGTTTTTATATTATACAGGAGGCAAAAGAGGAAATTTAATGAATAAGGGAGATCAATTGATCTCCCTTATTGTTTCTCCCTGAATTTCTATCGAAATAAATTTATCCCCTTGTTTACCCACATCATTCTTAGTGTTTAATCGGCTCATTTGTCTGTGCCAAACGTTGCGATCCTGTATTCGCTGGACAAGCAATATCATCTGTCGCGTCATAAACCAACTTTTTACCTTTCAATTTCGTGATCAGTTCCTCCGGTACATACACCTGTACTTTGGTTACGGAGTAACCGCTTGGAAAATAACGTACGTAGTAGCCATCGGGATGCAGTGTCCAGATTCCACTCGGAACATCCGTACGAGGTTCGGCCATACCTGCCATAATTGCGTACTTTTCAAACTCAGCATAAGAATAGTTGCCTGAAGAAACCAGCTGTCTGATATTATTTTCTGCTTCAAATATAGCTTGCACAGCTGGAGGCATCTGGTCTTTAGCCTTTTGCACCACATCAAACGGCAATATGCCTAGCGCTCCGCCTTCTAGCAATAATAATTGCTCCGGTGTCAATAACCTCAATGCTGTTTCCTTGACCTCCCCGGAATAATCTATAAATTTAGTTTTAGCAATAATTGTCCATAATAACATCTGTATTGATGATTGTTCAACTTCCGGATGTTTTTCTGCGCTTTTCAAGATGGCGATGACAACCTCCCGCTTTTTCCCTAATGTAGGCGCATACATATAGCCATCCCCCTTAGAAGGTGCGTAAGTCCCTGCTTTTAGGCAATAGCTTTTGTTGGTCATTTCAAAATGTCCCGCCACAAGCAAATAGCCGTCCTGGCCATTTTTCTGCAAATTTTCCAATGGCTTATAAGTAGCCGTATTTTGAAAATCAGGCATCTGTTCGCCTTTCCGATTTACATCCTCAAAACTTGTGCTTATCGCTTCAGGTTCCTTTAAAAGCTTGTCTAGTCCTAACGCTTTACTCCCTTTCGAAGCAACTGCTTTGCTTGCTTTGTCAAGCAATCCCCCAAATTGAGCATAGGCCCCCTGCAAATTCAGCAAAAATGCAACAACGAGCACCAAAGCATACGTAATGCTATTTCTTTTCATAATTGATTTCATTTCAACACCATTGCCACAAAAAAGAAGCCAATTTATCAGCAAAATTCCAATTCATAATTTATTAATCTGGTGTACATCTTTTTCAACGATATACGATCATCTGAACTGTCTCAAATTGTTATATTTCATATTTTTCGTCCGTTCATGAATCGCTTGGAAAGCGATATTTCTCGCGATCCATTATTAGGGTTATTCGGTAAGAAATTGATGTTTGCAAATAGTTAAAAAATACAAGATTAAAACGTATCTTTGCAGCATGATTAACGTGTCAAATCTCTCCCTTCGTTATGGTAAACGTGTACTATTCGAAGATGTCAATTTAAAATTTACACCTGGCAACTGTTACGGCATTATTGGTGCCAATGGAGCTGGTAAATCTACTTTCTTAAAAATTATTTCTGGCGAAGTTGATCCCTCTACAGGTTCGGTGGCATTCACGCCTGGCGAACGTATGTCTGTATTGAGTCAGGATCACTATGCTTTCGATGAATATACAGTGTTGGAAACTGTCATGATGGGTAACCAAGAGCTTTACAAAATCATGAAAGAGAAAGACGCTATTTACATGAAAGAGGATTTCTCTGATGCAGATGGTGAGCGTGCTGGTGAACTCGAAAGTCTTTTTGCAGAAATGGACGGATGGAATGCTGAATCCAATGCAGCTACTCTATTGAGCAGCTTAGGCATTAAAGAAGAGCTTCACTATAAGTTAGTCTCTGAAATTGATGGTAATCAAAAAGTACGTGTCTTATTGGCACAGGCACTATTCGGTAATCCAGATATCTTGATTCTCGATGAGCCTACCAATGACTTGGACATCAATACAATTGCATGGTTAGAAGACTTTTTGGCTACTTATGAAGCAATTGTACTCGTTGTATCCCACGACCGTCACTTCTTGGATGCTGTGTGTACACACACTGTTGATATCGACTTTGGTAAAATGACCATCTATACAGGTAACTACTCGTTCTGGTATGAATCTTCCCAATTGGCGTTAAAACAACGGTCTGATCAAAACAAAAAGATGGAAGACAAGGTTAAGGAACTTCAGGAATTTATCCGTCGTTTCTCTGCCAATGCATCCAAATCAAAACAAGCAACTTCCCGTAAGAAAGCTTTGGATAAAATCAATATTGATGAGATCAAACCTTCCAACCGTAAATATCCTGCGATCATGTTCAATACCATGAACCGTGAACCGGGTGACCAAACATTACATGTAGAAGGTTTGAGCAAAACGGTCAATGGTGAGGTATTCTTCAAGGATATCACATTTATGATTAATAAAGGTGATAAAATTGCGGTGTTGGGCCCTAATTCCCTAATCACAACAGCCTTTTACGATATTATCACAGGTAGAGACACTGACTTCGGTGGTGAATTCAAATGGGGTATTACCATCACTCCTGCCGATATGCCAATTGAAAACGCGGCGTTTTTTGAAGGCAAAAACGACAATTTGGTCGATTGGTTAAGAGACTATACAACAAACCCTGAAGCGGATGAGCAGTTCCTACGTGGATTCTTAGGAAAAATGTTGTTCTCCGGTGAAGAAGTAATGAAAAAAGTTTCTGTCCTTTCTGGGGGTGAAAAAATGCGTTGTATGTTTTCAAGAATGATGTTACAGGGAGCTAACTTCTTGGTTTTTGACGAACCGACCAACCACTTGGATCTAGAATCAATTACAGCATTAAACAATGGTCTGTCAGACTTTAAAGGATCAATGTTATTCACATCCCGTGACCACGAGCTGACTGAGACTGTTGCAAACAGAATCATTGAATTGACGCCAAAAGGAATCATCGACAAGTTAATGACGTATGATGAGTACATCAACAGCGATGTTGTAAAAGCACAACGCGCAGAGATGTATAAATAAGATAATTTATCCCAATTTTATAAAGGCTCCATAATTTATTTTATGGGGCTTTTTATTTATACGTGCCCCCTGTTTGGACAGTCCAAAAGGTCAAAACACAAAAAAGCACTGAAGGGGACTCAGTGCTAATCGCGATTGATATGAAAGAATTGAGAAAGTTTATTGAACTGAGGGTTTTATCAGATGCCACCCCAATTGTAGCGATACCGCACAATGGTCAGAGAGATCCTGTCCCGCCCTATTTTGAAAAAGTTTCTTCTGGACCTGATAGTTCTTTGCTTCAAATACCATTTGATCATTATTACGATAATAGATTTTATCAATGCCCTCACAGTCATCTGTCAACTCCAATGCGGCCATGGCAACAAAGTTTTGCTTGCTCTGAGGTATCTTACCACTATTTTTCAAATTCACCCATGCATCTACCAAGCCTAATTCTCCCTGAAAGGAAACAATATTATCCAATGCGTACGCATAATGAGCATTAAAATCTCCCATGATTAACAAAGGTTGTCCTGCGGAATTCTTTTGAATATAGTTTTTCAATTGATTCAAGTTTTTCTGACGTGCTATTGCCGCATCGGGATCATCCTGAGCTGTTGCATGTACATTGTAAACATCAATAAAAACCTCTTTTGCCAATTGAATACGTGCATAGGAAAAACCTTTGGGAGTCAAACAATCCGCTCCATTGCACGCGTCCCAACTTACCCGCTCAAAGTCTTGGATCGGATATTTCGACAACGTACTCAATCCATCACCAAAAGGTATACCGCCCATATTTTCCGTTCGATAACTATGTCTATTCTTGCTGTACAAAAATTTATTGTAGTTGAAATCCTCCTGCACATTCACAATATCAAAAGGATTTACCAGCTCGCCTATGGAAGTAATACTCGGAGCCCTTTCCGTTACAGCGCTTGAAATTAACTCTGGAAGACCGGCAATATTATAAGTTAATAAATTAAGCTTTCCCTCGCTGACATCAGGCATATCGACATACACCATGTTCATTGGTCTAACTTGTTTAGGTTTCAATTTGAATCCCAACATGATGCCTGCAGAAGCACAAACAGATAAAATAAGAACTTTACGAAGACCTTTAAGTCTAGTTTTCCTTTCGAACAATAAATCTAACAACATGGACTGAATAATTTGTTCATTCCAAAAGTAAAGCCCCAAGATTAGCTTAACTATATTCTTAAATTAATTTTATTTATAAAAATTATTTACAAATTATTAATAACAAACAATTTATAAACACTTTAATGATAAAAGATTAATATCAAAATAGCTTTTGAGTTATCCTTTTCGAATATTTTTATGAAACCCCTAATTAGAATAAAATGAGAAAGGTAGCCTTCTTTACAGAAATACTCGTTGAGGATTTCGACGGTGCATCTCGCACAATGTTTCAGCTGATAAACCGTATTGATCAACAGAATTTTAAGTATTTCTTTATTTATGGTGGTGGCCCCACACAATTCCGGGACTTTCATTCGTACAAAGTACCTACATTTAAAATACCAGTCAATGATGATTATTGTCTGGCTATTCCGCAGCTCATCAAAAAAAAGCTCGAACTGGCTTTGGATGAATTCGCACCGGACATCATTCATATCGCTACCCCATCTCTTCTCGGTTTTTTTGCGTTAAATTATGCCAAACGTAGAAATATACCCGTATTAACGATCTACCACACACATTTTATATCCTATATAGCCTACTATTTCAAAAATATCCTCCCTCTGGTCAAACCCACCGAACAATGGATGAAACGGGCGATGAACAATTTTTATAACAAATGTGATATTGTCTATGTTCCCACCAAATCTATCCTAACCGAGCTCCAACAGATTGGGCTTGAACAGGACGGTTTAAAACTCTGGCAAAGGGGCATTGATACGCAATTATTTACACCTCAAAAAAAGAACAGCAGTTATATTCAACAACTGACCAAAAATGACCAACCAACGGTATTATTCGTTAGTCGGATCGTTTGGGAAAAAAATATCAAAACGCTAATCGATATCTATCAGCAGATACAAGCCCAAAAACTGGACTACAATTTTATAGTTGTCGGTGAAGGAACGGCTAAAGTAACAGCAATGCAAGAAATGCCTAATGCTATTTTTCTGGGAAAAAAGACACATCAGGAACTTGCGGTACTGTATGCTTCAGCAGATGTATTTGTTTTTCCTTCAGTTTCAGAAACCTATGGCAACGTTGTAGTCGAAGCATTGGCATCGGGCCTTCCATGTGTGATCGCTGATGGTGGCGGTTCCGCATCGCTTATTCAACATGGGGTAACCGGATTTAAATGTCAGCCTGAAAATGCAGCTGGGTATGTCTATTATTTAAAGAAAATTCTCTCTGACAACGTGCTAAGAAAAAATCTGCTTACAGCCGGTCTTTCATATGCAGGCCAATTAGATTGGACACGACTATCCCAACAGTACTTTGATGACATTGAATTACTTGCCGAAAAAACGCAAGACGCAGACCTCGCATGGGCAAATTAATAACATCCCGTCAATTGATCAAAGCTGTCTTTTTACTTTTGATCTTGACATCTATGGTAATTTTTGTAATCCACAGCGATCTTTCGGCGTTAAAAAAAGAGCTGTCAACGATTGGCTACCGTTTTATTTTTATCGTATTTACGACTTTAGTTGCCTATCTTTTTGGAACGCTAGCCTGGTGGGTTTGCCTGGGCCCTTCAAAAAAAAAGATCAATATTTTCGAACTTTTTGCCGTACGTCAAATTGGCGAAACTGTTGGGCTCTTTAATCCCACCAGTATTATTGCTGGCGATTTATTGAAAGCCGAGCTGATAACCCGCTATGACATCCCTTTACAGCAGGGACTCAGCTCTGTCGCCATCTCACGCATTACAGCCATACTTTCCCAGTTGAGCATTTTCTTACTGGCCATGATCTGGCTGATGCTTTCGCCCTTAAAAAACGAGGTGATGCAGTATACGGGATACACTATCTATGTCGTATGCGTAGTCTTGTTGCTATTCGTAGTCTTAATATTCTACTGGCTAGTTTCCACCAAAACACCACCTAAAAATACCCATGCTGATACTTCATTTGTATCGAAAGCAAAAAATCAGCTCCAGAAATTACTTTGGGATATGAAAGACTTCTATCAACAACAAAATAAAGTATTTTGGTCCTCCTACCTGCTGTTTGCGATACATTGGCTAATTGGTAGCCTGGAATTCTACCTGATCTTAAAATTTCTGGCTGTCGATGTCAGGGTTATTCACGGATTAATTTTAGACATGAGCGTCATCCTATTTAAGAGTGCAGGTGCATTTATTCCCGGTCAACTGGGCGTTGAAGAAATATCCAACAAACTACTGCTTAGCATGATCGGAATTTCAGGTGGAAGTATCTGGTTGAGTGTCTCTCTCCTGCGTCGCGGCCGCCAGGTATTCTGGACAGCTATTGGCGCTATATTTTATCTATGCATCAAAAGAAAAACTGTACATGTTACCATCTGAAATAGAAATTTTGTTTATCAGCCATAAATATCCACCTGCGGTTGGGGGGATGGAAAAACAGAGCTTTGAGCTTATTAATAACGCTGCGCTCTATCTCAAAGTACATACAATCGTTTATGACAACAAAGAGTCCATTTTGACGTTCTTCTTTCGCCTAAATCAACGTATCCTATCCAAAATTAAAGACAATCCGGGTATTCGGCTTCTTCATTTTAACGATGGATTAATTGCTGCTTTAGCATCTTTTCACAAGGGCTACGATCATTTAAAAAAAGTTGTCACCCTTCATGGCCTTGATATTGTTTTTCCATTTCCTTATTTCCAACATAAAGTAATCCCCCGTTTCAATACATTTGATCAGGTTATTACCGTCAGTCAGGCCACCGCCGAAGCCGCTCAATCGCGTGGCATTGATTCGTCAAGGATCTCAGTTATCCCAAATGGAGTAGATCCCCTGTCCTCGATATCAGTGCAAGAAGAGGATAAGTTCCCGCCTTATTTTATCACATTGGGAAGGCCTGTAAAGCGCAAAGGGTTCTCGTGGCTGATGCAGCAAGTCATTCCCGCCCTTCAAGGCAACTTCAAGCTCCTGATGGTAGGGCCATTTGATCAAAGACCAACCTTAAAAGAGCGTCTGCTCAATCTTTTACCAGCTAAACTCTACCATCTGTCCACCTTATTCTTGGGGCATCCAAGCGATCAACAAGAAATGCGCAGGTTATTGAAAGCCTATCCCGAAAAAATCCAGCATCTGGGGAAAGTTCCCTTCGTCCAATTAAAACATCTTCTTGCAAATGCGCAGGCTTTCCTCATGCCCAATATCCACGTGCCGGGAGATATGGAAGGTTTCGGTCTGGTTTGTCTTGAAGCATCTTCAGCGGGCACTGTTGTTGTAGCCTCCGAATTGGAAGGAATCACGAGTGCAATTACACATAACCACAACGGTCTTTTGCTCAACAGTCAGGATACTGATGCCTGGATCGGACAATTGCAATCCATTTTGGATAATCCCGACCATTATCAAAATCTTGGACAGCAATTTAAAAACAATACCAGTTCAGATTTTAGCTGGGATATCATGGCCAGAAGTTATTGTCATACCTTCGTCGAACTCTGCCAAAAACCGCAACCAGACCATAAACTTAGCTCTTTCACAAATGAAGAATCCGTTCGTAGTAATGTTTTATTGGCTTAAAGAAGAGCAACTGAATTATGGTGGTTACTGAGAGGACAAGCTGTGCCGGAAAAGAAAGTAATTGCTATAAATAGCAACAACAAAAAAAGACGTAACATTTCGAGCGGAAAGACCCATTTCTCATGCTCCAACAATCCACCGATACAGATGACACTGCACAGAATAAAAAGACCACCAACAAGCAATTGTACAGTATTTTGATAATTACCATAAAGCAAAAAGAAAAACAGAAGTCCCATGGTTAGCAACGTTCTTGCTAGCCAATTATCAGGGTGTAGCGAGCCCATTGATGCCTTATTTAAAAAATAAGAATTAATAAAAACAGGTATTTCCACAAAAAAGCCCTCAAAAAAACTTTTCTGAGGGCTTATCAAATTATATAAATTCGAGAATAACGTATTCCTTACGATCGCTAGTGCACACTTGACATATCCACTTGGGTTTTGCCCTGTTTGATCATCAGTACAAAAGGTACACAGATTAAAAATACAACACCCAAATACAGGAATACATCCATATACGACAATACCGTAGCCTGTTTCATGACAGTCATGTCCAGTATCTGGTGAGCTTTGGCCAACGCCTCATTTGGGGCAAAGCCTTTCGCCTGAAAACTCATTTGCAACTGTTGCACACGTTGCTGTACCTCAAACTTACTGGGATCCAGGTTAGCAACCAGGTCAACACGATGCTTTTGAGAGTCACGTGCAATAAATGTTGTGATCAACGCAATACCAAATGAACCACCAAGCTGACGCATCATACCAGTAAATGCCGCTCCCTCTCCAATGGATCTTCCATGTAGCGTAGATAACGACAATGTCATTACTGGTACAAATAATAAGCCCAGACCTACTCCACGAAGGATAAGTGGCCAAAACATATGTTCAGATCCCGTGTCATTTGTCATCAGGCTGTACATCCAGAAACAAAAGCCAAAGAAGATGCTCAAACCAACCGCAACCATATATTTCTGCGGAACACCATTCTGGATCATTTTACCAATAAAAGGCATCATGATTCCGGTCATGATTGAACTTGGTAACAATAGCAAACCTGCGTCTGTTGCGGTCCATCCCAATATGGATTGTGTATAGATCGGAATAATAAAAGTCGATCCAAATAAACCAAATCCAAGGATAAAACTCATCACAACACCTACCTGTAGGTTTTTATCACGCAATACCCTCAGATTAACAATAGGTTTGTCATATACCAGCTCGCGCCAGATGAAGAACAGCAATCCGAATACAGATAAAATAGACAATCCTAAAATTAATGGATCATCAAACCAATCGTCCTGTTGACCATGTTCTAATACAAACTGGAGTGAACCGATAAACATAATCAAAAAGATCATACCGAACCAATCCACCTCTTTTGCCGATTGTTTCTGGCTATATTTAGGACTACGTACAAAGGACATTGTCAGCAAAGTGGCAATGATTCCCAATGGCACATTGATATAAAAAATATAAGGCCATGAGAAATTGTCTATGATATAACCACCCAGTGGTGGACCCAAGGTTGGTCCAATGATAACTCCCATACCGTAAATCGCTTGTGCCATACTCCTTTTCTCTTTGGGGTAGCTTTCGGTGATAATGGTCTGTGCAGTCACCAATAAGGCTCCCCCACCCATCCCTTGTAGAAAGCGAAATGCCACAAGCTCCCAGATATTGGTCGCGTTACCACACAAAAATGAAGATATTGTAAATATGACAATTGACGCTGCAAAGTAATTACGTCTTCCAAACTGTTGGGACAACCAACTGGTCATTGGAATAACGATTACGTTTGCAATGGCATAAGCCGTAATAACCCAAGCCACGTCTGTCAATGTTGCCCCCAACGAACCTTTCATATCGTTTAGGGCCACATTCACGATCGTAGTATCCACGATTTCCAGCAAAGCACAGAGCACAGCCGTAATCGTGATGACTACGCGTCGAAAACCATATTCAACCAGACTATCTTGTTGATTTAAATTTTCCATAGTTATTGAACATGCACATCTACGTCAGCATTCATGCCCGGTCTGAGCAAAGCCACATTTTCAGCTTTATTATCTTTTGACAATTTGATTTTTACCGGCAGACGTTGTACCGTCTTCACAAAGTTACCTGTCGCATTATCCGGAGGCAATAAGGAGAAACGTGAACCTGTAGCTGGAGAAAATGAATTGACTTCGCCTTCAAATTCGATATTTGGATAAGCATCCACTTTAATACCCACCTTTTGGCCCGGTTTCATTTTTTGTAATTGTGTCTCTTTAAAATTCGCCACCACCCAAGTTTCAATATTATCAACAATGTAAAATAAAGACTGACCTGGGTTGATCATCTGCCCAGGTTGGACTTTGATATTGGATACCTGACCATCTACCGAAGCCAATACTGCGGTATAAGACAAGTTCAATTTCGCAGCTTCCAACTGTGCTTTTGCTCTTTTTATATTTGCCTCAGCGACAGAAGTTTGCTTCGAAGCTACTGTAGTCTTACTCACGATTGCATTGCGTTGAGAAGCACTGGCATTACGTTGTTGTTGCAGGATTTCGACTTGTTTATCCGCTTCCAACTTGGTCGTCAAAGCCTGCTCATATTGCTGTTTTGTAATCGACTGATTGTTATATAGATTTTGATAACGAATGTAATCGTTATTCGCCTGTTTCGCACGGATACGTGCTGCATCAATGCTGCCCGAATTTGACTGTATTGTTGCGTCAGAAATCGCTACATTGGCAGATGATGCTGAAACGTCCGCTTTTGATACATCAAAGCTGCTCTCCGCAGCAGCCAATGCTGCAGCCGCTTCATCTACTCGAACTTGATAATCTTGGCTTTCGATTGTGAACAAGGTATCCCCCTTCTTCACCAAATCGTTGTCTTTGACATAAACCTTGGAAATAAATCCACCAACCCGAGGAATGATCGGACTCATATTTTTTTCAACCTGCGCATCGTCCGTGGTCTCATGAGATTGACCATGCAAGTATTTATAACCACCATAAGCCCCGCCTAAGATGACCAAAGCGGCTAGAATAATTGTGAATTTTTTATTTGTACCCTTTTTTTCAGGTGCGTTTTCAACTGTATTTTCCATGTCTAGATTAATTGCTATTTAATGTTTAACGACCCATTTGCCAATTGCAGGTCATAGTATTTTTCAATTGTGTTTGCTTTGCTTATCGCTAGATTTATTTTGCTCTGAAGCTGTTGTACATCTGCGGTCAATAAATCGTCCGTATCCGCAATACCATTATCATATTTATCCTTTGTGATGCGATAATTTTCAACGGCCTGATCTACTGCCTGGTGGTACACCACATCCTGTTTTTGGGCCAACATATAGTTTTCATTTGCCTGTTGCACCTGAACCTTTACCCGATCGTTGAGCAGTTCCAGATTCTCATCAATTTCCTTGATCCGATTTTTGACGACATTGACCTCTCTTTTGTTCTTATACAAAGAACCAATATCATAAGATACCCCAACACCTACCATTGCCGCGTTGGTTACTGTAACGACCTTCTGTAGACCAAAAGCATTGTAACCTGCCGTTGCCGAAACCATTGGCAATGTCGAAGACTTCGTCACTTTCAATTGATCTTCGGCAACCTTACGTTGAGAAGCCAACGATTTTAGATCCGAACGCTCAGTTTTTGCAGTTTCATAAGAAGCTTTCAATCCGAGGTCAATTCCAGTTACCTCAGCCAGATTAATCTGATCCAACTGCGTATCCTCCGCAATTTTTAGCAAATTGGCCAATTGATAATTTAGCACCTTAATGTTCTTCTGCGCTTCCTGGAGCGATACCTGATAATTAGACAGCTGCAATTCCGCTTTAAGCAGATCGTTTCTTGCAATCAGTCCATTATCCAACATCGCTTTAAAGTCTGAAACACGTTGCTCAGATTGCTTAATATTTTCAGCGATCAACAAATTGGTTTGCTGCGCTTTATATAAATTCAGATAAAGTGCTATCGCACGTGAAGCCAATTGTTCTTTACTTGCTACAGCGTTCCATTGTTCGGCTTGTAGCACATCTTTTGCTATCGCTATTCCCCCTTTAATCCTACCCCCGGTATAAATAGGCATGCTGACAGATGCCTGCCCCAACCACAGCTGATTTGCTGCGATATCCGGAGCCGAGCCACCCTCACCAAGTGCCAACTTCAGATTCACATTAGGTGTAGTCATCGCCATGTATTGCCCGCTCAATTTTGCATCAGGAAGCTGTTTCGATTTGGCACTCTCGACCTCTAGCTGTCTTCCCAATATTTTGGTATCGGCAGTTTTCGCTTCCACACTTTGGTTTGCAGCCATGTGAATTATTTCTTCCAAGCTCAGGTGTTTGTTGTCTTGTGCCAGCAAACCCAGAGGACTCAAAAGCAATAAAGCACTTAAATTGGCCAACTTATTTTTCATATGTCAATAAAGCTTTAATTGTTTTCTGTATAAATTCTGTTAATGTTGTTTCAATATATTGACCATAGCCTTCATCATCGGCTATACCCAGTTGATCCTGTAAAAAGACCTGGTTCATCTGAAAATTCATAAAAGTCCCCATCATCATCGAATGAATCAAAATAGGATCATTGCCCGCTTTAAACACCCCTTCTGCAATGCCACTGTTAATGATGGAAGTGATGACCTCCAGATTATGTATCTTTAATTTTTTAAAAGCATCAGATGTCAACATCCGTTGTTTTAAGGTGCTTTCTATTGCAATAACACGGTAGAGTTTCCGATGAGAGTTCATCGATTTGACATACCGATCAACCATCACATCTACTTTGTCGAGTGTATTTCCCACCAAAGAAAGCTCATCCACATTAATCATAAAATCTGGAACACGCCACTCAAAAAAGGTCTCTAGCAATTTGTCTTTCGATCCAAAATAATAGTTGATCATGGCCACATTGACATTGGCCTCCTGTGCAATGTCCCGCACTGAAGCTCCATCAAACCCTTTTGTTGCAAAAAGTCGCTCCGCGGCAAGGAGGATATCTATTTGCTTCTCGTTAAATTCCATTTAAAACCCAATCTTTTTATAGATAATTATACCCACTGTTTTGAAGGATAAAATCATCATTTGTTAAATGCGGAGCAAAGTTAAACAAACGTTTAATTTAAACAAATGTTTAATTATTAAATTTATGTAAAAAAATACACCAAAATCTGGATACAGACGGCCGAAAAAATGTTTAATAAGCTACATTACAGCATATTACACCTTTAAAAAAATAACACCCATTTATTGCTATTTCAAATAGAATACAGATCGTATGAAAGAAAAAGGGTACACAAAAGATAGAATAGAGTCAATCATAGCTTAGAAAAGGGGTTAGAAAAAGATTATCGGAACTGCACAAAAGGGACTACCTTACTATATAAAAGTTTCACCCTCTTATAAAATGAAAGCGGGTTATCCGAATTATCGGAAAACATGCTCTGTCAATAAGCTGCTGGAAAGACCATTACTGAATTTATGGTTTGTTTATATATCGCTATTGGGTGAAGCGACAGAAAAATATTACTATAAAAAGTACAAGTTCGATCCCCAGCCGCCTATAATGTTCGGGCAAACAGTATATAGGCGACTGATAAGGATAAGACTAATGGTTGTATAAAAACTTCTTCTCACTGGGCCTAAAATACCAGGACACAGCAATAAGGACCAGATAAAGTAGTGCTGGCGCTATGAGGCCAACAGAATCCCCTACAACAATGTGTGAATATAAAGCACCAGTCACTGTGAAGAAAATACCCGCATAAGCCCATTCTTTCAATAGGGGGCTCTTTGGAGATAGTAGTGCTACGACTGCTAATATTTTCCAGATTCCCAGTAGTGGGAGGATATAATCCGGATAACCCAGATGGCCTACATTTTGCCCCCCTCCTGCTCCCTCAGTTTTTATCCCAAAGATTT
The DNA here is from genome assembly GCF_024810095.1 of Sphingobacterium sp. BIGb0165. Taxonomy (NCBI): domain Bacteria; kingdom Pseudomonadati; phylum Bacteroidota; class Sphingobacteriia; order Sphingobacteriales; family Sphingobacteriaceae; genus Sphingobacterium; species Sphingobacterium sp. BIGb0165. The sequence goes on along the minus strand of NZ_JANUEB010000001.1, from coordinate 61,098 downwards.
GTATAATGGCGGTAGATACCAGCCCCAAGGACAACCATACGGTTGCAATCCAATAAATTATTTTATCCCTCTTTTTCATTATTATTTTGTTTTAGTTTACGATTGGCTATCTGTTGTGATCCCCTAGAAAATTAGCAAGGCTTAAACACGTAGCTACTTGACTACAAATATACATGTAGTTATTTAACTATAAAATATTTTTTGTTTTTTTTACGATTGATGCAGATTCGAATAGTTTTTATTTTCGATGCCAATTCAGCTCTGAAAAAAGATTGGAACAACAATTGTATGCAGTTGAGTCAATATTAAACTTTAAAAGCATGCCATTAAAAGCTTATTTTTTTATCCTGTTCATGGGCCTATCTCTGCTTTCGGTAGCTCAACCCAGACACATACGATTAGTAGATGCTCTTTCAGCCGAAAATTTCGCAAAACATTTTAATACAGATACGGTACAACTAAGCCGAATAAACACAAGCAAAACTCCTGCAGGTGTTTTTGTTGCTTACAGAAAAGCTGATACCCTTAATTTCAACCATAAATTTTATAAGAGTTCTGAAGCCTCGGATTACACCAGAGTCGGGTTGGCATTTTACGCGAGAAAAGGAAATGACTATCAGCTGTCCTTCATGAATGACAACGCCTTCTTTTGCGCATCATGTAATAATATGAGCCATTATGATGTAAATGCTAGCAACGATACAGTAAGAATCTCTATTTCATGGGGACCAAACGCCCATGGTCAAAGTGAAAGCTATCGCTTTGTCTATCGGCCAGTCCCAAAACGTTGGCAATTAGCCCAAATTAATCGATCAGGCTCAAGTGATATAGGAGAAAGTCGCAAAGAGTACAGGACTTATACTAAAAACACAAAGGTATACTTGGATGACTATTACGCCGAGGGGCTTCCTTATGATTCTACAGTGATCAGCAATCAGGCCATTAGTCTTACTTACCAACCGGGCAATTATGCAGCTTTGCTCCGATCATTCAAAGAAATACCTAAAAACAGTCTATTTTTGCTCCCTAAAGTTTTTAACGAAGCTACAGCTAAGTATTTTATGGAAGCAGGTCTGGACGAGGGGCAGCCTGACAATGCAAATCCTATTCATGCCAAAAATGTCCTTGCGGCCAATGAAATCGGCTATTTTTTGGAGCAGACGAATCAACTGGACGTGGCCCAAGTTTTTTTAGATAAAGTAATTGAGCGTTTTCCCGAGCGTGAGGTTGCCTATTTAAACCGTGGTGATGTATTTTTCAAAAGAGGGCAATCTTCGTACAAAGAAGCAAAAAAAGATTACCAAACCTATCTCTCGCTAATGAATAAACGCGGTTTGCAGGCAAAAATTCCACAAAGATTAGTGACATTTTTGAACACACAATAGTCTTTAGCAACTTGCTATTAGCTAATTTAAGATCCGATAGACCATTTCTTTTAGGATCTCCTCGCTATTGAAATTGCTAGGTACGTTGACGCCCTTTGATTTCAGATCCGTCTCTTTGAGTACGTTCAGTACATCAAAAGTTTTCCGACGGTTGTAATTTCGGGCCGCCAATTCGTATTCTTTTAGAAAAAACGGATGCACCCCCAATTCTTTTGCAGCAACGGATTTATCAATGAGATAATGGTATTTTAGTATTTTGGTAAAATAAGTAGCTACCTGTCCGACCACCATTACCAGCGGGTTATTCTTGGGATTTGCCACAAAATAATCCACGATCTGATAAGCTTTCAAGGCATTACGTTTTGCCAAAGCTGTATTGAGCTCAAATACATTGAAATCTTTTGAAATACCGATGTTACGTTCGACATCATCCATACTGATCTCCTGACTCTTGGGTACATTGAGCATCAGTTTATCCAGTTCATTGGATACTTTCGCCAGATCATTCCCGAGATAATCCGCGATCAGTGCTGCCGCCTGGGGATGGATGCGCCAGCCTGCATCCTTTAGATAGCCGCCGATCCAAGGGGCTACTTTATCATCATATAATTTAGCAGCATCGATAACCAATCCTGCTTTTTCAAACACCTTATAAATCTTCTTCCGCTTATCGAATTTGCCGTGTTTATAGCAAAAAACCAAGATGGTTGTTGGCGTCAGATGTTCAAGGTATTTGGTCAACATCTCCTCCGTATCCGATTTCCACTTCAGTTCCTGCGCTTCCTTTATAATAATCACTTGATGATCGCTCATCATCGGGTATCGTTTTGCCGCATTCACCACTGTAGAAATATCAATATCCTTCCCGTAAAAAATAGATTGATCAAAGCCTTTTTGAGCATCATTCAGCACTGTAGATTCCAGTGCGTCCGCGATGGTATCAATAAAATAGCTTTCCTCCCCCTGCAGTAGGTAGACAGGCTTAAAGGATCTGTTCTTTATATCGGATAAGATCGGATTTATATTCATATAGGCGAAATTACGATTTTACAATCAAATCCATAGCAGTCCAGCAATTAGAATTCGACTTATTATCCAATCTATTTCAACAAAAAAGATCTAACCGACTGATTAAAAGAAGTAATTTTAAAAGCTAAAAAAACCAATGGAGAGAATCGTTTGATGTACTTTTTTTGCTAAAATTTTAGTATATTTGTGTATGTTTTCACCGACACCACTCAATTTGCCACCATTCAAAGCCAAAATATCCAAAAAGAATAATGCGGTTTATATTTTTGATGAGTTGCGAAAAAAAGAACTGGTATTGACACCGGAGGAATGGGTCAGACAACATTGGATAAACTATTTGGCATTGATCAAGAATTATCCAAAGTCGCTGATGAATATTGAGGGTGGATTGAAACTAAACAGTCTCCAGCGACGGAGTGATTTACTGATTTATAATAGTGCGGGGCATAAGGTTGTTTTGGCCGAATTCAAAGCACCGCATATCAAGATCACACAAAAAGTATTCGAACAGATCGCCAATTACAATTCTGTGCATCGGATTCCATACTTACTGGTGAGCAATGGCATAAATCATTATTATTGCAAAGTTGACTTTGAGAACGAATCGTATCAATTTTTAGAAGACCTTCCTGACTATAACGAAATCGGTTAAGGACTTCTATTTGAAACGGATAAAGCACAAGCCCTATTATAAAACGCCTTTCTTTGCTGAAAGAGGCCGTATCGAAAAAATGTAAAGTGGATGTAAAACATCTTTTCAATTTATTTGATTTTTAAAATATAGTTTTATATTAGTCCTACAGAATAGAAAAAATAAAAAGATGAATATAGATAAAAACGAATTCAGAAAATATGCAGTAAAGCATCACCGTATTGGAAGTCAACATGTTGACAGTTTTATTGCCCGCACAGAGACTAGCATTCCAACAAATCTTACACCTTACATCGTTGAGGAGCGTCAATTGAACGTTGCACAGATGGACGTGTTTTCACGTTTGATGATGGATCGCATTATATTCTTGGGAAGCGGTATCGATGACCAAGTAGCAAATATTATCCAGGCACAATTGTTGTTTTTACAGTCCACTGATGCACAGCGTGATATACAGATTTACATCAATTCCCCAGGAGGAAGTGTTTATGCAGGTTTGGGTATCTATGATACGATGCAATATATTACACCGGACGTTGCGACCATCTGTACAGGAATAGCAGCATCTATGGGTGCAGTTCTGCTTGTAGCAGGAGCAAAAGGCAAGCGTGCTGCATTACGTCACTCACGTGTGATGATTCACCAACCATCTGGCGGTGCTCAAGGGGTAGCAGCAGATATGGAAATCAACTTGCGTGAAATGATGAAATTAAAAGAAGAATTATATACCATTATTTCAGAACACTCCGGACAAACCTATGAGTGGGTAGAAAAATCTTCCGATCGTGACTACTGGATGAAAGCCAATGAGGCCAAAGAATTTGGTATGATTGACGAGATTTTACTTCCTAAGAAGGAGATTATTAAATAAAGATGGCGAAGAATAACGATAGAGACATTCATTGTTCGTTTTGTGGAATAAGCAAAAATGAAGCTCAGATGCTCATTGCTGGAAATGGAGCACACATCTGTGACAGATGTATCCAACAGGCAGGGGAAATCTTGGCAGAAGAATTAAAACAACGGAAAAGCAAGACATTACAGACTGCGTTAAAATTAATACGCCCCCAAGAGATCAAAACTCACTTGGATCAATATGTAATTGGTCAGGACGATGCAAAAAAAGTAATTTCAGTAGCCGTTTATAATCACTATAAACGTTTGAATCAAAAAGTGGATAAAGATGAAATTGAAATCGAAAAATCCAATTTGATTATCGTGGGTGAGACGGGTACCGGAAAGACATTATTGGCAAAGACTGTTGCCAAAATATTGAACGTCCCTTTCTGTATCGTTGATGCTACGGTATTAACTGAGGCAGGTTATGTCGGAGAAGATGTAGAAAGTATTTTAACACGCCTGCTTCAAGCTGCCGATTATGACGTTGCTTCAGCAGAACGTGGTATCATCTATATCGATGAGATTGACAAAATCGCACGTAAGAGCGACAATCCCTCCATCACGAGGGATGTCTCTGGTGAAGGTGTGCAACAGGCGCTATTAAAGATTTTAGAAGGTACAGTTGTCAACGTACCACCTCAAGGTGGCCGTAAACATCCAGACCAGAAAATGATCGCTGTCAATACCAGCAACATCCTATTTATCTGTGGTGGTGCATTCGACGGAATCCAAAAGAAAATTGCGAACCGTCTACGCACACAAACAGTAGGTTATAAGATGAATGAAGACGAAGAGGAAATCGACTTGAACAATCTATACAAGTATATTACACCTCAAGATCTCAAAAACTTTGGATTGATTCCAGAGTTAATCGGACGTCTTCCGGTCTTGACTTACTTAAATCCACTGGATAAAGAAACCTTGTTGAGTATTTTGACAGAGCCAAAAAATGCTTTGGTAAAACAGTACAAAAAATTATTTGAGTATGAAAGCGTTGAATTGAAATTTGACCCCGAAGTATACACATTTATTGTAGATAAAGCTGACGAATTTAAACTTGGAGCCAGAGGCTTACGCAGTATATGCGAAGCAATTATGCTGGACGCCATGTTTGAAATGCCGTCAACGAAAGAGCAAACGGGACAGAAAAGTTTGGAAATCACCTTGGATTATGCGAAGAAAAAATTCGAAAAATCCGATCTGAAAAAGCTTAAAGTCGCTTAAAAAAAATCCCGTTCGCTGAACGGGATTTTTTTTTACCCCTGCATTTAAACTGTTTCACTTTGCTACTGGCTCACCTCATGAATGCTTTCCAACAATGCATTGTTGAAAGATTTTAACGGATAAAAGCGCCTAAAACAAGGTAAAACATAATAAAAAAAAGAATTAAAAATCTTATATTACAATAATAACATAGCCATAACGGAATGTTGACAGACAGATAAGAGATTAGTGAAATTAAAATTTAATGACTATGACAAAGAAAACTACAAAAAATACTGTAAATAGCCCGATAACACCTGGTTTAAAAACCAAAGAAGAAATCGTGAACAACTGGCTTCCACGTTATACCGGAAGACCTTTGGAAGAGTTTGGGGAGTATATCCTATTGACAAATTTTTCAAAATATATTCATCTATTTTCGGAAATGCATGACAATGCCCCTATCTACGGAGAAGACAAACCTATGCAATCCGTGACCGCTGGCGGTATTACCATTATCAATTTTGGAATGGGTAGCCCGATGGCCGCAACGATAATGGATCTGCTATCCGCCATTTCCCCTAAGGCCGTGCTATTTTTAGGCAAAACCGGAGGAATCAAGAAAAAGATTCCTGTAGGAGAATTGATCCTCCCTATCGCTGCTATCCGTGGCGAAGGAACATCGAATGATTACTTTCCACCTGAGGTACCGTCATTACCCGCATTTGCTATGCAAAAAGCGATCTCCACAACAATCCGTGACCATCAACGAGATTATTGGACAGGGACGGTCTACACCACCAATAGAAGGGTATGGGAGCATGACAAAGCATTCAAAAAGTATCTGAAATCGATTCGGGCCATGTGTGTCGATATGGAAACAGCGACAATATTCAGTGTTGGTTTTGCGAACAAGATTCCGACAGGTGCTTTGCTGTTGGTTTCTGACCAACCAATGGTCCCTGAAGGAGTCAAAACATCCGTAAGTGATGTTACCGTTACAGCGAAATACGTAGAAGCACATATCAGTATCGGTATTGATGCCCTAAAACAACTTATCAATAACGGATTAACTGTAAAACACCTTAAATTTTAAGGGGTTGATACAATAAGGAACCCAATAGTGGAGTTCACTTAAAAAATTAAACAAAGTTAAAATCAACTATAAAAAGATGAGCCTGATAAAAATTGGGCTCATTCCAACTACTCACAACCTGTCTATTTTGTCCAGCTATGGTGTGCTAATAAACCAAGGATACCGATCAACCAATACCTACTGAAAACTAGGCATTTAAAACTAATACATAGAATACTTGATTATTAATTGAGTGATTATTAACTATAAATTGAAACGTTAACAAATGTTAATTTACACAATAATTAAACTATTTGGCGTTATATCTTGTAATAGTAACATTACAATAGCACATATATCAAAAATTTAATCAAGTATTGTGAAGAAAAAAACATTATCTATTTTCAGCGTATCCTTATTGATTTGTTCAGTCTTAGCCACCCAGGTAAGTTGTTCTTCAAGCTCTTCCAAAGAAAATAATACCAATGAAAAACCTGTAGCCCTGCCCGTTTATACAGTTGTAAAATCTGATGCCACCACGATCAAGGACTATCTAGGTACCATTGAGGGAAAAGTGAATGTGGAGGTCCGTCCCCAGGTTGAGGGCTTACTGCAAGAAATCTATGTCGATGAAGGTTCTTTTGTACAAAAAGGACAAAAATTGTTCAAAGTAGATCCTTCTACCTATCAAGAAAATTTAAACAACATGGTCGCTACTGAACAGGTTGCGCGGGCCAAACTTAAAAATGCGCAATTAGAAGTGGACCGTTTGAAACCATTGGTTCAAAATGACGTCATTTCAGATGTAAAGTTGGCATCAGCCAAATCTGACTATCAAGTAGCAAAGGCAACCCTAGATCAGGCCAGTGCCGCCGTACGTTCTGCGCAGATCAGTAAAGACTTTACGATCATTACAGCACCTGTAAGCGGATATATCGGTCGTATTCCCAAACGTATTGGGAATTTAGTATCCAAGGGTGACAAAGAGCCCCTCACCTACCTATCCGATATACAGGAAGTCTATGTTTATTTCTCCATGAATGAATCCGACTTCCTCTACTTCTCAAAAGCACAGGCGAAAAAAGACAGCATTGAAGGCAAGAAATACAACCAGAATCAAAAACTGGTATTTCCTCTGGTAACGCTGGTTCTCGCCGACGGCGAAGAATATGCGAAAAAAGGGATTGTCGATGCTGTCAATGGACAGATCAACAGAACCACAGGGGCAATTTCTCTACGTGCAACCTTCCAAAACAAAGACAATATTTTACGTTCGGGAAGTAGTGGCACACTAAAAATTGCGGAAGTAAAAAAAGATGTCCTACAGATCCCACAGATTGCCATCAATGAATTACAGGATAAAACTTTTGTCTATATATTGGATCAAAACAATAAAGCACAACGCCGCAATATTCAGCTTTCAGGCAAAAGCAAAGGCAATTATATCGTAGACTCAGGTCTCAAGGAAAACGACCGTGTCATTACCAGTGGATTTGACAAACTAACCGATGGTTCTGCCGTCGCCCCTATTCCACAGAAATAATTATCGCACATTTTTACATAGCTGTGGTAACCTATTTTCAGGTATGTCCGAGCTATGTCTAAAATTCTATTATATGTTAAAAACCTTTATAAATAGACCTGTTCTAGCCACGGTCATTTCTATTATTTTAGTCATATTGGGCTTGGTGGGATTAAAGCTGCTCCCTGTATCCCGATTTCCCGAAATTGCACCACCGAGTGTCCTTGTATCACTGAGTTACCCCGGTGCCAATGCTGAGACGGTAGCAAAAAGTGTTTTATTGCCTATTGAAGAGGCTATTAATGGTGTGGAAGATATGACCTATATCAAATCGTCTGCGTCCAACTCCGGTTCGGGTAGTGTGTCCGTCTATTTTAAGACGGGAACAAATCCGGACATTGCTTCGGTCAATGTGCAGACCCGTATCTCCAAAGCGATCAGCTCTATTCCTCCTGAAGTAAACGAAGCTGGCATTACCGTCATGCCACGCCAGACCGGGGTTATCATGACCATCAATCTTTACTCGGATCATCAAGATAAGGCCTACGATGAAACCTTTTTACAGGCCTACGCACAGATCAATCTTATGCGTCCTTTATTACGTGTAGACGGAGTAGCACAAGTGTCGCGGCTCGGAGCAAGAGATTATGCCATGCGGCTTTGGTTGAATCCAGAAAAGTTGGCCCTTTATAATCTGGTTCCCCAGGACATTATGAATGCCATCAAAGATCAGAACTTTGAGATAGCGCCGGGTAAATTTGGTGAAACTTCCGATGAGGCATTTGAAACGGTTATTCGGCACAAAGGACGCTTTACCACCCCTGAAGAATTTCAGGGTATCGTCATCAAGACAAACAATGATGGTTCGGTGCTATACCTCAAAGATGTTGCACGCGTAGAGTTTGGTGCAACAAATCTCAGTAGTGACAATAAGGTCAATGGTCATCCCGGACTGACACTCAATCTGACCCAAACCAGCGGCTCCAACGCCCATGATATTGATATCGCTGTCCGGAAAGTACTCGAAGAACAGGCCAAGACATTCCCAAAGGGATTGCATTATGAAGTGACTTATTCCGTACGTGACCAAATTGATGAATCCATCAGCCAGGTTGAACACACACTTTTCGAAGCATTTATTTTGGTCTTTATTATTGTTTTCATCTTCTTACAGGACTTTAGATCGACCTTAATTCCCGCGATCGCTATACCTGTTTCATTGATTGGTACCTTCTTTTTTCTCCAGCTCTTTGGATTCTCACTCAATGTATTGACCATGTTTGCCCTGGTATTGGCCATCGGTATTGTTGTCGATGATGCCATTGTTGTTGTAGAGGCCATCCATGAGAAGATGCATAGTACGGGATTAAAAGCTAAAGCTGCTACATTGTCGACCATGTCAGAGATTACTGGTGCAATCCTCTCCATTACCATGGTCATGGCAGCAGTATTTTTGCCTGTTGGTTTTATGGAGGGTCCAGCGGGTATCTTCTACCGGCAATTTGCCTATACCCTAGCGACAGCGATCCTAATTTCAGCGCTAAATGCCTTGACATTGAGTCCTGCCCTATGTGCATTATTGCTCAAAGCGCCCAAGCCTCAACAGGAAGAAGAAGCCAAATCAAGAATCGGTCAGTTTAAGGATCGTTTCTTTAAAGCATTCAATACTTCTTTTGATCGTCTGACTGCCCGATACGTATCTATTGTACAGTTATTGATCAATCATAAAAAAATAGCCTGGATAGGCCTGGTATTGATTACTGCAATCGGAGTCATTTTAATGATTAAAACGCCCAAGAGTTTTATCCCAACTGAAGATGACGGTTTTATCACCTATAACATAGCGCTCCCTCCAGGAGCTTCGTTAAGCCGCACGACAGAAGTACTCTATCGTGCCGACAGTATATTAAAAAAAAGAAAAGATATCGAGGGTATGACAACAGTTTCTGGTTTCAATGCACTGGATGGTAGTTCGAGTCCAGCCTTTGCGGCAGGCTATATTACACTTAAACCACATGCCAAACGCAAGCACATCAAAAACATTAACGCCTTTATGGATACGATCAGGAATGACCTCGCACAAATAAATGAGGCTACATTTACGGTATTTCCTAGGCCAACAGTACAGGGATTTGGTGATTTTGCCGGTATAGAGATGGTTCTTCAAGATCGTATGGGTGGTGACGTAAGGGACTTTAATACCATTGCAGATACCTTTATCAGCCAGCTGAATACCCGTCCGGAAATCCGTAGTGCTTACACCAGTTTTAAATCCAATTTCCCCCAATACGAGGTCAACATTGATGCTGTCAAAGCAAAATCACTCGGTGTTGAGATCAAAGATTTAATGTCCACCATACGCTCCTATTTTGCACGGGTGCAAGCCAGTGACTTTAATCGTTTTGGCCGTCAGTACCGCGTGTATGTACAGTCTGATTTTGATTTCCGCAAAGATCCAGCATCTTTCAATTCGATTTTCGTACGGAACAACAAAGGCGAGATGGTTCCCATCAATACCATTCTGACATTAGAAAAAACTGTCGGCCCCGAAACCATTACCCGTTACAATCTATACAATGCAATTTCGGTCAACATCACACCAGCAGAAGGCTATAGTACCGATGACGCCATGCAGGCCATCCAAAAGCTAGCCGACGAAAAACTACCCGGAAACTATGGCTTTGAATGGACGGGTATGAGCTATGAAGAAAGTCAATCTGGATCCCAGACTATTCTGATTTTCGTTCTGAGTATCTTATTTGTATACTTTTTACTTTCCGCACAGTACGAAAGCTATATCCTGCCCTGGGCAGTTTTACTATCCATTCCTGTTGGTCTGATCGGCGTTTTTTCGGTCATCAACCTTGTCGGTCTTCAGAACAACATCTATGTCCAGGTTGGATTGATCATGTTGATCGGTCTACTAGCTAAAAATGCGATCCTCATAGTCGAATTTGCCGTACAGGAACGTAAAAATGGAAAAACTATCGTGGAAGCTGCCATCAGCGGTTCAAAGCTACGATTAAGGCCAATCTTAATGACCAGTCTTGCCTTCGTTGCCGGCCTAGTTCCACTGATGTGGACTGTTGGCCCATCGGCTATAGGCAATCACTCCATCAGCTTCAGTGCAGCAGGTGGCATGCTATTGGGAGTTGCCTTTGGCATCTTTATTATTCCAGTACTCTTTGTTGTCTTCAAAGGTCTGGATGAAAAACTACAGGATAAACTAGCTAAAGAAGAAGAATGAAGAACATAAAAAAATATATTTCAGCACTATTTATGGCTACGGGATTACTGATGTTGATGAACGCTTGTAAAGTTGGCAAAGATTATGTTCAGCCCAAACTAAAACTCCCGGGTACCTTCCGTGGTGACACCTTAGCTTATTTTGGCGACACCTCCAGCATGGGATTGATTCATTGGAAATCGTTTTTTCATGATCCTACCCTTAAGCTACTGATCGATTCAGCACTGACCAATAATTTTGAAATGAAAACAGCGCTGCTCAACTTACAGATATCCAGCAGGGTAATGGCTCAAAATAAGTCAAATTATCTACCGAGTGTCAGTGCCACCATAGCGAATGGAAACCGTACCTGGCGATCGAAAGATTTTTCAAGTGGACCATTGGCAAAATATTATGAGCACAAAGGTGAAAAAGCGCCAGAAAATATGTTTGTTTACCAATCTCAATTTGGATCTGACATCAGTTTTAGCTGGGAAATAGATATCTGGAAAAAAATTAGTAGCAAACAGGAACAGCTATTGGCGGAATACCTGGACACACAGGAAGCCAAAAATGCCATTCAGACCAATATTATCACGTCTGTCGCCAAAGGTTATTTCAATCTGTTGATGTTAGATGCAAAAATTGAAGTCGCCAAACGTAATGTTCAACTGAACGATAGCACATTACGTATGATTAAGCTCCAATACAAAGCGGGTGAGATTACCGCACTTGCCATTCAACAGACAGAATCGCAGCGTTTATTGGCAGCCTCACTTGTCCCAGAATTGGAAAAACAGATTACTATCCAAGAGAATGCATTGCAGACATTAACAGGAAGGCTCCCGGACAGTATCAAACGAGGCACTTCATACGAACATCTGTTTGCAGAAAGTAAGGACATATCGCTTGGTTCGCCCATTGAAATCATACGCAATCGACCAGATATCCGTTCCTCCGAGTTTCAATTAATGGCGGCCAATGCCAATGCGAATATACAGCAGGCTATGCGCTACCCTTCGCTCAATATAGGCGGTGTACTAGGCGTAAATTCCATGCTTCCCCGAAACTGGTTCAACATACCAGGTGCACTATTAGGTGGCATCACCGGTAATCTGACCACCCCTATTTTCAAAAACAAAACATTAAAAACACAATATGAAGTTGCAAAACTTGAACGGGATAAGGCCGAAATTCAGCTTCAACAGCGGGTCGTCGAAGCAGTTGCCGAAGTCTCCAACGCTGTAGTTACAGTAGACAAACAGCGGGAACAGCTCGAGCTTGCAAGAAAAAGGGTGGATAACGCGCATCTTGCGGTAAAAAATGCAAACCTACTCTTCAAAAGTGGCTATGCGACATATTTAGAAGTTATCACCGCACAAAGCAATGCCCTGGATAGCGACCTGGATCTGGTCGAGCTACGTCAACAGCATCTGGATGGATTTGTGGATCTCTACCGTTCTTTAGGTGGCGGTTGGAGATAATGAATTAAAAACGCTATTTTTGTCTTATGACACCAGAAGAATTACAACAATATTTTCAATCTAGGGAATTACCCAAATCACTGGAAATACAACAAGATATGCAAGTGTTTGATGTAGAAAGATTTATTAGCACAAGTTTTATCCATGTTGGGTTATGGAAAAAGGATCTGAGCAAATGCCCGGCATGGGTCAGGCTTTTAAAATTTAAGGAAGCACTGGAAAATAACGAAAAAGCCTAACAAATTGTTAGGCTTTTTTTATGCTTTTAGCTAAAGCTGTTGTAACAATGCGGACATATCTTCCTTCGCGAAGATCTGCTCCACCCCTCCGGCCAACATTTCAATCCGTTCGCTTTCATCACTACTCGAGGTCAGACCAAATATACGAATGGAAGGAAACTTCTCCCTAACAATCTTTGCGGTTTCGATACCGTTCAAAATCGGCATGTGCAGATCCAATATGCACACCTCAGGTAGCGCTTTATTATGTTCAATCAAATAGTCGATAAGGTCTCTACCATTAGAGGCGCAATAAACTAATTCCAACGAATGGGATTGGGCCATGGCCTTCATCATAACATGATGGATCATCGCATCATCTGCGTAGACAATCTTACATTTACTTTTGGTATCCATTCGAAAAAGAGATCATTCAACTAATTAATACAATAAAATTCTATAAATATGTAATAAAAATAAAAAATCTAGAAATAAGTTAATAAGAATTATGTTACTATGCAAATCTTATTTCAAAAAAGCGCATCATAACACAACCATTAAATTCAATTTAGATCGAATAATAAGAACATCATTAGGTAGCAATAAATTCATTTAGACAACACATCTAAAACATTAGGAGTAATCGAGAGAGCTAATATAACGATACGATATTGTTAAAAGTCATCCTCTATAATTTCAGCCACTCGTCCTACTTGACCATCTGTCAGCCTTACTTTGATTCCTCTTGAATGATAAGATGAGGATGTCAGTAAATCTTTGACAATGCCCTCTGTAAGATTCCCCGTGCGCTGGTCTTTTTTCAGAATGATATTAACCAACATTCCAGGCTTTACATCCGCTCTATTTCTTCCGTCCATGGTCAAATGTAAGAAATAAAAAAGGAGTTTTCCAAAAGAAAACTCCCCTATTTTTTGTTGAATTATTTATTTTTTATCATCTCATATAGCCGTTGAAACCATTAACATCAAGATTTTGATCTATATTTTTTATTTTCAACAAGATACATAAGTAATTTTTTATTGTTGTGTATTCCGAACGCTGAAAACCTGTACTGTATCCATCCTATTAGAAGAAATACATAGGGACATCTGGGCGATAAATTATTTGAACAACTTAAAAATATCATTTCCGAATATAAACACCATCAGACCCAAAAGGATAAAGAATCCGACCATTTGTGCTTTTTCGAGAAATTTTTCACTCAGTGGTTTGCCTTGAATCATCTCGATCAGTAAGAATACAACGTGACCGCCATCCAGTGCCGGAATAGGCAACAAATTCATAAATGCAAGCGCCATTGAAAGCATACCAACCAAAGACCAGAACCGAATCCAATCCACTTCAGTACCGAATAATGTCGCAATACCGATAGGTCCAGAAAGCGCTTTATCAGCACGTACCTCCCCTTTGAAGATTTTACCGAATCCTTTCGCATTATCTGTGATTACCGTAAATGCTTTTTTAGCACCGATCGGAAAAGCTTCCATAAGCGTATAATTCGTTGTAAATGACTTGATTGAATTATCATGATTGACACTGATACCTAACATTGCATCTGCAGGTACGTTTCCTTTTAGGGAAACCTCCGCTCCCGAACGGATTACTTTAATGACAACAGGTTTATTGATATTTGCTTTAACTAACGTTCTGAATTGATCAAAGAAAGGCACTGGAGTATCGTTTAGGGCGACAATACTATCGCCTTTGGTAAAACCCATCTTGCTTGCCACTGATCCTGGGGCCACTTGTGCGATACTTGTTGTTTTAAAACGAGGTTCAATAAACTTCTCTCCTTTTTTATCGGACAAGGTATTCAATAAATCCGCTGGAACCTTGATTTCTGTTGTCCCGCCATCACGTTCTACCGTAAGGGATACACCGCCCATCAATACTTTAGAACCAAGCAGCTCGGAGTAGTTTTCAACGCGGTGTCCATCTATTGCAATCACTTTATCACCGGCTTTAAGACCGATAGATTCACCAATGGATCCCGGTACGATACCGTTTACCATTTGATCCATCTTGACATCTGTATTACCCATTTTAAAGGTCAACATCCAAAAGACAACAATACCAACGACGATATTAACGATAATACCACCCAACATCACGATCAGACGCTGCCATGCCGGTTTTGAGCGAAACTCCCAAGGTTGTGGCTCGCCCTTCAATTGTTCAGTATCCATCGACTCATCGATCATACCGGCAATCTTCACATAGCCACCCAAAGGCAACCAGCCGATACCATACTCACAGCCTTTATAGTTGAATTTAAATAATTTCACTCCCCATGCATCAAAGAACAAATAGAATTTTTCCACTTTAATTCCAAATGCACGTGCTGCTAAAAAATGTCCTAACTCATGTAGAACAATTAAAATTGACAAGCCTAAAATCACTTGTCCGACCATAATTAAAACACCCATGTATGCTTTCTATATTTAATCTTTGATTATTTCTTTTGTTATTAACCTTGCTAACCGATCCGTTTCCAGATAGTCCTCCAGTGTCGGATTGGCGATAAATTCCACTTTTTCCAATGTATTTTCGATGACGTCGCTCATTTCCAGGAAGCCGATTTTATCGGCAAGGAAAGCAGCCACCACAACTTCATTTGCTGCGTTCAATATACAAGATTTATTTCCACCGGCGCGAAGTGTTTCGTAGGCCAGGGCCAAGTTTCGAAAAGTTTCCATATCCGCTTTTTCAAAATGAAGCGTCGGATAGTCCATAAAATTGAAGCGTTCAAAATTATTTTCAAAACGGGCGGGATAAGTCAATGCGTATTGAATAGGCAATTTCATATCCGGAACACCCATTTGTGCTTTCATAGATCCATCTTTAAATTGAACCAG
The DNA here is from genome assembly GCF_024810095.1 of Sphingobacterium sp. BIGb0165. NCBI lineage: Bacteria > Pseudomonadati > Bacteroidota > Sphingobacteriia > Sphingobacteriales > Sphingobacteriaceae > Sphingobacterium > Sphingobacterium sp. BIGb0165. The sequence goes on along the minus strand of NZ_JANUEB010000001.1, from coordinate 45,528 downwards.
GGAGTGCACGATCGACTGTGGGTGTACGATGACATCCACCTGATCGATAGCTAGATCAAAGAGCCATTTGGCTTCGATCACCTCCAGTCCCTTGTTCATCAAAGAAGCCGAATCTATCGTAATTTTGGCACCCATAGACCAATTGGGATGTTTTAGGGCCTGTGCTTTCGTTACCTGCAGCAACTCGTCCCGCTTTCTTCCACGAAAAGGACCTCCAGATGCCGTCACATAAATTTTTTCAATGGGGTTTTGCTCCTCACCGACCAGACATTGAAAGATTGCCGAATGTTCAGAATCTACAGGCAACATATTTACACCGTATTCTTTGACCAAGGCCATAATCAATTCCCCGGCAACAACAAGAGTTTCCTTATTCGCCAGGGCAATATCTTTTCTGGATTGAATAGCCATTACCGTAGGTTTTAAACCAGCGGAACCCACGATTGCATTTAAGACAATACCGATTTCGGCATATTGTACCACTTCAATCAAGCCCTCTTCACCATATAATACCGTCGTATCCTGAAACGCTAAGGCTTCTTTAACTTTTTTATATTGGGTTGGATCGGTCACAACGACCGATTTTGGTTTAAACTCCAACGCTTGTTTGATCAATAGTTCAGCATTGCTACCGCAAGTCAGAACAACTGCTTCAAACTTATCCGGAAAGGCTCTAATAACATCCAAGGCTTGTGTACCGACACTACCCGTTGCCCCTAAAATGGCAATTCCTTTTTTACTCAAAACCTTCTCTCTTTATTAAAATATATTATTCAAAATCTTCGGGTCCTCTCCACCGTGATAGTCCGACATCATTTCCCGGTACGCAACCGAAACAACAATACTGGCCAAAGGTACCACTAAGAACGAGCTCACAAGGTTCAAAATAATAAAAATTATGTAATATTCTAAATAATTAAAATACATCTGCAGTAATTGAAAAAAAGCAAATACTGCCAAGATTAATAATAATTTGAAAACATTGCCTTTGGTTAACGCAAAGCTAAAGCGTAGTGATTTAAAGGTTCCCGCATGTTTATCAATAATAAAGAAAGGGTAAAATGCGATGCGAATAATCAAAATAAATGTCAGTATTGCTGCGACAAAAACAACAAAGACAGTAAACTTACTCATGATTTCTGCCCGATTTTCGCCATTTTCAAATAAATACAAAAATGGAAGAGATACAGCTCCTAATATCATCAATAAGGCAATAGACAGTACCATGATACTCAACATGGCGCCAAAAAAATAAGCTATTTCTTTTGAACTTGGTATACAATGGATCAATTTCTTATCCTGGTTGCCATCGATCAGATTGAGGATGTATTTAAACAAAGTAAGGTTCAGCCCAAAATACATGATCATAAAAAAGAAGGCCATAAAACCACTGAGTACCACATTAAAATCACTGATCGTCGTTGCCAGGAAATTGGATAAACCAGAGGTTACAAACAGTAAAAAACATAGGCCAGCAACAGAAAAATAATGCTTTTTCAATAGTTCCCACGACCTATTAAAAACCTCATTTACGGCAAAAGTACTTTCCTTTAGGAATTGAATCATTTTTTCTTTGAATAAACTTTTACAAAGATGCCATTATTTTTAATTTTCAACAATTTACACCCACATAAAATTGACATTTTTTAAGTTTTTTAACATCATATTCGATCCAACTATTTTTTCAGGGCATCTATCACCCCAGCTTTATTTCGATGCTGACAAAAATCCACTTCAAATGTGTTAAAAAAAAACGTGCGATGGTCTAAACATTCAATTCATTTTCTGGGATTTTTGCTATTTTAGAACATCCGGACAAAGTCATTTACCGTTTCAGCGAGAGATGCGATTGATCGGAAAAATACGGTTTCGCGGAACGACCAAACAGCCAAAAATAAGTTAAAGCAAAATCACTATAAGACACAACCAACAGGTATGGAAACAGAGGATGCCTATCGACACATGGAATTTGAAGAATTTCAGCTTTTAAAAACACCCCAGGAGCTTCATAAATTAGCGACACAATGTTTTTTCTACATCCAACAATGGATCGTTGAGAGCCCATTTTGTAGTGAGGCTACTGCACTGATGCTTTTCTGGAATAACTATCCTTTTGAAGCTATTCGTCGAAGCTGGAAAACAAGAAAAGGAACTGACGAGAACTTCGACATTATAAAAACGGTTATAAACAATTCTGAAAAAGGGTTTTATCTCAAAACAGACATCAGTTACGATCCCACTGAACAAATTGCACAAGCTCCAAAAATACCAGCGGTTGTTTTGCAAGCAAGCCAGGGAGAGGAACCCTATATTTATTTAGAAGAAACGGAAGTTCATAGCTGGTTTGGAGAACATCTGATCAATCAAATCAGGCGGAGTGATAGTACCATTGAATTGTACAACATTGCCGTCTTATTGAAACATCGCGAATTCGACGTATATCAAACTGTAATCGAACATAAATACTGTGATAAAGCAATTGCTCTTATGGTCTATTGGCTGCTTGAAAGGTATTCGACCTTGGCATTATATGCTGAAGATTGGCCGGAAATAAGGCCTATTTTGGAAAATATTATTGATAAGCTCGAACGAAATGAATATCCTGAGATTTTAAATTATAATCCAGTCAAAGAAGTAAATCCCATCAAATGGGAGATTCCGGAACACTTATTTAACAAGATCAACTAACTACACAAAAAAACACGCGATTTAACTGAACCGCGTGTTTTTTCTGTAATCATACCCAACAATCTACTTAAACTCTTTTGGGAGAGGTTTCTCCAATAGATATTGATAGTAGAAACGTGCACGCTCATTAAAGTCATATTTACTTTTTGAACGGTCAAATCCATGACGGCTGCCCGGATAGATCATCAATTCAAAAGGTACACTTCTATCTGTTAATTTATCAACCAGTTGCGTTGTATTCTGCAGATGAACATTATCATCCATATCGCCATGCATAATGCGCAGTACGCCCTTATAATTGTTTGCATAGTTCAATACCGACCCCGCTTTATAACCTTCAGGATTATCTTGAGGCGTATCCATCCAACGTTCGGTATAATGGGTATCGTACAAGTCCCAAGACGTTACCGGCGCACCAGCAATACCAAAGTCAAATACATCAGCAGCTTTAGTCATCGCCAGACAAGTCATATAACCACCGTAGCTATGGCCTGTGATCAATACTTTGTTTTTAGCTACCCAAGACTGAGATTTCAACCATTTTACGATCGTAGAATAATCGATAATTTCCCAATGTCCCAGATTACGGTGCATGTAAGCTACGCCCTGTTTACCGAAGTGACCAGAAGCCCTGTGATCCGCTGAAACCTGGATAACACCTTCATTCGCCCAATACTGATTGCCCGTACCTTTCCAGGTATCCTTCACAGTACCCGCATCTGGACCACCATAGATACTGAAAACAACAGGATAAGTTTTCGATTTGTCAAAATCCGTAGGATAAGTGATCGTCAGAGGTAAATCAAATAGACCGTCATCCGATTTAATATGTAAGTACTCCGTTTTACCGTAGGTGTACGAACTAAAGTCCGCAGCTTTGCTATCCGCCAATTGACGTACCACTTTACCCTGATTATCCACTAAAGCAAAACGGTCCGGTGTGCTCACATTAGAATATCGGGTGATAAAATACTTGCCATCAGGCGATACGTTGACATCATGTGAATACTCACCAAAGGTCAAACGTTTCAGATTTTTACCCGAGTAATCCACACGGTACAGATCAAAACGAGCCGAATTTTCTTTACGTGCAGTAAAATAAAGCACCTTATTTTTCTCGTCTATCCGTTTGATTTCAGTCACCTGCCAATCGCCTGATGTAATCGGGTTCACTAATGTGCCATCCAACTTATATAGATAATAGTGCGCCCAACCAGTTTTATCCGATTTTAAGATGTAATATTTATTGTCAGCAAGGTAAGTAATACGCTCGTCATGATCCAGGTTGATCCAAGAAGCTTGGCGTTCATCATAAATCTCTTTTTTCGAACCAGTATTTGGATCCACCTGATAAAATTTCAGGTTATTCTGATCCCTGTTCATCCATTGCACCATGAAATTTTTACTATCGAAAGCCCAATAAGGCTGTCCGAAATACTGATCATCTTTTTCATTGAAATCCGCCCAGGTTACCTGTCCGCCGTTCAGCTGAACGATACCCACTTTCACCTCAGGATTAGGATCCCCTGCTTTCGGATAACGTGTTTCCTCTAGATAACCATGTTGTCCTTTGGATGAATATATCGGAAACATAGGCACTTTGGTATCATCAAAACGCATAAAAGCGATCTTCTTGCTATCCGGAGACCACCAAAAAGCCTTATAATTTGTAGGACGTCCCAAAATTTCCTCATAATAAACCCATGAAGACCAACCGTTGTAAATCACATCGGTACCATCATTTGTATACTGTGCCTCTTTCCCCGTAGCTACCTCTAAACTATACAAATTGCTTTTACGTGTGAAAGCAACATATTGACCGTCTGGCGATAAAGTTGGGTTCTGTTCCGCAACGTCAGGTGAATTGGTCAATTTCTTTGCAGTACCTGAGCCATTTTTGATAAAAATATCATTTTTCTCTACATAGACTACCGTCCCCTCTTTGGCAGGAATTGTATAGATACTTCTCTTCCCCGATTTGACGTTGACCTGATAGAGCTGGCTATCGTTGACGTCATTTTCCAGATAAGCGGCTCCATCCGCCCAGCCCGGATATTGATTTGTGCGCACGGTTAAAGACTGTTTCTGTCCCCAGGATTGCGCAAAATCCAATTTCTTCTGTGCAAAAGTCAGATCATGCACAAAAAACACAATAGATGCACCTAAGAGCACTCTTGATACTGTATTCATTAATTCTTGGATATGTTTATTAATTATTTCAGCTAAGATAAAGAATTGTGGTAAATAACGACGATTTTACCTGTAACAAGCTTATTCAGCTCCATGTACAGGTGATGGCTATCCCCTCTTACCGATAATTCTCAAAAAGAGCGAGTTGGACACCCTCTTTTGGAAAATCTGACTCATCAACAAAATTAGAGATCGAAATCCCCAGCAGCCGCACCTTATTTGCTAAGGTAATCTTACTCAGCAAACTATGGGCTGTCGCATAGATTTTCTCTTCAGAGTCGAAACTTGTATCCAGCGTCAGGCTTCGCGTCAGCTGCACAAAATCAGCATACTTTAGTTTCAAGGTTAGTGTCCTGCCCGATATTTCTTTTTTGCCGATGCGTCCCCAAAGTTGTATGCTCAGTCTTTGCAGTATGGCGTTCAGTTCTTCAAAAGTTTCGATATCAGCCTCAAAAGTATCCTCTATTCCGACAGATTTACTGCTTCGGTTGGGTGTGACGGGCCGATCGTCTATCCCGCGGACAATACGGTAAAAAAAATGCCCGGTCTTACCAAACCAACGTACCAGATCGTCTTCGCGCTGTTTTTTGAGATCCATCCCCGTAAATAAACCCAGCTCGTGCATTTTCTTGGCGGTCACCTTACCTACACCAAAGAATTTCTCTACCGGTAAGGATTCCATAAATTTCAGAATCTTTGAAGGCCCTATAAATGTCAGGCCATTAGGTTTATCCATATCGGAGGCAATCTTGGCGACAAATTTATTGACTGAAACTCCGGCGGAGACAGTCAGATTAAGCTCTTCTTTGATGGCAGATTTGATCGCTTTGGCGATATCAATGGCCGAACCAATTCCCTGCTTATCCATCGTTACATCCAAAAAAGCCTCATCAAGCGACAACGGTTCAATTAAATCCGTATACCGCTGAAAGATTTCCCTGATCTGATACGAAACCTGCTTATATACCTCAAACCGTGGTCGGGTAAATATGATCTCCGGACAGAGCTGCAGTGCTTTGCGGGAACTCATGGCAGACTTAACACCAAATTTCCGTGCTTCATAGCTGGCCGTAGCCACTACCCCCCGCCCGTCAGGCGAACCACCCACAGCAATAGCCTTCCCCCGATATTCCGGAAAATCCCGCTGCTCCACGGACGCATAGAAAGCATCCATATCCAGGTGGATAATTTTACGATATGTTTGGGGCGAATCCATTACCCAAATTTACAAAAATTAGCAATAATCACTATAAATCGCAACAAAATACTAACATAATTAGTTTATCAAACCAATTCTCAGGCAGTTAATTTCTGAATCAGCCCCAGCCGGTATTAGTGCCGGTACTTTTTCACCCCTTAGAGGCAGATCATGCTCTCCCCGCTGACCGCTCCCTCCATGCTGCCCCTGCTCCCCTTTGCGCTGATACTTTTCAAACCGTCATAATTGGCCGAGTTCTTGTGTATGATGGACATGGACAGCTTTGCGCCAAAACATATTTGAATAAAATGAAAAGAAAATAATACAACAAAAACTAGCGAAAAAATTATGGAAAATTTACCGGAACAAAAAAAGACCAAGTCTGGATTTAAGAAATTTTTATTTATCCTGCTCCTCTTTTTGTTAGTAGGCTTCGGATCCTATGGTTACTGGAAATACTATTACGTATTTGGTGAAGGGGTGAAATCTGGCTACTTAAATTTTGCCGTCAAAAAAGGCAATATATTTAAGACCTATGAGGGAAAGCTGATTCAGGAAGGATTTGGTAGTGTCAAGACTGGCGGAATTGCCAGCAACCAATTCGAATTTTCTATTGAAGATGATTCTATATTTCGCCAGCTTGAGCTCAATAGCGGTAAATATTTTGATCTTCAATACAAAGAATATCATGGGGTATTGCCTTGGCGTGGCAATACGGTATACGTTGTTGACAAGATTATCAATATGAAATAATAAAGGAGGGTATACCCTCCTTTATGCTGAAAGCACATCTCTTACCATTAACCTGTCGCCAAAATAACTCTTGAGTATTGTCCCGTCGCCATGCAATGTCCATACCTCTTTCGGGTCAACCATCTTAATATAATGGAGAATATCATTCCAGTCCACATGATCCGAAATATACAATTCGATATCATTCTGCGCCTGTAATCGCTTCCATCCAGAAGCAAAGGCCCGCAATACTTTTGTCGCCCTAAAATAACTATTGAAAGTCATGGGCGGTACCAGATAAACCTTATTCTGCTCCCCCTGCTTCATCTCTCTACGGTTGTAAGGTTCATAAGTCATTTTTTTAAGTCCATGTTCATCATACAGACGATGGTAAGGCAATATTCCACTATGTACCAGCACCCTTCTTTCTGGACAGTACCTATTGATCAGATCTGTGATCCGTTGCGCCTTCCCTAGTACATAAGTTCCCAATAGAATATTGCTCGCATGCCCCTCCAGTTTCTTGATCTCTTGAATGGGATCCGGATGGATAACTTCAGGATTTGCGAAAGTACTTTCGGTGATCAATACATCAGCCTGCTGCACTTCGATAAGTTCACAGGTCTCATCAGCCTGCAATTTGTAGTCGCCGGTATACAAATAGCGTACACCCTGATATTCCATTAAGATCTGCGCCGATCCCAATATATGGCCAGCCGCTAAAAAGGTAATTTCCACCGGACCGATTTTAAAAGTGCCGTTGAACAATTTGACCTGATAGGAATCCTTACGGTTCTGCTTATAGCGATAGCTCATAAACAATGCCGTTCCATTAGTACAATAGACATAATCATGTCCTGAACTGGCGTGGTCGCCATGGGCATGAGACACCACATTATGTGCTACGGGGCTACCCGCGTCGATAAAAAAGTCGCCATAACGGCAATAATACCCTTCCGGTTTTCTGACCAGAAAGTCAGACAATATGATAGACATATATTTATTTTAGAAATTTTTGATGCAATGTCCACACTTGCGGTAGTAGTGGAGTGATTCCATCGTTAACGATGACGAAGTCGGCAAGCTGCCGTTTTTCCTCGTCAGACAATTGTTTGTTAATACGTTCCTGTACCTGTTGTTCAGTTGCACCATCCCGCTCGATGACACGTTGTATACGAATATCCATTGGCGCAGTAACCAATATGGTATAATCCAACTCTTTGTATGAACCACTTTCAAAAAGCAGCGCAGCTTCTTTGAGTGAATAACGTGTAGTCTGCCGCTCAGCCCAATCTTTAGCTTCCTGGATGACAATCGGGTGTACAATACTGTTTAAGAGTTCAAGTTTATCCTTATCCGAAAAGACCATGTTGGCGAGGAAGGCCCGATCCAGCAGCCCATCCTTGTAAGTTGCCTCACCAAACTGCGCAATAAGCTTTTCCTTGATCCGTATATCGGTATTCATCAACCTTTTGGCTTCTTCATCTGCATTATAGACCGGAATACCGAGGGCTTCAAAAAGCCTACAGATAAAAGTCTTGCCGGAACCTATTCCGCCTGTTATTCCTATTTTCAGCCCCATTTTTATTCCCTATTTTCGTACAAAGAAGTCCACATTCTGTGGCACAACACTGATAATCTTACAATAATCCGGCACCTTGGTCAGCAGGATCGGTAGATATTGCACCTCATTTTTCTCCCAATCGGCCAGATCCACCACAGCCTCAAAATCACGGGATGTATAATTATTATAATCCTTGACCGACATCAGCACCGTGATCACCACTTTACTTGGATTGGGCCTCACGGAACTATAGCGCTGGCCATTTTCAACTTTTACGGGCAGTTCAATGACTTTCTCCGTCAGCTCCCCTACCGGCATCAGCACCTCCACAGATGTGGGATATACATTGATATTTCCCTTTTGATTTCGGGTAAGATTTGCCACAGTGCGCACATCAGTCTCCACCTCTTTCCCACGTACGGTATCTGTTTCCCAATATTCTATCGTCGAAACATCCTCATAGGGCCCAGTAATCGTCACGTATGCAGGCGTAACCTTCGTATCAGCGATAACACCATAGCCCCTTTTAAACAAGATATTGGACAAAGGTTTTACAGGAACCTTTCGCTGTGTTTGTTTTGAAAAATCAAAAAACAAGGTATCCGGGCTCACCGACACCACACGTTGTTCATGCGGAAACTGGCGGTTGATAAATCCCAGCTGGTTGGAAAATACAATCCAATCTTTTGTTTTCAGCGAGCTGAGATCTACCTGTACTTTGGGTGTTTCCAATGCAGCTTTCGAAAACAGGAATTGCCATCCCGTCATCTCGAGCTTTACTTTGACTGTATCCGATTGTTGTGGGTGAAAAGCCCGTTTTTCGGGCAGGTTGACGTATTCTATCGCAGCCTTGACAGACACGGTATATTGGTTGGAAATCGAAAACAACAACCAAGCCAGCAACGAAATTGCAACACAACGCACAAAGATGTTGATCTTGCGTCGTTGGGTCTTATTTAATCGAACTGCATTTGCCATGTTACAAACTTAATCAATTTGCGTAAAAATCAGTTCTTGGTGGGATAAAAACTTGGTTAAACAAGAAGTGAGTGTTAATCCTTTTGATTTATAAATTTTACATAATCGTTCCCCCTCATTTTCCTATTTTATTATACTTAGGTCTGCTTTATGAATTAAAGGCATACTAAAAATACCGGATACCTATTAGTTACTAGCCTAACATGCTGTTGTAAAAAAAATTAAATAAAGATCCTTTTTACAACAAAAAATCCGCTACACTTTTTCGATCTATCTTTCGTATTTCGAATGGATCATGGGTAAGAACAAAAAAATTGCCAACTTGGTCAAACCCCAAAAAATCCCCATCTTCAAGTTCCTTTAAATGATAATAATCTTTTCCATTAATATTCGATATATAAATATCTCCAATATTGATTGATTTTAGTTCCTTCTTTGTTAAAAATCTTTTCACAATCGAGCTTCCTTCATCACCCCAGAATTTTTTTCGGGCCTGTGAAATATCAATTTTTTGGCAATTAAATTGAAATGAGCCAACTTGTAAATTTGTCGAGTATCCGATAAATATATTATCGGAGAAATATAATACAACTTCTACATCACGCATTTTACATAAATCTTCAATTATTAGTCCCTCAACTTTAAAATTTTCTATCAATTCATTTTCAAATTCTTTATAAAATGGACCTGAATATTTACAATTAATCAAATTGGGTATATCGGAGCGATTAATACCCACCTCATCTATGAAATCAAGTTGTTCAATATAATGCGCATACCCATCCCCCAATAGACCAAACACCTGTTGTAAAGTCGTTTTTTCCCAACTTTCTAATTTCCTATGCTTTTTTCTAAAAATATTGAACATAATGTATTCTACCACTACAAAGTACTATTACACTTCCCTGTTTAAATTGAGATCTCCCAAATTGTTTTCAACTTCCCAGCCAGCGTTAAATCTATTCTCAAATCCTTCGCTCATATTTCCCAATAAATTAGTCCCCTTCGTGACAATGTTATTTTTAAACACCACTAGTGCATTAAATTCACAGTCAAAGAAATTAAAAAAGTCAGTAAAAATATTATGATCAAAAATTAGTGGGACATCGTTATGTCCTCCCATTTGATAGTTAATATAACCTTTAACAATAGAATATCTTATGGTCAAACCTTTTACAAACCAACAGGAATGTATATTAAATTGTTCTATAATGCAATTTTCTATTACAATTTCCGTGGCTAATTCAAAACATCCAATAAGATCAATGCATTTTATAGTACAATTACTCAGTTTTATGAAATCATCCTGAGAAAAATACATTTTATCTATTAATTCTATGCGCTGGTTCTCTACTTCCATAATATCTCCCCAAACTCTATAACTCCTCCATTCTCAATTCTAATCTATACTCCTAAACACATATTTACGGACAAAATTTCAAAATCTAAAAAAAATAATTATAACTTTTAAACGCCTAGGAAAAAAGGGATAGACAACCAACCGCTGAAAAAAATAGTTTTTCAGTGAATAGTATCATTTACGGTCCATACCCAAGCGGATACTATTTCATGTGTATGCTAAGAACACAAAAATTATCTTCCTATTTCAAGCGTTACTTTGCCGCCTATCTATTTTTTTGTCTGATCAGATACATCTAACTGAGTAGTATTTATGGAATCTCATTGTATCTGTAATCCTATAAGTATGAAAAGAATTATTTTATTCATTGTCTTTCTACTTTCAGGTAGCGTATTCGCACAATCTACACTGTCAACTAATCAATTGCTCTCCAATGCGCTGCAAAATGACCGTATTCGAGGAAAATATCTGCAATTGATATTTGAGAAAGACACCAATAACAATATATGCTTCGACACAATAAATATGCAGAGCAAATATATTCTACCCAAGATAGCGTCTATTTTAAAAAACGACAGTTCCTTCAATATAGGCAAATATGATTTGAAAATATATTGGGACTTATACTCAAGTGAAGTCTATACCCACATAGAAAAAGTAAAAATATACGAAGGATTTCCTAATTTCGATGAGTATGATGCCAGGCCAGTAAAGGGATTTAAAAATTTCATAAATCAGATTTTATCGGATTTTAAACGAAATAATTTTGATCTTTATCGGTACACATCCTATACCAACCCGATTGAAATATTCGTTGATAAGAATGGTCATCATAGCTTTTTAGGCCCCCAGCAAATCATCGCCCATTTAGACAGTGCTAAATTCATACCTTGGAGAGCTGCTTTATTTAATGGCAGACCTAGAAATAGTATTTTCTCTTTCAGATTGACTAATAGTCATCCTTTAGTAACCGATATTGAAGTGCCCGAAACAGATCAAATATCCAAAGTATTTGTCTTGGACGAAATGTATAAAGGTGAAAAGGTAAGATTTCGATCGGATACAGAGACAATTCCAACAGGTAGAGTAGTCATTTCATTTGTGCTTGACCTATCAATTGATCGATTAGTAAATCCTATTATTCATCGGGATAATGGGAATGATGCTGCCGATTTTATTGATTTTATCCAAACTTATATACCTTCCAAATACAGTCTCTATACCTCTTTTTTTCCTCGTCCAGATCGTTATTATTTTTATATAGCCCCGCCAATGGATAAATAGCTACAGTATATTGTTCCCAAATTGACTTTAATCGGTTCTATAAACTAAATTTATCCTTACCGTTTGATTGTTCGATATTTTTCCAAAAGTTCAATATCCACTTAACGTCCCCAACCACTCCATAGCCTTTTTCTCTTTATCAGCTAGGATTTTGAGTATTTCCGAAGCTTGTTCTATATACTCAATCCGAGCGGTCCCACCGATTTGATAAAATAAGTCTGAAACGGATTTCCATAACAAAGCTATTTCCACAAATTCCTGATATGCTTCACGAAGTTGCTCAATCCGGAGCAAGTCATAACTTTCCTTTAGGAAATCGCGATATAAATTTCGGAACAATGCACCGCCAGTGCCGGCTTTTTCCATCAGATTGGCAGCCATTTTAAATTCGGTGGCTACATCCTTACTCCTATTAAACCATTTTATGAGCTCCTGGCTCGTCTTCAAAATTCCCTTGTAAGAAATATTTGTGATGGGCGGATTCAGGTATTCGTTTGCATTGTTAACAATAGCAGTAATGACGGACTTTTTTAAGTCAAAGTCTTCATTCGTTCGCTGTATTGTGTAGTATAAATTATTCGATGCCATTGGCCCCTTCTCAGCTCTCGCCAAAGCCAGACTTTCGAGCGAGGTTTTGACTTTTCCACCCTGTTGTCTGGTATCGATCAAAAAAGCATTTTGATTGTCATAACCGTAAATCGCAGCATAATGACCAGCGAAATGGAACGGATTAGTGAAATACTCAAGGTAGTAGGCATCAAGTTTGAGCCCAACGATTTGCCCCCCATCCAAAAACTGTTTGACCTGTTGCCAGGCCTTGGTTTTCGAGGTAGTCTCCCTTACAGACAGCTCAAGGTTGAGGTTTTTACAAAGATTCTTTGTCAACAGATCAGTCTTGATGCGTCCACCCAAAAAAGGGAAATCCATTGTTTTCATATTCCAATAGATAAAACTAAGCCCCTCCCCAACTCCAAAAAGCATGGGTTCGGAAAGTTCAATTCCAAGTTGCCGCAGTAAAGTTCCAGTGGCTGTAGTTTCACAATGTTGTCCGTCAAACAGTTTTAGATTGCTCATAATGTATTCTTTTGCTTAAAATTAGCCCTCTGAACTGACATCATTATGTCAACAGGTAGTTATAGATTAGAAAATACCATCAATACAGCAGGGTTAGTCAATACCTTCAGCCTTTTGTCCCGAGTGCCAATATTTATCTTCATAATTGACTACATAAACCTTTAATTTATAGAAAATTTCTTTAAATATTAAAATTTACCATTTACCTTCTTTTAGCATTTCAGCCTTGTTTTTTTCCCTAATTTAATAAAACGAACCAGTTATACTTAAAAATAGATGCTGATTACAAATAGCATAAATCTACATGACCACAGTCCTCCTGCAGAATATCAAACGATACCAAAAGGATTGTGTTTTAATTTTCTGACTGACGAGAAACCGATCCGACAAAACGAAAATCAATACATTGCCAGCAAAAAGATAGGTGTACAGACTTTTTTGGAAATAAAGGGAACCTTTGAAAGGGATTGGAATTTCGATCTCAGCAATAGCAGGACAACATTTTGGTTTGCTTTCCAGTTCTTAGGCTCTTTATCGCTCAAAAACATTGACCATTCGACACTAGATCAGCAACAATATCGCGGCTATTTTAATACCGAAAAAGAGGTCACTTGCCAATTGAAAGGCGGTAAGGCATGGATGGTCTTTATCGGAATAGAAATCGAAGCCCCAACTATCATAGCGCAGGAATGGAATACCTTACAAATAGATCCGTCGATCTCTACTCAGGTCTTTCCAGCACAAAGGATCGGCTATCGGATCAAAAAAGTATTGGAACTGATCGAAAAAATTAAATACTCAGTCTATTCGATGAATACTAGGCTCCAATTTTATACAACCAGCCTACTTGAAATCTACCACGGTGATCTACTTGAACAATAAAAATCCAAGCAGCAGGACGATATCTCCCTACTACATCGCGCTAAAGCTTATATCCTCGGACATTATATGGATGAGGAAATCAATATTCAAACTATTGCAATTGCACTTTTGACCAGCGAGCGTACTCTATATCGTATATTTAAAGATAAAAACCTTACAGTAAACTCAGCCATTCAAACCATCCGGATCTATAAAGGACGTGAAATGCTCCGAACAACAGATTTATCTGTAGATATGGTCGCCTTTAACTTGCAATTCTCTACCGCCAAATATTTTATCAAAACTTATGTTCGTTACTTTGGTCATACACCCGCCATCGAGCGGAAACTACATCCACCACTATCCAAAATAGAAAACAAAGAGGATGATGATTAGAGAAACTATCTTTTCCCTTACGGGGAAGCCAGTTTCTCCCAGGGGATTTCCAAAACTTCTTAAGAGAATTTACTTTTCCCTTAAGAGGATGCCGATTTCGCCTAGGGGATTACCAAAACTTCCGAAGAGGATTTGCTTTTCTCTTTAGGTGACGTTAGTTTCTCCCAGGTGATCGCAAAAACTTCTTAGGAAAATTCACCTTTCTCCTAGGGGAATGCCGATTTCCCCTAGGGAATTATCAAAACTTCCCAAAAGGATATTCTTTTCCCTTTAGGTGACGCTAGTTTCTCCCAGGTGATCGCAAAAACTTCTTAGGAAAATTTACCTTTCTCCTAGGGAGACGACAACTTCCCCCAGGGGATTACAAAAACTTCTTAAGGAATTTTACTTTTCCCTTAAGTTCCACTTTCAATTATTATAATCTCGAATATGCTCCCTATTGGATTTAATCACACTTTTTGCAAATAGTATCATTATAAAACGATAGATATTAGGGGTAAAATTCCGCCAAAAAGTTTTTCATATCGCCCTGAATTTTGGCGGAATTTTACCCCCTCCACGTCCTCCTCGCTGTCGTATGTTTGTATCGTTGCTAGCAATTAAATATTTTTCAAACTTTTAAATTTTAAAATCATGAGTCAATTAACAATTAATGACAAAGATCAAACAGATGTTCAGTTAATGCAGACTGCTGAACAAATTGCCACTAAAATGGCAAAGGAAACGACATTATTCCCGACACCGGTTCCGACCTTAGCAGCATTAGATGCTGCACTCACCGCGTTCCGGAACTCGGCCACCGAAGCGGCTTACAGAGATACAAGAGCGATTATGATCCGCAAGCAAAAAAGACAGGATCTGGTCTATATCCTCAAAGAGCTTGGCAAATACGTGGATACTATCGCCAACAACGATGATACCATTGTACTTGCCGCGGGATTCAACCTGAGAAAGGCTAATAGCTCCTATAGCGGTTCGGTGCCCAAGGCGCAGCGTCCGATCGCCGAGCCTGATCAGGTCGGTAGCGGACGTATTAACCTAAAGACCGAAGCCTGGCCAGGTGCACGGATGTATCAGTTCCAGTACAGGGTCAAGGGAAGTGAAGCTGCATGGGCCTCACAGCTGAGTACAAAAAGTACTTGTATCCTTAATGGACTTGAGACGTTCAAGGAGTACGAGTTCAGGGTGTCCTATCTAGGGATTGATCCAGCGCCAAACTACAGTGATACCACAAGCAGCTTCGTGCTGTAATCCTCATCGCATTCTAGCGTTCAGCTTCCGCCACCAACAGAAAGAATAATCTATTGTGGCGGAAGCAAATTGTCTTGGATAAGAATGAATTTCCGTCTCTCCTACCTGATTACTGGCAGAATAGAAAAACAGCCAGCCAACAGGATGGAGATGACGGTTATCCTACACATAGGATGCAAAACATAAAATACTACAATTATGAAAGAAGTTGTCAAAGACCATCCATTGCGGCCAATTATTCTCCGCTTTGATCGGGATAAACCCCAACTGGAGTTCGAAACTAAAGGTTTGTCGGCACATTACCTGATGCATGACCTCACTTGGGAGGCGCAACAAAAACTAAAAAAACTCAACGAGCAACTGGGAGAAATTGATGTTAAAATCGCCGAACTGGAATACTACCTATTACCCATTGAGCAGGATCTGGATATATTGGAGGTATTTCTCAAAATCAAAGGTCCTTCTGTTCTCCCCCTAAACAACTATGATGAGGAGATAGAGATTAACATAGACGTCAGCGAACTTTTTAGCAGTATTACTGATCACAACCAACAATTGAGAGATCTTCATAGTGAAGTATCTACTGCCTATGCAGCCTATGAACAACATTATGATATGATCTATGAAATAGAAAGCTGGATCGACGAACAATTGTGGAAAGATGTCCATCAGATCTACGTCAATTATCTCGATGCAAAGGTGGATATTGTTTCCTTAGACCGAGATCAGGAAGAGTTTCGTGAGGTGCTCTCCGATGTCTTTGATTACCAGGATAGGTATTACGGTTATTTCGATCTTATTATCTCCGTGTTCAACACATTTCAGAAACGATGCGAGGAATCTTACCAAAGGGCCGAAATCGTCAACAAGGGGCTAAATAATTTACAACATAATAATTCTGAGTAGTTTACTATTTTTACATCTAAAAATACATTTTAAAAAGTAGAAACGATTCAAACGGCCCATAATAGATGATTATTTCAATCACGGTAGCTAATTTTTTATCGTGATTGATTTTCTGTGAGCAATGTCCTTCATCACCCATTCCATTTCTTTATCCTTTTTTAAAACATAATCATCAAAATTATAATCTATCCTTATGTCAGGTATAAGACCATGCCCCTTTCTAGCAGAGGAACCTGGAAAAGCTACCGAAAGTAGTCCATGCCTGAGCGTGAGTTTAGTATTAGGAAGTAAAATTTGATGAAAAAATATAGCAGTCATTCGTTTTCCCCCGCCTCCGGTTTCATTTCCGACCAGTGTGACATTCTTTAGTTGACTTAAAAAAACAGGAAGCACACTCGCCGCTGAGAAAGATGCTCCATTTGCCAGCACATAGATATTACCTTTAAAACCAAAGCTATCCGCAGGCATAATTGGATCATCAATACTAGCATAAGCATCCTTCATAGTTTTATCTACAGCAAGCATACTATCCAGTAAAAAAACATTTTTATTCTTTTCCAATTGCATCAACACTGTCGGTTTATCAATTAAATATGATAGTAATTTCTTTACTCTATTTAAACTTCCACCATTATTATTTCGAACATCAATTATCAAATCTTCGATATGCTGTCTCTGTGCTTCTCGAAAAAGATCGTGATAGAACCTGTCACCATCTGCATTTGCAAATCGTCCAATAGTCAAAATTAGCGGATCATTTTGACTATTTATAAGCCAATTATCGTCAAAAGAGACAATAGGATTATCATTATAAAAAACAAAATTTCCGGGAAAGTCTGACCTATATTTCCTTGTTAATGAAACCATTTTAATAATTCCATCTTGTTTTAGGGCTATTTTCACCGTATCCCCCCAATTAAATATTGTTCTGCATGCCTCATTAAAAAGCCCGTTATTAAGATGCTGATATTTGAATGTGGTATTATATCCATCGGAGGCTAAAAAATGGCTTAATAAAGTTTTTATAATATTCTTAACTGGTATATCGTCGATGAATAAGATCTCGGCTCCTATTTTTACAGTCGTATCACAAGAATAATTTCTATATATAAAAAGTCTATCATTTATCACCTTGGGCTGCAATTGCCTTATCGGCAACATATATTCAATGTTGTATGGAGAGAGATCACTTTCGTTAATCGAATCCAAAAAACCAATTTGCTGCTGAAGTTCAATGTGTCCGTCACCAATCGAGCCTATCACATTCATCAATTGTGACCTAAATTGCATGCTTGTCTGAGGATGGTCCAGTGTATTAATCAGACTGTCAAATTTTTCATCCAATTGATTCTTGTCTATATAATAATATAGACTTGGATGATTTGCTTCCAACACCTGTTTAAGATAATAAACGTCCGCCTTCAAATCATCTATTGAATGTTCTTTTTTCAGGAGTGAATGCAAAGAATTTAGCTGCTCAAGTCTCGATATTTTCTGTCCGCTCGAAAGCATAGAATAACATATAAATATGAAGCAAAGAATATATTTTATGGCAATCTGGAATAAATGCCTTATACACTGACCATAAGTAAGTATCTTCACTCCAATAACTGATATGTTATTAGTATCATGGACTCTCATATGATATCATCCGATTAAATTGATTTTCAATCCCTTCATATAATTATTAGGTTTATTAAAAATACGATTGATCTTTCAAATTGCCCCTAAATAGTTCAAATTACTTTTGAAAAAGTAATTTGAACTATTTAGGGGCAACTTACCTTTGCAGATGATCGAAAAAGATCATTTATAGAAGATCTATGAACGAGTTGTACAGAAAAGATAAAATATTTAATAGCCTACATACACCTTTTTTCCTCTAAACCAACAAAGCCAATCTCTTTTGGAGACTGGCTTTGCTATTTTTTCGATAATGACGCTTATGAAGCGCTTTTCTCAGTTGCGTTTGCAGCTTTTGAAGCATCTAAAGCAATAGCAGACTTGTCAAAACGAATTCTTACGCCTGAACCTACATCTACCAAGAAAGTAGTGTCAGATACCTCTACGATGCGTCCGTGGATGCCCGCAGTAGTAACAACTTTAGAGTTTACACCCAATTCTTCAATATATTTCTTATGGTCTTTTTGCTTCTTCATCTGTGGTCTGATCATGAAGAAATAAAATACGACAATGATCAAAACCATTGGTAAAAAACTCATCATGCTACTCCCACCTGCTGCTTGTAATAATACTGTATTCATCTGTTATTATATCGTTTAATAATGTGTTATTTTGGTAATACTTCGCCCTTTAGCTGAACAGTCGTCATACCGTTGGAAGCATTCGATTGGATCGTGATGATCTTTTGCTGCTTACCGACCTGTCCCTCACTCTTGAAAGTCACATGGATATCCGATGTTCCTCCCGCTAAAATTGGGCTTTTTGAAAACTCAGGCTGTGTACAGCCACAAGAAGCAGTCACTTTGGACAAAATAACCGGCGCATCACCCGTATTCTTCAATACGAATGTGTGCTTCACTTCTGCACCTTCTCTGACCTGGCCAAAATCGAAAGCCGACTCTGCAAATTCTATCTTACCCAATTGTGCCGCAGCTTTAGAAAGACTGTCTGTTGCTACTGCCTCAGTTCCTGTCTTAGCAGCTTCTTCTTTTCCTTTTTGAGAATTTCCGCAAGAAAAGAAAAGCACTGATGCCAAGGCTAAAACTGAATATTTACTAAAGTTCTTCATTTGTTGATTGATCTTTAATCCCTTAAACCACGACCTGCCTTCTGGATTCTTCCCTGTTGGTTCAAGTCGCTTAATATTTTATCTAAGATACCATTAATAAATGTATTACTTTTCAATGTACTGAATACCTTAGAAATTTCAATATACTCATTTATTGTCACTTTCACAGGAATAGATGGAAAATTCACCAATTCGCATATTGCCATGCGCATCAATAAGGTATCCATCAACGCAATACGATCTGATTCCCAATTCTTTGTCTTATCAGAGATCAGTTTCTGATACTCATTTGTATTGCGGATTGTCTTACCCAACAAGGCAATGACATAATCGCTATCATCATTCCAGTTTTGCGTGATTTCAGCAAGCTTGTTTTTACGCGGATCTTCTGAACTGAAGTTCTTAAAAGTTTTCGCGATCAATGCTTGCAACACTTCTTTATCTACAGGCCAGTTGATAAATTTCTCCTCAAAAACCTGCTCGATAACTGGTGATTTCAAAATGATCTTTTTAAAGATATGTTTGATGATATCTTTTTCTGTACCGATTGAACGATCTTCTTGCTGTAAATACTCCAAATAAGCTTCAGAATCTTTCAACTGCAAAAACACTGTACGCACGATCTCCGGATCAAAGCTCCATGAAATCTTATATTTTTTGACTCCTTCGGCATATTGCGGATTTTGTCTTAATGACTCAATAAAAGTATTTGTACTTAACTTGGTCGTTAGAGACAAGTCTTTTTCAGTTGGCAAAAACTTGTTGGCTCTGCCCTCTGCGTCTATCAATACATAATCGGATACCTCATCCAATAGATTCAGTGTCCAGATATACATCTCGTAGACCTCATCCACATTTTTTAATAGTGCTTTCTCAAATGTTTTGATGTCTTTGTCTTCTGTAAGACTGTACGCGTAAAGCGTTTGCACTACTTTTACCCTCAGGTGTCTCCTGTTTAACATAGTAATTTTAAAGAACGATTTTTTATAAACTAATAAATAAGAACGATTTTGGAAAGAAGACTATCTTTTGATTTTTTTAATATCTTGGATACGCTTCTCCGCGATGCGATTGGCCGCTTCAAAAGTAGAGATATTCTCTTCTTTTGATTTTTTCAACACGTCTCTGGTCGCATTATATATGTTTTTGATCACAAACTCCGTGTGATCTACTCCATAATTCTGAATTTCTGAATAACAGCTAATCAATGCACCTGCATTGATCAAGTAATCCGGTGCATACAAAATACCTCTTTCGTGAAGAATAGTGCTTGTCGCTACCTCATCTTTCAATTGGTTGTTTGCTGAACCTGCAATGATTTTACATTGCATTTTTTGCGCCGACTCGGGATTTACTGTACCGCCCAATGCACAAGGTGAATAGACATCAAACTCATGATCGAATACCTCATTGTATGGGATTGGCTCTGCTTTGTATTTAGCCGCCACCTTAAGCATTTTCTCTTCTGTAATGTCACTCACGTAAACACGTGCATTTTCTTCACGCAACATAGCGATCAATCGCTCACCAACGCTACCTACTCCGTGTACAATAACTTTTTTGCCTGCTACACTCTCCGATCCATATAGCTCTTTCAAGCAGGCTTTAATGCCGAAATAAACACCTTGGGCTGCAAAAATTGAAGTATCTCCAACGCCACTGCCGTGAATTGCTTTTGGCAAACCGGCAACATGATCTGTCTCGGTATAAATATATTCTAGATCACGCTGGGTGGTACCTACATCCAAAGAAGCAATGAAATTACCATTCAATCCTTCGATAAACTGGCCCAAACGGCGCAATAAAACCTCAGATTTGTCCAAACGACTGTTACCAATAATAACAGCACTTCCGCCACCCAAATTCAATCCAGTGATTGCCGATTTATAGGTGATGGCCTTGGATAAACGTAAAGCATCCTCAATAGCTTCTTCTGTAGTTTCGTATGGCAACATACGAACCCCTCCTATTGCCGGACCCAATGTGGTATCATGGATCGCAACAATAGCTTTTAAGCCCACTAATTCATCATTACAGAAAAATAAGTTTTGATGGCCAGACTGGCTCATCAATTCAAAAATAGAATTTTGAGATGTTGACATAAAATGTACTACTCTAATTTGTTTTAATTTTTTAAGGTACTTGATGCAAAAGTAGGAAAATTATTCGTTGTGCATAATATCTTTTTTTATCCAAGACTTAACATTTGATTTCCCAATGACAGTAATTTCATCGAAATATAAAGCAGAGTTGACGAATTAGTCCTATTTTTGTACCCATAATATGAAGGATCTCGCCTACTTAAATAAGTACTTTTATAAATACCGTTGGAAACTGGTTCCAGGGGTGATTTTTGTCATCATTTCCAATTACTTTGGGGTGCTCCCTGCTAAAGTAATCCGGGAAGCGTTTGACCTGGTACAGGAAAATATTTATCTCTACCGCCTATTCGACGGATTTGATAGACAGGAGCTTATTTATAAGGTGTTTGGCACAAGTCTGCTATTCTTTGGTTTTGTCGTCCTCTTGCTCTCACTCCTACGCGGTATTTTCCTGTTCTTTATGCGGCAGACCATTATTCTGTGTTCCCGTTATATCGAGTATGATCTTAAAAATGAGATTTACAACCACTATCAAGAGCTGAATTTCGGGTTTTTCCGCAAAAATAATACGGGTGACCTGATGAGCCGTGCAACGGAGGATGTCAACCAGGTACGTAATTACCTGGGGCCAGCCATTATGTATGCAATCAATACTGTGGTACTGTCCATTATGGTCATTTATGCTATGTATAGTGTGAATGGAAGACTGGCGACCTATGCATTAGCGCCTATCCCAGTCCTATCTATCATCATCCTTTTTGTCAATAAAATCATCAATAAGCGCAGCTTAAAAATCCAAAAACAGCTGGCAAACCTCTCCTCCTTTGTTCAGGAAACCTTCGCCGGAATCCGTGTCATCAAGACTTATACCCGGGAGCAGAATAAAATGCAGGATTTTGAAAAGGAAAGTACAGTCTACCGCAACACAGCACTGGATCTGGTTAAGGTACAGGCAGTTTTCTTTCCGCTTATCTTATTGCTGATCGGTCTCAGTACCGTCATCACCATCTATATCGGTGGTATTGAAGTCGCCAAGGGAACGGTCACAGCCGGAAACATCGCTGAATTTATTATCTATGTCAATCAATTGACCTTTCCGGCCATGTCTTTAGCATGGGTGACCTCGCTGGTACAACGTGCCGCGGCATCACAAAAACGGATCAATGAGTTCCTTGAAACCCAATCACCGATTGCCAATGGGAAAATAGATAAAGAAATTGCAGGTGAAATCAAGGTAGAAAATATCTCGTTCACCTATCCCGAAACAGGTATTCAGGCCATTAAAAACATATCATTCCAGGTGCCTATTGGAAAAACACTGGCTATCATTGGAAAAACCGGTTCTGGCAAATCTACTTTGGCCAACCTATTACTGCGAATGTACGATATAGATCAGGGTAATATCCAATACGATGGTATTCCATTAAAGGATCTCAACTTCAAAAATCTACGTCAACAAATTGGTTTTGTCCCACAGGATGTATTCTTATTTTCGGATACGATTGCCAATAACATTGGTTTCGGACTGGATCATTTCACACAGGAACAGATCGAACAAGCCGCTAAAGACGCTGCTGTATATGATAATATTATCGCTTTTGAAGATGGTTTTGACACTGCTGTCGGAGAGCGTGGTATCACACTATCGGGTGGTCAAAAACAACGTGTATCCATTGCCAGAGCATTGGTAAAAGAGCCCAATATATTGATCTTTGACGATTGCTTATCTGCTGTTGATACTAAAACCGAAGAAACCATCTTACGTTCATTAAGCCGCATCATGAAGGGCAAAACCTGTATTTTCATTGCTCATCGGATTTCAACCATCAAAAATGCGGACCATATTCTTGTCATGGATCAAGGTCAGATTGTCGAGCAGGGCACTCACCTTGAGTTAATGGAGAAAAGAGGTGAATATTTTGAACTTCACGAAAAACAATTACTGGAAAGCGTCGAAGGATAGTCACTGCTGCCCTAAATAATGGCAGTAAATACTGCACAAAATTAAATATCCCTGAATTCAGCTAAAGAAAACAGGGATTTTCTCTTTTACATTTGCCTTATACATTTACATCACAATTTATCGTATAAGTATCATGGAGAGAAACTCAGTGCAGAGCACATCATCAAACGACGGCAAAACAGTTGCTATTATTTCCTATTTAACCCTCATCGGCCTGATCGCTGCCATCATCATGAACAATAAGGAAAAGACTTCTTTAGGTCAGTTCCACATCAGACAGAGTATCGGCATTACCGTCACAGGAATTGCATTGGGCTTGTTGCGCTTTATCCCGGGTATTGGTGGAATAATCATGAGTGTTGTTGGTATAATCTTACTGATCGCTCTTATATTGGGTTTAATTGCGGCATTCTCGGGCGAGAAAAAAGCCCTTCCTTTTATTGGTGAAAAATATCAGCAATGGTTTGATATGATTTAATCAGACCTTATTTAGCCCCTACTTTAGAAAAAAGGCTGTTCAAAAAAACTAGAATGAACCCCAAAAGTACGATAAGTACTTTTGAAGGCCAGTTCAGCGTTTGAGCAGCCTTTTTTATTACTTCGCTAGAATTAATTTATATCTCCTGCTGTCTGTACCGTTTTTTCTTCTTTGAAAAAAACAGCAAACAGCAGCAGACAGAAAAATGAAATTCCAGCCGGTATAAACCATAGGTATTCCCAGAATTGATCTGCATAGGCCACTTTGAGGTAATCTGAAACCCCACCGGCAACCCAGAATCCGATCAACATCCCCACACCATACATCGCAATTGTAATCAATCCCTGCGCCGAAGCTTTATATTTCTCTCCTGCAATCCGATCGGTATAGATCTGTCCGACGACAAACATAAAATCATAACAGATTCCATGTAGAACGATACCTAAGATAAGCAGAAAGGCCTTTTCCTGTCCATCCCCAAAAGCAAAGAACAGGTATCGCAATGCCCATGCGGCAATACCCAATAAAATCATTTTCTTATACCCTAAACGTCTAAAGAAAAATGGAATCAACAGCAAACAGATAGCTTCTGAAAACTGCCCCAACGCCATTTTCGCAGTAGGATTGGGCATACCGACATTGACCAAAAATGGATTGGCATTCTGATAATAGAATGAAATGGGAATACAAATCACAATGGCCGTAACAAAAAAGATCAAGAAACTCTTTTGTTTTAACAGTCCCAGGGCATCTAAACCAATGGCTTTTCCAAAATCAAATTTTTCATCTTTAACCCGTATCTGCGGTGGAGTTTTGGGAAGAAATAGGCTAAACAATGCCAAAAGCAGGGAACAGACCGCTCCCAAAATAAAGGTATTGTGCAGGGTTCCCTGACTTATTGCCTCTGGACTATCCCAACGGAACAAGTAGCTGATCACAAGCCCCGAACAGATCCAACCGATTGTCCCCCATACCCTTACCCCCGGAAAATACTTTTTGGCATCTGCGATATGGCGGAAAGCAATACCGTTGGAAAGGGAAACGGATGACATATAAGCCATGAAATACACAAAGACATAGGGGTAAAAATGGCTGGCATCAGGTGCCTGGGACATCCCATAAAGCAAAGCCGCACCCAATAGATGCAAAACAGAGAGCACCCGCTCCGCATTAAAATAACGGTCTGCGACAAAGCCAACAAAAAAAGGAGCAAATACAGCACCTAGAGACTGCGTAGAAAATATATTGGCAACCTCCATTCCTGATGCATTCAGGGACTTGATCAGGTAGGTGCCTAAGGTGACAAACCAAGCTCCTTTGATAAAATACTCCAAAAACATCATCAAGGATAATTGGAGGCGTAAAGTAAACGTCATAGTGGTTTAGAATTGTTTCTGTTTACGAATATATCATTTATTTAGAGGACATACCCACCGCGAAAGCAGCCTTACATGTAACGATCTGCTTACCATAAGCTGATTTTATCTGCCCTAAATACTTAACCTTGAAGTGACTTTCTAGAGGACTCCCAACCTCTAAAGGTCTAAATCTGTGTTTTCAACGATCATGACCTTAATCATCAACTTTGAAGATAACTATAGTATGCTAAGCATCTCAATAAAACCATAGATATCATGAACTGCTATTACCCAAGGAGGACTTTCTGCTATTCTGGTAAGACTTTCCGTTATTCCGGTAAGGCATCCCGCATAAAATTCAACCAGTTCTGGCTGGCGATTTTTTCAAGATCAGCGCTGCTGTACCCGCGTCGTTTCAATATCCCAAAAACCTTTTGGATATCGGCAATGGTCTCCAGATCGTAAGGACATTGTTCCCGACCAAAGGCTCCATCCAGATCGCTCCCTACCCCAACATGATTGACATTGCCCGCCAATTGACAGATATGGTCGATATTATCGACCATGATTTCCATCGAACAATTGGTAGATTTGGGATCAGATATACCACGTACCCAGTTGGGCACCATCATCCAGGCATCTAAAGCAACGCCGATAACGGCTCCCTTGCCCACCAGAATCTTGATCATCTCATCGCTAAACTGCCGGTTGTGATCCACAAACTTCCGACAATTGTTGTGGCTGGCCCAGATTGCCCCATTGTATCGGCCCACCGCATCCCAAAAAGCATCGTCATTAAGATGTGTTGCATCCAGGATCATCCCCAATCGTTCCATTTCCTGCAATAACTGTACACCTTGCGCATTCAGTTTACCGGAGGAATCGGTTCCATTGGCATATCTCCCCGGCCCATAATGTGCCGGGCCGATCGCCCGCAAACCGTGATTGTAGGCAACTTCCACATGACTGATATCCACCAGAGAATCGGCACCTTCCAAACTCAGCAGGTAACCGATGGGCTTCTTGGAATGATCAGTTCCCTGGGACCATAATGCACGATGTCGATCCAAATCGCTCTTTGTTTTAATCATTTTCATGTGTCCGTCAGCCTCCATGGCCTTGTACCAGGCCAATTGCCCCTGTGTCTGCGCCCAGGCCTGCTCTGCCGAGTACCAACCCGGCAAAGTACTGTCCGGACGGACAAATCGTGCAATCTGCGTGGCTACAACGATACCGATATTTCCTTTGCGTAGCTCCTCAAAAGTAACAGTAGCTTTTGCCCGGTCGGGCTTATCTTCCATCCCCTGCTCCCTTCGGTTCAATTCCTGAATGGGTAGCCGGAGATCTCTATTCCACTCCAT
Organism: Sphingobacterium sp. BIGb0165; assembly: GCF_024810095.1. Taxonomy (NCBI): domain Bacteria; kingdom Pseudomonadati; phylum Bacteroidota; class Sphingobacteriia; order Sphingobacteriales; family Sphingobacteriaceae; genus Sphingobacterium; species Sphingobacterium sp. BIGb0165. The sequence goes on along the minus strand of NZ_JANUEB010000001.1, from coordinate 19,032 downwards.
AGCATTCATGCTCAAGTCTAAGTGAGCATCAACCACAAAAGGCATTTCAAATTCGTACATATCAATAATTTATCTTTTTACCTCGTGCAAGCACCTTCCAGACCTGATCCACAACGGCATTGTTGACGACCTGCAATTCGTCGTAACAGGCAACTGTAGGACAGATATGCCGCGGCACACAATACAGTTCATCACCTATCTTAAAGTCGGCACTGTCCCTGACTTCAACGACCAGATGTTCTTCGCTCTGCATTTTGATCTCACCGATCCGCTGGTCAAAAAATTTGACACGGGGCTGCGGCGATTCGCTGGCAACAGACTTGTAGCCAAGATCCAAGCAGAGATGCCTGTGATCTACAATGGAAACAACACGTGTCAGCAACACAGCGGCAACTAAAAAGTCCTGTTCGGCATAATTTTCGGCGTAACCAAAATCCCAAAACACAAATGTACCCGGACTGCATTCTACATCACTGCGCTCGGCATGAAACGGAAAACTGGGCGATCCACCGATCACCTTCGTTAATGGAGTGGTCGTGGAAACCTGCGCCATGACATAAGCCATTTCAAGTACACTGTAAGCCTTTTGACTTTGTTGCTCACGTACTTTGTAATCTTTATCGTGGATATGGCCATCGTAGCCGTGCACACCGACCAGTTGAATTCCATCCAATAGCTGAATATCTAACACAAGGCGCTCTATCTGTGCAATAGAAGCTCCGGTACGCCCCATACCGACGTTTACATCGATATAAACTGCGATAGGTCGCCCTTTTTGCACTCCGCATGCTGATAGCTGTAATGCAGAATCGGCATTATCGACCAGACAGGCATAATGTGTATCGGGGAATGCTTCAATCAGCTGCAGCAAACGATCAATCTTGGGTCCCACAGGTTGATAAGCCAACAGCACATCCTTTGCCCCTGCTATACCCAGCAATTCGGCTTCAGCGATGGTTGCACATTTGAATTTGCTGATCCCGCGCTCCAGCATCAGCTGACAGACCTCCTTGCATTTATTGGTTTTGACATGTGGACGTAAACGATCCACACGGCCGTCCACAAACTTCAGTGCACGGTCTATATTCCGAACGATACGATCTGGATACACCAGCAGTGCCGGTGTATCTACCTGATCGACATTTTGTACCCGATACCAAGTTTCCATGATCAGTTCGTTAATATAACTCGAATAGCGCTTCGATTTCGACAGGGATATTATCAGGTAAAGAGCCGAAACCAACTGCACTCCGTGTGCCGATTCCATTTTCTTCACCCCAAACCGCAGCAAACAACTCACTACAGCCATTGATTACCCCAGGATGGTACAAGAAATCGGAGGTACAGTTGACCATACCCAATACCTTAATAACACGCTTAATTTTATTTAATGAACCCAAATTGGTTGTGATCGTCGATAGCATCGTCAAGCCTACCTGTCTGGCCGCAAGTTTCCCTTCCTCGGGACTGATATCGCTACCAATCCGTCCTATAATCAGGGAAGCATCATCCTGTACCGGCCCATGTCCAGAAAGATAAAGATACTTTCCATCAATAACGTATGGTTTATAGACACCTTTAGGTGCTGGTGCTGGTGGTAATGTCAAACCTAATTTCTCAAATTGTTCATCTGCGTTGTACATCGTGAATGATTTTAAAGTTTAAAAATATAATAGCTAATATAAAATTATTTGCAATAGCAAAACAGCAACAAGTCCGACGATGGAAACAATTGCTTCCATAATCGACCAGGAGAATAAGGTATCCTTGACGCTCAGGCCAAAATACTCCTTAAACAACCAGAAGCCTGCATCGTTGACATGGGAAAACATGAGACTTCCCGCCCCGATTGCCAATACCATCAGATTGGGATCAACCTTACCCGCTGTAACAATGGGTAATAAAACTCCCGCAGCGGTCAATGCAGCAACTGTTGCTGACCCCACACAACCTCTAATGACCGCAGTAATTAACCAGGCTAACAACAAAGGTGAAATAGGAAGTTGCTGTAAGGTATTGGCCAACAAAAGGCTCACACCACTATCCTCCATAACCTGCTTGAAAACTCCAGATCCGGCAATAATCAATAAGATCATCGCAATATCCTTGACTGCTGACTCATAGATCGACATAACTTTGACCATCGAACGGCCAAGTTTCAATCCCAATAAGTAGGTGGCCACAACGATCGCAATGACCATGACCACTGTTGTGCTGCCGATAAATTTCAACCAGCGCTGTACGTTGGCATCATCGGTATGGTATATATAAGGTATAAGGGTAAATAAGATAATCAATAGGACGGGTAACAAGGCAACGACCAAACTGGTACCAACCGTAGGCTGCTTGTACTCCTGTTGATCGACTGTTTTTTCCTGCCGGAAGATTGATTCTTGACTCGGGAGCATATTCCGTAGTGATCGGCCAAAAATAGGACCACCTAATATGATAGCGGGAATGGCAATCAGAATACCATATATCAGGGTCAGTCCCATATCCGCATGAAAAAGTGCGACCAGCGCAACTGGTGATGGATGGGGAGGAATAAATCCATGGGTGACCGATAATGCGGCCAGCATGGGCAGTCCAATATATACGGCCGGAAGCTTGTATCGATAAGAAATCGAAAAAATCAGCGGTACCAACAGCACGAAACCAATCCCGTAGAACAACGGAATGCCCACAACAAAACCGGTCAGCATCAGGCCCCACTGCAGGTATTTCTCCCCCATCAGTCGAACCATCTGCACAGCGATGATTTCAGCAGCACCACTTTCGGCAACAATCTTGCCCAACATGGCGCCCAGCACAATAATCAGGGTCAGGCTTCCCATAACCCCTGCAATACCTTTTTCAATGGTACCGACCAATTGATCCGGCGCAATACCCAAACACAGTCCGCTGAGAATAGAAACGAATAAAAAAGAAAGAAACGCATTAATCTTAAAATAAGTAATGCATAGGATGAGCAAACAAATGCTGATTACAATGAGGATTATGGTCATTATATCAATATTAGGTCCACCCCTCAATAGAGAGGTTTAATAAAATTTTGGTCTAGTAAATCATTTTTTCATCCTGAAAATACAATTATTTTTCGTTTTCTGCAAGGAAAGTGAAAAATAATTGAAAATATCGCCATATACGACTATAACGACAGCCGCTGTTTTTTTAAAGCATCGAATGTTGGAACTACTTACCTACTTGGGGCCATGAAAAAACGAGGGTGATTTTTTTTAAATGCGTAGGACAAAATATAAAGTTGGCTCCTAATATTTAAAAGGCAGGCTCGTAAAAGACAGACCCGCGAAAAAAAATGGAGCTCTATTGAATTAATAAGAAAACGGGATGGGTACGACCTGAATCTGCGGGGTTTGGGAAATCCTCGCAGCGATAAAGAAAAAGGGCGACCTAAGAGAAAGCATCCCAAGAAAAAGGCTGTCCAAATTATTGAACCGTACCCACAGATTTAGTTTAAAACCTTTGTAGTACAGTTCAACTTTTCAAACAGCCCTTTGTATATTGATACGATGATCTAAGTTGCTAGTGCAGCAAAAGAGAACAGCAACTTACTTACGCGGAATCTCTTTTAGAATTTCGAGCACAAAACTCCAATATTTCTGAACAGAAGATATCGAAGCGCGTTCTGCCGGTGAGTGCGCCCCTAATATCGTTGGACCAAAGGAAATCATATCCATACTGGGATAATTGGTTCCCAATATACCACATTCCAATCCAGCGTGACAGGCCACAACTTCTGGGGCCTCCCCGTGTTGTTTTGTATAAATGGATTTAAGCACCTCTAAAATTTCAGAATTTGGATTGGGTGCCCATCCCGGATAATTTCCGGAGAATGCCACATCAAAACCGCCTAATTCAAAGGCTGCCTGTAATGAATAGGCTAGATCAAACTTGGACGTTTCAACCGAAGACCGGGTCAAACATTTGATTGCAATCTGCTCCGCTCCGACCTCAACTTTAGCGATATTATTGGAAGTTTCAACAAGATCCTCGAAATCTGCACTCACCCGATATACACCATTCAACGCCGCATAAACGCAATTAATTAAATTCTCCTGTACACGGACAGGAACAACTGTCGTCCATACTGCATCCGTTGGTTCCACCAAGATTTCCATAACCGGTTCAGTCGTCGCAAACTCGATTTTGATAGCCTGAGCCAATTGTGTTAAAGCCTCAACAAAAGCTGCCGATTTATCTTTGCTAACAACAACCTTGGCTACACTCTCCCTTGGGATTGCATTACGAAGGCTTCCACCCAATAACGATGCAATACGTAAGCCATAGCGTTCATTTGCCTTGAACAGTAGACGGTTCATCACCTTATTCGCATTTGCAAAGCCCTTATGGATATCCATACCTGAATGTCCGCCATGCAACCCTTTTACTGTAAGTTCAAAAGATACGGTATCTGAAGGACAGGCTTCTGCGATATAGGATTGCGTTGCCGTAACATCAATACCACCCGCACAACCGATGTCTATCTCATTGTCATTTTCAGTATCAAGGTTCAATAGGATCTCGCCTGACAACACACCACCTTTTAATCCCAAAGCCCCGGTCATTCCAGTCTCTTCATCAATGGTAAACAAAGCTTCAATCGCTGGATGAACAATTGTTGTCGACTCTAAAATAGACATGATCGTAGCTACACCCAGCCCATTATCTGCCCCCAAAGTAGTTCCTTCGGCTTTTACCCAGTCACCATCGACATACATTTTGATCCCTTCATTATCGAAATCAAAAACAGTATCGTTATTCTTTTGGTGAACCATATCCAAGTGCGATTGCAACACCACAGTTTTGCGATCTTCCATTCCTGCACTTGCTGGTTTCTTGATCAGCACATTACCTATTTCGTCTACACTGGTTGCTAAGCCCAGGTTTTTTCCGAAATCTACCATAAATGCAATCACACGCTCTTCTTTTTTCGAAGCCCGTGGAACAGCATTTAAAGCAGCAAAATTTTTCCAAATTGCTTTTGGTTCTAATTTATCTAAACTATTTTCCGCCATATCTAAAAATTTGTACCCGCCAAAGTTACTCCATTTTTACAATATATCCCCCTTTATCGGAAGCTTATAAAAACAAAATCCCTTCGCTGATCGTTCTTATAAGAGTGTAAACTTGAAAAATACTGACATGCACAAACCCGTAAAAGTAGAGCGAAAAGACATTTATTTCAAACCGGATAAGAAAAGGGTACTGGCAAGGTTCTTCTCTCTCGGTGAGGAGCGTACCATCAAGGTCATCAAACGTGCACTGGATCTGACCGAATCCGAGCGTAAAGAGGTTTTTGGCCAGGTTCTTCGGAGCTACACAAAAAGACATCGTAGTATTATCAATATTTTCGAACGTAATTTTGAGCGCGTGAGTTACTTACTGGAAAAAATTCCTTTTCCAAAGGAAAAACTCAGTCAATTGGACAAACTGCTGATCGGCTCTTACTTTACGATGGAATATTCCATTGAGTCGGCGGCCCTTTTTAACCCCTCCATCGTAGAACATCCGGATCAGACCGAGCTCTTTAAGGGTGAAAAACGGGTGATACTCAGTTTTCGGGCCACAGGTGAAGGCCATGTATCCTCGATTGTATTTCGGGCCGGAACACTTGATCTGGACAATAATATTCACATAGATTACATCGGTAATTTGTTGGATAAACCTATTCAGGTCAAAAACCACCGTTACCATAAAGAATCTTTCTTAAAGAAGATGAACGAGCTTCATGCCGAACCTACTGAAGTCAAGACGAAACTTGAGCAGAAATTAACAGCAACATTTACTTATGAAGAACTCAAACGTTATATTGACGAGGTCAGGCAGGACAGTGAGGAAAATCTAGAAAACATCACTTTTCTGCAGCAGGCACTCTGGTTGGCCTCATCGCATTATGAAATGACCTTTTCGCTGGACACCTCCATTTCCGAACGTGTGATCTTCCCGATTGCTGACACCGAAAAAAGAGGAATCGAAGACGCCCGCTTCGTGCAGTTCAAAGATGAAAAGGGCGAAAGTGTCTACTATGCCACCTATACGGCCTACGACGGTTTTAGTATCCTCCCCAAGCTTTTGACCACGAAGGATTTCTATCACTTTAAAGTGAAACCGATCTATGGCGAGATCGCCAATAAAGGCGCAGCGCTCTTTCCCCGAAAAATCAATGGACGATACGCGATGCTCTGTCGGATAGACGGTGAAAACAACTATATTGCTTATTCACATAACATTAATATCTGGCAAGAAACCGCCATACGTATCCAACAACCGGAATATGCGTATGAATTTGTGCAGATAGGCAATTGTGGATCACCAATAGAGACCCAATATGGCTGGCTGATTTTGACCCATGCTGTCGGACCGATGCGAGAGTATGTCCTCGGCGCTGCCCTGCTGGATCTGGACAACCCACATGTAGAAATAGGCCGCCTGCACAGCCCTTTGATGACTCCCAATGACGAAGAGCGGGAAGGCTATGTACCGAATGTTATTTATTCCTGTGGCGCACTGGTTCATAACGAACAGCTTATTTTGCCCTACGCGATGTCCGACTATGCATCGACGTATGCAACCATCAATCTGGAAGAACTCCTACTCGCTATTTTGAATCCTGAGCGCTATCAATAAAGGCGCGGTAAACCACGATATAAGCGAGGTAAAAACAGAGTGTACTTTCAGCCCCTTGATTTCGGTTGATTCCATAGGATTCAAGGCCATCACAACATCCCTTGGTCTCCTCATCATACAGGCCTAGTTTTAAGTCATTCTCACCTAAAAACCAGCGAAAGGATGCAATCATACGGGCAAAATATACTTTTTTGTTGGTGAGTCTAAAGGCCTCACGGTACATAAATACCATTGCCGTGACATCGAGGGGCTGCTGGCCAAATTTGCTGATATGCTTACCCTGTTTTGCCCATTCCTGATTCCCGACCAAAGAAAGACCTCCGTTCTGAACGGTAATACCCTCCAGGAATGTAAGGGTCAGCAAGCCTAATTGCTTCACAGCCTCATCATTTAGAAATGGATAGGCCGTCAATAAGGCATAGGGCAAAATGGCATTGTCATAAGCCAGTACCGGTTCAAACCATTGCCAACTGTCGTCCGAGCTTGCCTCATATTCTTTGATCAACTTTCCGATCAGCTCCCGCATTAGTTCGACCATACCTTCGTCATTCGACTGATGATGCAAGTACTCTGCAATTCCGAGTATGGTATAGGCAATAGCACGGTTGGACCGCAGCTGCTTAAAATGGGGTACGGACCTGAAAAACAACTCATGCCCCAACTGATAATAACTTGTCAATTTCGTTTCGCGAAGGAGTACACCCAAAGCCCAGACTGTTCGACCAAAAGAATCTTCAGAACCCACTTCATCCAGAAAATTATGCTGAAAACTCATGAAATTATGAAACAATCCGTCTTCGCGCTGATGATAATAGATATAACTCAAATAAGTGGAGATACGACGATCATGACGTTTGTCAGCAAAGTCAGGCTGAGCCAATAGCGTCACCAGTAGGGCCCGCGCATTATCGTCCAGGCAATAACCTTCCTTATAATTAGGCAGTGAGTAGGTCGCATGTTGCAGTATGCCGACCTGGTTGGTCAGACGATCAATATGCTTCCAGCTGAATTTGGGCATTTCATCTTTGGAAAATGTCACGTTTTCCTTAAAGCCATCAAGCGAAGGAACTACTTTATCCAAAAGTCGGGAATAGCGGAGCCCGATATTTCGCCAGGTCATTTCTTTACCAAAGACCCGGGCATTGTCCCGCAGCGTCATGCGATATTCCTGATTGCTAAATAGTGCTGCCAAGGTCGTTGCCATTAATGCTGGATTCTTAAATTCGACCAGTACACCCCGACCATCAGCCAATAACTCCTTGGCATGCCAATATGGAGTAGATACCACTGCTGCTCCTGCTCCAATGGCATACGATAATGTGCCACTGGTGATCTGGGCTTCATTGACGTAGGGCGTGACATACACATCACAGGCAGATAGATAGGTCACTAGATCGGACTGGCTCACAAAAGAATTGACAAATTGGACATGATCTTCCAAATGGTATGCATCGACCATGCTCTTTAGGTATTCACGGTATTCTTCACCGGAATGGGCAAGCACATTGGGGTGTGTCTTGCCAACGATCAAATAAATAAGATCGGGTTCGTTTTTAACGACCGTAGCAAGTGACTCGATAACTGTTTCGATTCCTTTATTGCGCCCTATAAACCCGAAAGTCAGTAAAATCTTTTTCCCGGAAAATCCCTTTTTCTCTTTTGCTTCCTCCTGACTAAGATGAAATTCGGGCACACCATGATGGATGAGCCTAACTTTTGCCGTATTGACCCGATAGACAGATTTCAACAGTGTAATTGCATAATTACTCATGACAACAACAATCGAAGCCCGTTTGACTATTTCAATTAAAATTGCTTTTTCATCTACATTTGGTTTTTCCAGGATGGTATGTAAATTGACCAGCAAAGGAATATGAAGTGCATTAATAAGCGAAAGAATATACATACCGCTATTTCCGCCGAAAATACCATATTCGTGTTCCAGGATAACGCAATCGTAACCATTGTTGTTGATGTAGTCTGCAGCCGCGATGTAAGAAAGCTGCTGCTGTTGATCTATGGTGAAAACCACCTCTCCAGGATAAGCATAGTCGCGGTCCGCAACGGCAATAACGTGCTGGATCAAATCCTGGTTGTGTAAGGCCACAGCATGTAACAGATCCGAGGTGAAGGTGGCAATCCCACATTCTTTGGGCAGGTAAGTACTGATATAAGCGATTTTCATTGAAATGATTGTTTTGAATAAAAGCCTTTTGTGAGGGTAATAGCATTCGTGTGTTCCATTATCTAAATGCTTTTCAACAGCAAATTGTTTGTAAAGAGTATGTTATTTAATCCGGAAGGAGTAAATTTCGCGGATAAATAGCTTCCTTAAATTTTATACGCCCATGTGGAGCCTGAAAAACTTCCTGTATATTTGCGCCAGATCAAAATATTGACTGAATGAAATCACCCAAGGAGAAAATGATTGCGGGCATCCCTTATATTGATACGGATGGACAGCTATTTAAGGAAAGACAATATGCAAAGGAAGAGCTCAAACGTTTCAATGACTCCGAACCGAAACAGATCAAATTCAGAAAACAGATTATCCAAAAGCTATTTAAAGCGACCGGTACCCGTTTCTTTTTGGAACCACCATTCCGTTGCGATTACGGTTACAATATTTCAATAGGTGAAAACTTTTACAGCAATTACAACTGTACCATTTTGGATGGGGCTCCGGTGACAATCGGTGAAAACGTATTGTTTGGTCCGAATGTCAGCCTTTTCACCGCCGGTCATCCGATTTATTTTGAAACAAGAAATCAAGGCTGGGAATTTTCGGCCCCTATTGTCATAGAAGATAATGTATGGATCGGTGGTCAGGTCGTTGTTAACCCCGGTGTCCGTATCGGCAGAAATGCAGTGATCGGATCGGGTTCGGTGGTGACCAAAGATATACCGGCAGATGTCGTTGCCGCTGGAAATCCATGTCGTGTCATCCGGTCGATTACAGCCGCAGACCGTATTGATTATACAAGTATTTAGACGGCATAAAGATATCGTTTACTAGCAAACCAAGGTCATCATGTACCTGATGATCGTTGTTTTTAGATACTTCGCCACGCGTAGCGGACATGATTTGCATTATTCTCAACATCTCGCTGTAGACAATACGAGCTTGAGGGCAATCGGTCCGGCTTACCTGATTCTTTCATCATGACAAATCCATTTCGTATCCAAAAATGATGCTGCTCCGAAGTCGCCCGAACAAAAAGACTACGACCTTCAACTGTTTTAACAAATTGGAGTGCATAACGAAGTAGCGCGCTACCTGCCCCCTGTTTTCTAAAATCGGGGTGAACGGCAAAATAAAGAATCTCATAATCCCCTTCCGAGCACAGTAAGGTAAGTATACCAACAACCTCGTCACCACTATAAGCTGCGAAATGAGCCGCTTCAAAATCCCCATCAAGCATGACCTCCGACAGTTGCCCTTTGGCACTGAACACCTCCTTTCGGAGCTTCCAGGTGCGAGCCGCAAATACCTGCTCGATATACCAATCTGTCATCACTGTATTTCGAGTTCTAAAAATGCCGCTGGAAGGTAACGAATAATGTCTGAAGGCAATAAGGAATAAACGCCAATCGAAGTTACCGCAATATCAGCTGCCCTTCCGTGAACGTATACTCCCATAATCAGTGCTTCCCGGGAGGAATAGCCCTGACCGATCAAAGCGGTCAATATCCCTGTCAAAATATCTCCGCTGCCACCCGTCGCCATTCCTACATTGCCGGTGCTATTGAAATAAATTACTCCCTCAGGTGTAACCATGGCACTGTTGGCCCCTTTGATCAAAACGTACAACTGGTATTGTGCTGCAAAGGCCTTCACCTTATCCATCTTTTCAAAGTCATTCTGCCAAGTCCCCACTAATCGACTTAATTCTTTGGGATGTGGAGTCAATATACTTTGTTTCGGAACGAACTGCCATAGTTCGGATTGTTGCGCCAAAATATTCAATGCGTCAGCGTCTAATACCAAAGGGGTATCAAGACTCTGCGTAATAAACACCTTAAAAGCATCAATCGTAGGTTGGGCTGTCCCCATACCAATGCCGATACCGATGGATTGAAAGCTATGCACATCAGGAAACTGTGTGATCAGCTCGTCGTCGGGGTCAGTAATTACCATCGCTTCGGGGACGGCAGTCTGAATACTTGTATAGCCACAGGATGGTATATAAGCAGAAGCCAAACCACAGCCCGCACGCAAAGCAGCCTTTAAGGCCAATTGCACAGCGCCTATCTTGCCCTTACTCCCTCCGACGATCAGACTATGCCCGAAGGTTCCTTTGTGATCAAATTTATTTCGTTTCCGATAGAACGACCCGAGCAAAGCTGAATCGACATAGTGAAAAGCGGTATCAGCCTGGTCAAAAGCCGTTGGGCTCAGCCCAATATCCAATACGCGAAATGCTTTGACCCTAAATCTATTCTCAGGCATTAACAGCCCCAATTTAGGGGACTGAAACGTATACACCAGATCTGCCTCCACCACTATTGAATCCCTGGGTGTAGTTTCGTCACTTAAAAGACCTGAAGGCATATCTATCGCATAGCGTGGTCCATCACAATAATTGATGGCTGCAATGAGATTCCGCCAGTCTTCATTCAGCGGGTATTTCAATCCGTAACCAAACAGACAATCCAACACAATTGCCCCTCCTGGAATATGAACCTGACTTTCAGTACTGATTTTTTGGATAAGATGAGCAGGCAACCGGTTTTGGTTTGCTAAGTTATCCGCTGAATAATCCGGCGTATCAATTAAATAAATGCTGACCTCAGCTTGCTGTTGGGCCAGGAGCCTGGCCAGCACCAGTCCATCGCCACCATTATTACCTTTACCACAAAAAATACAAAAAGAGTGCTGCTCCAAGCTTGGATGCTGCTGCTTGATTGCTTCAAAAACAGCGGTCGCTGCCCGCTCCATCAAGTCAAGGCTACTGATCCCCTCATCTTGCATTGTTTGTCTATCCACCCAGCTCATCTGGGCTGCCGAAAGTATTTTCATGTTTATCTTCCTTTTTTGCGAATCATGTCCTACTCGACTATGAAAACAGATTCTCCCGTTCTAAATTACTTAGAAAATGGGGTACCACCAAGATCTAGTCCCTATTCGCTGACCGTTACCTCCCGCACTCCCCCAGTTCGCTTCAATGTACCCCAGGTATTCAATTCACCTTTAATAGCCTTTCTGACCGATTTGAATAGCACAAAATACATCAGTTGTCGCCAGAAAAAACGCTGTGGAAACAGGTAGATCAAATTTTTCATTTTCTCACCTTCCATCCGAAAAGCAATCCCGGCAAAGAAAATATCCACGAATACAAATAAAAAGTAATAAAACATGACCTGACCAAAACCATTATGCAGGGAGAACAAACCGGCGAGCCCTGTCCAGCTGATTCCATTGACTTCACTTAGCGAAAACAGGCCACTGATCAAGGAAAACAGCATAAATAGATCTGCCAATGGCGCAAATAAGGGCAGGATAATCTGAAAAATCAAGATATTGGGCATACCAACCATACCAAAATATCCGTATCGGGGGTTTAACAAGGTATTCTTATTTTTCCAGAAACTTTGCAGCACGCCAAAACTCCAGCGGAAGCGTTGCTTGAAAAGCATTTTTACAGTATCCGGAGCTTCGGTGAATGCAACCGCTTCTGCCGAGTTTCGTACGGTATAACCGGCCTTCAGTATACGCATGGTCAGATCACAGTCTTCGGCCAATGTATCTGTTGTAAACCCACCGACTTCCAAAATGACGGATCGCCGAAAAGCGCCGATTGCACCGGGAACGACCGAAATCATATTGAGCAGATCAAAAGCCCTTCTATCCATATTCTGCGAAGTGATATATTCGATAGCTTGCCAATGCGTTAACATATTGTGTACATTACCGACTTTCACACTACCGGCAACAGCAGCAACCTGATCTTTATTGAAATACTTCATCAACATCCGCAAAGCGTCAGTCTTCAACTGCGTATCTGCATCTATACAGAGTACAAAAGCCGCATCGGACTGTTGGATGCCATAATTCAGCGCCGAGGCTTTACCGCCGTTGGGTTTTGTAAACAACCTGACCTTTGGATGGTCGCCATAGACCTTACTCACAATTTCGAAGGTTTTATCTTTGGATCCGTCATCAACAAAAATCAGTTCATAGGCTGGGTAATCGAGATGAAGCAGGCTTTTGATTGTCGCCAAAACGGTCACCTCCTCATTATAGGCTGGGATAATAATACTGACCTTTTCCTGTGGATCCGATATCAATTCCAATTGTTCCTTCCTATTTTTTCTTTTTTGTCGTATGGCCAGATAGGCAATCATGACTGTACGGAAGATCGCCAATACAATCGCTAGTGAGAAAATCAGGTTAAGAAAGATATTTCCGTAAAACAATGTTCCTAAAAAAAGTCGATTGGATGATCCGCTGAACCCCGAATCCGATGCATTTTGCACGGGCGGCATTAGCTCATCGCGTTTCTTACCCATAAGGTCTCCGATCGTCGCAAATTTATAACCATGTGCTTTGAAATAATGAATAATACGGGGTAGTGCCTCAATAGTAGCCTCCCGATTACCGCCAGCATCATGCAGCAGGATAATATTACCATTATCACGTTGTTTTACAACTTCATTATAAATTTCATCCGCAGTACGACCGGGAAGCCAGTCATTGGGATCAATATACTCACCGACATTAATGTAGTTTTCCTTTCGGCTCTGGGCGACCGGAAGAATTTCAGCGACAGTCTGCGGTTCTGCATCAGCATTAAACGGTGCACGAAACAGAATCGTGCTATGCCCGGTAATACATTCAATGATCTTCCGAGTTGCATTTAACTCAAATTTTACCCGATTGGGACCTATTGTTGACATATCGGGATGGAAAAAAGTATGATTCCCAAGCTCATGCCCCTGCTGATATTCTTTACGTACCAGATCCATATTTTTTTCGGCCATAACCCCCACAAGAAAAAATGCTGCCGGAACATGCTCTCTTTTTAAAATATCCAAAACCTCGGGTGTATATGTAGGATCAGGGCCATCATCAAAAGTCAATACGACGGTGTTGTCCCTTTCGCCAAAACGCTTAATCACATAATTACTCGGCGTCTTGACATATTGTTGATCCTCGATCAAACCATTAGCCGGATTGTATGCAAATTTTACCAATCCGGGCTCGGGACTATTCACCAAATCCAGAATCTCACCATCACCGATATATTGTATCCCCCCGACCTTGATTTTGCTTATTTTTTCAAAATCAAAAGGCTCCTTGGCCAAATGATCATGATCCAAAGATCTCGAGATAAAGGACCATAAACGAGCATCTTCACTTCCCAACCGCCAAAGTGCTATACCCGCCAATCCCCAATCGTCGGCTTTGCGGATCAGATTGAAGTAGGTGGCAGCATCCGTGAAATAGACATCATGGCGCATGCCGGTGCCATCCCTGTAACTAAAATTAAGATTCGCTGACTCCCGATCGAACCGAATGTTTGCATTGTAATTATGTGCCAGGATAACCGCATTGTCATAGGTCAGCGTCTTGCCCACTTTTCCAGCTGGCCAATCGTATCCATAACAGGCCAACGCCAAAATCACTTTATCTGCATCCACCTTACTGCACAGCTCATCCAGGTTCTTTTCGACCCAAGCCTGGTGGGAAATCGCACCGGCATTACTTTCGATGGAATGCTGATCATAGGCCATTAAAATGATGTAATCATTGTATTTTTGTAGCGAAATGGGATCATAATCATCATTTTCGGGTGAAATATCCTGTGAAACCAGTAAACCTTCGCTATGAAAAACCTGATAGATTCGCGCCATAAAATCGTTTAAAGGTTTACGGTCATCCAGTTGAAGGTTTTCAAAATCGATATTGATGCCTGAAAAACCATTCCGCTTTATTTTGATTAAAATATCATCAATAAAACGTTGCTGTTTTGCTGGATCTGAAAGTATTGTCCGTACAGTCTGTCCATCAAAGTCATTGCCGCTGAAATTGGAAATTTGGGCAATTGCCTTCCGTTTATATTGATGGATCACATTCAGAGCAGCGGTATCGGCTTTATCGACAATGGTATCCTGACCGGGCACCGTAAAAAAGGACTCCATGGCAACCATATCCAGATGTCCTATGTTTCGCCTGAGGTCTGACAAAGATTGCTGACGAACTTCATTGGACCAAGAACTCACATAAAAGCCCATGTTAATCCTATTTTTATTGCCAAGATGCTTCATATGTTTCAGCTCCCGGTCGCGTTTAATCTTTTCAAGTTCCGATCTGACGACCGTAAACTCCTTAAACTGTTTCGAGTTTTTCAACTTTGCGGTAGATTTTGCCGTCAAAGGTGCATTTGTATTGATTGTTGGGAATGGAGGCACCTGGATCTTGCCCAGGGTATAGACAACGCATACGATGGCTACGATCATTCCGATAATCAGTGCCCTGCTCATCCATGAAAAAGCGTACCAACGCTTTTTGCTCGACGTCTGAAAAATCTGTTTTTCTGACATAAAATATTGCGATTAACTTCGGCTAAGCTACATCAGAAAATGATCCAAAACACTCATCTACAGCTTAAAAATTTCTTAATTTTACGGAACTCCCCAACCTGGACACTCTGCCGAATTTTGACTATCTTAGTAAGATCGGTAACACTGACTTAAAAACTCTGATATGACAACAACATACCTGCTATTATCCATCCTATCCTTACAAGCTCTTATCGGCTGCGGACAGTCTAATTCAGCAGTATCCCAACCGAAATCCAAAGACCTAACTGTGGAGACCAGCGATCCTGACGGGAGACAGTTTATTGATCCAAAGGGAATGACTGTCAAATCAAGAATCTTATTGCCTGCAGGTTTTGAAAGACTCAGCTACACGTCAAAAGATTTCGGTAGTTTTCTCGAAAACCTTCCATTATACCCCATTGATCATGAGGTACGTTATTATAACGGAAAAATTAAGCCCCGAAACAACATCTATAATAGCGTTATAAAACTCGATATCGGCAAACGCGACCTGCACCAATGTGCCGACGCAGTCATGCGATTACGGGCAGATTACCTCTACCAGCAAAAGAGATATCAGGATATAAAATTCAATTTTCTCTCCGATGGAAAACCACGTACCTATACAGATTATGCGAAAGGAGACTATTCGTATCCAAAATATTGGAAGTATATGGAGTATATTTTTGCCTATGCCAACACGGCTTCTTTACATGATGAGCTTCCTAATGTAAAATCGGCGACAACTGTCAAAATCGGCGACACTTTCGTACAGAAAGGCTCCCCCATTGGCCATGCGATTATCGTCGTTGATCTTGCAAAAAATAAGGAAGGCAAAACAATTGTATTACTTGCCCAAAGCTATATGCCTGCGCAGGAAATACAGCTATTGAACAATTGGAACAATGCAGCGTTAAGCCCTTGGTACGATATTGACAAAGATGTGATCAATACCCCAGAATGGACTTTTTATGCCCGTAACCTGAAAACCTGGAAATAGTGTCATCATCCTGAAAATTCTTTCAGCACTTCTTGAACAATAAAACCGGATTACAGTCTACGTAGTTATACGAGTTTGTGAGCAAATTAAATAAAAGATATTTTTGTCTTTTATTTAATTTTACTATTTTTGCTTACGATAGTCATTTGCAAATGTACCCTATCAAGGAGTATTAACAGCCTCTAAAAGAGGTAAAATCACATTTCATTCCTTTTTTTAATAAAATAAAAGACAAAAAGGTATTTAAATATTTCATTATGATTACCGAAACACAGAAAGATCTAATCAAAGGCACTATACCCGTTTTGAAGGAGCATGGTGTTGCGCTAACCAGTCATTTTTACAAACGCATGTTTACGCACAGTCCTGAGCTCAAGCATATATTCAATATGGGGAATCAGCAAAATGCGAAACAGCAAACAGCATTGGCCACTGCTGTATTGGCTTATGCGGAGCATATTGACAATCCCAGTGTACTACTATCCGCTGTCAAACACATCGGACAAAAACACAGTAGTCCAATATTCGTCCTGAACATTATCAGATTGTTGGCAAGCACTTATTGGCTTCCATCGAGGAGGTATTGGGCGATGCTGCTACAGATGAACTCATCGAAGCATGGAAAGTTGCCTACTTTCAATTGGCCGACCTGATGATCGGTATCGAAAAAGAAATGTACGACCAAATGATCCAAAACGAAGGTGGCTGGACAGGCTGGAAACCTTTTAACATCGTTAAAATCGTTTCGGAGACTGCGGAAATCCAGTCAATTTACTTAGCACCTACTGATGGCGGTCAACTTCCAAAACATACTGCCGGTCAATATGTAAGTGTACGAGTATATCTACCTGAGCTTCACCTTTACCAGCCGCGGCAATACAGCCTATCCGACGCCAGTAACGGTCAGTACCTTCGTATTTCTGTTAAAAAAGAAACTCCCCTGGGAAAACCGGAAGGCATGGTCAGTAACTACTTACATCAATACTTTCAGGAGGGAAAACAGCTGGAATTGACAGCACCTACGGGCTCCTTTAACCTGATTGAGAATGAGCATCCGCATGTGTTTATCAGTGGCGGAGTCGGCCAGACTCCGTTGATGGCCATGCTGGAACAACTTATCAGGGCAAAGGGACAAAATGCAGTGACATGGATTCATGGCTGTAGAAATAGCGATTTACACGCATTTAAAGACAGACTCAGGACACTTGAGGCACAACATGAGCATATCAGATGCTTCTCGTTTTACGATGAAGTCCAGGAAGGCAACAGCGGTAATCTCCCGGGCTGGGTAGATCTGGCTAAAATCGACTCGGATCATCTGCCACAAAAAGCCAATTACTACTTGTGCGGCCCCTCGGGTTTTATAGAAAAACACTTTCAGTATCTGATCGGCCAGGGTATCCAAACTGAACATATTCATTTTGAAGAGTTTGGACCAGCATCCCTACAGCTCAACTAGGCAGCAGTGATAGCCATCCGTAAATTTTCCATGGATTGCGGATGGCTATTCTTGATTTTGTACCTTTGTGGAAAAGCAAGAATAGATTATGGGTATTTTTTCCAAAACATGCGAATATGGTCTTCGCGCAGTTTTTTTTATTGCACAGAGTTCACAAGAAAACAAACGCGTCGGCATAAAAGAAATCGCCGAAAATATCCATTCTCCTGAGGCCTTTCTCGGAAAAATCCTGCAAAATTTAAGTCGTGCCGGTATTATTCGTTCCATGAAAGGACCTGGTGGCGGATTCTATCTGGATGCATCCGATATGTCTACCCCTTTGTCAGATGTGGTTAAAGCAATTGATGGGGAGAACCTTTTTGTGGGCTGTGGAATGGGGCTGGAGTTCTGCTCCGAACAATATCCCTGTCCGCTACATCATGAGTTTAAAAGTATTCGCAATAGCCTATCGGAGATGCTTCAAAAAACGACTGTTGGCCAGTTCAATGATGACCTCATAAAAGGAAAAATCCTACTGACAAAATCCAAAATTACGCCAGACCAGGACAACTAAAGCGCCACTCAAAAGTGGACGACATAGGTCCAAAATAACATATTTTTCACCCCATTTTGGATGCCTTCCCAGGATTCCAATTGTCGCTGCAGTCTTTAACGCCCTATCTTTATTGAGATTTCTTATCATAAATAAAAGAAACAAATAAACTTCATAATTATATTGATATAAAGCAATTTAAACAAACCAAAAACACCAACAAACCAGTATTCAATCTCTTTTTGATCTTATAGCTATAACAGCAGGTACTGAAGCCGCCTCTCCCTAAAAAGAACAGCTATAAAGAATTCCCTCACACCATTACCTACCTTCCAATACCGTCTGCATTAAATAGCTGTAAACGATACGTTAATCAAGAATAAGTCCGTGGATGAGTAGGTCCATTTGCGAAAAAATGCTAAAATTGCAGCGTTCAAAAGCGCATTTCTTATGGGTTAAAACCACATAGACCATGCGCATCATTGGTCAAAATTGTCTTCTACCAGAGTTTTCACTCCTTGACACCAAATTCATAAAACTAAATCATATTATCATTTAAAATAGAATACTTTACAAACGTTACATAAATAAAAAAATAACTTATAAAACACAGTAAAAACTACGGTTTTCAAGTAAAAAAAGGTATGGATAAAATTCTATCCACACCTTTTTCTTCAATACAACAACCTTCCCTACATCGAGTCCATCTAAAAATATCATCTTTCAAATGCTGTATATTTCTACTACACTTTGCTTGCTTGCTTGCTTGCTTGCTTGCTTGCTTGCTTGCTTGCTTGCTTGCTTGCTTGCTTGCTTGCTTGCTTGCTTGCTTGCTTGCTTGCTTGCTTG